>NZ_JBSFPC010000016.1:0-77882 GCF_053587995.1 Gordonia sp. NPDC003504
GTCGACCTACACGGTCACCAGCTACCGTGAGAACCCGGTCCCGGCATCCGCTGGAACCAACTAACCGAGCCTCCAGCAAACCCGGGGCGATTCACTTCTCCGACAGCGCGCTGTAGTTGATTCCCAGCAGGATCGCGCCGAGGAGGATCGCGGGCACGACCCAGACCCATCGGTTTACCGGGCGATCGTCCCTCATCACCGGCCGCCACCACCCGAGCGCTGCGATGACACCGTAGGTGAAGATGACGGAAAGCCCGAGCGGGATCAGCATGGTGAAGACCACCCCTCGGGTGGTCAGCATGTCGTCCTCGTCAGCCCAGCGGCCGATTAGCGTGCCGCTGACTTTGATGATCGCGAGATAGGCGACGACGATCACAGCGAAAGCCAGGTAGGTGAGGCGGCGGCCGGCAATTCCCCGTGCCGGAGCCCCGCGTTTCGGTGTATTCACTGCGCAAGAATAAACGCTTGACCTCGCCTCCTCTGGAGCGGTGAGGTTTGACGATTGCTCGCCGAGCCACATCGAGTGATCGGCACGGCCGGTCGCCAGGTTCTGGATCGACTGCCTTCACGCTCACGAGCAATGTCGAGGCCATCTCGTTGTTGGTCTCGCCCTCCGTCGCCAAAGTCACCCCGTCACCCTCCCGATCGGTTAACGCCGCCAGTGCGGTGACTCGTCGTGCTTGATGCGGTCGGGCGATGCGGCGGGACACTCGTCGTCGACCGCCGCAAGATAGAGCATGACCCCGGTCGGTGTTGAGCGTGGTGACGCGCTTTCCTGAACTGCCCGTGCGCCGAACGACGTCGGCCGCTGAGCCGCAAGGCCTCTGCATGGGACCCGGTGGACGGACTCATGGACTCATGTACTCAGTAGACATGCCGGGACGGCGGCCGCGAGCTCGGCACTCTCATGAGGTCGCGGTCGCCACAACCGCGGCGCGGAGCTTGTCGAGGCGCCGGCGGGTCCGGTCCACGCTCGCCTGCGGCGGCGAATCGGCGCCGTTGGCGGCCAGCGCGAGCTGGGTGATCTGGTCCACGATCTCCTCCAATTCGATTGCCAATGGCAGCATTTCCCGAGCCCGTGCGGGAACCGGTGGCGGCTCGGCAAAGGCCGCCAGGCATGCCGCCTTCGATCTGTGCGCCAGCCGGTAGGCGTCGTCGCGGTGGCGGACGAACGCGTCCCGCACAGCTCCCGGCCCGAGTACGTCATTGAGGTAGACGGTAGCCGCGTCGATTCCGTCGTCGATGCGAGCCTGCTGTGGGAGTCGTCGAGCACCCGGCCACAGAAGGTAACCGAAGATGACTGCGATGAGCGCTCCGACAGCGGTGTCGAGCACCCGGATCGCGGGCGCGACGATGTCCGCGCCGCCTATCGAGGACGCAAGGATCGCAGACACCGAGACGCCGATGACGTTGAGGCCGTACAGTTTGGGCGCGGTGAATACGGCGAAGGCCAGGCCTACCGAGGCAATTGCGGCCACCGCGAATCCGGTGTCCCACAGAGTCAGCACCGCCGCCGCGACGAGTGCCCCGCCGAGGGTGCCGACGACCCGGTTCACCGTTCGTACGACGATCGAGGCGTACTCCGGGCGCACGATCACCGCCACGGTGAGCGGCAGCCAGAACGAGTGGCGCGGATCGTGGGCGGCGAGGGTCACCGCCGTGGCCACACCCAGGCACAGGGCCATGCGGATCGCGTTGGTCATCGATTCCCGGGTCACCAACGGCCCCAACGTGATCCGACGGCGATCCTTGGCTGGCGACGGTTCTTGGCGATCCACGGTCAGGGCTTGGGTCATTGCCCGCAATCCCGGTGTCGTCGGAGGCCAATCGGTGACCACCTCCTGGGGCTGCCCGGCACGCAGTTGCTCGGCTGCCGTGTGGAGGGCGTCCGCGACCTCGACCGGGACGCGTCGCCGCTCCGCGTACAGTGCGGCCGTTGCGTAGGCGATGCCCTCCGTTGCCGGATCCCATCCGGCGTTTCGTGACTGCGCCGATGCTGCTGCCATGCGGGTGCGGGCGGCACGGGCGTCCCCCTGACCGATCGCCAGGCACACCTCGGCTGCCGCGTCGCGGACACCGGCTGCGGCACGGCGTTGGACCGCACCCCGACGAAAGGGCCAATCCGCGACGTGCACCAACCCGACAACCAGCACGCCGATCAGGTACCAGAGGGCTTGGACGCCGGGAGCCAGATGGGACCCGCCGAACTGTCCGAAGGCGACACCGATGCTGAGCATCATGCCGAACGCGGGCCCGGCGGGGCCTACCGCTCCGACGAGGCCCGACACCGCTCCGGCCAACGCGGCCAGCCCGATCATTGCCGTAGGGCCATCGACGAACCATCCACCGATGCCGATCCCGATCACCGCACCCGAGGCCTGCGCGAGGAGCCCGGTCAGCCGACCCCGATACGAGTCGCCGATCACGAACGCGACCGAACACGCCGCACCGAGATACGCAACACCCAGCTTGTCCCAGTCGCCGATGGCCCAACCGAGGAGCAGCAGCGTTCCACCCGCAACGAGGGCGCGCACGGCCCCGGACACTGCGAACGGAGCACCCGACGGCCGGAAGGCCGCGACCAATGCTGCGCTGACGGCCGACATATCCGGCAGATTAAGGCATGTCACCCGGCAGGAACAGTGCCCGCACGGCACGTCGGCGCGTGGCGGCACTCACCATAACTCGCACGCGGGCTCGACCCGATGAGTACGAGAAGCCGCCGGAAGGCGTCGACACCGCTGAGATCCGGCGATCAACCCGGCACGAGGTGGTCACCGTGATCGTCCGCCTTGCCCTCTCGGTGACCTGTTCGGACAACGACAGGCGTTGATGCCGGCGTAGCGATCGTCGGGGGCCGATCGGTGGTCGCCATGACGGCCGGTTCGCCGACCGATCTCATCGCGCCGCGAAACGTGCTTGGCGTGCGGCGTGCGCGCCTCGGTCTGATCGGTTCACCGCCCGCTCACCCGAAACCAACACCGCCGCCCCTACTTCGAGGCCAATCGAAACGGGGCGGCAGTGTTGTGTCAGCTCTGGCCAGATTCAACAGCGCGGACGTTCGGCAAGTAGTCCTCGATGTACTTGGCCACCACCTCCCGCGCCCATCGGAGCCAAGTGATTCGATCGTCATGCGAGAGCGCAAGACTCTCCCCGTGGCGACGCGCGGTAGCCAGCGCCGTGAGCGGGTCCATCTCAGCTTTTGACGTGCCTAGAGCAGCGTGCATCCTGCTCCACGATGGCGCGGTCTTATCGCCGTCTTCGAGGTGTACGAACTCATGGCGCAGACATTCGATTGCGCGGTAGCAATAGAAGGCGGTGTCAATCGAAAGCCGGAGAGCCATCCGCATGTCGGCAAGCGCGTGCCTCACGTTCGCGTTCTGGCCCACAGCTGCGAGGTACCTCCCGAGCAGTTCAGCTTCCACACGATCGCCCTCGACTCGGGCGAAGGCTGGCATCGTTGTGTTGCTACCCACGAACCCCTCTACGTCGGCTCTGCCCGTAGTCATCTCGATCTCTAGAGATGCAGCAAGGACAAATCCCAGAGAGAGTACGCCGCGAACCGACGCCTCGACTTCGTACCAGATGGGATTGAGCCAAACAGAGTCGTTCTCATTGCCACTGCCGATTTGGTAGTCATCCTCGAAGGTGACCCGGACGTTAAACGCGGACCGATTGAAGTACACCTCGACCTGTCGACTACCACTAGCCAACTTGATCGGGTGATCTAGCCGCCAGTTCCCTGCTTGCGGGTGGATGAGGCCAGTGAACACGATGTCGTGCTTGTGGCCCACGAGTCGACGACTCCCTTCACCACGACGGCTTCCGGGTCGATGTTGTGCAAATGTTGTGCAAGACAACGAAATATCGCTCTAACCTGGTGGTCCCGGCTGGGATCGAACCAGCGACCTCCCCGGTGTGAACGGGACGCTCTTCCACTGAGCCACGGGACCGTGTTCCGACGCTCTGGGGCGTCGGTGCACGAGCAGGAACAGTACACGCCCGTTGCCGGTTTACCCAAATCGCCTGACACCGACGACGACCAGCGACGCGTGGGCCGCCGACAGCAGCTGCGTTGTCCGCGACGTCCGTATCCAGAAACCCCTGGAACCCCATCATGCACACCCGCAACGGCGCCGACCCTGTGCCACAACTCCCCTGGACGCGACGCTGACCAGGCGATTTGGCATCGCCGTAACGTTCGGATAATGTTCTGTCCCGCATCGCGAGCACAATGGTCCACAAGATCGCTCGCGGGGCATGCGGATGTAGCGCAGCTGGTAGCGCATCACCTTGCCAAGGTGAGGGTCGCGGGTTCGAATCCCGTCATCCGCTCGGTGCGAGCAAGCTCGCCTCTGGTGGTGTGGCCGAGTGGTGAGGCAACGGCCTGCAAAGCCGTGCACACGGGTTCGATTCCCGTCGCCACCTCCAAGGGAGTCAATTTCCACGCCAATTTCATAGCCCGCGCGATTAGCTCAGTGGGAGAGCGCTTCCCTGACACGGAAGAGGTCACAAGTTCAATCCTTGTATCGCGCACCACGAGAACCCGCCGAACCGGCGGGTTTTTTCATTCCGAGGGCCCCACCGCGACGCCGTTGCCTGCGCATTTGGATTATCACCACGGCATCGAATATGGTTGCGCAGCACGTCGTAGCGGTTTCCGCGCGTGCCGTCATGCGGATGTAGCGCAGCTGGTAGCGCATCACCTTGCCAAGGTGAGGGTCGCGGGTTCGAATCCCGTCATCCGCTCGGTCAAAATTTCATATCCCGCGCGATTAGCTCAGTGGGAGAGCGCTTCCCTGACACGGAAGAGGTCACAAGTTCAATCCTTGTATCGCGCACGAGAGAAACCCACTCATCGCAGTGGGTTTCTTGCTGGGTCAGACGTGCCCCATCCGAGCGCGACCGACCCGAGAAGATCCCAGCCCACCCGCTACCCGAGATCAGTGATGACCATGGACCGCGCCGCCTTGCAGTACACCCTTGAATGGGTGACCACCCACGATGTTGCCGTCAGTGGAGCCGAGGTGATCACCGACCTGCTTCCCATCACCCGCCGCGTCGATGACATCCGCGCCCGCGACGAGGAACTCCGTGCCGCTGTTGCACGGATCGAATCCCGTCGCCTCGTCGGGGTCTGATCACCCGCCGACCTCCTCGCCGCACCGCACTGCGTCGGCCCGGCGGTCTCTGTCGACCGCTGCAGAAGGTCGCACGCAGAACGTGACACGAGAAGGTTGCATCCGTCGCGGCAATACGATTCGATGACCTACGACACGGGGTGCCGGCGTCCGGCCGGCTGAGAACACACCCGTCGAACCTGCTCCAGTTAGCACTGGCGAAGGGATGGTCTGAGAATGCCTGTGGCGTTGCCGTTTTCCCAACACGTCGTACTCGTCACCGGTGGAGCCCGCGGGCTCGGTGCCCACATCGTGCGGGCGGTCGCCGCTCAGGGAGCCCGCGTCGTCATCAACTACCGTCGCAGCGCCGATGCCGCGGCCGCACTCGCGGCAACGATCGGCACCAATGCCATCGCACTGCCCGCCGACGTCACTGACCGGGCGGCCGTAGCATCGCTGATCGAGAGCGCGGCAACCCATTTCGGCGATCCGATCACCGCGGTCGTCAACAATGCGCTGCCCGACTACTCGTTCAACGGCGACGCCCGATCCCACGCCGACGATCTGAGCGTCGACGAGCTCGACGTCCAATTCCGTGGTGTCGTCGGTGGCGCTCTCCACACGGTGCAGGCCGCACTCCCCGGGATGCGGGCAGCCGGCGGTGGCCGCATCATCAACATCGGCACCAACCTGGTCCAGAATCCCGTTGTCCCCTACCACGATTACACCGCAGCCAAAGCCGCGTTACTGGCGCTCACACGCACCCTGTCGGCCGATCTCGGCCCGGATGGCATCACGGTGAACATGGTCTCGGGCGGGCTGCTGCGCACCACCGACGCCAGTTCCGCCACGCCGCCCGAGGTGTTCGACGCCATCGCGGCCGCGACTCCGCTGCGGTCGGTGACCACGCCGGCCGAATTCGCCGACGCCGTCCTGTTCTTCCTCTCGCCGTGGTCGCGCGCGGTCACCGGGCAGAACCTGGTGGTCGACGGCGGACTGGTGAAGGACTGACGACACCGGGACGAGCCATGACATCCTCCGGGACCTGCCCCGGTGACCGCATCCAACCCGGTTACGACGCGCTCGCCGACGTGTACGCGACACGGTTTCCGACGGCATACGCGTCGCCGTTGGAACGGCACGCGATCAGCATGTTCATCGACGAGCTGCCCGAGTCGGGCGCGCACGTCGTCGATGTGGGTTGTGGGACAGGGCATGTCGCAAGCGATCTGAACGATCACGGCGTCGACGTCCGCGGCGTGGATCCTAGTGAGCAGATGCTGGCGCATGCACGCCGGGCATATCCACACCTTCGGTTCGATCTCGGCGACGCGTGGTTGGGCGACGTCGATCTCCACGCCACCGCCGGAATCATCTCCCGCTTCAGCCTGATTCATCTCCCGCCGGGCGATGTTCACGCGGTACTGGACGACTGGCATCGCCGGTTGCCCGCTGGTGCCATCCTCCTCGTCGCAATGCAGAGCAGTGACGAAGCCGGAGTGCACGAGTTCGACCATGCCGTCGCGCCTGCGTGGCGCTGGCATCCGGATGCGTTGACCGACAGCGCCGCTACCGCCGGCTTCACCGAGTCGTGGCGTCTTGTCAGCCGCCCCGACCTCGACAACCGCTTTCCGCACGTCCATCTCCTCCTCCGCCGAAGTCCTGCTCCGCCGAACCCCTCCCGCACCGACCGGTACACCGCGTCCCGAGCACGACGTCGGTAAGGTCACCGCATGAAGATCGAGGAGACGTTCTCCGACATCGCGGTGACCTTCGAGGCCATCGGTGCCGCGGCGATGATTCTCGGATTTGCCACGGCCGCGGTGCTCAGTGCCCGCTCGCTGCTGCGGCATGAAGGCGGCGCTGCCGCATTCTCCGTGCTGCGGACGACCTTGGGCGGTGCGATCCTGCTCGGCCTGGAGATCCTGGTCGCCGCCGACCTCATTCGGACCATCACTTCCAAACCGTCCCTCACCGATGCTGCGATCCTCGGGATGATCGTGCTGATCCGGACCATCTTGTCGATGTCCATCCAGATCGAGATCGAGGGAGTCCTTCCCTGGCGACGTGCGCTGCTCACCTCCGGCGGGCAGGTCGTCGGCGATGCCGTTGCCCGTGACGCACGCGCGGCCCGGGCCCACCGCGACGCCGACGAGTAGTGGTGATCGGCATCGATCGCGGCAATTCGGGACCAATGAATTCGGGACCAACGACGGTGTCCCTGTCGATCACTGGTGTCGTAACGTTGTATGCATGATCAACAATGTGAATGCCCCGGCCTGCGACAACCCCGACTGCACCTGCGGACCCAACTGCACGTGCGGAGAGAACTGCACCTGCGGCAAGAAGTAGCACGCCCATCCCCACTCCCCCTCGCGTGGCACGTCATGCGAGGGGTTATCTGTGCGAAGTGAGGCCCACATCATGACGGCACCCACCATCACGGTCGAGCGGGCTACGGACCCCGCGTCGGCCGTCGCCATTGCCGAGGTCGCCGCGGCCACCTTCCCGCTGGCATGTCCGCCCCACGCGCAACCCGACGACATCGCAGGTTTCATCCGGGCACATCTGTCCCCCGACAACTTCGCCGACTTCGTACGGTCCCCGGAATCCGACGTTTTCCTCGCGCGCACCGACGGCGGCGACCTCCTCGGCTACGCGCTCGTTCATCACCGGGATCCGTCGGATCCCGACGTCGCGGCCGCCGTCACGGCACGGCCCTGCTCGGAGATCTCGAAGATGTACGTGCTCCCCGACCACCACGGTCGCCTTCGCGCCGATCCCCCATCGCACCTGCTGATGCGTGCGGCAGTCGATCGGGCCCGACGCCGCGGCAGCGTGGTGGTCTGGCTCGGCGTCAATCAGGAAAACGTTCGGGCCCAACGTTTCTACGGCAAGTTCGGGTTCGCTCGGGCCGGTGTGAAGACCTTCGACCTGGGTGGCAGCATCGAACATGACTACGTGATGGCGTTGCCACTCGTCTGAGACACCACCGGCGCGGTGGGCGTCGCCATCGGCGGGACCACGTACCGCAATCCGGGGAGTCCACGCCGCGCGATCAGGTACTCGGCGACAACGAGATTCGGAATCCAGCACAGGAACGGCACCGGTGCGTACGCGCTGGCGAAGACGTCGCCGGCGCCCCCGGCCGCCTCGATCACGGCCATCAGCAGACTCTGCCAGAGCCGCAGGGTGACCGCGGCATAGGTCATCGCAAACCCCCGGATCATTCACGCCCGGTGGCGTGCGATGTCCCCGCGGCGGGCCCACAGCGTGCCACGTGCGGTGAACGTCAGCCACAGGAGCGCCAGCGATCCGAATCCGAAGAGCCCGGCAAGACCTGCCGCGCTGAACGCGGACACAACAAGTCCGGACACTCCGGCGGGAATGACCGCAAGAACGTACACCCGCCCGACCACGCGATGCAGCCACGCCCACCTCGACCGCACATACCTCGAGAACTGCAGCGGCCCGATGCCCAGTGCGATACCGGCGCTGAACATGTGGACGTAGAGAACCGTGACCACCCAATGAGGTTGCGTCGCGTAGTGCGCCGCCAGCCCGGTGTCGTTCGCCGCCACCTCGTGCATCCGCGACCCGATGTACGGCGCAGGCGCCATCACGGCGACCGCCACACAGGTCAACACGATCACCACATACCGCCCCCTGACGAATCTCGTAGCGGCCATGAGTGTCCCTCCGGGTCAGGGGAACTCGCCGTGACGAGTTCGCGGTGACATCGAGACTACGAATGCCGGGTCGGGACCGACACCGGGTAAACCCGCACATCCACCCCGGTTTCCGGGTGCCGGGTGGCCGGGGCGTCCCAATCGGTCCGATATTCGACGATGGGCCCGTAGACTTCAGCCATGCCGCCGTCAGACTCCCGTCAATCCGAACTGGCCGAACGTATTTCGTCAGGACTCGTCGCAGTTCTGGGAGAGGTGCACCATACCGGGAACGTCACCGTCACCGACCTGACGCGCCTGCCGGCCGGCGCGTCACGGCAGACGTGGGCCTTCGGCGCCACCATCGACGACGTGCCTTTGAACCTCATCCTCCGTCTCGATCTTCCTGGTGCGCTCGAGGATTCGTCACTCACCCGCGAAGCGACGCTGATGCGCGCCGCTTCGCAGGCCGGGGTGTCGTCGCCCGCAGTGGTCGCCGCGGGTGAGAACCACCCGGACATCGGTGGCGATTTCGTCGTGATGGATCGCGTCGACGGTGAATCGATCCCACGAAAGATCCTGCGCGATGAGCGTTTCGCGGCCGCACGAGACGCGCTGGGTGCGCAATTGGGGCTTGGTCTGGCCCGTCTGCACAGCATCGATCCCGACACGATTCCGGGGCTGCCGGACGACGACCCCCTCGAGTCCTGGCACCGTGAACTCGATGCCATCGACCGCCCGATGCCCACCTTCGAATACGCCCTGGCGTGGCTCAAAGATCACCGGCCGGCGCAGTCCGGACGTGCGCTGGTGCACGGCGATTTTCGGGTCGGCAACATCCTGGTTGACGATGACGGCCTGGCCGCCGTCCTCGACTGGGAGCTGGCGCACGTCGGCGATCCGCTGGAAGATCTGGGCTGGATGTGCGTGAAGGCGTGGCGATTCGGTGGCGCAGGTGTGGTCGGGGGGCTATGCGATCTCGACGAGTTCGTCGGCGCATACGAATCCGAGAGCGGAACGACCGTCGACCGCGACGCCGTGTTCTGGTGGCAGGTGTACGGCACCCTGCGGTGGGGACTGATCTGCGTGCATCAGGCGCAGCGGCACCTGACCGGCGCCACCCGGTCAGTGGAGTTGGCCGCCATCGGGCGCCGGGTCAGTGAGAACGAGTGGGAACTACTGAGTCTGCTCGGTGCGCGGGTCTGAGGTTTGCACTCCGCGTCGAACCCTCCTCAGCGCACACCGAATTCCCAGTTGCCGCCGTTGCGGTATTCCTTCAGGATGCGCCGCCCGACAGTCGAGATGTGCACCTCGTCGGGGCCGTCGTAGATCCGCGCCGATCGGGCGTTGCGGTACATCTTGCCGAGCGGGGTGTCATCGGTGAGCCCGGCAGCACCGTGCACCTGTACGGCGCGGTCGATCACGTTGTGCAGCATCCGCGCTCCGTAGACCTTGATGGCGCCGATCTCCACTCGCGCCTGATCGCCCGCGTCGATGCGTTCGGCCGCCTTGAGGGTCAGCAGACGCGCGGCCTGAATCTCGTTGTAGGACTCGAAAACGTGTTGCTGCATCAACTGCTTGTCGGCGAGTGGCTCACCGAATGCGGTGCGTCCGATCAGCCGGTTGCACATGAGATCGAACGCCCGTTGCGCCTGCCCGAGCCATCGCATGGCGTGGAAGATGCGCCCCGGTCCGAGTCGCTCCTGAGCAATGACGAATCCGTTACCCCGTTGTCCGAGAATGTTTTCCGCGGGCACTCGCACATCGTCGTAGGCCACCTCGAAGTGGTGCCCACCGAAGCCCAGAACCGGCGTGTCCCGAACGATCCGATAGCCGGGATTGTCGGTGGGCACGATGATCATCGAGAATGCACGGTGCGGTGGGGCGTCGGTTTCCGTCCGGCACATCACCGTCGTGTACGCAGCCTGTGCGGCGCCGGTGGTGAACCACTTGCGACCGGTGATGACCCACTCGTCACCGTCGAGGACAGCCGTGGTCTGCAGACCAGTCGGATCCGATCCGGCCACGTCCGGCTCTGTCATCCCGAAACTCGGCGAGATCTCGCCCCGCACAAGCGTTTCCAGGTACATGTCGCGCCAGCGCGGGGATGCGTGACGATGCAGCATGATCGAGTCCTGCAGCGTCCAGGTGCCCAGGGCGAGTTGCCCGTATTCGCTGCGACCCTGCACCTCGTTGACGTAGACGTAATCCAGGAACGGCAGTCCCCCACCACCGATCTCGGTGGGATGACCCAGTGCCCAGAGGTCGCGGCGTTTGGCCTCGGCGCGCAGCTCCGCCATGATCTTGTCGGCATCCGGACCGCCCGCATCGAGTTCGGGTTCGGCCGGTTCGACCAGTTCGACAAGGAACTCGTACACGCGATCACGCAGCGGCCGGACGTGCTCGGGCACCTCGAAGGTCATCTGTTGTCCCCGTTCACTTTTTTTCGATCAGCGTGGGATTGTCCACGCGGAGTTTGGCTTCCACCGAGGCGGTCAGAAGTGCGTGGACACGGTCGTCGCCGGCCAACGTGCCGTCGCGGATGCCGTCGACGAGTTCGACGGCATCGGTGTCACCCAGTCCGGCGAGCGCGGCATGGAAGTCGTCGACGGCTGCGGGATCGGCGGCGAGCTGGCGCTCCACGATGGCCAGGACGTTGGCCGCCACTCGTGCGTGGAATCGGGTGGACCCTGCGGTCTCGGCCATCACCGCACCGGCCAGGAACTCACGTACCGCGCCCACCAGCTCGATCACCGTGGGTCGGTCGTAGAAGTCGTCGGCTGCTGCCAGATCACGTCCCGAGGAACCAAAGTCACTGACATCCAACGTCTTCGGCTCCATCCCCGGGTGTCATGCACAACCTGGTGGCCAATGCTAGTCAGGTCGCAGGGGTGTGGTCAATGACACATGGAACACAATCGGAAATCTGTGCCTAACCTGCGGCGGGCTACTCCGGAGCCTGCCCGGAGTCCCACTCACCGACACGTGTGTACTCCAGGGTGATCCGGATTCGGTACATCCCGTCATCGACGACGTTCTGCACTCGGGTCAACGTGCCGTCGGGACCGAGGATGAGTTCTTCGACGATGTCGGGGTACGACTGCCGCCCGACCGCTCCCCACGCCTGGTCGTCCCACGCCGATCGCATGAAGTCACGTCGTTCACGGCTGACCAGGTGCCCGGGCGAACATGCTCCCCAGGGAGTGGTCATTACCGTCGTCGTAGAACCGGATCGACGATTCGATGCGACCGTCGGTGAGCTCGTAGAACGATCCGTCGGGACGAATGGTCAGTTCGATCCGTAGGCCGACCTCGACCGGTCCCAATGCGTTCCGCGTCGTCGCCGACGGGTCCGGCCGACCATCCAACCAGGCCTCGTCGTCGGCGGTCTCGTCGAAGTCGACCTCGGTCTCCTGCACCCGCACCAACCGCCAGCGGCCTGCGAGGTTCTGTGTGAACACGCCGGCGCGCACAGGCGGACGCGGTCGTCTGACCCGCAGGAGATCGGTCCGGACGCGGACCCGAGTCGCGGAATCGTCACCCTCGGCGACGATGGCGAGGTCGCCGGTCACCCGCGGAGCATCGTCGGCGGCGAAGTATCGCTGCTCATCGCCGGTTGTGGTACCTGACGGCAAGACGACCACCGCTCCCCGCTCGTCGCGCGCGACACCCTCGATCCGGACCAGGGTGCCCGTTAGCTGCCGATCCTCCGGCAGCACCGCACGCCAGTCGGACCTGTCCGCCTCCGGGATCGAATCGCCTTCGGCCGCAGCCCCATCGACACGCTCACCGAAGAGCTTCCCGATCTCGGCGCGATCCACCGACAGGGTCGCCTCGTTCCAGAACGAGGCTTCCGGACCGGTCGACGTGTACGCATGAATTCCGCCCGTCGCACGGTCGGCCGCGATGATCACCGTCATCCGGTCGGTAGTCATGATCGAGGCACCGATCGCCTCGGCGATCTCCAGGGTCACCGGCGGTTCGGAGTGGCGCGGTCCATGCCAACCGCTACGGCCTACGCCGGTTCGGATGCGCGCATGCATGCCGACCGATGAGCCCCCGCGCACATTCACGACGAACACCGCCCGATCCCACTCTGGTACGGGACCGAGCTTCGCCAGGGCCTTCTCCACAGATCCGTACTGGCGGATGTCCATCCGGTTCACACCCCACGGCGCGAAGATCGCATCGGATAACGCCGCCGAATCCGCTTCGGACAGTTCGTATTCTTTCACTGCACGCGCCCCTCGTCAGATCGGTTCCGGCGGGACCCACGGTAGCGGTGCCGGCCCGGATGCAGGCGAACCGTCGCCTCAGACAGACGATTCGGCGAACCTCGACAATGCCAGCAGTCGCGACGTCGCGCGCAGGTACTTCTTGCGGTAACCGCCGTGCAGCATCTCCTCGGTGAAGATCTCGTCGAGTTTGCTGCCGGACACGGTGACCGGGATGTTGGCGTCGTAGAGGCGGTCGGCGAGAACGACGATCCGCAGTGCCACCGACTGATCCGACGCCGGATGCACGTCGGAGATGCAGACCAGCGAGACGCCCTCGACGAGATCCTTGTACTTCGACGGGTGCAGCTTGGCCAAATGGGCGCAGAGCTCATCGAAGTCGTCGAGCGTCGCATTGGGCGTCGACGTGGCGAGCTCGGTCAGCTCGGCGTCGGTCTTGGGCTCCGGGGCCGGCGGCAGGTCGCGGTGCCGGTAGTCGGGACCGTCGACGCGGATGGTCTCGAAGATGGCGGAGAGCTTCTTGATCTCGCGGAGGAAGTCCTGCGCGGCGAACCGACCCTCGCCGAGCTGTCCGGGCAGGGTGTTCGAGGTGGCGGCGATGGACACGCCCTTGGCGGTGAGCTCGGTGAGTAGCCGCGACACGATCATGGTGTCGCCCGGATCGTCGAGTTCGAACTCGTCGATGCAGAGCACGCTCTGCTCGGAGAGGCGTTCAACGGCGTTCATGAAGCCCAACGCGCCGACGAGGTGGGTCAGTTCGACGAAGGTGGCGAACGATTTCGGTGCGGGCATCGCGTGGTAGATCGACGCGAGCAGGTGGGTCTTGCCGACGCCGAACCCGCCGTCGAGGTACAGGCCGATTCCCTGCGGGTCCTTCTTCCGGGAGAACAATCCCTTCTTGCCGCCCCGTGCCGAACGTGCCCGCTCGACGAAGGCGCGGGCCTTGGCGACCGCCTGCGCCTGGGACGGCTCGTTGGGATCGGGGATGTAGCTGTCAAAGCTCACGTCGTCGAATGTGGACGGCGGGACCATCTCCTCGATCAACTGCTCGGGAGGGACCACCGGGTTCCGGTCGGACAGACGTGCCACCATGGACCGCAAGCCTAGTCAGTGCCGACCACGAGGAATAATGCTCTATCAGCATAAAGCGACCCAGGTCACATCCGATGAGCTCGACGACGCCGCCCGATTGCGCGTTCTGAGCAATTACTATCCCTACCCCGACGACCTCACCCGCCCGGTGGTCCGCGCGAACATGGTCGCCTCGGTCGACGGGGCGTCGTCGGTCGACGGCAAGTCCGGAGGGTTGGGGTCCGACACCGACCGCGCGATCTTCCGGACCCTGCGCGGCCTGGCGGATGTCGTGGTGGTCGGGGCCGGCACCGCGACCGCCGAGAGCTATCACCAGCCCGAAGCCGACGAGGCCTTCGCGGCGGCACGCAGCGACCTCGGCCAATCGCCGGCACCGGAATTGGTGCTGATCAGCAACTCGCTGTCGATCCAGCCCGACTACCCACCGCTGTCCCACCCGGCGACCACCGTCCTGACCTGTGCGGACTCACCGGCCGACCGCCGCCGGGCCTTGATGGACGCCGGCGCGACCATCGTCGACTGCGGAACCGAGAAGGTCGAGTTCGGCCGCGTCCTCGACCATCTCGCCGAGCGGGGCCTGCTCCGGGTCCTCTGCGAAGGCGGTCCGGGCCTGCTCGGGTCGATCATCGCCGACGACCTCCTCGACGAACTGTGCCTCACCATCAGCCCGACCCTCGCCGCCGGCGACGCCGCACGCATCGCGCACGGACCCGCGCCCGTCGACACGCCGCCGACGATGCGTCCACACCACATCCTCGGCGACGACGACGGCTTCCTCTACACCCGCTGGACGCGCGCGAACTGATCGGTGACCAAGCAGGTGTGCGGAGATGACTAGGCTCGCCGTCATGGGTTCAGGTGGCGACGCACATTCACGACCGGCCTCGTCACCCCGGCGAGCCGAGATGGGCCGGCGCGCGATGTGGCGTCGAGCGCGCCGGCAGCTGATGGCGGCGACGGTCGTCGTTCTCGGCGTCGCCGGTTGCGCCGTCGGCCCCAACCCGGGACCGGATCTCGTTCCGGGTGGCGGAGAAGGTGGCGCCGCGCCGGCCACCTCGAGTGCACCTCCGCCCGTCCCCACCCTGCAGAAGCCGGCGAAGGAACTCTCGTGGTCGGGGTGCGGACCCGCGATCGCCGACGCCTACGCGGTGACCGTGCAGTCGGGTGTGACGGTCGACTGCGCGAAGTACACCTCGCCCATCGACCCCGACCAGTCCAATTCGGGACTCACCGTCGCCGCCACTCGCATCACCACCGACGCCACCCCCGCCGACGCCGCACCGCTCGTCCTGACGTCCGGCGTCGACATGCCGTCGTCGCGGGCGTTGATGCTGCTCGCATCCGGTCCGGGACGTTCGCTCGTCGACAAGCATCCGATCGTCGCGATCGATCGCCGCGGGATTCCCCGCAGCACCGCGTTGGACTGCCTGACCCGCACCGAACGCGACACCATGGCCGACAACGGTCTCACCCCGGGCGCCACCACCGACCGGCGCATCGCCGCGCTGGCCACCGCCGCCTCGTCGGCGTCCGACGGCTGTACCGAGACCCTGTCCCCCGACCAACTGGCCTTCGGCGTCGCCGGCGCCGCCTCCGACCTGGAGACCCTGCGCAAGGCCTGGGATGTCCCCCAGCTCGGTCTCATCGGGCTCGGCGAGGGGTCCGATGTGGTGATCGCCTACACCTCCCTGTACGGCGGCCGTACCGGCCGGATGATCCTCGACACCCCCGTTCCGTTCGGCGCCAACGCCCGCGACACCGGCGCCGCGCAGGCCACCGGTGTCCAGGCCGCCCTCACCACGTTCGCGCAACGGTGCGCAGCGCTCGGGTCGGCCTGCGCGCTCGGGTCCGACGGCGCGGACACCATCGCCTCGGTCCTGGCGAAGGGACGCACCGGCGACCTCGGCGGGCTGTCCGACACCCAGGCGCTCGCCGCGATCACCACCGGGATCGCGCTGGCACCCGGCACCGCCGACGGGATCGGCGGCGTCGCCACCGCCATCTCCGCAGCCAACCGTGGTGACGTCGGCGCACTTCGTGATCTGGCCACGCGGTCGGAGGCACTGCGTCTGACCGATGGACAGATCGTCGCCGAATGCAACGACGTCAGCGGCCCCGTCAGCCAGAACGAGATCAACGGCCTCATCACGACCTGGACCAAACAGAATCCGCTGACCGGCACCGACACCGCGCTGTCGCTGATGCGGTGCAACGGCTGGGCACCGGCCGAGGCGGTCAACCCGCCCAACAGCTTCCCGGTGGTGCCGCTGATCCTCGACAACCCCGGAGACCCGATCAACGGCGGCACCGGCGCCGCGGCACTCGACCCTGTCTTCGCCCGAGCCCAGGCCCAGCCGGTGACCGTCAGCTGGGCCGGGTTGGGGTATTCGGCGGTGTCGCGCAGCAGCTGCGTCGCCGACCTCGTCGCCGAGTATGTCGAGAAGTACCCGCTCACCGGTCCCGCCGACCGTGGGTGCCCCAGCTGACTGCCTTCGACGAGATCCACCCCGGTGGGCGCGGCGGTGTGCCCGCGCGGGGCTGATCGAATTCCGGGTGGCGTCCGTAGTACGGTTCGCGGGTGGCAATTCTCGACAGGTATCTCTACCCGCAGATGCCCGCGCAACGCATCATCCCGCTGGTGCTCTGGCCACTGAGCGTGCTGATGATTCTCCAGCGCTCGGTGATTCTCGGCGTCAACGGTGACCGAACCGACGATTTCAAACCGGTCTACAACGCCGCGTTGGCCTTCCTCAACCATCGGCCGGTGTACGCGGAGAATCTTGACACCGTCGACCCGCACTATCTGTACCCGCCGTCGGGCACGCTGCTCATGTCGCCGATCGCGGTCATCGACCCCGAGCGTTCCCGCTGGTTGTTCATCGCTGTCAGCGTGATCGCGCTGATCGCGTGCGCTTACCTGATCACGCGGCTGTTCGGGTACAGCGTGAACACCTGGGTGATGCCGACGGTGCTGTTCTTCTTCTTCAGCACCGAGACCGTCGCGCACACGCTGATCTTCACCAACTTCAACGCCTTCGTCCTGCTCGGCATGCTCGCGTTCATGATCTTGATGCTGCGCAACCACGACTGGTGGGCCGGCGTGCCCATCGGCCTGACGCTGGCCGTCAAACCGGTCCTCGCGCCGCTGTTACTGCTTCCTCTGCTGACGCGTCAGTGGCGGATATTCGTGGGCGCCATCGGCATTCCCGTGCTGCTCACGATTCTGGCGTGGCCGGTGTCGGCCGACCCCAAGTCCTTCCTGTCGCACACGGTTCCGTACCTGACTTCGACCCGCGACTACTACAACAGCTCCATTACCGGCAACGGCGCCTACTTCGGAGTGGCCGACTGGCTGATCGTCGTCCTGCGCATCGCGTTCACGCTGATGGCGATCTTCTCGTTGTGGTTCCTCTATCGCTACTACCGGCACACCAATGAACTGCTGTGGATGGCCACGTCGTCGGGAGTGTTGCTGTGCACGACGTTTCTGGTCGGGTCACTCGGCCAGGGTTACTACTCGATGCTGCTGTTCCCGCTGCTGATGACGGTGCTGATCCCCGGTTCCGCGATGCGTAACTGGCCCGCCTGGCTCGGTGTGTACGGCTGCTTCACGCTCGACAGCTTCCTATCGACCCGATGGGACGGATTCGGGCGGCAACTCGAGTACAACAAAGTCACCTGGGGGTGGTCGCTGCTGATGATCGCGGTGTTCTGTTCGTTGCTGTTCCGGTATCTGGACATGCGCCGCGACGGTGTGGCGGGACGGTGGAACCAGTGGTCGCCGTCGGCTGAGGGCGACGTGACAGGGGTGTCCGCCACGACATCACCCGAGTCGGCCTCGGCGTAATCCCCGGGTCACCAGCCCTGGGCATGCTGCCGCTCGGCGACCGCGGTCGTGCGGAAGCATTCGTCGGTGAGCGATCGTGCGATGTCACTCATCCGCGCCGACGACGCGGTACGGCCACGCACGAACTGTTCAGAACACCAAGAACAGGAGAATCCGTCCGACGCGGCCGCCGCCACTCGCCGACGTGTCACGCACGTCGCGCCGCGGGTCATCGATCCGGTCGGATATCGAACGATTCACCGGCGACGGCACCGGTTGACGCCGCGCCTGATCGGTCCAGACGACCGGGATGGTGTCGAAGTCGGTCGACATCCGCGGCTTCCACGCCTTGACTCGCCGGGTGACGGACCAGTCTTGCCCGAGTGAGGGTGTTCCCTGCACCGGACGACAGTGAGCCCTCCCGGGAGATGATCCGCGCGCGCCCCGACACTTGAACGACTCGTGTCCTGGTCTGGGGCGCGCTGTTCGGAGGACGCCGTCGTGGCGGCACCGGCCGTCGCCTCGTACCGTGGACGACATGACCGACACGCCCGCACAGAGTCCTGCCGATCTCGCCGACCTGTCCGACGCCGAGTGGCGCGAACGCCTGTCCCCCGCCGAGTATCGCGTCCTTCGCCAAGCCGGTACCGAGGCCCCCTTCACCGGTGAGTACACCGACAGCAAGACCGTCGGCGTCTACCGCTGCCGCGCGTGCGGCTCCGAATTGTTCCGCAGCGAGCAGAAGTTCGACTCGCACTGCGGGTGGCCGTCGTTCTTCTCCCCGCTCGCCGGGGACGCGATCATCGAACGATCCGACGACTCGCTGGGCATGCGCCGCACGGAGGTGCTGTGCGCCAACTGTGGCAGCCACCTGGGTCACGTCTTCGCCGGCGAGGGTTACGACACCCCCACCGACCTGCGCTACTGCATCAATTCGATCAGTCTGACGATGGAGCCGGACGAGGGCTGATCAGTCCGACACCGTCTCAGTCCGACACCGTCACCGACTCGATCGTCAACGGGATGCCGTCGAGTCCCACTGCGCACCCGGACGAGACCAGACCCGCGCCGGTGACCACCGCCAATCCCAACCACGACCGCCGCTGCCTCACGGAAGTGCGTCGACCAGCGCCGTCGGCTCTATCCGCGGACCGGTGAAGAACGGGGTCTCCTCACGCACATGCATGCGGGCCTCGGTGGCACGCAGATCGCGCATGAGATCGACGATCCGGTGCAGCTCTGGCGCCTCGAAGGCCAAGAGCCACTCGTAGTCGCCGAGCGCGAAGGATGCGACGGTGTTGGCCCGGACGTCCTTGTACCCGCGGGCGGCCTTGCCGTGGTCGGCGAGCATCGTGCGCCGCTCCTCGTCGGGCAGCAGGTACCACTCATACGACCGCACGAACGGGTAGACGCAGATGTAGTTGCCGGGCTCCTCCCCCGCCAGGAAGGCCGGGATGTGACTCTTGTTGAACTCCGCCGGGCGATGCAGCGCGACGTTGCTCCACACCGCGTTGCTCCCGCGTCCCAGCAGGGTCTCGCGACGGAACCGGTTGTAGGCGGCCTGCAGATCTTCGAGCTTCTCGGCGTGCCACCAGATCATGTAGTCGGCGTCGGCCCGAAGACCGGAGACGTCGTAGACGCCGCGGACCACCACGTCGGTGTCCTCGAGAGACTTGAAGAAGTCGGTGACGTCGGACTTCACGGCGTCCCGGTCGTCGCCGAGTTCTCCGGGCCGGACCGAGAAGACCGAGAACATCAGGTAACGGATGGTGGAGTTCAGTGCGGCGTAATCCAGGCGGCTCATGTCGTCAATCGTGCCACCGTCGCCGATGTGCCCGGCAGCCAGGGATGCTCAGCCGAGGTCGTCGAGCAGCGCTGCGGCCGCACGCCCGGCTTGTCCGATACAGGCCGGCACCCCGACACCGGAATACGACGACCCGGCCAGCACCAGCCCGCGCGGACATTCCCCGAGTAGTTGCGTCATCCGGGCGAGATGGCCCGGGGCGTAGCGCGGCAGGCCGCCCGTCCACCGTTGCAGATAGGTCGCCACAACTCGCGACGACGGCGCCGGGACGCCGGCCGCGGAGCACACGCGGTCGAGATCATCGAGCGCCCACACCCGCAACCGCTCGTCGATGCCCGGTTCGGTGTCCTCGCCGGGGATCGGCGCACCGTAGCGACCGAAAGACGCTCGCACCGAAACGGGACGGTCGGGTGAGTCCAGGTGCGCCCACTTTCGTGAGCTCAGCGTGAATGCCTTGGCCCGCAGGTCTTCTCCGGTGGCCACCAGCACCCCGGAGTTGTCGGGCAGCTGGGTTTCCGGCCGCAGGGCGACCGACACCACCACCGACGACGCAGGTTCGACGGCGCGCAGTCCTGGTACGACGGCGGGTACCGAAGTGCGCAGAAGGTGCGCGGCGATCCAGGCCGGGACCGCCACGACGACTCCGTCATAAACCGGTCCGGGGCCGGCGCCCGCGGCGGTGCGAACCGACCAGGAGCGCTCGACTCGGGTGACCTCGGCGACCGCACATCCGGTGATGAGTCGCGGGCGTGCTGCGTCGATCACGGCGTCGACGAGCACCTGATACCCACCGAGGAGTGTGCCGAAGACGGGTCCGGTACCGCGACTCTCGTCGAGCAGGCCACCGACGGCCTCGGTGAGGCTCCCTGCCCCCGCGTCCAGGCGCGCCGCCAGGGCCGGAATCGCCTCGCGCACACCGATATCACGAGCAAGACTGGAATAGACCCCGCCCAGCATCGGGTCGACGCTACGATCCACCACCGACAGACCGAACCGCCCGGCGACCAATTCGCCGACACTGATATCGGTCCCCGGATGCCAGCGCAGGGGTCGGGTGGGTTCGCTGTCGATGAGCCTCAGGTCGACCGGATCGACAAGACCCTCGACCGCCGTCGCCGACCGCGGTATCCCCATCAAGGCGGGTGCCGGCAGCGGATGCAACGTGCCGGCGGACCAGATCGCCGGTCGCCGGGTGGTCGGCGACACGACGCGGTCGGCCAGTCCGAGTTCGGTGACCAGATCGAGTGCCTCGGGTCGGTGGACGATGAAGGCCTCGGCGCCGACATCCACCGGCGATCCGCCGACGTCCACGGTGCGCAGGATGCCGCCCGGGCGGTCATCGTCGCAGTACACGTCGATCTGTGCGTCGGCACCGAATCCCTGCCGCAGACGCAGCGCCGCAACCAGGCCGGAGATCCCGGCGCCGACGATCGCGATGCGCACCGCCATCGTCAGAGCGCGTGGATCAGTTCGACGGCGCGGGTGAGCACGTCCGGATCGGTGTCGGGCAGAACTCCGTGACCGAGGTTGACGATGTGGCCGGTCGCGCCGGCGGCGAGGGCGCGTGTGCCGTCGTCGATGACCCGCTTGATCTCTGTTTCGACGACGGTCGGGCCGGCGAACAGGACCGTCGGATCGAGGTTTCCCTGCACCGCCTTACCGGATCCGACGCGGCGCACGGCCTCGTCGAGGGGCACCCGCCAGTCGACGCCGATGACGTCGGCGGGCGCCGCCATCGAGGCGAGGAGCTCTCCGGTCCCCACGCCGAAGTGGATGCGCGGCACGTCGTAGGGTGCCACCTCGGCGAACACCCGGGCGGTGTGCGGCGCGACGTAGGTCTGGTAGTCGGAGGCACTGAGCGCTCCCGCCCACGAGTCGAAGACCTGGATCGCGTCGACACCGGCGTCGAGCTGCACCTGCAGGAAGGTGATGGTGATGTCGGCGAGACGCCCCATCAGCGCGTGCCAGGTCGCGGGCTCGGACCGCATCAACGCCTTGGTGTGAACGTAGTTCCGGCTCGGGCCGCCCTCGATCAGGTAAGACGCGAGGGTGAACGGCGCACCGGCGAATCCGATCAGCGCGGTGGTCTCGGAGAGCTGGTCGAGGATGAGGCGCACCGCCCGCGCCACCGCACCGACCGAGCCCGGTTCGAGTCGCGGCAAGGCCTCGACGTCGGCCGATGTCCGAACCGGCGCGGCGATGACGGGTCCGGTGCCGGCCACGATGTCGAGGTCGATACCCGCCGCCTTGAGTGGAACCACGATGTCGGAGAACAGGATCGCCGCGTCGACGTCGTGGCGCCGGACCGGTTGCATGGTGATCTCACAGATCAGCTCGGGGTCGAAGCAGGATTCGAGCATCCCGTGATCGGCGCGGATCGCGCGATATTCGGGCAGCGAACGCCCGGCCTGCCGCATGAACCACACCGGGCGGCGCGTCGGGGTCTGGCCGCGTGCGGCCGCGACCAGCGGCATTCGGGTGTGGGTTCGGCGCGTTGCTTGTGTGTGCGACATCGGTACTCACTCTGCCATGTCCGCAGCACAATCCGGTCCGCGGAGCCCGATCGGTCGGACCCTGCGGTCGGGTCATCACCCGGCGCGCCTCCATCGCCGGGCGTGGTCCTCGTCATACTGTCGGGAGCGTGACCTCCTCCGGAGCTCCGACGGAGCCTGCCGACTTCCGCATCGCGGTAGAGTCGCTGCATTCCGCCCGCATCCGCCGCGACATCGAGGTCGGACCCATCCGCCCACCCCAGCGTCTCGCACCCTTCAGTTATGCCGTCGGCGCCGAGGTCAGTCCACCCGATTCCGACGACGTCGACACCGACTCGCAGGGCAGCGCCTTCGGCCGTTTGATCCTGCTCTACGACCCCGATGGCCAGGACGCGTGGAACGGCACGATGCGCCTGGTCGCCTACATCCAGGCGGAGATGGAGGCGGCTCTCGCGATGGACCCGCTGCTGCCCGAGGTCGCGTGGAGTTGGTTGTCCGATGCGCTCGGCGTGCCGGTCGGCCACACCGCGTCCGACGACGGGCATCCGGGTGGTTCGGCCGTGAGCGTGACCGCGTTGGGCGGCACCGTGACGTCGACCAGCTCGGTCCGCTACGGCGACATCGCCGGTCCACCGCGCGCACACCAACTGGAGTTGCGGGCGTCATGGACGGCACCGACGGCCGACGGTCTCGGCGGTCATCTCGAGGCCTTCTGCGATGTGTTGGCCTCGGCCGCGGGCCTTCCACCGGTCGGGGTCACCGAACTCGGGTCCGCGTGAACGATCCGGCCCCACCCGATACACCCGACGGCCCCGAAGATGACCGGCCGGCCACGACGCCGCTGCTCGCACCGCGCGACGGGGTGCCGGCGGTACTGACGAGTCCGACGGAATTCGCCCGTGCCGCTGAGCAACTCGCGGCCGGCGACGGTCCGGTCGCGTTGGACACCGAACGCGCGTCGGGTTACCGGTACTCCCAGCGGGCCTACCTCATCCAGATCCGTCGTCACGGTTCCGGCAGCTTTCTCATCGATCCCATCGAACATCCCGACGCACTCACCCCGCTCATCGACGTTCTCGAGGGACCGGAATGGGTTCTGCACGCCGCCGATCAGGACCTCCCCTGTCTGCGTGAGGTCGGATTCCGGGGCCGGGAACTGTTCGACACGGAACTCGCGGGCCGACTTCTCGGACTCACTCGGGTGAACCTCGCCGCGATGGTCGAGCAGTTCCTCGGGCTCGGCCTGCAGAAGGGGCATGGCGCTGCCGACTGGTCACGTCGACCCCTTCCCGACGAGTGGCTCAACTACGCCGCACTCGACGTCGAGGTGTTGGTGGAATTGCGGGACGCCATGGATGCGGCCTTGTCGGAGGCCGGAAAGCAGGAGTGGGCCCGCGAAGAATTCGCGTACGTCCTGGCGCGGCCGGCATCGCCGCCGCGAAGGGATCGTTGGCGCAAAACGGCCAACATCCACACGATCAAGACCGCGCGCGGCCTTGCCGCCGTGCGCGAATTGTGGACGGCGCGTGAGGAGATCGCGCAACGACGAGATGTTGCGCCGGGACGCGTGTTGCCCGATTCGGCGATCGTGACCGCCGCAGCGGCCGGACCGCAGTCCGCGGCCGAGCTCATCCGTCTACCCGTATTCGGCGGGCCGCGCCAACGCAAGCAGTCGGGAACGTGGTTGTCGGCCCTGCTGCGCGCACGCGACATGCCCGAAGCCGAACTCCCCCCGCGAAAGATCCCGACGACGGGTCTACCTCCGGTAAGCCGATGGGAGCAGCGCAATCCCGAGGCCGCCGCGCGCGCCGCACGAGTCCGTCCGCTGGTGAAGGAAATCGCCGAGGCCAACAATCTCCCCGCCGAGAACCTGCTCCACCCGGAACTCGTCCGGCAGCTGTGCTGGGAGGGACTACCGGTGCCGGTCACCGCGGAAGCGGTAAACGAGCGCCTGGCCGCAGAAGATGCCCGGGGCTGGCAACGCACGCTGACCGCAGACCCAATTGCCGGCGCACTCAACAGCATCGACGACTCCGCCGCCGACTCGAACGGAACCGACTGACCTTCGGCCGCGCACTCCGGTCCGATCGGCGAACCCCAAAGCAGTTGGGTGAGAATCTAATCCACTGATCGACCCCCAATCTCACCGGCCCAGCTCACCAACCCGCGCCGGTCGATCACTCCCATCCGGCCGGCCGAGACCCTCCCCTCACCCGCCGGTCGAGCCCTTCATTCTGAGAACTTGACCACCCCAATCCCATTGGTCCATGCACATCCTGGCAACTCAACGCCGTACCAGCCACGCCCGACAACCCCGAAAATCGTCAACGACCACCCTGACATCACCGCCCCCCTACAAGCAGGAACTCGACCAGATCCGCGACCACATCCACCGCGACCACACCAGCACCGACGCCGGTAGTGGTGCCGGGGCAACCGAACCCGCAGACACCGACGTGGTTGACGCCGACGTGGTTGACGCCGAGAGCGTCGATGCCGACGCGGCTGACGGTGACGCAGGTGGTGAGGCCGAGTCGGTCGATTCCGACGCCACCGCCGCCGACATCGACAACTCGGCGAGTTCGGACGCTGACAGCGAGTCCGACCACGAGGACGCGGCACCGACCGTCGGGGCCGAAACCCCATCCGATCGTGGTGTTTCGAAAGATCATCCGGCTCCGGCCGCCGACTGGTCCAACGTTGTCGACAGCTTTGATGAGGGCGACGACCACGAGTCAGGCGTCGCCGACCAGCCCGAACCAGGCGTCGACAAAGACGATTCAGGCGCTGCCCAATCCGATCCCGTCGAGCCCCGACCACCCGACCAACGGGACAGGCCCGACGCCGCAGGTGTCGAGCACCCCGACGAACCCGGTGTCACCGACACCGGGGACATCGACCTGGTCATCTTCGACGGAGACGGTGTTGCGATCACCGACGATCCCGACGACCCCGACACCACTGCCGGGCTGGAGTGTGCCTCGCGCACCCGAGTCCGGGTCCGCGACCCGACCACCGAAAGTCAGCCACGCGAGCACCGCATCCGTGATGGCGGCATCCGTCCCAGCCGCGTCGACCGCGAACGTGAGCTCGAGGAACCGGCCGCCGTCGGCAGCAACCCACGCAACAGCCGAATCAAACGAGTCCAGGCCGGCGGCCGGATCCACCACCGGCTCGACACCTCCTGAACCAGCCTTGCTGCCTGGACGCACCACGCCGCCGCAAAATCACTGTGACCGTGCGGAGGACGCGTCAGTCCGCGTCCGGTGTCTCCAGTTCCGCCGATGTCGAGTCGTCATGCGCCACATCGAGTTCGGAATCGTCGAGCGCAGCACGGTCGAGTCCGGGGGTCACCTGCATTCCGGAGACCGTGGCCGTGATGGACCGCGCCAAGTCCTGCGCGGTCAGACCGAGCTCCGACAAGATCTCACCGCGGGAAGCGTGAGAGATGAATTGCTGAGGAATCCCCCGGATCTGAACCGGCGCAGTCACATCCGCATCCGACAGTGCAGCGGCCACCGCCGATCCGACGCCTCCGTGCACACCGCTGTCTTCCAGTGTGACCACGAGTCGGTGACGACCGGCGAGTTCGACCACCGATGGCGGGACCGGCAACACCCATCGAGGATCGACGACGGTGGCCTCGATTCCCTGACTCCGCAGTCGCTCCGCGGTATCCAGGGCCAACGCGCAGAAGGCGCCGACCGCCACGATGAGAACGTCACCGCCGATCGGCTCAGTCGGCGAGGTGCCCCGCCGCAGCACATCAGCCCCGTCATCCAGACGCTCGATCGCCCGAATGTCTTCCGGCACAGCACCCTTGGAGAATCGCAGCGCAGTGGGTCCGTCGCCGATGTCCAAGGCCTCGTCAAACTCCTCTCGCAGCCGCACCGCATCACGAGGTGCGGCGACGCGGATCCCCGGAACCAGGCCCAGTAGCGACAGATCCCACATTCCGTGATGGCTCGGACCGTCGGGGCCGGTGATCCCGGCACGATCGAGGACCAGCGTCACCGGCAGTTTCAGCAGCGCGACATCCATCAACAACTGATCGAAGGCACGATTGAGGAAGGTCGAATAGATCGCGACCACCGGGTGCAGACCGCCCAGTGCCAACCCGGCCGCCGAGGTCATCGCATGCTGTTCGGCGATCCCCAC
This sequence comes from Gordonia sp. NPDC003504, assembly GCF_053587995.1. Taxonomy (NCBI): domain Bacteria; kingdom Bacillati; phylum Actinomycetota; class Actinomycetes; order Mycobacteriales; family Gordoniaceae; genus Gordonia; species Gordonia sp. NPDC003504. Next base: position 26,396 of record NZ_JBSFPC010000016.1, read on the forward strand.
GTCGAACATCCGGTCCGGGTACCGCTCGCCGAAGGGCGCCAGTCCGGTCGGGCCGGGCATCGCGGCGGTGATCGCCACCACATCGTCCCGGGCGGCGCCGGCCTCCATCAGCGCAGCGGAGAACACCGACGTCCAATCCTGCGGCGACACGGTCTTGGCACGGCCGGTGGCGGGATCGATGACTCCGGTGGAGTGCATCTGATCGGCAACGTGATTCTCCGCGTGCGCATACCCCATGCCCTTGCGGGTCACCGTGTGCACGATCACCGGCCCGCCGAAGGCCTTGGCCTGGCGGAACGCCGACTCGAGTGCCTCCACGTCGTGGCCGTTCACCGGTCCCACGTACTTGAGGCCGAGATCGGTGAACATCGCCTGCGGCGCAAGCAGATCCTTCAAGCCGCTCTTCATCCCGTGAAGCAGCGCGTACGCCGGGTCGCCGACGACCGGCAGCTTCTGCACCACCTTGCGTCCCTCGTCGAGCACGCGCTCGTACCCCGGCTGCAGCCGCAGTCCGGACAGGTGTTTGGCGAGTCCGCCGATGGTCGGGGCATACGATCGACCGTTGTCGTTCACGACGATCACCACCGGCCGATCGGCACCGGCGATGTTGTTGATGGCCTCCCAGCACATTCCGCCGGTGAGCGCACCGTCACCGACGACGGCGACCACGGTCCGCTCGTCCTGCCCGGTGAGCGCGAACGACTTCGCGAGGCCGTCGGCGTACGACAACGCGGCCGAGGCGTGTGAGGATTCGACCCAGTCGTGCGGGCTCTCGGCACGATCCTGATACCCGGTGAGGCCGCCCTTCTGCCGCAACGAATCGAACCCGTCACGCCGGCCGGTCACGATCTTGTGCACATAACACTGATGCCCTGTGTCGAAGATCACCGGATCGATCGGCGAATGGAAGACACGATGCAGCGCCAGGGTCAGCTCGACGACACCCAGATTCGGTCCGAGGTGCCCGCCGACCGCCGACACCTTCTCGACGAGGAAATCGCGGATCTCACTCGCCAACGCGGTGACGTCCTCGGGCGAGAGCGCACGCAGATCCGCCGGTGAATTGATGTGCTCGAGTTGGCCCATCACTCCTCCATCATGTTGTCGTCCACGGTCGGCGGGTCCGGCGCCACACCGGCGGGCTGCCCCGGTGAATACCCTTGAGCTCCAGGCCCCCGACCACGAACCCACCGGTTCGACCCGGGGGATTCGTCCCTCGACGCCGGGAGGCGACGAAGGTCATCTGTGTCAGTCTACGGATGTCGCGGTGTCAGCCCGACGGCGACAAACCCTCAGACGAGTGAGGTCGACCGCACCAGTACTGCGATGGCCTCCAGATGGTGCGTGAGAGGGAATGCATCGAACCCCGCAATGGCTCGCACCCGATATCCCCGGGCGGTCCACAGACGCAGATCCCGCGCGAACCGGCCGACGTCGCAACCGACGTGCACCACCACCGGTGGACCCGCGGCGACGATGCCGTCGATCACCCGTGCCCCGGCGCCCGTCCGCGGCGGGTCGAGAACCACGACATCCGGTGTGGGAAGGTCACCGATGGCCTCCGCCACCTCGCCACGATGGCACCGCACCCGCGGATCGTCACCGAAGGTCACCTCGGCGGCCGCAAGTGCGCCGCCGTCGGAGTCGACGATGTCCACCCGACCGGCACCGACGTCGTCGAGGAGAGCAGCAGCGAACACACCCGCACCGCCGTACAGGTCCCAGCACGTCACCGGCTCACCCGTCCCGACGCCGACACCCCCGAGATACCGCCGCACGAACTCGGCGACCGTCGCAGCATACACCGAAGGTGCTGCGCGGTGACCCTGCCAGAAACCGGTCACCGGGATGCGCCAGCTACGGCCCCCCACCCGGTGCACCGCGGCCGCCTCTCCCTCGAGCACGGTCAGCGCACGAGCGCCCTCACGACCGCGTCGACGTCGTTGCGCCGACCGGCGGTCCGCACCCCGCCGGTCCGTGCCTCGACGCTGCGTTGCCCGACGCCGACCACCGGAACCGCCTCCGGGACTCGGTGGTGCCAGTTCGGTGATGTGACGGTGACCGTCGTCGTCGAGCACGATGGCGAGCTCGGCGCCCGGTGTGTATCCGGCGTCGACGCCGACGATCATCGTCGAATCGGGTTGCGCGCAGGGGTGTCCGACGACGATTCCCGCGGTCCCTCGTTCGTGCACCCCCGCACGACCGTCGGCGTCGACGGTCAGTCGGGTGCGGATCCGCCAACCCACCTCGGCGTCGTCGAGTGCGCGAACCGCCGCGGACGCATCCTCGAGAACGTCGAGGGTGTCCGGCGTGAAGCCGCCCACCCGAATCAGGACGTCACGGAGCACCTGCGACTTCAGAGTTCGCGCGTGGGCCGCCGCGACGAACGCGAAGTCGCAACAGCCTGCTCCGTGAACCGCTGCCGGACAACGGTTTTCGATGCGATAGGGCGACGGATCGAGAACGTCGCAGATCTCCGCGGAGAGAAATCCCGGCTTCTCTCCGACGATCGTCGCGGTCACGGTCTCACCGGGAATCGCGCCCCGGACGAACACGACCCGGCCGTCGGGTGCGTGGGCTATGGCGGTGCCGCCGTTCGCGGGCCGCTGCACAGCCAACGTCAGCAACTCGGGCGCACTCACGAGTCGGGGCCACCCAGGGCACGCCGGGTGTCACCGGGGGCGTTGTAGGACAGATCCGCCTTGCGGCGCTCGGACGAAGTGAGCTGCCAGGGCACCGACGTCACCATCACCCCGGGCTCGAACAGCAGGCGCGTCTTCAACCGCAGAGCCGACTGGTTGTGCAGGATCTGCTCCCACCAATGCCCCACCACGTACTCCGGAATGAACACGGTGATGACATCGCGGGGCGACTCTCGTCGGACGCGACGGACGTAATCGATCACCGGGCGGGTGATCTCACGATAGGGCGACGCAATCACCTTGAGCGGCACCCGGATGTCGCTGGCCTCCCACTCCGACACCAGCCGCCGAGTGTCGCGATCGTCGACGTTGACCGTGATCGCCTCGAGCACGTCGGGGCGGGTGGCGCGGGCATACAGCAGGGCCCGCTTGGTGGCCAGGTGCAGCGTGGAGACCAACACCACCGAGTGGGTCCGGCTCGGCAACACCTGCTCGTCCTCGTCGGCGGCACGTTCGAGCTCGCGCTGGACCGAGGCGTAGTGGTGGTGGATCAGTTTCATGATCACGAACAGGATGACCATCGCCAGGATCGCGATCCAGGCGCCGGCGGTGAACTTGGTGATCAGCACGACCACCAGCACCGTCGCCGTCATGATCAGACCCACCGTGTTGATCACCCGGGATTGCATCATCCGCCGACGCGCACTCGGGTCGGTTTCGGTGCGCAACAACCGCGTCCAGTGCCGCACCATGCCCGTCTGGCTCAGGGTGAACGACACGAACACGCCGACGATGTAGAGCTGGATGAGCGCGGTCACCTCACCACCGAAGGCGATCACGAAGGCCATCGCTGCGACGGCAAGGAACACGATGCCGTTGCTGAAGGCCAGCCGGTCGCCGCGGGTGTGCATCTGGCGGGGCAGATAACGATCCTGGGCGAGCACCGACCCGAGCACCGGAAAGCCGTTGAAGGCGGTGTTGGCCGCCAGCATCAGGATCAGGGCGGTCACGGTCGCGACGAAATAGAACCCGATCGGAAAACCCTCGAAGACAGCGTGCGCCAACTGGGCGATCATGGCTTCCTGCTGGTAGCCGGGGGGCGCACCGATCAGGTCGGTCTCCGGATTCATCACGTATTTCGCGCCGATCCGCTCGGCAAGGAAGACGATGCCCAGCAGCAGCACGATCGCGATGCTGCCGAGAAGGAGCAGCGTAGTCGCGGCGTTGCGCGACTTGGGTTTCTGGAAGGCCGGAACCCCGTTGCTGATCGCCTCCACACCGGTCAGCGCCGCGCATCCGGACGAAAACGCACGCGCGATGAGGAACACGAACGCGATACCCATCAGGTGATTGTTCTCGGCCCTGATCTCGAAGTTCGCGGTCTCGGCCTGCACGTCGCGTCCCAGAACGAAGATCTCCAGGAATCCCCAGATGAGCATGCCCAGCACACCGAAGATGAAGGCGTAGGTCGGAATTGCCAGCACCGACCCGGATTCTTTGAGCCCGCGCAGATTCACCGCCGCCAGCACGATGATTGCCGCGACACAGAACCAGACGCGGTGCTCGTGCACGAAGGGTATCGCCGCGCCGATGTTCTCCGCCGCCGACGAGATCGACACCGCGACGGTGAGGACGTAGTCGACCAGCAGCGCACTGCCGACCGTCAGGCCCGCGGTGGGACCGAGATTGACGGTGGCCACCTCGTAGTCACCGCCACCGGAGGGATAGGCGTGCACGTTCTGTCGATAGCTGGCGACGACGACCGCCATCACGATCGCGACCGCGATCGCCACCCACGGTGTGTACGCCAGGGCGGACAACCCGGCGACCGAGAGGACCAGGAAGATCTCCTGCGGCGCGTAGGCGACCGATGACATCGCGTCCGACGCGAACACCGGTAGCGCTATGCGCTTGGGCAGCAGTGTGTGGCCGAGTCTGTCGCTGCGGAATGGACGTCCCAGCAGCAGACGTTTCGTCGCGACGGACACCTTTGACACGGTGGACACCAGGCAACACTAGAACCTGCGATACCCGAAGGCCACCAGGACTCGCATCATCGGCCGGGCAGTACGGGTAGGTTCATCTCTGCATGGACGACGCGGTCGTTGGTGGCGTCGATGAATCCCTGCGCCGCCGAGTCGTGGGCGAACCCCACAGGCAAGTGATCGCCGGAAAGGGTGCACCGTGAAAGGACCGCTGTGCGAGTAGTCATCATGGGCTGCGGACGAGTCGGATCGGCGCTGGCGATGGCCATGCAGAAGCGTGGGCACGAGGTCGCGGTGATCGATCGTGACGCATCGGCCTTCGCGCGCCTCGGCGATGCCTTCACCGGTGATCGCATCGTCGGTGTCGGATTCGATCGAGACGTGCTGATCCGCGCCGGAATCGAGAAAGCCGACGCCTTCGCCGCCGTCTCCTCCGGCGACAACTCCAACATCATCTCCGCGCGCGTGGCACGCGAGACCTTCGACATCGAACGCGTGGTGGCCCGCATCTACGACGCCAAACGCGCGGCGGTCTACGAACGCCTCGGCATCCCGACGGTGGCGACGGTGCCGTGGACCACCGAACGTTTCGTCTCGGCCCTCGGCGAGACCTCGACCACCACCGAGTGGCGTGACCCGTCGGGGACGTTGGCGATCGCGCAACTCGACATCCACGAGTCGTGGATCGGGACGAGTTCGATCAAGTTCCAGGAGCGCACCGGCGCCCGGATCGCCTTCCTCAACCGCGTCGGTACGCCGGTGCTGCCGGAGGCGAAGACCGTTCTGCAGCAAAGCGATGTGGTGTTCGCCGCGGTGCTGCTCGACCGGTTGCCGGAGACACGCGCACTGGTGGCCGCTCCGCTGACCGACGACTGACCACCAACAACGGCCATTGATCTGATGGGCTGCCCATCCGCCCCGTCACCACCGTCTTCGACAGGAGAACGTCATGAGAGTCGCCATCGCCGGTGCCGGCGCCGTCGGGCGATCGATTGCCCGCGAGCTGCTCGTCAACTCGCACGAGGTCACCTTGTTCGAGCGCAAGTCCGATCACATCGACACCGACGCCGTCCCCGGCGCGCAATGGCTACTCACCGACGCCTGTGAGCTGTCGAATCTCGAGTCGGCGAATCTGCAGTCCTTCGACGTGATGATCGCCGCGACCGGCGACGACAAGGCCAACCTGGTGGTGAGTCTTCTCGCGAAGACGGAGTTCGCCGTCAATCGGGTGGTCGCCCGGGTCAACGACCCCCGCAACGAGTGGCTTTTCGGCGAGGAGTGGGGCGTCGATGTCGCGGTGTCGACGCCGCGGCTGCTCGCCTCGCTCGTCGAGGAGGCGGTCTCCGTGGGAGATCTGGTGCGCCTGATGACATTCCGCCAGGGACAGGCCAACCTGGTCGAACTCACGTTGCCTGCGAACACGCCACTCGCCGGCCGCCCCGTTCACAAGCTTCAGTTGCCCAGAGATGCTGCGCTCGTGGCGATCCTGCGCGGCGGCAGGGTGATCGTGCCCGAACGCGACGATCCGCTCGAGGGCGGCGACGAACTGGTGTTCATCGCACCGGCCGAGGCCGAACCCGCGCTGCACGCCGCGATGCGGATCGAGTAGCCGCCAGATCCAGGGGCACACAGCCCCCGGCGGCAACGGTAGAGCCCGCACGTCGAGCCGGGCACTGCTCGCCGGGCAGCAGAAAGGCGGCCGCAGTGGGCCGCCTTCGTGGTGCGCTCCGTCAGTCCTCGTCGCCGTAGAGCTCGTAGTACGGGTTGTAGATCACCTTGGTGCCGTCATGCTCGCCGAGGCGACCCCGTACGGTCAACTTCCGGCCCGGTTCGATTCCCGGGATCCGGTTGCGTCCCAGCCATTTCAGCATCACGACGTCGGTTCCGTCGAAGAACTCGGCCCGGACTCCGCTCTTGGCGGTGCGCGAACACATCTCCACCGATCGCAGTTCCCCGTGCATGGTGACCTCGTCACCGCGGCAACACTCGACGGCGCGCTGAGCGCCGGTCGCTTCGGATTCGGCAGCGATCTGCTGCGCATCGGCGTTGCCGAGATCCTCGGTCAACCGCTTCGTCAGCCGCTTGAGATATCCGGCTGTCGGCATCGCAACCTCCAAGACGATGTGCCTTCGCCCAGTCGGGGTCGTGGTGCCTTGTGGGCCGGGCCTTGATGTAGTACTCGACGCCCCGACGTGGGTGCTTGGCCTCAGCGTAGACCCAAGCTCACGACGCGTACAACGCACGGCATGATCGTGGCATGCCCGCGAATGACATACACGCCGTGACCAGCACGAATGGCAGGTCTCACACCGCGGTGTCGGCGCTCGTCGTGATGCCCGGAACAGGCTCGGACGCCGACTTCGCCCGGCGGGCTTTCGGTGCGGCCGCCGCGCGGATGGGTGTGGAACTGATCGCCCTGCAACCCGAGGAGGATCTCCTCGGGGGTCACCGCCGGCGCCTGGACGAATCGGCGGAACGGTACGGCCGGATTCTGGTGGGCGGCATCTCGATCGGAGCCGCCATCGCCCTCGACTGGGCACTTGGCCGCGGCGGGTCGGACCGGGCCCCCGACGGGTCGGATCGGTGCGCCGGGGTGTGGGCCGCCCTGCCGGCGTGGAGCGGGGTCGGCGACTGGACGCTCGCCGCCCAGAGCGCCGCGGCGACCGCACGGGCGCTGCGCATCGATGGGCTGGAGGCCACGATCGCCGCGATGCGCCACGGCAGTCCCACGTGGCTGGGTGCCGAACTCACCCGCAGCTGGCGGGCCCTGTACCCGGGTCTGGTCGGCCAGTTGGAGCAGGCCGCGCGGTATCGGGCCCCGACCGTCGACGACATCGCACACCTCGCCGTGCCCCTGGCGATCACCGCGGCAGCCGATGACCCGCTGCATCCGCTCGAGGTCGCGGAACATTGGTGTGCCGCGGCACCCAAGGCGCACCTCGTGCGCGTGGGTCTACACGAGTGGGGACAGAATCCGTCCGTGCTGGGGCGCTCCTGCGCGCGGGCGTGGGGTGAACTCGTGCGGTGAGCGCCGCCCAGGCCCGATCCAGCTCGGGGAACGGCTCAGCTCTTGGAACGGCTCAGCTCTTGGAACGGCGACGCCGGAAGCGCTGCATCGCCGAACCCGACGACGGCGGGATCGCCTCGGACTCCTCCTTGATCACGTCGGCGGCCGGGTCGGCCTCACGCACGAGGGTGGCCTGTTCGATCTGTTCGAGCGCACCGCCCGGGATGCGTTCGACGTCGATGTCCTCACCGAGATCGCCATCCACATCATCGTTGTCGACGCGGGTCTCGGCGACGTCCTCGGGTTGAGCCGGGGCGGGTACCGGTGAGGTTTCGGTGCCCGGTGCGGCTCCGGGCGGCACGGCACCGCCCATCTGCTGCGCCATCTGTTGCTGTGCGGCGGCCACCTGCTCGGCGAGGACCGGCGGCAAGACGATCGGGAGCATCTCCCGGGGCGGATGCGGGTCCTTGCCGCGCCGGACCACGGACTCGGCCAGCACCGCCCGAGCCAATTGGCTCAGCTGGTCCCGTGACTCGTCCGGACCGCTGGCCACACACCGGACCATCCATCGGGGACCGTCGACACCGATGAAGCGGTGGGCGCCACCGGGGACCTCCGCGAGGACCTCACGACCCCAGTGCGCATCCTCGACGCTCACGGTGGCACCTTCGTCGCGCAGGGAAGCCGCGAGCTCGCGCACGACCTCGCGCCACAGGCCCGGTGACCGTGGTGCCGCGAAGGCCGTCACGCTGATCCGGCCGTGCGGGGTGACGAGGTACACCGCCTCCGGCTGATGATCCGGGGACATCTCCACGGTCACCTGTCCCCCCTCGACCACGGGGACCAGCACCGAACCCAGATCCAGATGAGAGTTCGCCAATTCTTCGGCCGGCGTGGCCAATTCGTCGATGTCGTAGGGTCCACGCGCCTGCCCGACCCGCAGTTCGTCGTCCGCTGCCATCTTCTGTCTCAATCTCCTGCCCTCACCGCGAACCACGGTGTGCCGACCTTCCCGTGTGCAGGGTAATCGACGGGCCGACCGCGACGTCGGAGGTCAGCGGTAACGGTCGACGCCGGCCGGAAATGTCGGGGGATGCGCGTTCTTCAGGACTCGGGGCCGGACAGTGCGGCGTGGCCACCGCTGGACCCGTATCCACCGGCGCCGCGGCTGGTCTCGTCGAGCTCGTCGACCTCCACGAACGACGGGAGCTCGACACGCTGGATGACCAGTTGGGCGATGCGGTCGCCGCGTGCGATGTGGATCGGCTCGCTCGGATCGAGGTTGATCAGGCACACCTTGATCTCACCGCGGTAGCCGGCGTCGATGGTGCCGGGCGTGTTCACGATCGACAGCCCGGCGCGCGCCGCCAACCCGGATCGGGGATGAATCAGGCCCACCGTGCCCACCGGCAGTGCGATGGCGATCCCCGTGCCGACCAGTTGGCGACGGCCGGCGGGAAGTTCGAGGTCGATGGTGGAACAGAGGTCGACGCCGGCGTCGCCCGGGTGTGCCCGGGCCGGCAGCGGAAGATCGGGATCGAGGCGGCGGACCCGAACCGGTGGCAGCGAGTCGCTCGGACCAGGGGTGAGATCTGATGTCACGCTGGCAGACTACGCTGGCCCTGTGAGTGATCCCGAACCCAGCGAGTCCCATCCCGACGCCCAGACCGCAGGCAATGCCGTCGGGTCGGCCGGTGGCTCCGCAGCCGATCGGGCCACCGGGGGCGACACACGTTTCGACGAACGACTGAGCGTCCCGTGGTGGTGGTGGCTGGCCGCGGCGGTGGTGACCGGCGTGGTCGGGCACGAGATCGAGCTCTCGGCACACCGTTCGGGATGGGGATACCTCGGATACGTGGGTACCGCGATCGTGTGCGCGCTGGCGCTCTGGTCGATGGGTCGCACACGCATCCGGGTGACGACCGATGGCGAACTCCGGGCGGGCAAGGCGCGCCTGCCGCGTTCGGTGATAGCTCGAGGTGCGACGATCAGCGCCTCGGCGAAGAGCGCGGCCCTGGGACGCCAGCTCGACCCGGCCGCATTCCTGGTGCACCACGCCTGGGTCAAGACGATGGTGCTGTTGGTTCTCGACGACCCCGACGACCCGACCCCGTACTGGCTGGTGTCGACCCGTCGGCCCGGCGAATTGCTGGAAGCCCTCGGAGTGCCGGACGCCGCGGCGCCCTCATAAAGGTCACCGGCGACCCGGCCCGCCGTTCGCCGGGCAGCGCCCCGACGACCTCAGGCGCAGTCGACGCAGATCATCGACGAGCCGTTCTCACGGGCGAGTCGACTGCGGTGATAAACGAGAAAACAGCTGCTACAAGTGAACTCGTCGGCCTGCTTCGGGATGACCCGCACCGACAGTTCTTCACCGGACAGGTCCGCCCCGGGGAGTTCGAACGACTCCGCGGTGTCTGTCTCGTCGACGTCGACGGCCGCGGCCTGTGCCTCGCTGCGCCGCGCCTTCAGTTCCTCGAGCGAGTCCTCGTTCAGGTCTTCGCTCTCCGTGCGTCGTGGCGCGTCATAATCAGTAGCCATTGTGTGCCTTACCTGGTTGGAGGAGCGCACCACGCAGTCCTCGGCTTGTGACCGTCATGAACCCTGGGTGCCGTACATGCCGGGATTGTCTTGCCGGCGTACCTACAACGTCATGACCGGGGCGATTCGTTACCCATCGACCACCGGATCGTTGTGAAGTTGCTCACGTTTTGATGCCTACTCGCCTCGGGCTCGGGAGAGCGGGCGCCCGAAGCATAGTGGAGACATCGCACAGAGTCAATCACGCCGGTCACCGCCGCTCGGTCGGGCTCGATCGCCACTCGACGCAGCCCGTTCCTCTCCGCCACCCGGTGGGCGCGGAGAATGTCACGGTGCCATCTCTGGTCGGCGCCGCCTCCGATCCGGCGACGGACGGACCCTCTACAGTGGGCCCAAATCCGCTGGCGATGAAGGAGCGCAGTCCACGGTGGTCTCGCAGATTACGACCGGTTACCCCACCGATCACAACGGGCGACCGTATCGCCGACGCCGAAGCCGGCCCATTCTCATCGTGTTGGCCGTGCTCGCCGTCCTGGGGGTCATCGCCTGGTCGGTGGCGCTGGCGGGCTCGGAGGCCGACGCGACGCCCACCGACTGCAACGTTCCGACCCCGGCGAGTGCCTCCGCCACCGATTCCGCACCGGCCGACGCGGCCCCGGCGCCGACCTCCGCCGAACAACCGACCTCCACCGTCGTCGATCGCGACGACATGCTCAAGGTCGCTCCGGCGGCGCTGTCGACATTCCAGGTGCGGGTGCTCAACGCGTCCACACAGCGCGGCGCGGCACGCTCGGCGTCGGGCGATCTGACGGCGCAGGGTTTCACCCCGGCCAGCGACTCCGCCTACGGCGACGACCCGCTCTACCCCAACCACGATCTCAACTGTGTCGCGCAGATCCGCTTCGGCCCGGCCGGACAGGCGGCCGCGGCGGCGGTGTGGCTCGCGATCCCGTGCGCCCAACTCGTCAACGACGGACGTCGCGGCACCGACGTCGACGTCGCGCTCGGCGAGTACTACGAGGCCCAGGAGCAGTCCCAGGATGCGCAGGCGGCGCTGGAGGCGCTGCGGTCGGCGGATCCGAAGAACCCGCAGAGCGGCGTCGACCCGGGTCTGGTCAGCGCCGTGCATTCCCAGCGCTGCTGATCGCGCCCGCCGCGACCGGCGCGGGGTTCGGCCTCAGATCATGCCTGGGCGGGCAGCGCCCTCCGGGCATCGACCGAGTCGAGGAGTGCGATGAAACTCTCGGCGATCCCCGGTGCCACCGCGATCGTGGGATGACCGTCGTCCGAGCGTGAATCCGGCGGCGGCAACAGCACTCTCGCGCCCGCCTCGGCGGCGATGAGCCCACCCGCCGCCCAATCCCAGGGACTCAGGCCGTGTTCGATGTGCGCGTCGACGGCACCGCTGGCGACCATGCACAGATCAAGTGCGGCGGCCCCGATCCGGCGCAAGTCCCGCACCTTGGGCAGCAACTGCGCCACCAGCGCCCCCTGCGCACGCCGCCGGCGGGCGTCGTACCCGAAACCGGTGGCCACCAACGCCAGGCCCACCTCGTCGATGGCGTTGCATCGCAACGGGGTTCGCACTCCGTCGACGGTCATGACGGCACCGCCACCCAGCGTCGCCGAGTAGGTGACCCGCCGTGCGACGTCGACCACCGCACCCGCCACCGATCGCCCGTCGATCTGCGCGGCCACCGACACCGCATACGCCGGGATGCCGTACATGAAGTTGACCGTCCCGTCGATCGGGTCGACGACCCAGCGCACTCCGGTCGGCACGGCGACGCTGCCGCCGGCCTCCTCCCCGAGGACGTGGTCACCGGGCCGCAGCCGATGCAGCATCGCGCGGATCAGTGCCTCGGTCTCGGTGTCGGCCACGGTGACCGGATCGGTGGGCGTCGACTTGGTCGTCACCGCATCGTCGACGCCGTCCTCGGCCGCGCCGGGACCCGGTCCACCGAACAGTTCCGGCCGTCGGGTGCGCACGTGTGCGGCGGCCTCGTGCGCCACCGCAACCGCCACCGCGCCCAACGACGCCGGGTCGATGTCGGCCGCGCCCCCACCCGCCTCGGACACGTCCGAACTCCCGGACCGATGGTCGACGACACCCTGCCTGTCTGCGTGCTCCACCGTTCCATGTGAGCACACCCGCCGGCCGACGGTGCGATCGGGCAAGTCGGGCCCGGCGCCCCCGACGAGAGTTCTCCGCACACCCCTGCGACCTGCGCGCGGTGTCGATAGCCTGAAGACGCCGCGGCGAGCGTGATCGTCGGCCGGCACCCGACCATCGCCTGAGAGGACTCGCCATGACCGACTCCGCAGTGCCCGACTCCCCCACCACCGCAACGAATCTGGGCTTCGGCGTCGATGTCGGCGGGTCGGGCATCAAGGGCGGGATCGTCGACCTCGACACGGGTGCGCTGGTCGGCGAGCGGTTCAAGGTCCTCACCCCCAAGCCCGCGACACCCAATGCGGTCGCCGGGGGCGTCGCCGAGGTGGTGGCCCACTTCGACTGGGCCGGACCGGTCGGCATCACCCTGCCGGGCGTGATCACCGACGGTGTGATGCGGACCGCTGCCAACATCGATCCCGCCTGGATCGGGACCGACGTGTACGCCCTCTTCAGCGAGATGATGGGCGGACGGCAGGTGTCGGTGCTCAACGACGCCGACGCCGCCGGGATGGCCGAGGATGCTTACGGGGCGGGTAAGGGCGTCAGCGGCGTGGTGATGCTGTTGACCTTCGGTACCGGGATCGGCTCGGCCATCCTCATCAACGGAACCCTGGTGCCCAACACCGAACTCGGGCACCTCATCGTCGGCAACAAGGAGGCCGAGCACCAGGCGTCCTCACGGATCAAGGAGGAGAAGGGATGGTCGTATGGGAAGTGGACCCAGAAGGTGTCGACCGTTCTCAAGGAGTACGAGGCACTGTTCTGGCCCAAACTCTTCATCGCCGGAGGCGGAATCAGCCGCAAGTCCGACAAGTGGATTCCGCTGCTGACCAACTCCACCCCGGTGGTGCCGGCCACCCTGCTCAACACCGCGGGCATCGTCGGGGCCGCGATGGCCGTCAACCAGGGTCTCCGCGTCTGACCGTGACCTTGACACAGCCATCCTGACCAGGCCTTTGTCACATTCGGCCGGAGGGTGTCGTTACAATGGTCCGCACCGGCGACTTCACGCCGGATCAAGCCCTGATCAGCGACGGCTCACCGCTGCCGCAACGATAGACACGATTCGTATCCGAAAGGTTGTACGTGGCAGCCACCCAGACCCGCCAGAACGACGCCGAGGTCGAGGATCCGACGTCAACCGCCCCCGCGGCTGACAAGGCACCCGCGAAGAAGGTCGCCAAGAAGGCGGCCAAGAAAGCAACCGCCCGCAAGACCGCAGCAAAGAAGGCCCCGGCCCGCAAGGCTGCGAAGAAGACCGCCGCCAAGGCCGTGGCCACGGGCGCCGCCGATGCCACCGAGGATTCCGACGACGAGCCCACCTCGATCGACGACATCGACGTCCCCGACACCGAGCTCGACGACGTCGAGATCGATGACGTCGAGATCGACGACGACGCCGAGGACGAGTCCGAGGACGACTCGGACGACGACGAGGACGATGCCGAGGCCGACGGCGACGCCACCAAGACCGACGCGCCGGCACCGGCCGCCGCCACCGGTACCGGTACCTCCAAGGCCACCGCAGCCAAGCCCAAAGAGGACGCCAAGGAGGCCAAGTCCGGCGACTTCGTCTGGGACGAAGAGGAATCCGAGGCCCTGCGGCAGGCCCGCAAGGACGCGGAACTGACCGCATCGGCCGATTCGGTGCGTGCCTACCTCAAGCAGATCGGCAAGGTCGCACTGCTCAACGCCGAGGAGGAGGTCGAACTTGCCAAGCGCATCGAGGCCGGCCTGTTCGCCACCGAGCGGTTGCGGCGCATGCTGGCATCCGGCGAGAAGGTGTCCACCGCCGCCAAACGGGACCTCAACTGGATCTCGCGCGACGGCAACCGGGCGAAGAATCACCTCCTCGAGGCCAACCTGCGTCTCGTCGTCTCGCTGGCCAAGCGTTACACCGGCCGCGGCATGGCCTTCCTGGACCTCATCCAGGAGGGCAACCTGGGCCTGATCCGTGCGGTCGAGAAGTTCGACTACACCAAGGGCTATAAGTTCTCGACGTACGCCACCTGGTGGATCCGCCAGGCCATCACCCGTGCCATGGCCGATCAGGCCCGCACCATCCGCATCCCGGTCCACATGGTCGAGGTCATCAACAAGCTCGGCCGTATCCAGCGCGAACTCCTCCAGGACCTCGGCCGCGAGCCGACCCCCGAGGAACTCGCCAAGGAGATGGACATCACGCCGGAGAAGGTGCTGGAGATCCAGCAGTACGCGCGTGAACCGATCTCGCTGGATCAGACCATCGGCGACGAAGGCGATTCGCAGCTCGGTGACTTCATCGAGGACTCCGAAGCGGTCGTCGCGGTCGACGCGGTGAGCTTCACGCTGCTACAGGATCAGCTGCAGTCCGTGCTGGAAACCCTCTCCGAACGTGAGGCCGGCGTCGTCCGACTCCGTTTCGGTCTGACCGACGGTCAGCCGCGCACGCTGGACGAGATCGGACAGGTCTACGGCGTGACGCGCGAACGCATCCGGCAGATCGAGTCGAAGACCATGTCGAAGCTGCGCCACCCGTCGCGGTCCCAGGTCCTGCGCGACTACCTGGACTGACAACGCCGCATCATCAGATCAACGCCCCGGCCGCATGGCCGGGGCGTTGATCGTTCACGGCCCCTGTCGGCACCCGTGTCAAGGGTTGCGCCCGTGCTGATCGCGACCCCGGCACCGATGCGGTACCGCGCCCCGGTCACTCATAGGATGTCCGGCATGCCGCTTTCCGACGTCCGAGGGCTCCCCGTGCTGGTCAGCCGTCGCGTCGTCGACCTGTTACGGGTCGCATCCATGCTGTGTCGGTGACCTGAGCGCGGGCACGCCCCCCACACACCTGCGCCGTCGGTCGCGATCTGTCCTCGCAACCGCTGATCGGCTCGCACCCTCACCGTCACCACCGAAAGACATCCACTGATGCGCACTCTCGTCCTCATCGGCCTCGTGGGCTTCGCCGCCCAACTCGTCGACGGCAGCCTCGGCATGGCCTACGGCGTCACCACGACCACCCTGCTGCTGGCGATCGGCACCAACCCCGCGGCGGCGTCGGCCACCGTCCACCTCGCCGAGATCGGCACCACCCTGGTCTCCGGCGTCTCCCACTGGCGGTTCGGCAACGTCGACTGGAAGGTCGTCCGCCGGATCGCGCTTCCCGGCGCCATCGGCGCATTCGTCGGCGCCACGGTCCTCTCGCACCTGTCCACCGAGGCGGCCGCGCCGGTGATGGCCGCCATCCTGCTGGCGTTGGGCCTCTACATCCTGGTTCGCTTCACCTTCTCCGGCATTCCCCGCGAACACCTCGGCAAGCCGCTGCGCAAACGATTCCTGTCACCTCTCGGCCTGGTCGCCGGGTTCGTCGACGCCACCGGTGGCGGCGGCTGGGGACCGGTCGGCACCCCGGCGATCCTGGCCAGCGGGCGTCTCGAACCCCGCAAGGTCATCGGATCGATCGACACCAGCGAGTTCATCATCGCGGTCGCGGCCAGCCTCGGATTCCTCGTGAGCCTCGGATCGCAGGGCATCAACTTCGCATGGGTGGGCGCCATCCTGGTCGGTGGTGTGCTGGCCGCACCCCTGGCCGCGTGGCTGGTGCGGCATGTGCCGCCGCGACTGCTGGGTTCCTCGGTCGGTGGACTGATCATCCTGACGAATACGCGCACCCTGCTGCGCGCCGATCTCGTCGACGTCCCCCGTCCGGCGCAGACGGTCATCTACACCGTCATCGTCGTGGCCTGGGCCGCCGCATTCGCCTACTCGCTGCGCGAATATCTGCGGGACCGCGACCTGGAGTCCTCCGACGCCATCAGCGCACTGCGGGAGGAACGCGAACGAGCCACCGAAGCGCCGTCCCCGGCCGTCGCCGCGGGCTGAGATCGCCGACCGCCCTTCACATTCCGCTCACGGTGAATGTGATCCACGTCGCGCCGCCGGTAACAGGGATTTGATCTCGTGTTGCGGGCGGCGCACGCGTGTAACGGGTGAGTGACGACACACGCCGACGGGTGCGCGGAACAATACGCAACCCCACAACGTCTGACACAGTGAGGTTGATGCATCGCCCGGATGTGTCGGCTCAAGAAGGAATGGCACCTGCGAGTGCCGGACCGGGACGGAGGAAACAATGCCTGACATCGCGACCACACCCCCGATCTCCCTGCCGTTGACCGCGTCGGACCGTTGTGACCGCTGCGGCGCCGCAGCGAAGGTGCGTGCCGTTCTCCCGAAGGGCGGCGAACTCCTCTTCTGCCGGCATCACTTCAATGAGCACGAGGCACGTCTCGTGGAACTGCAGGCGACCGTCGACGAATCTGCCGGCGAACTCGTCTGAACCGGTGTCCGGCCGAACCGGCCGGACCAACCGATCCGATCACACCCGATCGATCGGCCCCGATTTCCACACCGAGGGACCCACGACCCGGGTCCGGTGGCAGGCGCCACCGGTCCCGGGTCGTTTCGTGTCGCGGCCCGGAAGCCACCCGGCCGTGGGGCGAGGGTCAGCGCCACTCCCGCAGCGCCTGAATACGTTCACGCAGCTGATCGCCCGACGCCATCGCCGTGGGCGGTCCGCCGAGCTTGGCACGCAGTTCGCTGTGCACGACGCCGTGCGGTTTGCCCGTCCGGTGGTGATGCATGGCGACCAGGGTGTTGAGTTCCTTGCGCAGCGCCGCCAGATTCTCACCCGTCGCCCGCTGTGGTGCCTCGGCGGGTGGCGCCGACGCCGCCGCGGTGCGCTGCTCCACCTGGGTCTCCTGGCGTTTGCGCAGCAGCGCACGCACCTGATCGGCGTCGAGCAGGCCCGGCAACCCGAGATAGTCGGATTCCTCCTCGCTTCCCGAGAAGGTCGCGGTACCGAACGACGAACCGTCGAAGATCACCTGATCGAGTTCGGCGTCGGCGTGCAGCGACTGGAATCCGCGCTCGTCCTCCCCCGGCTCGTCCTTCTGCTTGTTGGCATCGATGAGCAGTGCGTCGTCCAGGCCGTCGCTCTCGCGATGCGGCTTGCCCAGGACGTGGTCCCGCTGCGCCTCCATCTCGCTGGCCAGGGTGAGCAGGACCGGTACCGACGGCAGGAAGACACTCGCGGTCTCTCCCGGCCGACGTGACCGCACGAACCGACCGATCGCCTGGGCGAAGAACAGCGGCGTCGACGAACTCGTCGCGTACACGCCGACCGCGAGCCGCGGCACGTCCACCCCCTCGGACACCATCCGGACCGCGACCATCCACTGGTCGTCGGACGCGGCGAACTCCGCGATCCGTGACGACGCCTTCGGGTCGTCGGAGAGCACCAGCGTGGGTGCCCGCCCGGTGATCGACTCGATCAGTTCGGCGTAGTCGCGGGCCACGGACTGATCCGTCGCGATCACCAGGCCACCGGCGTCGGGCATCCCGGCGGCACGGATCTGCCCCAGGCGCGTGTGCGCGGCCTGCAGCACCGCGGGAATCCAGTCGCCGTGCGGATCGAGCGCGGTTCGCCACGCCCGCGCAGTGTGTTCGGCCGACAACGGCTCCCCGAGACGCGCGGTGAACTCCTCACCGGCGTTGGTGCGCCAACTCGCCTGACCCGAGTAGGCCAGGAACACCACCGGCCGCACGACGCCGTCGGCGAGGGCATCGGAGTAGCCGTAGCTATGGTCGGCACGTGACCGCTGGCCGCCACCCGGCTCGGGTTCGTAGGTGACGAACGGGATCGGTGAGTCATCCGACCGGAACGGGGTTCCGGTCAGCGCGAGCCGGCGTTCGGCGTCGTCAAAGGCCTCCCGGATCGCCTCACCCCACGACTTCGCGTCACCACCGTGATGGATCTCGTCGAGGATGACCAGCGTGCGGCGGTTCTCGGTCCGCACCCGGTGCCGGGTCGGGTGTGCGGCCACCTGCGCGTAGGTCACCGCCACACCGTCGAAGTCGGTGCTCGTCTGACCGGCCGAGTTGCTGAACCGGGAATCAAGCGCGATCCCCACCCGCGCAGCCGCCTGGGCCCACTGATGCTTGAGGTGCTCGGTCGGTGTCACGACGGTGATCTGCTCGACGGTCCGATCGTCGAGCAACTCGCGGGCGACACGCAGCCCGAATGTGGTCTTGCCCGCGCCGGGCGTGGCCACGGCCAGAAAGTCCTTCGGGCCCTGCGCCAGGTACCGCGTCAGGGCCCGGCGCTGCCAGGCCCGCAGCGGCGGTCCCGAAACCGTGGGGACGACAACGTTTTCGGCAGAGGTCAAGGGTGCTGGCTCCGAGGGTCGGCAGTGCTGGACAGGGAAACACGGGCTGGGGACAGGGATCGCGATGGGGCGCAAGCGGTGACGCACCGCGCGGACGCGACAACTCTACCGAGCCCCTCGGGCCCTCACCCGCCGACACTCCTGTGATATCCGCGTCCTCCTCCTCGGTGCGGCGTGTCGGCCACACCCCGCCCCGCGTGTCGCGCGTGGGGTGGTCCCCCATCGCCGGGCCTGATCGGGGATGCTGGACACATCAGCACCCGACGCCGCAATCCCGCACCGATGACCCCCGACGACACCGTGTCGCCGGGGGCACCCCGGCGACGGCGGCCCGACGTCACGGCCGGCGGTCCGGCGCCGCGCCCGGCGGGCGGTGGCCCGGCACCCGCGGGCGCGGGGGCCGACACCGATGTGATCGGTCCCGCCCGGCCCGTGACGCCGCATCCACCGCGCGGTGAGACCCCGACAGCACCGTTATCCGCTCCGCGACGCAACCCGGCGCCGGTGTCGGTGGAACTCGACGCGCCGGACGCACACCATCGGACGCTGTCGAAGGAACGTGACACCGCTCCGTCGGATCCGCGCACCGGTCAGGACGACCCGGCCGACGCTCCACCGCAGCCCCGCACGCCCGTGGTCCGCAACATCCCGACACTCGTCTGGCGCACGATCGTCAAGGCCTGGGATGACGGCATCGTCGGTTGGGCGGCGCAAGCGGCGTTCTGGCAGGCCCTCTCGTTGCCTCCGCTGCTACTCGGGCTGCTCGGCAGCGTCGGCTACGTGGCCGGGTGGTTCGGCCCGGACACCGTCGACGTCATCTACGAACGCATCCTGTCCTTCGCCCAACGCACCTTCTCCCCGAATGTCGTCGACGACCTGATCAAGCCGACCGTCGACAACGTCCTGGGCCGCGGCCGGGTGGGCGTGGTGTCGATCGGTTTCGTGCTGTCACTGTGGGCCGGGTCGTCGGCGGTGTCATGCTTCGTCGCCTCCATCGTGCGTGCCCACGACCAGCACGAGGTCCGAAACCCGGTGTGGCAACGCATCTTCGCGCTGCTGCTCTACCTGGCGTTCCTGACCGTCGCGGTGCCGCTGCTGCCGTTGGTGGCGTTGGGCCCCAACTACCTGCGCGACATCGTTCCCGAGTCCTGGGACCCGTTGGTGACCTCGGCGATCAACATCGGCTACTTCCCGTTCGTCGCGCTGCTGCTGTTGCTGGTGCTGACCACGCTGTATCACCTGGCGCTTCCGAACCCGCTGCCGTGGCATCGACTCGTCGGCGGCGCCGTCGTCGCGGGAATCGCTTTCTGGGTGGCGAGCTACTTCCTGCGTCTCTACCTCGCCGCCATCACCCGCGCCGGCTACAGCTACGGCGCGCTCGCAACCCCGATCGCTTTCCTGCTGTTCACATTCTTCCTGGGGTTCGCCATCGTGATCGGTGCCGAGTTCAATGCGGCGGTGCAGTCGCTGTGGCCGGCCAAACCGGCCGTCACCACTCACGTCCGCAAGTGGGTGCACAGTCAGACCGCGGAGGTCACCGAGCAACTCAAGACGTTGCCGGACCGGCTGTCGAGCGGACCGATCCGACGCAATCGGTCCGACGACGGGTGACGCCGCCCGGCGGCGCCGGCACTCAGCTCTTCCGCATCCGGTTGTAGATCTTCTTGCACTTCGGGCAGACCGGTGAGCCGGGCTTGGCCGAACGTGTCACCGGGAAGGTCTCCCCGCACAGCGCGACGACATGATTGCCCATGACGGCACTCTCGGCGATCTTGTCCTTCTTGACGTAGTGGAAGAACTTGGGGCGATCGTCATCGCCGTGGTCGGTGGCGTCGGCGTCGGGCCGCTCGTCTGTCCGGGTGTCGGTGTCGATCCGCTCGTCGAGATCGGGACGCTCAATGGTTTCGGTGGGCATGGCTTCCATTGTGCGCCACGACCGGCCCGGGTCACCAGCGCGCGAGCAGCGACCCGACCCCGACATGTCCGCCGAACCCGACGGTGCGCGCGGTCGACGAAAGTGGGACAGTGGATCCATGGGTGATCAACACGACGCGGCGCAGCGATCCACGGGAGATCGCCGGAACGCCGACGCCTTCCTGATCACCGGTGCACCCACGCCGTACGACGAGCAACATCGTGCCCGGGTGCGCAAATACCTCACGCTGATGGCCTTCCGCGTCCCGGCGCTGATCATCGCGGGCATCGTGTACTCGTCGACGGGTTCGGGCTGGTGGGCCCTGGCGATCATCGCGGCGTCGATTCCGCTGCCCTGGGTCGCGGTGCTGATCGCCAACGATCGTCCGCCCCGCAAACGCGGCGAGGTTCCGCAGTACAAGTACGGACCCGATCATCACGTGGTGGGACCACCGGCGCTGGGCCCCTCGGGCCGCAGCATCGACTCGACGACCGTCGACGGGCCGCACGAGAACTGACGGGCCGCACGAGAACTGACGGGCCGCACGAGAACTGACGGGCCGCCCCGGAGCGGCCTCGTCGTCCCGAGCACGTCACCGGCAACGCCCGCGCGGGGTGCGTGATCGTGTTCCGGCACTTCACCATCTCAGCAACTTCTCAGCAGCTCCGGCAGCCACTGTTGCGTTTGCGCAGCTCACCGCACTCGTGACAGCGGGGGCGCCAGCACGTCCGGGGAACTTTCGTCCACACATCCGCGTTAGACCGGTTGTATGCACCTAAGTCAGGAGGCCGGAATGTCACGCTCCACCGTTGCTCGCTCCACCACGTCGTTCACTGATCTCACCGACGCACCCAGCACCTCCACACGACCCGCCATGACCGAGCAGGATCTCGACGCTCAGTCACCCGCGGCCGATCTCGTTCGTGTCTATCTGAACGGGATCGGTCGCACCGCACTGCTCAACGCCGAGCAGGAGGTCGAACTCGCCAAGCAGATCGAGGCCGGCCTGTACGCCAAGCACGTGTTGGCGACCAAGAAGCGGTTGTCGGCCGCGAAGAAGCGCGATCTGAACACGGTCATCCGCGAGGGTGAGATGGCCCGCTCGCATCTACTCGAGGCCAACCTGCGCCTGGTGGTGTCGCTGGCCAAGCGCTACACCGGACGCGGTATGCCGTTGCTCGACCTCATCCAGGAGGGCAACCTCGGGCTGATCCGTGCGATGGAGAAGTTCGACTACGCCAAGGGCTTCAAGTTCTCGACCTACGCCACCTGGTGGATCCGGCAGGCGATCACCCGCGGCATGGCCGATCAGAGCCGCACGATCCGGCTGCCCGTCCACCTCGTGGAGCAGGTCAACAAGATCGCCCGGATCAAGCGTGAACTGCATCAGCAGCTCGGACGGGAGGCGACCGACGACGAGTTGGCCACCGAGTCGGGCATCCCGGCGGAGAAGATCGCCGACCTGCTCGATCACAGCCGTGATCCGGTGAGCCTGGACATGCCCGTCGGCAGTGACGAGGAGGCACCGCTCGGCGACTTCATCGAGGACGCCGAGGCGACCTCGGCCGAGAACGCGGTGATCGCCGGACTGCTGCACTCCGACGTGCGGGCCGTGCTCGCGACGCTCGACGAGCGCGAGCAGCAGGTGATCCGGATGCGCTACGGACTCGACGACGGGCAGCCCCGCACGCTCGATCAGATCGGCCGGATGTTCGGACTCTCCCGCGAGCGGGTGCGTCAGATCGAACGCGAGGTGATGGGCAAGCTGCGTCAGGGCGACCGCGCCGAGCGTCTGCGCGCCTACGCCAGCTGATCGACTAACTCAACCGTCTCGGCCCGGCGTCCTTCCTGGAGGGCACCGGGCCGATTCGGATCCGGGCGCTCAGTGCCGCGACGGCGTCGGGCGAAACCAGTATCGGATCGCACACCACCTCACGGATCTCCGGGATGTCGTCGACGAGCGTGGAGATGCGCAGCAGCAGGTCGGTGAGTGCTTCCTTGTCGATCGGCTCTTCTCCGCGGTAGCCGTCGAGCAGGGGTGCCGATCGTGGTGCCGCCACGAGCTCGGCAGCATCGCGATCCGACAGCGGCACCGCCCGGTAGGCGCGGTCGCCGAGGAGGTCGAAGGTGCTGCCGGACAGCCCGAACGAGATGAGCGGCCCGAACGACGGGTCGTCGCGCATGGTGACGACGGTCCCGACTCCCTTCGGGGCCATTTTCTGGACGTGCAGCACCGGATCGCCGGTGAGCTCGATCAATTCGGCGAACGCGGTCACCACCGATGTCGGGTCGGGCAGGTCCAGACGTGCGCCCTCCCGGTCGAGCCGGCCGCGCCATCCCGGTGACGTGGCCTTGACCGCGACCGGGAAGCCGAGTTCCCGGGCCGCGGCGCTGGCCTCGTGCATGGTGCGGACCTCGCGGAACTCCACCACGTCGATGCCGTACCAGCCGAGCAGGGTGGCGGCCTCGACCTCGGTGAGGTCGCGACCCCCATCGCCGGACTGTCCGTCGGTGAGACCGTCCATGTGCTCACGGACGAACATCCGGGCGGCCTCGGCATCGGTACCCGCCGGTCGCGCGAAGGTGGGTTCGGGGGTGCCGCGCCAGCGCGCGTACTGCCACGCGTTCGCCAGCGCCGCCGCGGCCCGCTCCGGGCTGCCGTAGGACGGGATGGATCCGCGCTCCGGCAACCCGTGCGGTCCCGGTCGCATCAGTCCGGGCGGGATGCCCTCGACCGCGAGGAAGGTCGTGACGATCGGTTTCGGAACGCCGCCCGGCGTGTTCGCTGCGGCCATGAGCGCACGTGCATGCCAATCGGCGTCGACGGCCACCGGCGGTACGAAGACCACGATGACGGCGTCGACCCCGTCGTCGACCATCGCCGCCGCGACCGCCGACTCGAATTCCTCCTCCGACGCGCCGGCCCCCAGGTCCACGGTGCCGATGACCTCGAGTCCGCCGGTGCGCGCGGTGTCGGCGGCCAGACTCGCGATGACCGACGAATTGCCGATGACCTGGGTGCGCGGACCTCGGGGCAGCGGCTGATAGGCGAATATCGTTGCGCAGTCGAAGAGTTCGGGGATGGTGTCGACCTGGATGACCCCGGCCTGTTCGAGGACCATCTGCGCGATGCGGTCGTCGAGTCGGGCCCCGGCCGATCGCGCGGCGCGAACCGCGGTCATCGCGCCCTTGCCCGACTTCACCGCGACGATCGGCTTGGTCCGCGACACCCGTTGCGCGATCCGGGAGAACTTCCGTGGGTTGCCGAAGCTCTCCAGGTACAACAGCACCACGTCGGTGGCGGTGTCGGAATCCCAGTACTGCAGCAGATCGTTACCGGAGACGTCGGCGCGGTTGCCGGCCGAGACGAAGGTCGACAGTCCGATCTGCCGACGTGCAGCGGTGTCGAGGATCGCGATGCCCAGGGCACCGGACTGGCAGAAGAACCCGACCCGCCCGGCGGCCGGAATACGGGGCGCCAGAGTCGCATTCAGTGCGATCTCCGGGTCGTTGTTGGCGACGCCGAGCGCGTTGGGACCGACCAGGCGCATGCCGTGTTCGCGGATCTGCTCGACGAGTCGTCGTTCACTCTCGAGCCCGGCCTCCCCGCTCTCGCCGAATCCGGACGACACGATGACCAGGGTGCGCACACCCTTCACCAGGCAGTCGTCGAGGACGGTGTCGACCACCGCGGCCGGCACGGCGACCACGGCCAGATCCACCGGATCCGGGATGTCGCGCACCGACTCGTAGGCGCGGATGCCGCGCACCGACGGTGGACGTTCACGGACCGGCCGTCGGGGATTGCCGTGGCCGTGATGTCCGGGACCGTGGTGTCCGGGACCGTGGTGTCCGGGACCGGCCCCGTGCGCGGCGCCGGGCTCGGATTCGGCGTCGGCGTCCCCGCCGCGATGAGCGGGGCCGTTGACCGGGAAAACCGGACCGGTGAAGCCACCGGCGATGATGTTGGCGAGCAACGCATTACCCACCTTTTTCGGGTCGGCCGACGCGCCGATCACAGCGACCGACGCCGGCCGCAGCAGGTTGGCGACGCTGCGGGCCTCCGATGCCCGTTCCCGAGCGTTGCGCACCGACATCAGGGCCTCGGTGGGATCGATGAGGAACTCCACATGGACGGTGGCACCGTCGAAGGCCCGGGTGATCTGGTATCCGGCGTCGCGGAACACCGCCACCATATTCGGGTTCTCGCTGAGCACCTCGGCCTCGAACCGGGTGAATCCGTTCTCGGCGGCCGCACCGGCGAGGTGCTCGAGCAGGATCGGGCCCAGTCCGCGGCCCTGGTGTTCGTCGGCGACGACGAACGCGACCTCGGCCGACTCCGGTTTCCCGTCGGCGGCCAGGCCCTCATAGATGCCGATCGCGATGATCTCGCCGCCGAGGACCGCGACGATCGCCGCGCGCGTCTTGTGGTCGACGGTGGTCATCCGGACCACTTCGCGCGGTGGCAGGGTCGGCGTCGGACCGAAGTAACGCATGTACCGCGTGCGTTCACTCAACCCGGCGTGGAAGCGGACCACGCGGTCGGCGTCACCGGGAACGATCGGGCGCAGATGCACGACGCCGCCGTCGGAGGCGAGCACGTCGGCGATCCAATGCCGTGGGTAATCCCATCCGCCGGACGTGTGCTGGCCGGCCGTCTGCTGATCGGGCGTGGCCGGATCCGAATCCGAGTTCGCTGTGTCGGTGGTCGCGGTGTCGGGTCGCTGATCAGTCACGCGGGTCCTCCGGATCGAGTCCGTGCAGCGGGAAGACGGCCTTGCGGGTCGCCATGATGGCTCGGTCGGTCTGGCGCAGTGCCGACTCGTCGATTCCCGGTGGCGGCGACTGTCCGGTGTCGCCGTCCCACGGCACATAGGCGACATCACCGTCGTCACCCATCACGCCGACCGGCTGTGCCGCGTACTCCTCATAGATGCGTCCGGCGATCTGCTCGGCCGAGGACCGCCACGACTCATCGATCACCCGGTCGACGGCGATGTCGCGGTCGAGGACCACACCGAGCAGATGTGTCCAGCTGCGCGGCACGACGTTGACCACGCCGTATCCGCCGCCGCCGACGGCGATCCACCGTCCCTCGCAGTACCGTTCGGCGAGTTCCCGCATCGCGATCATCGCCGCCCGCTGTCCGTCGACGGTGAGGGCGAGGTCGGTGAGGGGATCGGCGCGATGGCTGTCGGCGCCACACTGACTGATCAGGATCTGCGGCCGGAACTCCGCGATCATCGACGGCACCACCGCGTGAAAACCACGCAACCACAAGCGATCCTGCGTTCCGGGCATGAACGGGAGGTTCACCGCGGTGCCGTGCGCGTCGTCGTCGCCGATCTCGGTGGGCCAGCCGGTACCCGGCCACAACGTCGCCGGATGTTGATGCAGGGAGATCGTCATCACCCGCGGATCGGCGACGAACTCGGCCTGGACACCGTCCCCGTGATGGGCGTCGACGTCGATGTAGGCGATGCGGTCGAAGCCGTTGTCGAGCAGCCACCGGATCGCGACGGCGCAGTCGTTGTAGATGCAGAACCCGGCGGCCCGCGACTTCATGGCGTGGTGCATGCCGCCGCCGATGTTGACCGCGCGCCGTACCGATCCCGAGGCCACCGCCTGGGCGGCGGCGAGGGTGCCGCCGACGAGGAGACGAGCCGCCTCGTGCATGCCGTCGAACACCGGATTGTCGGCGTCCCCGAGGCCGAAGAGACGCTCCAACAGCGGTCCCGACAGCGATGCCGTGCCGGACCCGACCGCTCGCACCGCGTCGATGTAGTCGCGGGTGTGCACCACGGCGAGCTGGTCGTCGTCGATCTGCAGGGGCGGCGCGAGGTCGACGTCGTCGAGGACTCCGAGACTGTTGGCCAACGTCATCGTCAACGCGAGCCGGACCGGATTCATCGGATGCGTGTGCGCCCATCGGTAGGACAGAAAGTCCTCACTCCAGATCACCGCGGCGGTCATCGCGGACTCCACTGTCTTGCCACGCCACTCAGGCTAGGCCATATCCCCCACTTCCACTGTGAGGTAGTGACAACGGGCGTTCGACGGCGTGGCCGAGAGGCACGTTGACCGGACGCGGCCGGCAGCCTCGATTCCGGTGCTGGTCAAGGTACCCTTGAGGGGACGAAGGGACTACGCAGAGTGAACGATCTGGTTGACACCACTGAGATGTACTTGCGGACGATCTACGACCTCGAGGAAGAAGGCATCGTGCCGCTGCGCGCACGCATCGCCGAACGCTTGGATCAGAGCGGACCCACGGTGTCCCAGACCGTCGCACGGATGGAACGCGACGGGCTGCTGCGGGTGGCCGGCGACCGCCATCTGGAACTCACCGACAAGGGACGAGGACTCGCCGTCGCCGTGATGCGCAAGCATCGGCTCGCCGAGCGTCTGCTGGTCGACGTGATCGGGATGCCCTGGGATCAGGTGCACGACGAGGCCTGCCGCTGGGAGCATGTGATGAGCGAGAACGTGGAACGCCGCCTGCTGACCGTGCTCGACAATCCGACGACCTCCCCCTACGGCAACCCGATTCCCGGCCTCGAAGCACTCGGCGCCGAGGCCCCGCCGGTCAAGGATTCGGCCACCCGTCTGTCGGACCTGCCGCAGGGCGACGCCGTCGCCGTCATCGTGCGACGCGTCGCCGAACACGCCCAGTCCGACCGGCAACTGATCTCCGACCTCCGCGAGGCGGGCGTGGTCCCCAACGCCCGCGTAACGGTCACCTGCACACCACACAAGGTGGAGATCGACACCCCGGGACACGACGGCCTGGTGCTGTCGGCCGAGATGGCCCATTCGATCTTCGTCGAGAAGGTGTAGGGCTGTAGGGCCACACCCACCGACGTCAACCGACCTGACGCAACGTCATGCGCGGCAGGTCCATCCCCCACTCGGCTGCCTGCGCGTAGCTGTCATCGATCGTTTCCCGCAGTACGGCAGGCTCCAGGCCACCGCGGAGCGCGCGATCGAGCAGTCCGGCCAACGCCCAGTCCGGGTCTGCTGTGAGAGCACAGTCCAAGGCCACCCCGGCGTATCCACCCTCACCGGCGACGTAATGCAGATGGGCGAGCAGCGTGGCCGCGCTCGCCCGGCCCGTGCCGATCAGCCGCCGCGCCAGCTCGCGCCAGAGGTACTCGGCGCCGGCCCGCAGATCGGTCACCGCGCATGCCAGTGCGGCGTCCCGGACGTCGAGCGTCAGGATCGCTCGTTCCAGTCGGGTCACGCCCGCACAACCGAAGTCGGGTGGTTCGGCCATCGCGGTGAGTAGATCCGTGAGCAGCGCCGCACATTCGTCGGGGTCGGTGACGCCGGGCCGCACCACCGCCATCGGCGCGGTCGCCGGGGATTCGCTGCGCTCACATGACGCAGACGTGCAATGCGGCAGCGGCGTGAGCATCGCGGCCATGTCCGAACGGCGCGCCAGGATCCGGCGGCCCGTCTCGACCGCCGACGCGATCGCGGTCGGCGACGTGCGTGGGTCGGTCATGGTGCCGGTCGCCGAAACGGATCTCAGGGTCGCGCCGGTCGGCCCGTCGCCTCGCGGATCCCAGATGAGATGCCAGGGCGCGTGTTCCTCGAAGTTGGTGACGACGAATCCCTGGGCGATGCCACCGACCGCAGCCAGGAAGCGGTTGGCGACCGCCATCACCTGACGGTAGCGCCGATCATCGGGGTGGAATCGGCGATCGGCGATCACCCCGACGACCGGACCGCCGCCGCCCTGTCGCTCGATGATGGTGCCGAGCCGGTCGAGAACGTCGAGCAGATCGTCGTCGGGAGCACCGGACTCGGTCAGGGAAAGGTCGTAGCGCATCGCCACTCCGACCAGGTTGGGAGGGTGCAGCACGACGAGGATGACCGAGGATTCGGGGATGAAGCCGAGGAGCGCGGGAACGGCGCTGAGAAGCGAGCCGGCCTTGAGACGGCGGGGGTGTGTGAATGTCATGCGCACATGGTTCGCCGGGTCGCGGCCACTTCCGGCCGGGGCGACCGCCGGGACGACGGGTTATCCCCCGATGTCCCGCCATCCACAGGCCGGCGGTACTCGTCTCCGTGCCGCGGGTGGTCACCCGAACGCGGCGGCCAGTGCCTTGGTGAACAACGAGTCGAGGCCGGCCGCGGCGTCGGCGGGGAGGGCATCCTCCCCCGGCGCGCGGTACTGCGCGTACACCCGCACCCCGTCGCGCTGACCGATCAGCGTGAGACTACTGGTGATCACCCGATGCTCGTCGTCGCCGCTTCCGGTGATGCGTCGGATCGCCGCGGTGTCGACGCCGGTCGGCCCGGGCGGTGCGGGCAGCACGGTCGTCGTGATCCGGGTGCCGGCTGCGGCGTCACCCGAGAGTGTCTCCGGGCAGCGCCCGGCCCGGGCCGCGTCCGCGGCGACCGAGTCGTCGGCATGGGTCACCGCACTCGTGTAGGAGGAGGCACCACCGTCGACGATCACCTGCCACACCACCGCGCCGGTGGCGTCGACGCGCGGCGGAATGCAGTCGGATGGACTCGCGATCGCCGGGTCCGTTCCGGCGAGGCCTGCCACGGCGAACGGCACCGCCGGAGTGGGTACGCGGGTCGCCCCCGGAACCGGGAAGTCGTCGGCCTGCACCGATGACGACGACAGGTCACCCGAGTCGGCCACCGAATGCCCGGTCACCGTGCAGCCGGCGGCCACGGGAAGCATCACCACGCAGGCCACCAGGGTGAGCGTGCGCAGAGACGAGCGACCGACGACACCCGTTGGCCGACGTCGACGCGTCGTGCCGATCGTTCTGCTCACCCGCACAACGCCCCACTGTGCCACCTCCGTGGACCTAGTCGCCCACCGACACTCCGGGGCCCCCTCGGCCGGGGGACAACCGGTCACCGAGCACCGAACCGGGAATTACCGCGCCGCGTCGCGGTTGTACTTCTGGAGAGGTCACCGGATGGAGAGTTCACCGGCGGCCACGACCATCGTGCGGGGTGGTACGCGCACCGCCAGCGGAATGACCACGGGATTCGCCCCGAACAGCGCCGATACGTGACAATAGGGATTCGGTGCACGGGACATTCCGTGCACGGGACATTCGGCGCACGGGACATTCGGTGCACGAGAACCACCGGCACCGACAACGACCGGCACGAGAACGACAGGAGGGACGACATGGACGAGCACTCAGCCGACGACCGGCCCCTGTACGAGCTCGCCTTCCCCACGCCCGCCGTCCAACGGGACGGCGCCGAGACCGGCCCGGTCCTGATCCACGCACTGGACGGTTTCGCCGACGCCGGCCACGCCGTCGCGCTGGCCGCGACGCATCTGCGCGATGCATTCGGCTCCGACCTGGTCGCCACGTTCGACACCGACGAGCTGATCGACTACCGGTCCCGCCGCCCCACCATCGACTTCAGCGGTGAGACCTTCACCGATGTGGCCATGCCGACGCTGACGTTGCACGCGATCCGCGACGCCGAGGACCGCCCGTTCCTGCTGCTGTCGGGATCCGAGCCCGATCTGCGGTGGGAGAAGTTCGTCGAGGCGGTGCGCAGGCTCGCCGATCATTTCGGTGTGACCGATGTGATCGGGCTCAACGCCATTCCGATGGCCGTACCGCACACCCGGCCGCCGTCGCTCACCGCGCATGGCAGCGATCCCGACCTGCTCGGCGATCTGCCCCGGTGGGGTTCGGCAATGAAACTTCCCGCGAGCGCCTCGATGTTGCTGGAACTGCGCCTCGGCCAGGCCGGCCGACGCGCGACCGGGCTGTCGGTGCACGTGCCGCACTACCTGTCGCAGACCGACTACCCCGCCGCCGCGGCCCGATTGCTGAAAACGGTGTCGTCGCTCACCGGGCTCGAATTGCCGGTCGCAGCACTGGATTCGGCCGCCGAGAAGGTGCGCGAGCAGGTCGACAACGAGGTTTCGGGGAACACCGAGATCGAGTCCGTCGTCACCGCGCTCGAGCAGCAGTACGACGCGTTCGCGCAGGCTCAGACCGAACGCGCTTCGCTGTTGGCCACCGAGGAATCCCTCCCGAGCGGTGATGAGCTGGGCGCCGAACTCGAGCGGTTCCTGGCCGATCTAGGCGCCCCGGACGGCTCCGGCGAGCAGCCGGGGTTCGGCACCGGCACCGATGACGCCGGTGAGGACTCCGACGGCAACCCCGGCGGTCGATCATTCCCGATCTGAGCTCGGCCACCATCCCACTCACGCCGACCACCGACGAGGACGCCGCCCTCGATCACTTCACCCAGTGGTGGTCCGACCGTGGGATCGAGTTCTATCCGCACCAGGAGGAAGCGCTGCTGGAGTTGCTCGCAGGCAGCAACGTCATCCTGGCTACGCCCACCGGCTCGGGTAAGTCGTTGGTCGCCTCCGGCGCGGTGTATTTCGCCCGCTGCCAGGGCCGCCGGGCGTTCTACACCGCGCCGATCAAGGCGCTGGTCAGCGAGAAGTTCTTCGATCTCTGCGAGCAGTTCGGCGCCGAGTCGGTGGGTTTGCTCACCGGCGACGCCGCCGTCAACGCCGACGCCCCGATCATCTGCGCGACGGCCGAGATCGTCGCCAACCTGGCGTTGCGGGGCGGCGCCGACATCGGCGTGCTCGTCGCCGACGAATTCCACTTCTACGGTGAGCGTGACCGCGGCTGGGCCTGGCAGGTGCCGCTGATCGAGTTGCCGCACACCCAGTTCCTGCTGATGTCGGCCACGCTGGGCGACGTCGGCTTCTTCGTCGACGACCTCCGTGAGCGCACCGGCCGCGACACCGCCGCGATCACCGGCACGCAGCGGCCGGTCCCGCTGGAGTACGACTACGCGATGACCCCGATCCACGAGACGATCGAGGATCTCATCGACCGCGGCCGGGCCCCGATCTACGTCGTGCACTTCACCCAGGCCGCCGCCGTGGAGCGGGCTCAGGCGCTCTTGTCGGCCCGGATCTGCGACAAGGCCGAGAAGGCGGTGATCGCCGAGGCGATCGGCGACTTCCGGTTCGCCACCGGATTCGGCAACACCCTCTCGAAACTGCTGCGCGCCGGGATCGGCGTGCATCACGCCGGGATGCTGCCGCGGTACCGCCGGTTGGTGGAACGTCTCGCCCAGCGTGGCCTGCTCAAGGTGGTCGCCGGCACCGACACCCTCGGCGTCGGGATCAACGTACCCATCCGCACCGTGCTGTTCGCCGGGCTGAGCAAGTACGACGGCACCCGGGTGCGACGGCTGCGGGCCCGAGAGTTTCATCAGATCGCCGGGCGCGCCGGGCGCGCCGGCTTCGACACCATCGGCTACGTCGTCGCCCAGGCACCCGAACACGACGTCGACAACGCCCGCGCGGTCGCCAAGGCGGGCGACGATCCGAAGAAGCTGCGCAAGATCGTCCGCAAGAAGCCGCCCGAGGGGTTCGTGTCGTGGGGCGAGAAGACCTTCCTGCAGTTGGCGCAGGCGCCTGACGAGCCGCTGCGCTCGCATTTCCAGATGACCACCGCGATGCTGCTCGAGGTGCTCGGCCGGCCGGGTGACTGCTTCGCCGCGATGCGACATCTGTTGGAGGACAATCACGAGCCGCGGGATCGGCAGTTGCGTCACATCCGGCACACCATCGCGCTGTACCGGGACCTGCGCAACGCCGGCATCGTGGTGCAACTCGACGAACCCGACGACGAGGGTCGGCATGTCTCGCTCAGCGTCGACATGCCGGAGAACTTCGCCCTCACCAATCCCCTGTCGGCGTTCGCGCTCGCCGCCTTCGAACTCCTCGACCCGCAATCGTCGACGTATGCCCTCGATGTGGTCTCCGTTCTCGAATGCACGC
The DNA here is from genome assembly GCF_053587995.1 of Gordonia sp. NPDC003504. Classification (NCBI taxonomy): domain Bacteria; kingdom Bacillati; phylum Actinomycetota; class Actinomycetes; order Mycobacteriales; family Gordoniaceae; genus Gordonia; species Gordonia sp. NPDC003504. Next base: position 58,677 of record NZ_JBSFPC010000016.1, read on the forward strand.
TGGAGGATCCGCGTCCGGTGCTGTTGGCGCAGCGCAAGGTGGCGCGGGATGCGGCGATCGCGGAGATGAAGGCCGACGGCGTCGAGTACGAGGAACGGATGGCGCGCCTCGAGGAGATCACCTGGCCCCGTCCGCTGGCCGATGAGATCACCTATGCCTTCGACGTCTACCGTCGCGGGCATCCGTGGGTGTCCGGGTTTCCGCCGAAGCCCAAATCCGTGCTGCGGGAGATGCTCGAACGGGCGATGACCTTCACCGAGTTGATCTCGGCCTACGGACTCGCCCGCAGCGAGGGCATCGTGCTGCGGTATCTCTCCGACTGCTATCGCGTTCTGCGACAGGGCCTTCCGTTGGCGGTTGCCACCGACGAGATCGAGGACATCACCGATCGGGTGGGCACCATGGTCCGCGAGGTCGATTCCAGCCTGCTCGACGAGTGGGAGGAACTCGCCGCGGTCACCGGGCGGTGAGACGCGGCACGGTCGTCCACGCACACCTCGCTCAGGCCGGGACGACGCCCGCGACGACACGTACCGAGCCACCCGCACCGATCAGGCCGGCAATGACCCCGGCGAGCCGACGATAGGCGTCGTCGCGCCCCGAGGACTCGCGGTAGACCAGCCCGACGCGCCGCCCCGGTCGCGGCGCGCTGAATCGGGCGGTTGCCAATTCTCCTCCGGCGGTTTCGGATTCGACGGCCGTGTCCGGGATCAGGGTGACGCCCAGTCCACCCTCGACACACTGCACCGCGGTCGCAAGCGATGCCGCACGGGTCTGACCGAGGTCGGGCGAGACCCCGGCGAGCCGGCACACCTCGAGGGCCTGATCACGCAGGCAATGCCCCTCGTCGAGCAGCAGCAGCGGGAGTTCGGCCAGGATGCTCGGGTCGACGCGCCTGCGGCCGGCCAGCGGGTGCCCGGACGGCAGGGCGAGTACGAAATCCTCGTCGTACATCGGGATCTCGGCGACTCCGGGCGCCTCGGCGGGCAACGCGAGGATCGCCACGTCCAGTGAGCCGTCGCGCAGCGCGGCGAGCAGCCGCGCGGTCTGATCCTCCACCACCAGCAGCCCGAGGTCCGGCAGTTGTTCCGGCAATCCGCGCAGCACGGTGGGCAGGATGTAGGGGGCGACGGTCGGAATCAGGCCGAGCCGAAGGGTGCCCACCAACGGGTCGTCGGCACCCGCCGCGGCGGCCAGGAACTCGTCTGCCGCATCGGTCACCGCGATCGCCCGATCGAGCAACGTGCGCCCCTCCGGTGTCAAGAAGACACGCCGCGTGGTGCGTTCGATGAGTTTGCGCCCCAACCCGTTCTCCAGACCCGCCAGCGCCTGCGACAGCGACGGCTGACTGACCCCGAGTTCTGCTGCGGCAGAGCCGAAGTGATGTGTCCGCGCCAACGCCACGAAGGCCCTCAGACCGGCCAGTGAGGGTTGATAAGTTTTATCAGCCATACCTATCAGTATAGTGCTAATCATCACGTTTCACTTTCGCCGGTTTCGGCGCAGAATTGAGGGGTAACCACTACGACACGTCGTCGTCGCATGCGCCGACGACGCTGTCACGCGAGACGAAAGGGAGCGTCACACGCCATGGCTCTGCTGACAATCGGGGACCAGTTCCCCGCCTACAACCTGACCGCTGTCATCGGAGGCGACCTGTCGAAGGTCGACGCCCAGCAACCCGACGACTACTTCACCCAGATCTCCAGCGATGACCATCCCGGCAAGTGGCGGATCATCTTCTTCTGGCCCAAGGACTTCACCTTCGTGTGCCCGACCGAGATCGCCGCATTCGGAAAGCTCAACGAGGAGTTCGCCGATCGCGACGCCCAGGTCCTCGGCGCCTCGGTGGACAACGAGTTCGTCCACTTCCAGTGGCGTGCCCAGCACGAGGACCTCAAGACCCTCCCCTTCCCGATGCTCAGCGACCTCAAGCGCGAACTCGTCTCGGCTGCAGGCGTTCTCAACGCCGACGGGGTGGCCGATCGCGCCACCTTCATCGTTGACCCGAACAACGAGATCCAGTTCGTGTCGGTCACCGCGGGCTCGGTGGGCCGCAACGTCGACGAGGTGCTGCGGGTCCTCGACGCCCTGCAGTCCGACGAACTGTGCGCCTGCAACTGGAAGAAGGGCGATCCGACGATCAACGCCGGCGAACTGCTGACCGCAAGCGTCTGAGAAGGACTGATATGAGCATCGACAATCTGAAGGAAGCCCTTCCCGAGTACGCGAAGGACCTCAAGCTCAACCTGTCGTCGCTGGCGCGCACCACCGAGCTGAACGAGCAGCAGTTGTGGGGCACCTTCCTCGCCGCCGCCGCCGCGAGCCGAAATGCCAAGGTGCTCACCGAGATCGCCGAGGAGGCCGGTGACACCCTGTCGGCCGAGGCCTACAACGCCGCCCTCGGCGCCGCCTCGATCATGGGCATGAACAACGTCGCCTACCGGGCCAAGAGCTTCCTCGGCGACGACTACGCCCAGGTGCGGATGGGTCTGCGGATGAACATCATCGGCAACCCGGGTGTCGACAAGGCCGACTTCGAGCTGTGGAGCCTGGCCGTCTCGACCATCAACGGCTGCCACGACTGCACCGCGGCCCACGCCAAGGTCGTCCGCGACGCCGGACTGACCAAGGAGCAGGTGTGGGAGGCCGTCAAGGTCGCCGCCACCGTCTCCGGTGTGGCCCAGGCCATCTCGACCACCGAGGTGCTGGCGAACGCCTGATCATCCAGTACGACGACGGCCCGGTCACAGTGACCGGGCCGTCGTCGTGTCGGCACCCCGCTCATCGGCCGTCGGCGCTCGGCGTTGCCCGCGGCATCACCAGCGGCAGCACCACCTCGTCGACGATGCCGGTCATCTCCGCGTCGGTCAGTGGACGCATGTTCATCATCAGGTCGTGCCGGAAGAGGTCGAAGGCCACCGCCCGCACCCGCGGCGTCAACCGTGCCGGGTCGATCTCGCCCCGCGCGATCGCCCGATCGAAGACCTCGTCGATCGTGCGCGCCGCGCACTCACCGAACGCCTCCCTGCGCAGGTCCGCGAACGACCTTCCGGTCTCGGCGTGATAGGCGCCGACGACGGCGACGAGCAGGGCCGCCGTCTCACCGCGACTGTCATTGGAACGCCGCAGCAAGGCCAGCAGATCGCCGCGCAGCGAGCCGGTGTCCGCCGGCTCGCCGCGGGGCAGCCGATTAATCGCGTGCGTGATCGCCGCCCCGGCGAGCTCGTCCCGATCCTCCCAGCGCCGATAGATCACCGGCCGCGACGTGCCGGCCCGCTCGGCGACGGCTTCGATGGTGAACCCGGAGTACCCGGAGTCGGCCAACTGAGCCCAGGCCGCATCGAGAATCGCGTCATCGAGTTCCTGGCCCCGTCGCCGACGCGGTCGATCATCCGTTGGATACATTTGCGTATCTTATCGCACGGGCGTAGCTTGCCTTAGGTACAGACTCGTATCTTACGGATGGGAAGGCTCGCGCATGGCCACATCGCACCCCACCCCGGCCGCACCGCCGATCCCCCGTTCGGCGATCCTCTCCGCGATGGTCCTGATCGTCGGTGGCGTCGCCGTCATCTTCGATTCGACGATCGTCAGCATCGCCCTGGACACCCTGGCCCGGGACCTGTCGGTCAGCATCGCCACCATCGGTTGGGTCGCCACCGGCTACCTCCTCGCTCTGGGCGTGACCATCCCGCTCGTCGGTTGGGCCCAGTCGCGTTTCGGCGGCAAACGGCTGTGGCTGGCCGGCCTGGTGCTGTTCATGCTCGCCTCGATCGCCTGCAGTCTGGCGTGGAATGCCGCGAGCCTCATCACGTTTCGGGTGATCCAGGGCGTTGGCGGTGGCATCCTGATGCCCCTGATGGCGACGCTGGCCATTCAGCAGATCCCGGGTGGTGGGGCGAATCTCGGGCGATTGATGGCGATGATCAGCCTGCCCGCCGCACTCGGACCGATCCTCGGTCCGGTGGTCGGCGGCATCATCCTCCACTGGGGCGGCTGGCCGTGGCTGTTCTGGGTCAACGTCCCGTTCTGCATCATCGGTTTCGCGCTCGCCTGCAAATACCTGCCTGCCGACGGCCCCACCGCACGTCCCCGGCTCGACACCGTAGGACTCCTGCTGATCTCCCCCGGTCTCGTCGGCGTCCTCTACGGACTCTCCAACGTCCACGGCGACGGCGGCTTCGCGCGCACCGACGCCTGGTTGCCGATCGTCGTCGGCGTCACGCTCGTCGCAGCCTTCGCCGCCCGCGCGATGCGCCGTCCGGCGTCCGCCCTCATCGATGTCGGTCTACTCACCCGCCGGCCGGTCGGGTCGTCTTCAGCGGTGCTGTTCCTCTCCGGCGCCTCCTTGTACGGGTCGATGTTGTTGCTGCCGTTGTTCTTCCAGGTCGCACAGGGGGCGGGCCCACTCACCGCGGCCCTGCTGCTGATCCCGCAGGGGATCGGCGCGCTGCTGAGTCGAACGGTGGCCGGCAGGTACACCGACACCCTCGGAGCACGGATCGTCGCGATCACCGGATTCGTCGTCATGGGTGCGGCGACCGTCCCCTTCGCCTTCGCCGACGCGACCACGAACAACTGGTGGCTGATGGTGGTGTTGCTGGTGCGCGGTTTCGGCATGGGTGCGGTCATGATCCCTGTGATGGCCGTGGCCTATGTGGGCCTCGACCGGGACGAGATCCCGCACGCCAGCATCATCACGCGCCTGGCCCAGCAGGTCGGTGGCGCCTTCGGTACCGCAGTGCTCGCGGTCATCCTCGAGGCATCGGCGAGCGGCGCGCTCACCCCGGCCGACCGTGCCCACGCGTTCCACACCGCCTTCTGGTGGGCGGTGGGCTTCACCGTCGTGGCGGTCATGATCTGTGTGGCGTTGCCGTCCCGGCCGGCCGGAGCGCCCGATCACTGACCGGCCGAGACGATGACGTCCGAACGTTGCAGGCGGATCAGCCGGCATCCACGCCGTGGCGATGTTCGAGTGCCGCGAGTTCTCGTCGCTGCCGGTTGTCGGAGACGGCTTGACGAATGACCACGCATTGCCCGCGAGCTCCGGACACTTCGAGTGTGTCCCAGCGCAATTCGAGGCAGCCGACACCATCGAGGATCATCCGCTTGGTGCCGTTGGACTTCACCCGGACGTCGTTGCGAGCATGATCGATGTCGGTGCCGGTCAGGGAACGCAGGTCGGCCACTGTCTGGAGCGGCGACCTCGTCGAAGTCTGGATAGATGGACCGAGCCCGCCGATCGAGAAACAGCGCGCGCACCACGTTGCCACCGGGCGCGGACCCGGCGCCAACCCGATGGCGCTGTAACCCGATGGCGCTGTGCAACGCGACGGCGGCCATCGCCGAGGCGGTGACCCGGTCGGTCTCGTTGCCCGCCGACGTCGACGCGGCTGCGATCGAGGTCCTGCCGACCGTGCGAGGCGCACCGCCGATGGCGCACGCCGATCCCGGAGATCTCAGGCCAGTGCGGCCCGGAACCGTTCGGCCATGTCGGCAACCTGCTCGGTGGTCATCACGAACGACGGCGAGATCTGCAGTGCCCCTTGGCCTGCGGCCCGGCCACTGACGCCGTGCCGACGCAGCGTACCGACCGCGGCCATCGCGGTCGCTGCGTCGGTGAGCTGCACCGCCGTCACCGCTCCGAGCCCGGTGCGCACCTCGGTGACCGCGTCGAGTTCGGCAAGCGGGGCGAAATGAGTGGCCAGATCACCTTCGAGGCGTGCCGCATCATCGATCAGACCCTCGCGCTCGATGATGTCGAGGTTGGCCATGGCCGCGGCCGCCGCACCGGCGTGACCGCCGTAGGTGTAGCCGTGCCGCCACCAGACACCGCCGGCGAAGAAGGGCTCGGCGACGCGCGGTGCGATGAACACCGCACCCATCGGGACATACCCGGAGGTGAGTCCCTTCGCGGTGGTCATCATGTCGGGTTGAAGGTCGAAACGCGATGAGGCGAACCAGCTGCCGCCGCCGATGCGGCCGAAGCCGGTGACCACCTCGTCGGCCACGAACAGGATGTCGTGGTCCCGGCAGATCTGACGGACCTCGGCGAGGTATCCCGCCGGCGGCAGGTACACGCCGCCGGCCCCGATGATCGGTTCGCAGAAGAAGGCGGCCACCTTGTCGGCACCGACCCGTTCGATCAGTCCCAGAAGGCTTTTCGCGTCATCCCAGTCCACCGACTCGGCGTCGGGCATGAGCTGACCGTAGCCGTCGTGATTGACCGGGATGCCGGCCAACGACGTTCCGGCGACGTGCATGCCGTGGTAGGCCTTGGTGCGCCCGACGAGCAGGGTCTTCTCCGGCTTACCGACCTCGTTCCAGTACCGGCGTGCCAGTTTGGCCGCGGTGTCCACCGAGTCACTACCGCCGGAGGTGAAGAAGATCTTGCTACCGGGCACCGGCGCGATCTGCGCCAGCCGGTCGGCGAGGGCATCGGTGACGTCGGCGGTCAGATCACCGAAGCCGGAGTAATGCGCGAGCCGCCCGAGCTGCGCGGCCACCGCGTCGGCGATCTCGGTGCGTCCGTGGCCGACGTTGGTGAACCACAGCCCGGCGGTGGCATCGAGGTACTCGTTGCCGTCGACGTCCCAGATGCGGGCGCCCTCACCTCGGGCGACGACGAACGGACCCTTCGCGGTCACCGCACCCATGTCGGCGAACCCATGCCACAACGAACCAGCCATGACCTCCATGATGCCGGGCGGGTGTGCCGACGCGGTGATCGGGGGCGGGATCGCACCTCGGCGGCTGCCCATATCCTGGAGGGATCATGACACCACCGGATCGCCGCGATCTCCTCGAGCGGATTCGTGCCGTCGGCATCGCCGATGCCCATGCGCTTCGGCGGCGCCTCGACAAGCTCGGGCCGCAACCCTCCGCGGACCGACTGGCCGGACTGGAGAAATCCCTCGCCGGTGCCGAACGACGGGTCGCCGCCCGCCGCGCCGCCGTCCCCGTCCTGGAATTCCCCGAGGATCTGCCGGTCTCGGCGGCTCGCGACGAGATCGCGGCGGCGATCGCCGAGCACCAGGTGGTGGTGATCGCCGGTGAGACCGGGTCGGGCAAGACCACCCAGCTACCGAAGATCTGCCTCGAACTCGGCCGCGGTGTGCGTGGCGCGATCGGCCACACCCAGCCCCGCCGCATCGCGGCGAGTTCGGTGGCCCGGCGGATCGCCGAGGAGACCGGAACACGGATCGGTGAGGCCATCGGCTACTCGGTGCGCTTCTCCGACCGCTCCGGCGCCGACACGCTCGTCAAGGTGATGACCGACGGCATCCTGCTCCGGGAGATCTCCACCGACCCGATGCTGCGTCACTACGACACGATCATCGTCGACGAGGCCCACGAGCGGTCGCTGAACATCGACTTCATCCTCGGGTACCTGCGACGGCTGCTGCCGCGCCGACCCGACCTGAAGGTGATCATCACCTCGGCCACCATCGAACCGGGCCGATTCGCCCGGCATTTCACCACCGACTCCGGCCCACCGGTGCCGGTGATCGAGGTGTCCGGTCGGACCTATCCCGTCGAGGTGCGTTACCGGCCACTGACCCTGCGTGAGGACCCGGATGCCGGCGACGAACGCGGTGGCGGCGAACACGCCGACCTCGATCTGTTCCAGGGCGTCGACGCCGCCATCGACGAACTGTGGGGCACCGCCGGTCGCGGCGACATTCTGGTGTTCCTGCCCACCGAACGCGACATCCGGGAGGCGGCGGCGGCGTTGTCGCGCCGGGTCGCCGCGGGCGCCGAGGTAGTCCCGCTGTTCGCGCGGCTGTCCATCGCCGATCAGCAGCGCGTCTTCACACCGTCGGACGGACGACGAATCGTGTTGTCCACCAACGTTGCCGAGACCTCGTTGACCGTCCCCGGAATCCGGTATGTGATCGACTCGGGCACCGCGCGGATCTCCCGCTACTCCACCCGCACCAAGGTCCTGCGGCTGCCGGTGGAACCGGTGTCGCAGGCCAGTGCCCGCCAGCGCGCCGGTCGATGTGGACGTGTGGCCCCGGGTATCTGCATCCGGCTGTACTCCGAATCCGACTTCGATGCGCGGCCCGCCTTCACCGACCCGGAGATCCTGCGCACCAATCTCGCGTCGGTGATCCTGCAGATGACGTCCTTGCGTCTCGGCGACATCGAGGACTTCCCCTTCGTGCAGCCGCCGGATTCCCGCGCGGTCCGCGACGGTGTCGGCGTGCTGTCGGAACTGGGAGCGATCACGGTGCCGGGCAAGGGCTCCGGACGCGGCAGCGGATCGGACGCCGGCGGCCGAGACCCGGGCGAGGTGCGCCTGACGAAGGTCGGCGCCACGATGGCCCGCATACCGGTCGATCCGCGGATCGCCCGGATGCTGGTGGGCGCCCGCGACGAGGGCTGCCTCGACCACGTGCTGGTGATCGCGGCCGCCCTGTCGATTCCCGACGTGCGGGAACGCCCGGCCGAGCACCGGGAGGCCGCCGACACCAGTCATCGGCGTTTCGCCGTCCCCGGTTCGGACTTCCTGAGCTATACGCAGCTGTGGCGATATGTGCAGGAGAAGCGTAAGGAGATGTCGGCCAATCAGTTCCGACGCACCTGCGAGCGCGAGTTCCTGCACTATCTGCGCATCCGCGAATGGCAGGACCTGCACCGCCAGTTGCGCGGAATCGTCACCGACCTCGACTGGCAGATCCCCGAGACCGAACCGAATGCCGACGCGATCCACCGCGCCATCCTCGCCGGCCTGCTCGGCAACATCGCGGTCCGGGGCGCTGAGGGCCGCGAGTACACCGGCGCGCGCAACACGACGCTGATGATCTTCCCCGGGTCGTCGGTGTCCAAGAAACCGCCGGCCTTCCTGATGGCCGCCGAGATCATCGAGACGTCCCGGCTGTTCGCGCACACGGTGGCCGGGGTCGACCCGTTGTGGGCGGAAAAACTCGCCGGCGATCTTGTCAAACGCACTCACAGCGAACCGCACTGGTCCTCCACGCGGGGCTCCGCGATGGCCTACGAGCGGGTCACCCTCTACGGCGTGACGCTGGTGGCGCGCCGACGCGTCGACTACGGCCCGATCGACCCCGAGGTGTCGCGCGACCTGTTCATCCGGCATGCCCTCGTCGAGGGTGACTGGCGGACGAATCATCGTTTCTTCGAACAGAATCGGCAGTTGCTGACCGAGGCCGCCGACGTCGAGCACCGGGCACGGCGTCGCGATGTGGTGATCTCGGAGGAGCAACTCTACGAGTTCTACGACAAGCGCATCCCCGCCGAGGTGACCTCGGCGCGGCACTTCGACACGTGGTGGAAGTCGGCGCGGCGCACCGACCCGACCCTGCTGGATCTGACCCCCGCCGATGTGGCCGCCGACGTCGTCGTCGCCGACACCGACTATCCGGGGGCATGGCAGCAGGGCGACACCCGCCTGGAACTGCGCTACCGATTCGAGCCGGGCGCACCCGACGACGGGGTCACCGTCGTCATTCCGCAGGCCCTGCTCCCCCACGTCCGCAACGCCGGATTCGATTGGCTGGTACCGGGAATGCGATCGGAACTGGCCACCGAACTCGTCAAGACCCTGCCCAAACAGCTTCGCAAGACGATGGCCCCGGCACAGCGCTTCGCCGACCTGGCCCTGTCCCGGCTGACGCCTCGCTCCGAACCATTGGTCCGTGGGCTGGCCCGCGAGTTGTCGACGATCACCCGGCACACCGTGACACCGGCGGACTTCGCCGTCGATCGGCTGCCCGCCCACCTGCGGATCACCTTCGCCGTCGTCGACGAGGCCGGCGAGATCCGCAGGCGCAGCAAATCCTTCGCAGACCTCGCCGCCGATGTCTCGGATCGTCGCCCGACACCACCGGCCGACGTGCACACCACCTGGACCGCCGACGGAATCGGCACCCTCGCCGTCACGGAGACCGCCGACGTCGCGGGCCAACGCATCACCCGCCATCCCACGTTGCGTGCCGTCGGCGAGCCGGGCCGATCCGTGGGCGTCGCGCGGGCCACCGCCGCCACCGAGGACGAGGCCAACCGGATGCGGGTCGCCGGTGTCATCGCGCTGCTCGACCACACCATCACCGGACTCTCGTCGAAGGCATCGTCGGGCCTCGACCCTGCGGGGCGACTCGCGTTGAGCCAGAACCCCTACCGGGATGCGAGCGAGTTCTTCGCCGACTGCACCAGGCGGGCCATCCGGGATCTCGTCGACGTCGACGCGGCGGCCCGGGTGCGGTCACCGCAGCAGTTCGGTGCGCTGGCCGCTGCACTCGGTCCGCGCGTGCGTACGGCCGCACCGGAGTATCTCGCCTCGGCCGTCAACGCACTCCGGATGGTTGCGCCGCTGCGTCAGGCAATCGATGAGCATTCCGGTCATGTCGCCGCCGATGACGTCGCCGAGCAACTGGCCAACCTGATCTTCGACGGCTTCGTCCTGGCCACTCCCCGTGAGCACCTGGCCGACCTCCCGAGATATCTGGCGGCCGCACGCGAGCGGCTGGAACACCTTCCGGGATCGGCGGACCGGGACCGGGCGGCCATGAGCGCGCTCGACAGGGTCACGGGGCGGTGGAATCAGCGACTCGCCGAGGTACCCGAGGCCCGTCGCGATCTCGTCAACGAGCAGGCGCATTGGATGGTCGAGGAACTGCGGGTGGGTCTGTTCGCCCAGCGGCTGGGCACCCGATATCCGATCTCGGAGAAGCGCGCGTTACGAACCCTGGATCGACTCGGCTGAGAGGGCGTCGGATGTATCCGTGCCGTTGCGCCGCGTGAGGTTGCCCTGCAAATCGTCGATCTCGCGTTGGAAGTCCTCGAGGGAATCGAACGACCGGTACACCGACGCGAACCGCAGATAGGCGACCTCGTCGAGGTCGCGCAACGGTTTGAGAATGGCGAGACCGACCTCGTTGCTGGGGATCTCCGCAACGCCCGAGGCGCGCACCGTCTCTTCGACCTGCTGCGCCAACTGGGCCAGATCGTCCTCGTGGACGTGCCGTCCCTGGCACGCGCGGCGCACCCCGCGCATCACCTTCTCCCGACTGAACGGTTCGGTGACGCCGTTGCGCTTGACCACCGCCAGCACGGCGGTCTCCACGGTGGAGAATCGTCGGCCACAGGCGCTGCACGAACGGCGACGACGGATCGCCTGTCCCTCGTCGGCGACTCGGGAGTCGATGACCTTGGTGTCATCATTCCTGCAGAACGGGCAGCGCATGCATCGAGAATAGCGCCTCACCGTTCAGCGATATGCGGGCGTCAGCAGCGCCTGACCGACACGCAGGGCGCTGCCACCCATGTCGTTGAGCTCGACGATCTGGTCGATGACCGCCTGCCGCGGCATCTCGGGTGCCACGCGCGCGGCGACGGAATTCAGCGACTCCCCCGCCCGGACGTGCACCACCTGCGTGGCCACCGGCGTTGGGGCGGCGGATTCCTGGTAATCGCTGCCGGCGACACCGATCAGCCACACCAGCATCGCCAGCGCCACCCCGGTCAGCAGGGCCACCGCGGCACCGCGACGGCCCGCCCGACGGGACTGCGACGCGAGCCCGGCGCACGGCGTCCCGGCCGGGCGCCTGGGGATCGCGACCCGAGGCCGGTCGACCGGACGATTGTCGGCGGGGCGGTGGAGGTGCCGGTGCCGCGCCACCGGGGTGGCGCGGCGAGCCGGCCGTCCTGCGTGCACGATCGCGCCGCACCGGGGCGTGACATCGTCTCGCACCGCACACCGGGCGTCGGGAAAGGCACCCAAACGGGCACCGGACGGGGTGCGCCGAACCGTCGCCCGACGCGCCTGACCTGCGGTTTCATTGCGAACCAAGGTGTTCTGCATGAGAGTCTCCGATCTCGATCACTTCTCGATCACTTCTCGATCACTCGTTCGAGGAACTGATGTTCGAAGTTCTATCACGCACCTCCGACAATTTCTCGCGACACGTCGAACAAGTGTTTGAAGTTGTCGGTGACCTGGACTAACCTGGCCGTTGACCAGCAGCGCAGACCCGCGGACAGCCCCCGCCGCACCCCGGACAACCGACCGCATCGGACAACCGACTGCACGGGACAACCGACAACACCGTCCGACCACAGCAGAGTTTCCGACCGAAAGGATCGAACACCCGATGAGTGAGAAGAACCGACGTTCGACGACGTCGACGTCGTCGACCAAGCGCGGCCGCGGGCCGGCCGCCGCCGACGAGCCGGAGGTCCCGTTCGACGCGGTGGCCGCGGAGGCCTCGCTCACGCCGCGTCAGCGGGGCGTGCTCGATGTGATCCGCAAGTCGGTGCGCGAGCGCGGCTATCCGCCGAGCATCCGCGAGATCGGCGACGCCGTCGGGCTGGCCTCGACGTCGTCGGTCGCTCATCAGCTGCGGACACTGGAACGCAAGGGACTGCTCAAGCGCGACCACAACCGCCCGCGTGCGGTCAACGTGCAGGACGGCGAGCACACCCCGCCGGACGACACCGCGGTCGCGTCGAATCTGCCCGCCCCCACCTTCGTTCCGGTTCTCGGACGCATCGCGGCCGGTGGACCGATCCTCGCCGAGGAGGCCGTCGAGGACGTCTTCCCGCTGCCGCGTGAACTCGTCGGCGAGGGATCACTGTTCCTGCTGAAGGTGGTCGGCGAGTCGATGATCGACGCCGCGATCTGCGACGGCGACTGGGTCGTCGTGCGCCAGCAGAACGTGGCCGACAACGGTGACATCGTCGCCGCGATGATCGACGGCGAGGCCACCGTGAAGACCTTCAAGCGCAAGGACGGTCATGTGTGGCTGATGCCGCACAATGAGCATTTCGAACCGATTCCCGGCGACGACGCCGCCATCCTGGGCAAGGTCGTCACGGTGATGCGCCGGATCTGATCCGACCCCGGGCCCGCCCGATGCGGCGCTCGCCGAGGTTCAGCCGGCGAGCGCCGCGGTGGCGGCGGCACGTGCGGCCGCGGGTGAGGAGGTCGCCAGTGCTGCACTCGCTGCGGCGCGGCACGCATCGAGGGTGACGCCACCGAGTTTGGCGCCGACCGCTGCCGACGCCGCCGGCGCACTCGACAACGAAGTGACGCCGAGTCCGACGAGTACGCAGGCCAGCAGCGGATCGGCGGCGGCCTCACCGCAGACGCCGACAGGTTTGTCCATTCGCTTTCCGGCCTCGGCCACCATCGAGATGAGCGCGAGCACCGCGGGCTGCCACGGATCGGTGAGTTCGGCCAGATCGGCCGACATCCGGTCGGCCGCCATCGTGTACTGCGTCAGGTCGTTGGTACCGATCGACACGAAGTCGACCTCGGCGAGGATCGACGACGCGAGTATCGCGGCGGACGGGATCTCGACCATCACGCCGGCGACCAGGCCGCGCCCGCGCACTGCGGCCGCGAACTCCGCGGCCTCCTCGGCCGAGGCGATCATCGGCGCCATCACCCACGGAGTACTTCCGGTCTCGCGGGCCGCCGCCGCGATCGCGTTGAGTTGCCCGGCCCGGATCTCCGGGTGTCGAGCGGTGATCCGATTACCCCGGACTCCCAGGGCCGGGTTGGCCTCGGTGCCATGGTCGACGAATTTCAACGGCTTGTCCGAACCCGCGTCGAGCGTCCGCACGACGACCTTCCTGCCCGCGAACGCCTCCAGCACCTCGCGGTAGAGCTCGGTCTGCTCGGCCACCGTGGGCGCCTCGGCGCTGTCGAGGAAGGCCAGCTCGGTGCGGAACAGGCCCACTCCCTCGACCGGATATGCGGTGGCGGCGCGCGCGGAGACGCCGTCGGCCACGTTGGCCAGGATGTCCACCGCGTGACCGTCGGCGGTGCGCCCCGGCCCCGTCCAGCCCGCCACGAGTTCCGCCTCGCGTCGGCTCTCATCGACGGCCACCCGTGCCTGATCCGGATCCGGTTCCACCACAACGGTTCCCGCGGTGCCGTCGACGAGCACCAGGGTTCCGGCGGTCACCTCGTCGAGATCGGCGACCGCGACGATGCACGGAATGCCCAACTGCCGGGCGATGATCGCGGTGTGACTGGTCGGACCGCCGAGCCGGGTGACCAGCGCGGTGACCAGTTTCGGATCGAGTCCGGCGGTGTCGGCCGGTGCCAGATCGGCGGCGAACAGCACCGAGGGCTCGGCGGGCACCGGCACACCTGGTTCGGGTTGTCCGAGCAACTCGGCCACGACACGATCACGGACATCGTTGAGATCGGTGACGCGCTCGGCCATCAGACCACCGAGTTTGGTGAACAGCGCGGCGAACTGCTCGGTCGCCGCGGTCGCGGCCGACGCCGCCGACGACCCGGAGGAGATCAGCTTGCCTGCCGCGCCGATCCACCCGCGGTCCTCGGCGAGGCCCGCGGTCGCGATGAGAACCTCCGCGGCCGCACCGGAGGCATGTGAGGCACGTTCGCGCAGTCGGGCGGAAACCAGCCCGGCCGCGTCCACGAAGCGGGACAACTCCGCCTCCCGCGCGTCCTCGGGGATCGTCACGGTGTCGTGCACCGGGGCGATCCGCTCGCCGGGGCGAACCACCGGCCCGTAGGCCTTCCCGCCGACCACGGGAGTCCCACGCAGTTCCTGACCCTGCTGATGTTCCACTGCGTTGCCCTTCGTTCGAGGTTCGTATCAGCCGTCGTCGGCCGATCTGTGGTCCGTGCTGTCTCGAGATCGCTCTCTCGGCGGCCCGATCTGTGAAGAATCTGCCCGCCACACATCTCTTGTGATTGAAGTTACAAGAAATCCTTGACTTGTCAACACAAACAGGCGTAAACAAAGACATAGCAACACCGACTTCCACTCAAACCCACATGGACGCAGACATGCCGTCACCCGTCCTCTCCGATCGGAGCAATGTGTACGCCGAAGAAAGACAGCAGGCGATTGCCGAACTGGTTCGTTCGCATGGCCGCGCATCGGTCAGCTCGCTCGCCGAGCGATTCGATGTCACCAGCGAGACAGTGCGCCGTGACCTGGCAACCCTGGAGCGCTCCGGACACCTACAACGCGTCCATGGCGGCGCGGTCCGACCCGAACTGGTTCAGCTCATCGGCGAGCAGGACATCGCCGAACGCGAGACCAGCCACACCATCCAGAAGGCGGCCATCGGGCGGGCCGCACTCGCCTTTCTGCCGGCCGACGGCGGGGCGGTGTCCTTCGACGCCGGGACGACCACCTACCAGACGGCCGTCGCGCTACCGACCGATCGCCGCCTGCACATCGTCACCAGCAGCCTCCCGATCGCGACGGTACTGGCGGATCAGCCCAACGCCACCCTGTATCTCGTCGGCGGTCGGGTACGCGGCCTCACCCAGGCCGCGGTGGGCGCCGAGACCGTGGCCCGCCTTGCCACCTTCCGCACCTCTGTGGCGTTCATCGGGACCAACGGCATCAGCGAGGGCCTGGGATTGTCGACACCCGACCCCGAGGAGGCGGCCGTCAAGGCGGCACTGGTGGCCTCCGCCCAACGCGTCGTCGTCCTGGCGGACTCGTCCAAGATGAACCGCGAGGACTTCTCGTCCTTCGCCTCGCTCGATGATGTCGACGTCCTCATCACCGACGCCGGTGTCGATCCCTCCTACGCCGCTGCCCTCTCGGCCCGCGGCATCGAGGTCGTGATCGCATGATCCTCACCGTCACAGCCAATCCCAGCCTGGATCGCACGCTGGAGATCGCCGCGCCGCTCGAGCGCGGTGAGGTGCAGCGCGCGGTGGCCGTGCGCGCCGAACCGGGCGGCAAGGGCGTCAACGTCTCGCGCGTCGTCGCCGAGGCGGGCATCGACACCATCGCCGTCCTGCCCGCCCGCGCCGGCGACCCACTGCTGAGCGCACTCGACGCCGTCGGTCTGCGCCACGAGACCGTCGCCGTCGACGGTGAGGTCCGCTCCAACATCACCATCGCCGAGGCCGACGGCACCACCACCAAGATCAACGCCTCCGGCCAACCGCTCGACGATCGCCACCGCGCCGCCCTGACCGATCTGGTGCTGGCGCGCGCCGCCGGCGCCACCTGGGTGGCGTTGTGCGGATCGCTTCCCCCCGGAGTCGAGGACTCCTGGTATCGGGAGCTGGCCGATCAGCTCATCGCGCGTGGCTGCCGGGTCGCCATCGACACCTCCGGGGAGCCACTGCGCGCCGCGGTCACCGGCCACGTCGACCTGATCAAGCCCAACGAGACCGAACTCGCCGAGGTCTGCGGCGCCGACCCGACGGTGCTGCGGCGGGCCGCCGCCGCCGGCGACCTGGACCCGATCATCGCGGCCTCGGCCGAACTCGCCGGGCACACCGGCGGCGCGGTGTTGACGACCCTGGGTGCCGCGGGCGCCGTGCTGACCACCACATCGGGCAGCTGGTTCGCCACGCCACCCCCGATCGTCCCGCGAAGCACCGTCGGCGCCGGCGATTCCTCGCTGGCCGGCTACCTCATCGCCGAGGCGCGCGGCGCCGACGAACCCGAGCGACTACGCAGCGCCGTCGCCTACGGGGCCGCCGCCGCCGCACTGGCCGGCACCCAGCCACCCCGACCCGATCACCTCGACCCCGATCATGTCGCGATCACCGACCTCGCCGGAGCCGCCCCCGCCACATGACCCCGACTTCCCCGACCTCCCCCACCCCCATCCGACACTCCCGACTTACCCAGCAGTAAAGGAAGATTCATGTCCGAGCAGATCATCACCGGAGCGACGGTGAACCTCGACATCGACGCGGGCGACGACCCGTCGGCGGTGATCAACTACCTCGCCGAGAACCTCGCCGCCGCCGGACGCACCAGCGACGCCGCCGATCTCGCCCGAGGCGCCCTGGCCCGCGAGGCCAAGTCCGCCACCGGCCTACCGGGCGGCATCGCCATCCCCCACGCCCGGGCCGCCTCGGTCACAGAGGCCAGCCTGAGCATGGCACGACTGTCCAAGAAGGTCGATTTCGGCGCGCCGGACGGCCCGGCCGACCTGGTGTTCCTCATCGCCGCGCCCGAGGGCGGCGCCGCCGCGCACATGAAGCTGCTGAGTTCCCTCGCCCGCGCGCTGGTCCGCCCCGACTTCGTGGCGTCCCTGCGGGCGGCGAAGACCGACGACGAGGTCGTCACCCTGGTCGACGAGGCGATCAATCCGCCGGCGAAGAAGCCCGACACGGTCGCCGCCACCGAGAAGACCACCGTCTCGACCACCGAGGCCGCCGCACCCGCTGCAGCAGCCACCACTGCGGCCGTCGCCGCCCCCGCCACCGCCGAAAAGAAGCTCTCGATCGTGGCGATCACCGCCTGCCCCACCGGTATCGCACACACCTACATGGCCGCCGACGCCCTCAAGTACGCCGCCGAACGCGCCGGTGTCGACTTCCACGTCGAACCACAGGGCTCGTCGGGAACGACCCCGTTCACCCCGGACGTCATCGCCGGTGCCGACGCGGTCATCTTCGCCACCGACGTGGGTGTCAAGGGCAAGAGCCGATTCCACGGCAAGCCGGTGATCGCCTCGGGCGTCAAACGCGCCATCAACGAGCCCGACACGATGATCGCCGAGGCCATGGCCGCCGCCCGCAACCCCAAGGCCGCGGTGGTCCGCGACGGTGACGGCAACGACGCCTCGGCCGACGCCGCCGGCGGAGAAACCCTCGGCCTGGGCAAGCGCACCCAGCAGGCGTTGATGACCGGCGTCAGCTACATGATCCCCTTCGTCGCCGCCGGCGGTCTGCTCATCGCGCTGGCGTTCCTGCCGTTCCTCGGCGGATACCAGATCGCCAACAAGACCCTCGACGAGACCGGCGCCCTCAACGACGGACAATTCATCGCACTGCACAACAGCCTGTGGGATCTGCCCGCCGACGGGCTCGGACAGTACATCGGCGCGGTGTTGTTCGCGATCGGCGGACTCGCCATGAGCATGCTGGTGCCCGTCCTGGCCGGCTACATATCGTTCGCCATCGCCGACCGACCCGGCATCGCACCCGGATTCGTCGCCGGACTGGTGTCCGTGGCGGTCGGGGCGAGCTTCATCGGCGGCCTGGTCGGCGGTCTGATCGCCGGCGTCGTCTGCCTGTGGATCTCCCGACTCCCGTTGCCGCAATGGGCACGTGGCCTGATGCCGGTGGTGATCATCCCGCTGCTGGGCAGCCTGTTCATCGGCGTCGTGCTCTACATGTTGCTCGGCAAACCCCTCGCCTGGGTGACCACCGAGATGACCAACGGCCTCAACAGCATGTCCGGTGGCTCGAAGATCGCGCTCGGCATCGTCCTGGGCCTGATGATGTGCTTCGACCTCGGCGGCCCGGTCAACAAGGCGGCGTACCTCTTCGCCACCGCCGGTCTGGCCATCGCCGGAACCGCACAGTTGGAGATCATGGCCGCGGTCATGTGCGCCGGAATGGTCCCGCCGCTCGCCCTGGCACTGGCCACCGTCCTGCGCCCGGGCCTGTTCACCGAACCCGAACGCGAGAACGGCAAGGCCGCCTGGCTGCTGGGCGCATCGTTCATCTCCGAGGGCGCCATCCCGTTCGCGGCCACCGATCCGTTCCGCGTCATCCCCTCGATGATGGCCGGCGGCGCGCTGTCCGGCGCGCTGATCATGGCCTTCGGCGTCACCCAGCGCGCCCCGCACGGCGGCATCTTCGTGTTCTTCACGATGAACCACTGGCTGCTCTTCCTGGTCGCCTTGGCCGCGGGCACCGTGCTCTCGGCGGTCTGCGTCATCGCCGCCAAGCAGTGGGGGCGCGGCCACGGCCACGACGAGGTCGCCGCCGTGGAGCGCGAGGCCGTCGCCGCCTGACGAGGCGGATCACCGTGGCGGGCGTCGGCGAAATCCCGCCCGCCACGGTGATCACGGGGCACAATCACCTCACCATTACCTGCCGTTGAAGCCGCACCCTCCAAAGGAGTAGTCACCATGCCCAGCACCACTGTCACCGTCGGCTCCGCCGTCGGACTGCACGCCCGACCCGCGACCATCATCGCCGAGGCCGCCGCCGATGCCGGCGTCCCGATCACCCTCGCCGTCGAGGGCGGTGAACCGGTCGACGCCGGTTCGGCCCTGATGATCATGACCCTCGGCGCCGAGAAGGGAACGAATGTCATCGTGTCCTCCGACGACGCGGGCGCACTCGAGCAGATCGCCCAACTCGTCGCCAAGGATCTCGACGCCGAGTAGGCAGCGTCCCCGACGATCTCGACAACACGAGACGGCCGGTCACCCGTACGGGTGACCGGCCGTCTCGTGGGGTCGTGGTCGTCTGGTTGTGGT
>NZ_JBSFPC010000017.1:0-75268 GCF_053587995.1 Gordonia sp. NPDC003504
CCCGGTCGTGGCGGGGCCACCCTGGAGGAGATCGCATTCTCCGCGGGTGTCGAGATCGATTCCACCCGGGTGGCCCTGGTGATGATGGAACTCGGAGGACTGGTCAGCACCGACGGCAGTACGTGGCGACTGGCGTGAGGCCGCGCCAACGGGTGTGGGTGTTCGGTGCGTGCACTCTCTGAGAAGCCAACCGCCGCCCAGTTAGGTGAACCTAACTCGGCGTACGCTGGTTCGGGAGAAGGAGGTCTGCATGGCCAAGCGAGTGAATACGATGACCGTCCTGCGACGTGAGCAGGTGACCCCACACATGGTGCGGCTGGTCTTCGGTGGGGAAGGGTTCGACGACTTCGTGCCGGCCCTCGGCAAGGACGGTCTGCCCGAGACCGACATGTACATCAAGCTGATCTTCATGCCGGAGGGCGTGGAGTTCCCGGAGGACTTCGACCCGCGGGCATCGCGGTCGTTGCCCCCCGAGCAGCAGCCGACGTTGCGCACCTACACGATTCGCAAGGTCGACGCCGAACGCCGGGAACTGCTCGTGGACTTCGTGGTGCACGGCGACGAGGGGCTCGCCGGACCGTGGGCGGCCTGGGTCGAGCCGGGAACCACCGTGCGGTTCCTCGGGCCGGGCAGCGGCTATCACCCGAACCCGGCCGCACCCTGGCATCTGCTCGCCTGCGACGAGGCGGGATTGCCCGCTGTGGCCGCAGCGCTGGAAGCCCTGCCGGCAGACGCGACCGCGCAGGTGTTCATCGAGGTCGCCGGTCCCGAGGACGAGATCGATCTCGTCGCCCCCGCCGGGGCGCAGATCACCTGGGTGCATCGGGGTGGCGGCGCCGGTGAGGTCGGCGACGATCGTGCCGGGGACAACGCTCCGCTGATCGCCGCGGTTCGCGGCGCACAGTGGCTCGACGGTGAGCCGCAGGTCTTCATCCACGGCGAGGCGCAGGCGGTGATGCACAATCTGCGTGCCTACATCCGCAAGGAACGTGGTGTGGGTGCGAAGAATGCGTCCATTTCCGGATACTGGCGCCGCGGCCGCACCGAGGAGGGCTTCCGCGAATGGAAGGCCGACCTGCGCGCCACCGAAGAGGGGGAGCAGAAGGTCGGCGTCGGGCAGCGCCTCCGCAATCTGGTGCGCTGCACCGGGCGCGAGGGGGATCGGGCGGTCGTACCGATCCGGCAACGGCGTCGCGTGTGCGGTTGCGTGAGTGCGGCGCGGTGGGTGTGCTGGGGTGATGACCGAGTCGGTGGTGTCGGAGTTCGCGCGGTATCTGCGTTTCGAGCGTGGACTCAGCGAGCACACGATCCGTGCGTACACCGGTGATCTGCGCGGCCTGATCAGCTTTGCAGGCGTGCGCGGCGTGCCCGTCGGCGACATCGATCTGGCCCTGTTACGCGCCTGGCTGGCCGACCACACCCGTCGGGGAGCCGCGCGGACAACGGTCGCCCGACAGGTGTCCTCGGCAAAGACGTTCTGCGCGTGGGCCGTTCGCGAAGGGATTCTCGGCGCGGATCCGGCCACCCGGCTGCAGGCACCGAAGGCGCATCGGAGGTTGCCTGCCGTGCTCACCGCCGAACAGGCGGCGACGGTCGCCGCCGGCACCGCTGCCCCGGGTGCCGAGAATGCCGTGGACGACGCCGACCCCGACGATCCGATCGTGCTGCGTGACCGCGCGATCACCGAACTGCTCTACGCCAGCGGAATCCGGGTGGGTGAGTTGTGCGGTCTCGACCTCGCCGACGTCGACGACGCGCGAGCGGTGCTGCGGGTCATCGGCAAGGGGGACAAGCAGCGCAGCGTGCCCTACGGTGCGCCCGCGGCGCACGCGTTGCAGCGGTGGCTAACCGTCGGACGGCCCGCGCTGGCCACCGCCGCCTCCGGATCGGCCCTGCTGCTCGGCGCCCGGGGCGGCCGACTCAACCAGCGGGTCGCGCGGGCGGTCGTCTCCTCGGCGGTCGCCGCGGCCGGCGGCCCGCACATGGGACCCCACGGTCTGCGCCACAGCGCCGCGACGCATCTCCTCGAAGGCGGTGCGGACCTGCGAGTCGTCCAGGAACTTCTGGGACATTCGTCGCTGGCGACGACCCAGGTCTACACCCACGTCAGCGTCGAACGCCTGCGTGCCGCGCACCGGCAGGCACATCCGCGGGCCTAGCTCAACAAGCCCGGTCGCCGAACAAACCCTGGTCGCGCAGCAAAACCCTGGTCGCGCAGCAAAATCCTGGTCGCCCAACAAACGTGGTCTCACCCGCCGAGTGGCTTGAGCCGCACCCGGACCGCACCCAACAACGCCAGGGGATCGAGATACTGGGCCGCGTGACCGGCTCCGCGGCGCGCGCCCCAGTGCAGACAGGCGGCCGCGTCGCAGCCCGGATGACCGGCCTCGACGTTGCCGATCGGCTCGCCGCGTTGCACCAGGGTGCCGCGTCGCACGCTCGCGTGGACCGGTTCGTAGGTGGTGATCACCCCGTCATCGTGCTCGATCGACACCGACGGTTTGCCCGCCACGATCCCGGCGAACCGGATGACACCGTCGCCGGCCGCCAGGATCACCGCACCCGTCGATGCCGCCAGGTCGACCCCACGGTGACCGGCTTGCCACCGCTGCGGGGGATTGTCGAAGCCGCGGACCACCGTCGGCCGCGGCGACAGCGGCGCCGAGTAACCGCGCGGGGACACCGGGATCGGGGACACCGGGGTCGGGGCGGCACCGACGACGCCGGGCATCAGCAGCATCATCGACGCGACGACCAGCAGCTCGACGAGCACCGCCGTCAGATGCCGGATCACGACCACCGCTCGTGATGGCCGTGGCGGCGTCACGGCATCGTCGTCGTCGGCGCCGAGATGCGCTGCGTCGTTGTATGTCGCAGAATCTGCAGAACGGGTCACAACAGATCAGACGCACGCCGGGGGCATTCGGCTCCATCGCCGGCCGAGAAATTTCGGGGAGATTTCGGGCTTTTTGGAGACCGGCATGCGCGCGCGTAGACTTGCCAGAGCACCTCGCTTCGGCGGGGTGACTTCGCGCGTCTGCACCCGTTCGCCGCACTGCGGCCCCGAACACCTCCGCGCGGCGGTCCCGGCCTCCCGGGTCCGCGTGGACGCAGACGCCAGGGTCGACGCCACCCGGTGTCGACGTCAACTGCGCACAAAGGAATGAACACACTCATGGCTGTCGTAACCATGAAGCAGCTGCTGGACAGCGGCGCACACTTCGGGCATCAGACCCGCCGTTGGAACCCGAAGATGAAGCGATTCATCTTCACCGACCGTAACGGCATCTACATCATCGACCTGCAGCAGACGCTGACCTACATCGACAAGGCGTACGAGTTCGTCAAGGAGACCGTCGCCCACGGCGGCACCATCCTGTTCGTCGGCACCAAGAAGCAGGCCCAGGAATCCATCGCCGCCGAGGCCACCCGCGTCGGCATGCCGTACGTCAACCAGCGTTGGCTCGGTGGCATGCTCACCAACTTCCAGACCGTGCACAAGCGTCTGCAGCGTCTCAAGGAACTCGAGACCATGGAGCAGACCGGTGGCTTCGAGGGTCGCACCAAGAAGGAAATCCTGATGCTGACCCGCGAGAAGAACAAGCTCGAGCGGACACTCGGTGGTATCCGCGATATGGCCAAGGTGCCGTCCGCCATTTGGGTGGTGGACACCAACAAGGAGCACATTGCTGTCGGTGAGGCACGCAAGCTCAACATCCCGGTCATCGCGATCCTCGACACCAACTGCGACCCCGACCTCGTCGACTACCCGATCCCGGGCAACGACGACGCCATCCGCAGCGCCGCCCTGCTCACCCGCGTGGTCGCCTCGGCCGTCGCCGAAGGCGTCCAGGCCCGCGCCGGCCAGTCCTCCGACGACTCCAAGCCGGAGGCCGGTGGCGGCGAGCCGCTCGCCGAGTGGGAGCAGGAACTGCTGACCCAGGCGGCTGCACCCGCCGAGGGTGGCGCCACCCCGGCGTCC
Source organism: Gordonia sp. NPDC003504 (assembly GCF_053587995.1). Classification (NCBI taxonomy): domain Bacteria; kingdom Bacillati; phylum Actinomycetota; class Actinomycetes; order Mycobacteriales; family Gordoniaceae; genus Gordonia; species Gordonia sp. NPDC003504. Next base: position 3,983 of record NZ_JBSFPC010000017.1, read on the forward strand.
TGACCTGATCGGGTCCACGTCGTCGACCTGCGCGCCCGGTATCCCGGGCGCGCAGGTCACCAGACACATCGACACTCTTTTCCTAAAGGAGGCTCGCCAACGATGGCGAACTACACCGCAGCGGACGTGAAGCGTCTCCGCGAGCTCACCGGCTCCGGAATGATGGACTGCAAGAAGGCCCTCGAGAACAACGACGGTGACTTCGACAAGGCCGTCGAGGAACTGCGCATCAAGGGCGCCAAGGACGTCGGCAAGCGTGCCGAGCGGTCCACCGCCGAGGGCCTCGTCGCCGCTCGTGACGGCGTCATGGTCGAGATCAACGCCGAGACCGACTTCGTCGCCAAGAACGCCGAGTTCCAGGCGCTTGCCGACCAGGTCGTCGAGGCCGCGATCGCCGCCAAGACCAGCGATGTCGACGAACTCAAGGCCGCCAAGCTCGGCGACGGGACCGTCGCCGACGCCGTCCAGGCACTCTCGGCCAAGATCGGCGAAAAGCTCGAACTGCGTCGCGTCGCCTACTACGACGGCCCGGTCGCGATCTACCTGCACAAGCGTGCCTCGGATCTTCCGCCGGCCGTTGGTGTGCTGGTGTCCTACACCGGTGAGGGCGACGCTGCGGCCGAGGCCGCGCGTGCCGCCGCCATGCAGGTAGCCGCGCTCAAGGCGCGCTACGCCACCCGCGATGAGGTCCCCGCCGACATCATCGAGAACGAGCGTCGCATCGCCGAGGAGACCGCGAAGGCCGAGGGCAAGCCGGAGAAGGCGCTGCCCAAGATCGTCGAAGGTCGCGTCAACGGCTTCTACAAGGATGTCGTGCTGCTCGACCAGCCGTCGGTGCAGGACTCCAAGAAGACCGTCAAGGCACTCCTCGACGAGGCCGGTGTGACCGTCAACGGTTTTGCCCGCTTCGAGGTCGGCCAGGCCTGATCGGCCCTGATCGCACGACGACCCCGTGTCCGCACTTCTCGTGGACACGGGGTCGTCGCGTCAGAGCGGCAATCGGGCACGCCCTAAGATGATTCGAGAAGGTCGTGTGCACCGCCCGCGCGGATCGCATGCGGCCCACCACCGTCGGCTGTCAGTGAGGAAGTAGATGATGCAATCCCCTGATCCCCAGCAGTCCGAGCGTTCCGGTTTCCACCGGGTGCTCCTCAAGCTCGGCGGTGAGATGTTCGGCGGGGGAGAGGTCGGACTGGATCCCGATGTGGTGGCCACCGTCGCCGATCAGATCGCCGAAGTGGTGGAATCCGGGGCGCAGGTGGCCGTCGTCATCGGCGGCGGCAACTTCTTCCGCGGCGCCGAACTGCAGCAGCGCGGCCTGGACCGGGCCCGCTCGGACTACATGGGCATGCTCGGGACCGTCATGAATTGCCTTGCGCTGCAGGACTTCCTGGAGAAGCGCGGGGTCACCACGCGAGTCCAGACGGCCATCACGATGGGTCAGGTCGCCGAGCCGTACCTGCCGTTGCGGGCACAGCGTCACCTCGAGAAGGGCCGGGTCGTCATCTTCGGCGCCGGTATGGGCATGCCGTACTTCTCCACCGACACCACCGCCGCGCAGCGCGCCCTCGAGATCAAGGCCGAGGTGGTGCTGATGGCCAAGGCCGTCGACGGTGTCTACAGCGCCGACCCGAAGGTCGATCCCGACGCGACCCTGTTCCGCGAGATCAGTCACCGCGAGGTCCTCGACCGCGAACTCAAGGTCGCCGACGCGACCGCGTTCAGCCTCTGCATGGACAACAAGATGCCGATCCTGGTGTTCAATCTGCTGGAGCGGGGCAACATCGCCCGGGCGGTGGCCGGTGAACCGATCGGGACACTCGTGAGCACCTGAGCCCCACACACCTTCGCGACCACCCACCACACACCAGAACCAGGGAACTCAACACATGATCGACGACACCTTGCTCGATGCCGAAGAGAAGATGGAGAAGGCCGTTGCCGTCGCCAAGGACGACATGGGCTCCATCCGGACCGGCCGAGCCAATCCGGCGATGTTCAACAAGGTCACCATCGAGTACTACGGCGCCATCACCCCGATCACGCAGGTGGCCGGCATCACCACCCCCGAGGCCCGACTGGTGGTCATCAAGCCCTACGAGGCGTCGACCCTCCGCGACATCGAGACCGCGATCCGCAACTCCGATCTCGGGGTCAACCCGACCAACGACGGTTCGCTGATCCGGGTGTCGATCCCGCAGCTCACCGAGGATCGGCGCAAGGACCTCGTCAAGCAGGCCAAGGGCAAGGGTGAGGACGCGAAGGTCGCCATCCGCAACGTCCGGCGCAAGGCCGTCGACGAGCTCAAGCGCATCCAGAAGGACGGCGAGGCCGGCGAGGACGAGGTCGTGCGGGCCGAGAAGGAAATCGACAAGACCACCGCCGACTACGTTCATCAGGTCGACGAGCTGGTCAAGCACAAGGAGTCCGAACTCCTCGAGGTGTGAGGATCGCGAACCCCTGGTGAGTCGGGACCCGGGGACCCGACGACCTCGAACCCAACACCTCAACCTCGCGACGCACCTCGACTCAACGGAGATGACAGGCGGACACCACAGCAATGCCACACGAATCGTCGGCGCAGCCGTCGGGGACGGACGGATCTTCGGAGGGTCGGGAGGCCGGATCACCTGCGGATCCGTCGGCATCGGCCCCGAAGAAGTCACGCGCCGGTCGGGATCTGCCGGCGGCCATCGGGGTCGGTGTGACCCTGGGTGTCTCCATCATCCTCATCCTGCTGTTCGCACCCATGGTCTGGTACGGCGTCGTCTCGGTGGCCTTCGCGATCGCCACCTGGGAGGTCACCAAACGGCTCCGCGGCGGCGGCTATGACGTCGCGTTCTGGCCGCTGCTGATCGGTGGGCAGGCCATCGTGTGGTCGAGCTGGCCGTGGGGAACGACCGGCATCCTGGTGGCATTCGTCGCGACCGTGCTCGTGCTGATGGTGTGGAAACTGTTGTCGCAGGGCATCACTCACGCGCCGGAAAACTATCTGCGCAACCTCGCCGTGTCGATCCTGGTGCTGGCGTGGCTCCCACTGTTGGCCTCGTTCGGCGTCGTGATGGTCACCCAGGATCACGGGGCCGCCCGCGTCGCCACCCTGATGGTCGTGGTGGTGTGCTCCGACGTGGGCGGCTACGCCGCGGGAGTGCTCTTCGGCAAACATCCGATGGCGCCGGCGATCAGTCCGAAGAAGTCGTGGGAGGGCCTCGTCGGCTCGTTCGTGGTGGGGACCGCGGGCGCGGTCGGATGCGTGATGCTGTTGCTCGACAACGCCTGGTGGGTGGGCGTCATCCTGGGGCCGGTCCTGGTGATCTGCGCAACCCTCGGTGACCTCGTCGAATCGCAGATCAAACGCGATCTCGCGATCAAGGACATGGGAACCCTGCTCCCCGGCCACGGCGGCATCATGGATCGCCTCGACTCGCTGTTGCCGTCGGCGTTCATCGTGTGGGCGGTGCTCACCGCCCTGCTGTAGACGACCCTGCTGTGGATGACGCCGTCTCGACGGTTACTTCTCGGCCTTTACTTCTTGGCCTTCTTCAGTGCCCGGGTGAGCTGAATCATCCGGAGTCCGCCGACCAGCGCGACGATCAACGCACCGGCGATGGCGGCGATCAGCAGACTCACGCCCATCGGTAGCGTGACATGCCACGCGAGGAACGTGATCTGCTGCTTTTCGAGATTCTGCAGGATGAATACCAACAGCAGGACGGTGATGACGGCCCCGATCACCAGGCCGATGAAGGTGGCGCGGGTCCGCGTGTGCTCGACCTTCTTCACTTGTCTGCGCAGCGCGTCGCGCTCGTCGATCAGTGCGTGGCTGTCCACATCGGGGGTGGCGGGGTCGGTGGTTCCGGCAGAGCTATCCGGCGCCGCCGGACCTTGCGGATCGGGACTCGTCATGCACCCATCATGACATGCGACAATGGCGGTATGACGTCATTGCCACTCGTGTTCGACGCGCCCAAGCGTGGGCGTCCGCCGACACACTTCGCCGATCTCGACCCGGCGGACCGTGTGGCGGCCCTCGGCGAGATCGGGCTCCCGCGATTCCGCGCCGATCAGCTCGCCCGCCAGTACTACGGCCGCCTCAACGGCGCCGTCGACGAGATGACCGACCTGCCCGCCGCCGCTCGTGAGAAGGTCGGTGCGGCACTGTTCCCGCAGCTCCTCACCCCGGTCCGGCACATCTCCTGCGACTACGACAGCACCCGCAAGACCCTGTGGCGGCTGCACGACGGCACCCTGCTGGAGAGCGTGCTGATGCGCTATCCCGACCGCAACACGTTGTGCATCTCCAGTCAGGCCGGCTGCGGTATGGCCTGCCCGTTCTGCGCGACCGGGCAGGGTGGCCTCGACCGCAACCTGTCCACCGGCGAGATCGTCGACCAGGTGCGCGCCGCCGCCCGGGCGCTGCGCGACGGCGAGTTCGGCGAACCGGGCCGACTGTCCAACGTCGTGTTCATGGGAATGGGTGAGCCCCTCGCGAACTACAAACGCGTGGTCAGCGCGGTCCGCCAGATCACCTCGCCGGCGCCCGCCGGGCTGGGGATCTCGGCGCGATCGGTGACGGTGTCGACGGTCGGTCTGGCGCCGGCCATCCGGCGCCTGGCCGACGAGAAACTCTCGGTCACGCTCGCCGTGTCCCTGCACACCCCCGACGACGAACTGCGCGACACCCTGGTCCCGGTGAACAACCGTTGGTCGGTGGCCGAGGTCCTCGACGCCGCGCGGTACTACGCCGACTCGAGCGGTCGTCGCGTGTCGATCGAGTACGCCCTCATCCGGGATGTCAACGACCAGCCGTGGCGCGCCGACATGCTGGGGAAGAAGCTGCACAAGGCGCTCGGTTCGCTGGTCCACGTCAATCTCATCCCGCTGAACCCGACCCCGGGCTCGGAGTGGGACGCCAGTCCCAAACCGGTGGAACGGGAGTTCGTGCGACGGGTCCGCGAGCAGGGTGTCTCCTGCACGGTGCGCGACACCCGCGGGCAGGAGATCGCGGCAGCCTGCGGTCAGCTCGCCGCCGAGGAGAAATAGAACCTCCGGGCCCGGGCGACACGACCGGATAAACGATCAGAGCCCGGCCGGTGATCACCGGCCGGGCTCTGTGACGTCTGGAGGAGGGGACTAGCTCCACTTCTTCTTGGCGAACATCGCACGCAGCAGGAAGACCGCCAGCACCGCTGCGGCGACGGCCAGCCAGATGTCCTCGACGTGCCCCACGTGATTGCCGAAGAACATGAGCAGAAGCAGGATCACGCTCAGCCATCCGGCGATGTAGAAGGTCTTGGTCGCGGTGCCGTGCCACCCGAACCGCGCCGACGGCGCATCGGCGGGTTCGTGCACCCAACCGGTGTCGATGTCGTCGCTGTGCTCCACATCGGTGCTTGCCACGCCTGGCTCCTTCACTGCGGGCGCCGAAGCCCTCCGGCGGGATCTTCGACGGTCGGTAGTAGTTCTGCTCTGGGAAAGCATAGCGGCCCGACCCACGCGGTGTTGCACTCCCCACGCCGACGGGTGCCGACGTCGGATCGGTGTAAGAATCTGGCCATGCATCCACCGTCTCGCTCACTCGCCGACCATCGCTCCGAGGACTACCCACGCGACATGGTGGGATACGGTCCGACGCCGCCGGACCCGCAGTGGCCGGGTGGCGCGAAGATCGCGGTGCAGTTCGTCCTCAACTACGAGGAGGGCAGCGAGAACAATGTCCTCGAGAACGATCGCGGCAGCGAGACATTCCTCTCGGAAATGATTGGTGCCCAATCCTTTCCGAACCGGCACATGAGTATGGAATCGCTCTACGAATACGGGTCGCGGGCCGGGGTGTGGCGCATCCTGCGGACCTTCGAGAGTCGTGGTCTTCCGTTGACGATCTTCGCGGTCGCCCAGGCGATGGCCCGCAACCCGGAGGCGGCCGCGGCCTTCGTCGAACGCGGCGACGAGATCGCCTGCCACGGCTACCGGTGGCTGAGTTATCAGATGGTCGACGAACACGTCGAACGCGAGCACATGCGCACCGCGATCGACGTCCTGACCGAGATCACCGGGGCGCGGCCGCTCGGCTGGTATACCGGTCGCGATTCGCCCAACACCCGGTCCCTCGTGGTCGAACAGGGTGGTTTCGTCTACGACTCCGACAGTTACGCCGACGATCTGCCCTACTGGGTGAAGGTTCCGCGCACCGACGGGTCGGTCACCGGGGCGGTCGATCACCTGGTGGTGCCCTACACCCTCGACACCAACGACATGCGGTTCGCCTCGCCCGGCGGATTTCCGTCGGGGGAGCAGTTCTTCGCCCATCTCCGCGACGCGTTCGACGTGCTCTACCGCGAAGGCGTCGAGGGGTCACCCAAGATGCTCTCGGTGGGTCTGCATTGTCGGCTCGTCGGGCGGCCCGCCCGGCTGGCGAGCCTGGAGCGCTTCCTCGATCACGTCCAATCCCACGACGATGTCTGGATCACCCGCCGCATCGACATCGCCGAACACTGGCGCACGGTGCATCCGGCGCCGGGCGGCGTCCGCGGCTGACCTCGAGCCCGCATCGTCGGCAAGGGTGGCAGTGACCCGTCGCGGCCGTCGGCCACAATGAACGTGTGACGACGCGCGTGCTCATCCTCGGTTCCACCGGATCGATCGGGGTCCAGGCCCTCGACGTGATCACCGAACATCCCGACCGGTTCTCGGTGGTCGGGCTCGGCGCCGGGGGTGGCAATCGTGACATCCTCGCACGTCAGGCGCGGGAGCACGGCGTACCCGCGGCGGCGGTCGCGGTCGCCGATCCGGCGGCGGCCCAGGCGCTGAGCGCCGAACTCGGTGACGGCGTCCTCGGCGGCGCGGATGCGATGTGCCGGCTCATCGAGACAGTCGAGGCCGATGTCGTCCTCAATGCCGTCGTCGGATCGATCGGACTGCGGCCGAGCCTCGCCGCACTCGAATCGGGTGCGCGACTCGCGTTGGCCAACAAGGAATCGCTGGTCGCCGGTGGTGCGCTGGTGCTGCGGGCCGCCGCACCCGGCCAGATCGTGCCGGTCGATTCGGAGCATTCCGCGATCGCCCAGTGCCTGCGGGCGGGGACCGCGGACGAGGTGGATCGGTTGGTGCTCACCGCCTCCGGTGGGCCGTTCCGCGGGTGGAGCGCCGCGCAACTCGAGGATGTCACCCCCGAGCAAGCCGGTCGGCATCCGACGTGGTCAATGGGGCCGATGATCACCCTCAACTCGGCGACGCTGGTCAACAAGGCCCTCGAGGTGATCGAGGCGCACCTGCTGTTCGACGTGCCCTACGACCGCATCGACGTCACCGTCCACCCCCAGTCGATCGTGCATTCCATGGTGACCTTCGTCGACGGTGCGACCATCGCCAAGGCGTCCCCGCCGTCGATGAAACTGCCCATCGCGCTGGCTCTGGGCTGGCCGGACCGGGTGCCCGGATCGTCGCAGGCCTGTGACTTCTCCACGGCCTCGGCGTGGACCTTCGAACCCGTCGACAACGAGGTGTTCCCGGCGATCGAGCTGGCCCGGCGTGCCGGTAGGGCCGGTGGCAGCCTGACTGCGGTGTACAACGCCGCCAACGAGGCCGCGGCGGCCGGCTTCTTCGCCGGTGAGATCGCCTTTCCCCGCATCGTCGAGGTGATCGGTCGTGTGCTCGACGGCGCCGATCAGTGGCGTGCGACCCCGGGTACTGTGGACGAGGTCCTCGCCGCAGACACCTGGGCGCGGGTCCGTGCGGCGGAGCTGGTCGCGGCACCGCGCCGGGCTTGAGGCCCGGCACAGGGATCAGTAATCAACAGGAGAGTCGAGAAGTGGTTTTTGCGATCGGGGTGGTGCTGTTCGCCCTCGCGTTGCTCGCGTCGATCGCGTGGCATGAGTGCGGTCACATGTGGGCCGCACAGAGGACCGGGATGAAGGTCCGACGCTACTTCGTCGGCTTCGGCCCCACCTTGTGGTCAACGCGCCGCGGCGAGACCGAGTACGGCGTGAAGGCCCTGCCGTTCGGCGGGTTCTGCGACATCGCCGGCATGACCCCGCATGAGGAACTGACCGCCGACGAGCGTGAGCGCGCGATGTACCGGCAGAAGCCGTGGAAACGGCTCGTCGTGCTGTTCGCCGGTCCCGCGCAGAACTTCATCCTCGGATTCGTCCTGATCGTGATCGCCGGCCTGGTCTGGGGTCTGCCCGATCTGTCGCCGCCGGCCACCGGCACCACCGTCGCCAAGATCTCCTGCGTCACCCCGACCATCACGGTCGATGCCGGCAACTCCGCCACCGAAGCGCCCTGCGCGGGCAGCGGGCCGGCCGGTGCGGCTGGACTGCGCACCGGTGACCAGATCGTCGCCGTCAACGGCACTCCGGTGGACACCGCATCGGACCTGACCCCGAAGATCCAGCAGAGCGTCGGTCCGGTCGAACTCACAGTGCGTCGCGACGGCAGCGACTTCACCGCCGTGATGACCCCGCAGCCGGTGACGATCAACACCACCGACAAGGCCGGTGCCACGACGAGCCGATCCATCAACCGGGTCGGGATCACCTTCGAGCAGCCCCCGCTGTGGAAGCACTACAACGTGCTGACGATCCTGCCCGGATCCGCGGTGTTCACCGCCGAACTGGCACATCAGACCTGGAATGCGCTGCTGTCGATGCCGACGAAGGTGCACAATCTGTGGATCGCGGTCACCGGTGGTGAACGCGACCCGGACACCCCGGTCAGCGTGTACGGCGCCACCGTGCTGGGCGGTCAGGCCGCCGAACGGGGCCTGTGGGACACCTTCCTGTTGCTGCTGATCAGCATCAACTTCTTCCTCGGACTGTTCAACCTCGTCCCGCTATTACCCTTGGATGGTGGACACATGGCCATCGTCGGGTACGAGAAGGGACGTGACACGGTGCGTCGGTGGTTCGGCCGGGCCCCGGGCGGTCCGGTCGACTACTACAAGCTGCTGCCCCTGACCTACGCGGTGGTGGTCGTGATGGCCGGATTCATGGTGCTGACGCTGACCGCCGACATCATCAATCCGATCACCATCCCCAACTGATGGTTGCCCTCCCAGCCCAGCGAGCCCGCCTCGCACCCCTCGACACGCCCGCAGGAGAACGCGATGTCCGCCCCTGACCCGAACTCGTCCGGCCCGATCGCGATCGGCCTCGGCATGCCCGAGGCGCCGCCGCCGGTGCTGGCCCCCCGACGCACGACCCGCCAGATCCAGGTCGGCTCGGTCGGCGTCGGCAGCGATCACCCCATTTCGGTGCAGTCGATGACCACCACCAAGACCCATGACATCAACGCGACACTGCAGCAGATCGCCGAACTGACCGCGTCGGGTTGTGACATCGTCCGCGTGGCGTGTCCGCGTCAGGAGGACGCCGACGCCCTGCCGATCATCGCCAAGAAGTCCAAGATCCCGGTGATCGCCGACATCCACTTCCAGCCGAAGTACATCTTCGCCGCCATCGACGCCGGGTGTGCGGCGGTGCGCGTGAACCCGGGCAACATCAAGGAATTCGACGGCCGGGTCAAGGAGGTCGCCAAGGCCGCCGGGGATGCCGGCATCCCGATCCGCATCGGCGTCAACGCCGGATCGCTGGACAAACGCATCATGCAGAAGTACGGCAAGGCCACCCCGGAGGCGCTGGTGGAGTCGGCGCTGTGGGAAGCGGGCCTGTTCGAGGAGCACGGCTTCGGCGACATCAAGATCTCGGTGAAGCACAACGACCCGGTCATCATGGTCGAGGCCTACCGCCAACTCGCGGCCCAATGCGACTACCCGCTGCACCTCGGCGTCACCGAGGCCGGTCCCGCATTCCAGGGCACCATCAAGTCCGCGGTCGCGTTCGGGGCGCTGCTGAGCCAGGGCATCGGCGACACCATCCGGGTGTCGCTGTCGGCGCCGCCCGCCGAGGAGATCAAGGTCGGCGATCAGATCCTGCAGTCGCTCAACCTGCGTCCCCGTAAGCTGGAGATCGTCTCCTGCCCGTCGTGCGGGCGCGCCCAGGTCGACGTCTACAAGCTCGCCGACGCGGTGACCGCCGGACTCGAGGGTATGGAGGTACCCCTGCGGGTGGCGGTGATGGGCTGCGTCGTCAACGGTCCGGGCGAGGCACGCGAAGCCGACCTGGGCGTGGCGTCGGGCAACGGCAAGGGTCAGATCTTCGTCAAGGGGGAGGTCATCAAGACCGTCCCCGAGGCCGACATCGTCGAGACACTGATCGAAGAAGCGCTGCGAATTGCCGAGGAATCAGGGGACACTGGTGAGGGCGCGCCGGTCGGGCCGCCGGTCGTGACCGTCTCGTAGGGTCGCGCAGGGCTACGGGAGCGAAGGAGCAGCGGTGCTGAAGCTGCTGGGCGACAAGCCGCTCGGAGCGCGGGACGCACCCGCGGTCAGTCGTGTCCTCAACGCCGACCCGGTCGCCAACTGCATGGTCGCCGCGCGCTTCGAGTCCCACGGCATCGAACCCCGGATGCTCGGTGGGGAGATGTGGTCGGCCGGTCATCCCGAATCGTCGCTGTGTTTCTCCGGTGCCAACCTCATCCCGATCCGGGGATCGCTGGCCGACATGGCGTACTTCGCCGACCGTGTGACTTCGGGGGCCCGCGTCTGCTCCTCGATCGTCGGGGACACCGATCTGGCGTTGACCCTGTGGGAGAACATCACGCCGGTCTGGGGGCAGGCCCGTGAGGTCCGTCCCACCCAGCCGCTGATGGCGCTCTACGGCCCGCCCGCCGTCGAACCCGACCCCGCGGTTCGGCTGGTCACCCCCGACGACCTCGAGGCCTACCTGCCGGCGGCCGTCGACATGTTCATCGGTGAGGTCGGCGTGGATCCGCGTGCCGGCGACGGTGGCCGGTCCTATCGCCGTCGTCTCGCGTCGCTGATCGCGGCGCGCCGGGTGTTCGCGCGCTTCGACGACGGTGAGGTCGTGTTCAAGGCCGAGATCGGGTCGATGTCACGGGCGGTCGGCCAGATCCAGGGTGTCTGGGTGGACCCGCAGATGCGTGGGCGTGGGTACGGCGCCGCCGGTACCGCCGCCGTGGCCGCCGCGGTCGCCGCCTACGGGCGCATTCCCAGCCTCTACGTCAACAGCTTCAACCTGCCGGCCCAGGCCGTCTACCACCGCGTCGGGTTCACCCAGGTGGGCACGTTCGCCACGGTGCTCATCGACTGATCGGCCGCGGTGCCCGTTCGGCACGTCGGTGGGCCGAGAAGATCGCAGAGTCACAGCCTTTGGCGCCGCGTGGCTCCCGGATTCCGGGTGCCGCCGACCCTAGGATCGGCAGCGATGGAATTCCCGACGCGCAGAGCGGCCTTGATCCTGGCCATGCTGATCAGCGCTGTGCTCGTCGTCGGCGCGGCGACGGCCTGCAGTTCGGCCGACGACGGACCGCGTGGTGCCGTCGACGACTTCCTGTCCGCCTACAGCCGCGGCGACATCGCCGGCGCCGCCGCACAGACCGACAATCCGCAGTCGGCGGCGGCCGCGTTGCGTTCGGCGTGGGATGGGCTGGCCGCCGAGTCGGTGACCGGGCGGACCGGCCGGGCCGACGTCACGCAGGACACCGCCGACATCGACGTCGCCTACACGTGGCGGTTGGCCGATGCGAGGGAGTGGCGCTACGACGCGACCATCAAGGCGGTCCGGTCGGATTCACGCGGCTGGCAGGTGCGGTGGACCTCCACCGACATCCACCCGAACCTCGGTGCGGATCAACGGCTCGTCCTGCGCACCACCGCCGCGCCGCGGGCCACCGTGAACGAGGCCGACGGTTCGGAAGTGATGGTCAACGGCACCGTCGTCGGCATCAACTTCGACGCGAAAGCCGCAGCGGCCCAAGGGTCCGTCGGTGATTCGGTGACCCGCCTCGTCGACGTGCTGGCACCCATCGACCCGACCCTCAACGCGCAGAAGATCGCGGAGGAATCGACCGCCGACGACGGGCAGTACCCGATCACCCGCCTGTCCACCGCCGACTTCGACCGGTTGCGCGACCAGTTGGCGATCCCCGGCGTGGTCCACAACGAGCAGGCCGAACTGGTCCCCACCAACCCCGCCTTCGCGCCCGCACTCCTGACCGGGGTGCGCAGCGTCGTCGACGGCGAACTCGCCGGGCGGTCCGGCTGGCAGATCGTCACCGTCAATCCGAACGGCCTGGACGCCGACACCCTCACCGACCACGCGGCCGAGCCGTCGCCTGCGGTGTCGCTGAGTCTGTCCCGTCAGGTGCAGGACGCGGCGCAACGAGCGGTCAACGCCACCAACGCCTTCCAGATCGCCATGGTCGTCATCCAGCCGTCGTCCGGCCGTATCCTGGCGGTCGCGCAGAACCCGGCCGCCGATGCCCACGGACCGATCGCGACCACCGGCCTGTACCCACCGGGCTCCACCTTCAAGATGGTGACCTCGGCGGCGGCGTTCAATGCCGGAATGGTGCACCCGGATTCGACGGTGGGGTGCCCCGGCGAGGTGACCATCGGGCCGCGCACCATCCCCAACTACGACCGGTTCGCGTTGGGGCCGGTCAGTCTGCTGCGCGCCTTCGCGCAATCGTGTAACACCACCTTCGCCAAACTCGCGAGCGAGATGGGGCCGTCGGATCTGCCGCATGCGGCCGCGGCGATGGGTATCGGACGCAACTACGACATCCCCGGCCTGGCCACGGCCACCGGGTCGGTACCGATCGAGAGCGATCTGGTGGCGCGGACCGAGGACGGCTTCGGGCAGGGTCGGGACCTGGTCAGCCCGTTCGGCATGGCGCTCGTCGCGGCGACCGTCGCCAACAACGGCACACTGCCTGTCCCGCAATTGATCCTGGGCCGCACCACACAGGTGAGCGGGCCGTCGGCGGAACTCAACCCCGACGTCGTGGGCCAATTGCGGCCGATGATGCGCGAGGTCGTGGTCTCCGGCACCGGCACCGCCATCGCGGGGCAGGGTGAGGTGTACGGCAAGACCGGTGAGGCGGAGTTCGATGGTGGGTCGCACGCCTGGTTCGCCGGTTACCGCGGAGATCTCGCATTCGCGACTCTCGTTGTGCGCGGCGGTGATTCGAACAACGCCGTGGGCGTCACCCGTGACTTCTTCTCGTTCCTGCCGGCCGGTTTCGGAGTCTGATCACAGCGTTCACCTGCGACGCGGTATGACGATCAGCCGACCGCCGCGGTCGAGGATCTCGACCGGGTAATCGTAGGTCTCCGACAGCAATTCGGTGGTCATCACCGCACGGGTCGCGCCGAAGGCGCGAAGGTGACCGTCCTTCATCACCGCCACTTTGTCGGCGTAGGCGGCCGCGAGTGTCAGGTCGTGGACCACGAGGAGGACCGCAGCGCCGGAATCTCGGTGCTCGCAGAGGATGTCGAGGACCTGCTCCTGATGCCGGATGTCGAGGGACGCGGTGGGCTCGTCGAGCATCATCACCGGGGTATCCTGCGCGATCGCCCGGGCCAGCGACACCCGCGCCTGCTGACCGCCGGACAGCTGCGGAAACGGCCGCGCCACGATGTCGGACAGGTCGCACCGGGCGATCGCGTCGGCGATCACGGCGGGGGAATCGGCCGCACGTGGGGTGCGCAGCCACGGGAAACGTCCCATCTCCACGACCTCCCCGACGGTGAACGGGGTGTCGACGCGGTTGTGCTGGGTGACCATCGAGCGGCGGCGCGCGAGATCGCGATGGGAGGTGTGGGCGACGTCGTGACCGTCGATGAACACCTGCCCGCGTCGGGGGCGGCGTACTCCCGACAGCACCGACAGCAGGGTGGACTTGCCACAACCGTTGGGGCCCACCAGCGCGACGAGCTCGCCGGGACGCACCGACAGCGACACCCCGGACACCACGTCGCGGCCACCGAGTTCGACGACGATGTCGGTGGCCTCGATCCCGGCGTGGGGGTCGGCCATCGTCACCACCCGGCCCCGGCGTGGCGGCTGCGGCGCAACAGGATGAAGAACACCGGGCCACCCACCAACGAGGTGAACACGCCCAACGGCAGGTCGGCCCCGCCGAGTACGGTGCGTGACGCCAGGTCGGCCGCCGCGAGGACCAGTGCGCCGCCGATCACGCTCGCCGGCAACAGCACCGCGTGACGCGGACCGACGATCAGGCGCATCACATGCGGCACGACCAGACCGATGAACATCACGATGCCGGTGAAGGCGACGGCGGCGGCGGTGAGGATCGCGACGAGCACGACGACCTGCCGGCGCACGGTCTCGACGTTCACACCCAGCGACGCGGCCTGGATCTCGCCGAGCGCGAGCAGGTCGAGCTTGTGCACCAGAAGCATCGCCGCCGCCACGCCCGCGACCACCAGGGGCAGCGTCACCCACACCGCGTTCCAGTTTGCCCCGGCGAGAGAACCCAACTGCCAGAACACGATCTGTTCGCGGGCGGCGGTGGTGGCGACGAAGGTGAGGTAGGAGATGATGCCCAGGGCGAACGCGTTGATCGCAATGCCGGTGAGCACCAACATGATCGCCGACGACGACCCGTCCCGCAGGGACAGCACGTACACCGCGGCGGTGGTGATCAACGCTGCCACGAAGGCCGCCCCGGCCAGTGCCCAGCCGTTCACACCGACCCCGCCGATCACGATCATCAGGCAGGCGCCGACCGCCGCTCCCGACGACACCCCGATCACACCGGGTTCGGCCAGTGGGTTGGCCAGCACCCCCTGTAGTAGGCATCCGCCCGCTCCGAGCGCGGCGCCGACGATGAGGCCCAACACGATTCGTGGGAATCGCACCACCCACAACGCGTGCTCACCCTGCGGATGCGACGGCAGCGATCCGATGTTCAGGCCGAAATGGTGGGCGATGCTGCCGAGTACCTCGCTCGGCGCCACCGGAATCTGACCGATGGCGGCCGACGCGACGACGACGACGATCGTCGCCACGATCAGTGTCGCGATGACCACCGGTGCCGAGACTCGTCCGGCCGCCCGCGCCCCCGGCCGCGACGTCGACGGTGACTCCGTGGGAATGCTCATGTTGTGCTCACGTGTAGATCGCGTGGGACAGTGCGCCGAGGACCCTCCCGACGTCGGGTCCGAAGGCGAGGATCTCGGTCTCGTCCATCTGCACCACGCGGCGTGCCCGCCCGGCATCGGTGTCGGCGACGCCGGGCAGTGCCAGGACACCGTCGAGTCCACCTACCGAGTCCGCGCCCTGGGTCATCACCAGGATGACGTCGGGGTCGGCGCGCAGCAGCGCCTCCGGGGTGACGGCGGTGAAGGCTGCGCTCAGACCCGCCGCGGTGCCGGCGTCCTTGCCGCCGAGCGCCTCGATGAGATCGTCGGCGCCGGAGTTCGGGCCGGCCAGCAACACCAGGTTCGGTCCGCGGATGTACAGGAACGCCATCGTGGGGTCGCCGGACGGGTCGGGGATCGTTGCCTGCGCGTCGGCGATCTGCGCCTGGGTTCGTGCCACCAGGGCGTCGCCCGCGGGCGTGACGCCGAGTGCGGCCGCCACCGCCCGGATGAGATCGGGTGTGGTGGACACCGACCGCGTGTCGGTGAACGCCACCACCGGGATCTGCGAGGCACGCAACGCTTCGACCGCCTGTGGCGGGGTGGTCGTCTTGTCGACGAGGACCACCGACGGGTTCAGCGCCAGCACGGCCTCGGCGTTGAGTTGGTGCCCGTTGCCGGTGACCACCGGCAGGTCGGCCGCCGACGGGAACGTCGTCGACTGATCGCGTCCGACGACGCGGGAGCCCAGTCCCAGGGAGAACACGATGTTGCTCAGGGTGCCGTTGCGGTCGATCGCGATGATCCGGCTGGTATCGGTCACGGTCACGCTGCCCCCCGATGCCGACCCGACGGTGACCGGCAGGGTGATCGTCGGATTCGAGGTCACCGGCACGACGTCCGCATCGGGCAGAGTGGCCGTTTGCGGGCCACTGCGCAGGTGCGCGGCCGCGTCCGACGGCGATGCCTGTTCGATCGGCGCGGTGCTGCACCCGGTGGTCAGCATCAGAGTGGCGGCCAGAGCCACCAGCGCGGCGAGAACCGCGGGCCGCCCCGACGGTCGACGATACCGAGCCCGCTTCCCGATCAGGTCGCCGCCGATGACGGGCGTGGCCGTCTCCATCTGTTGCACAGGCTCACCTTAATCACGGATGGTGAGAGGTCGGCGATGTACCTCCGGCCGGTCCGGGGCGCTCATCGGCGTTCACTAAGCTGGGGCCATGACCGTTCGTGCCCCGCTTCACCCCGGCAAACTCTCACCCATCCGCGAGGTGCCCGACTCGATTGCACGGCCGGAGTACGTCTGGAAGGACAAGGTCAACGAGGGACACGAGCCCTGGGTGCAGACTCCCGAGGTGATCGAGAAGGTCCGGGTGGCCGGCAAGATCGCCGCGAACGCCCTCGCCGAGGCCGGCAAGGCCGTCGCCCCCGGAGTGACCACCGACGAACTCGACCGCATCGCGCACGAGTACATGATCGACCACGGTGCCTACCCGTCGACGTTGGGCTACAAGGACTTCCCGAAATCCTGCTGCACCTCGCTGAACGAGGTCATCTGCCACGGCATCCCGGATTCGACCGTCATCGCCGACGGCGACATCGTCAACATCGACGTCACCGCCTACATCGACGGGGTCCACGGCGACACCAACGCCACCTTCCTCGCCGGCGATGTGTCGCAGGAGGCACGCGACCTCGTCGAGCGCACCCGCATCGCCACCGAACGCGCCATCAAGGCGGTCAAACCGGGACGTGAACTCAACGTGATCGGCCGGGTCATCGAGGCCTATGCCAACCGATTCGGCTACACCGTGGTCCGCGACTTCACCGGCCACGGCATCGGCGAGACCTTCCACAACGGGCTCGTCGTCCTGCACTACGACCAGCCCAACGTTGACACCATCATCGAGCCCGGCATGGTCTTCACCATCGAGCCGATGATCAATCTCGGTGGGCTGCCGTGGGAGATGTGGGACGACGGATGGACCGTGGTGACCGTCGACCGCAAGTGGACGGCCCAGTTCGAGCACACGCTCGTCGTCACCGACACGGGCGCGGAGATCCTCACGGTGCCTGACGCTTGACCGGGCCTGACGCTTGACCGGGCCTGACGCCTGACCGGCCTCACGCCGGATCGCGGACCCCCACCGGCTGATCGATCGAGGTCGTCGTCGTGCCGTCGCCGAGTTGCCCGGCATTGTTGAGTCCCCAGCAGTACAGTCGACCGGCCGAGATCGCGCAGACGTTGATGTTGCCGTCCAGCGCCGTCACCTGATCGATGCCCGCCACGTCGGCGGGCGTCGGCGCCACGTCGCCACTACTGCGCCAGCATGAGACACGACCGCTGACGACCGCGGCGCATCCACCGGTCCCGGTGTTGGCGACGTATCGTGCGCCGTCGAGGCCGATCGGCTCGGGGCGCACATGCTCGTTCTCGGTGCCCGCGGGATACTGGCCGGGACCGTACCCCCAGCAGTAGACCTGTCCCTCGGCGACGGCGCAGGTGTTGCTGGTGCCGGGACTGACCGAGGTCACTGAACGTAGTCCGGGCACCTTTACCGGGGTTGCGCGGTTCTCCCGGGTGCCGTCGCCCACCTGGCCGGTATTGTTCTGGCCCCAGCAGTACAGTTCGGCCCCGCGGGTGATGGCACAGGTGGTGGCGACCCCACTCGCGATCGACGCCACGTTCTCCAGACCGGCCACCTTCGTCGGATCGGCCACCGACGTGGATGTCGTTCCGACGCCGGCACTTCCGTACACGTTGTTGCCCCAGCAGTACACCTCACCCCGACGCACCACACATGTGGCGATCCCGGAGGAAACCCCACTGACATCGGAGATGCCGTCGACGCGAGTGGGGGTTCGCTGCATGTCGCCGCCCGCGAGGTCCTGACCCCAGCAGTAGAGGTAGCCCTTGCTCACCGCACAGACCCGGGCCTGACCGAACGCCACCGACACCGACGAGACATCACTGATGCCCGTGACCGGCGTCGGGACCGCGCGGTCGGTGGTCGTGCCGTCACCGACGGCGCCGTAATCGTTGTCACCCCAACACAACAGCGCACGCCCCTTGATCCCACAGCTGACGGTCGTCGAGGTGCTGACCGCGGTCCAGTCACCGCTCGTGTCCGGCGCGCTCGTGGCCGCCGGCGCACCGGTTCCCGACGCGGCGGCCGGCGGCGTGGACGGTTCGTCACCCGCCGACAACCAGATGGCGACACTCGCGACGGCCGCGACGAGGAGCATCACACTCACCACCGCCGTCACCAGCAGAGCGGTTCGTCGCGCGGATGAGTCACGTGGCGGCCCACCGACCGATGTCCGAGGGGTCTCAGGGGTGCGAGGTGCGCCCGGTGTGCCGGGATGCTGAGACGGCATCGGCGACGGCATCGGCGCCGCGGCCGGGGGCAGCGTCGGCGCAGCACCCGAGGACAGCAACGCCTGCCGGAGGTCGGTGGTGAAGTCGCGGCAGGTGGGATAGCGGTCGGCGGGGTTTTTGGCCATGGCTCGTGCGACGACCGTGTCGGCTGCCGGAGGTGTGGGGATGCGTTCGGAGAGTCGGGGTACGGCGGCGTTGAGGTGGCCGGCGATGAGGTGGCCGGGGTTGGTGGCGGGGAAGGGCGGGGTGCCGGTGAGGAGGGTGAAGGCGGTGCAGGCCAGGGCGTATTGGTCGGAGGCGGGGGTGGCGGGTGCGCCGTTCAGGACCTCGGGTGCGGCGTAGGCGAGGGTGCCGATGAAGGCGCTGGTGGCGGTCATCTTGGGGGCGTCGATGAGTCGGGCGATGCCGAAGTCGAGGACGGTGACGCGGTCGGGGTGGCCGTGGGGGTCGGTGGTGATGACGATGTTGTCGGGTTTGATGTCGCGGTGGATGATGCGGCGGGCGTGGGCGTAGTCGAGGGCATCGGCGACTCTGCCGATGATGTGTGAGACATCCTCGATCGGCAGCGCCGGGCTGTGATAAAGGTCGCTCCCCTCCAGATAGCTCATGGTGAACCACGGTGTGCCGTTGTCGACGCCATGCGCATGGACGGTGACGATGCCGGGGTGATCGAGGGACGCCGCCACTCGGGCTTCGTTGGCGAAACGATGAAAGAAGTCGGGGTCGTCGGTGTTGGCAGAAATGATCTTGAGCGCCTCGCGGCGATGCAGCGAGGGATGTTCGACGAGGTAGACCTGGCCCATGCCGCCGGCACCGAGTCTGCGGATGACGCGGTAGCCGGCGAACGTCGCGCCCGGCTGGAGCAGCATCACGCGTCGATTCCCCCAACTTCTTCGACAAGTCTGCAGCATATTAGCGAAGCGCACCGTGATCAGGAGCGCTCGGTCGGCGCTCATGTGGACGGTGGTGCGCCTGTGAGGCAAGACGTTGCACCGCGTGTGCCTATCGCGCCGGGCCGTTACCCCAGCAGCACAGGTCTCCCGGCTCGACCGTTCAGGTGGCCTCACTGCGGTCCCGGTGACCTGTCCGTCGGCGCTATCGGCCCCAGCGCAGCGCCCGGGCGTTCGAGATGGCGCACGTGTGGGCATCGCCGACGCTGATCGATGTCACATCGTCGACTCCGTGCACCTGCCGAGGGGACAGCAGATTCGGCGCACCTCGCTCGCCCGATTCGTTGACGCCTGCCTGGCCCGATTGATTGTCGCCCAGCAGTACACATCGGCCTTCGAAAGCGCACAGGCCGAACCGACATCACCTTCAGTGCTTCACGACGTCGGCGATGCGGGTGTTCGACGAGATAGACCTCGCCCATGCGCCCCGGCAGCCAGTTGTTCGATGACGCGATAAACGGCAAAGGTCGCACCGGCGGCCAGTGCCATCGATATCTCCTCACCCCGACGTTCTCGGGTGAGGTATCAAACCCCGGGGGCCCTCGCGTCGACGCGGATCGCGGAGGCGGGCTCTGATCGACGGCGCGGAAAGCACCCGAACGACGAACGCACCGATAGGGTGACCGACGTGACCGGGATTCGTGGTGCCGTACTGATCGGAGGGACGAGCTCGGACGCCGGCAAGAGCCTGGTGGTCGCCGGGCTGTGCCGGGCTTTGGCGCGACGTGGCGTGCGGGTCGCGCCGTTCAAGGCACAGAACATGTCCAACAATTCGGTGGTCACGATCGACGGCGGCGAGATCGGTCGTGCGCAGGCGTTGCAGGCGTACGCCTGTGGTCTGGAACCGTCGACCCGATTCAATCCCGTGCTGCTCAAGCCGGGCGGTGATCGACGGTCGCACGTGATCGTGCGTGGACAGCCGGCCGGAGACGTGGGTGCTCGCGACTACATCACGCGCCGGTCCCATCTACTCGAGGTCGTCGCCGATGAATTGTCTTCGCTGCGTGATGAATTCGATGTCGTTATCTGTGAGGGTGCCGGTTCGGTCGCCGAGATCAACCTGCGTGACACCGACATCGCGAACATGGGATTGGCGCAGGCTGCGGACCTTCCGGTGCTCCTCGTCACCGACATCGACCGCGGCGGATCGCTGGCGCACCTCTTCGGGACCACCGCCATCCTGGACAGCGCGGATCAGACGCGCATCGCCGGATACATCATCAACAAGTTCCGTGGCGATGTGTCGATCCTCGAACCGGGACTGATGCAGCTGCAGGCGCTCACCGGACGGCCGACGCTGGGCGTGTTGCCGTTCGACACCGGCCTGTGGATCGACGCCGAGGATTCGTTGTCGTCTCCGGTCGGACGCCGGGTGGGGCCGCCGGCCACGTCGGGCCGGTCGGACCACAACCTCACGGTGGCCGCGATCCGGCTACCTCGGATCTCCAACTCCACCGACGTGGAGGCCTTGGCGTGCGATCCGGGGGTGGATGTCACGTGGGTTGACGATCCGGGGAGCGTCGCCTCCGCTGATCTGGTGGTACTCCCGGGCACTCGGGCCACCGTGTCCGACCTCGCGTGGCTGCGGTCACGGGGGATCGACAGCGCCGTGCAGGCGAGGGCCGCTGCCGGCCGGCCGATCGTCGGGATCTGCGGAGGATTCCAGATGCTCGGCCGAGTCATCGTCGACGATGTGGAATCGGCGACGGGACGCGAACGGGTGGACGGTCTCGGCCTCCTCGACATCGACGTGGAGTTCGATCAGCAGAAGATTCTTCGCGAGGTCAGTGGCACCGGTGGGGGTCTCCCGATCAGCGGATATGAGATCCATCACGGACGGGTGACGCGTTCCGCCGAGGAACCCTGGCTGCGTGACGACCGTTTCGGCGACGAAGGCGCGGCTCGCGGATCGGTACGGGGGACACACTGGCACGGCCTACTTGCCTCGGACGGGTTTCGCCGGGACTTCCTCCGTTGGGCCGCAAGAGAATCGGGTCATAGCGAGTTCGAGCCCGACGAAACGGTCACCTTCGCCGACGTGCGCGCCGAGCAGGTCGACCGCATCGCGGATCTGGTGGTCGAGCATCTCGATCTCGATGCCGTCGTGGACATCCTCGCCGCCGGAGCTCGCGCGGACCTGCCGATCGTCGCCAGCGCGCTGATTCCGCGCCCGTGTTGACCTCTGACGTGTTGGCGATCACCTAGGCTGGACCGAGTGGACACACAACAGCGCACGGTCGATGTGGGGGATCTGAGTTTCGAGGTCACCACCGGGGGCCCGGACAAGGGCCCCTGGGTGCTACTCCTTCACGGCTTTCCAGTGAACGGTTCGTGCTACGACGCCGTCGTCCCACGTCTTCATGAGGCGGGATTGCGGACCATCGTGCCCAACCAGCGTGGCTACAGCCCGGGTGCCCGTCCCGACAAGGTCGAGGATTACCGGATCGATCATCTCGTCGACGACGCGATCGGCATCCTCGATGCGCTCGGCGTGCACTACGCGTTGTTGGTCGGACACGACTGGGGAGGGCTGGTTGCCTGGCACCTCGCCGCCAAGCATCCCGACAGGTTCACCGGATTCGTTGCGGTCAGCACGGGTCACCCGTCGGCGACCCGAGATTCACTGAACACCAGTGATCAACGGGAAAGATCCTCCTACATCAAGGATTTCATTGCCGAAGGTGCGGAGGAGAAGCTCCTCGCGCGCAACGGTGTGTTGCTGCGTCGGGCGGGTGTCACTGCGGAAGAGCTTGTCCCACTGAAGGAACCGGGGGCGATGACCGCCGCGTTGAACTGGTACCGGGCGAACTTCACCACCGACATCGCCAAGACGATGTCGTGCCGACCCGTCGAGATTCCCACCACCATGGTGTGGAGCGACGCCGACTCTGCGCTCGGGCGTGAGCAGGCCGAGCAGAGCGGACGGTATGCCTACTCGGACTTCCGCTTCTGCGTACTGTCCG
This sequence comes from Gordonia sp. NPDC003504, assembly GCF_053587995.1. NCBI lineage: Bacteria > Bacillati > Actinomycetota > Actinomycetes > Mycobacteriales > Gordoniaceae > Gordonia > Gordonia sp. NPDC003504. The sequence continues at coordinate 26,243 of NZ_JBSFPC010000017.1, forward strand.
GCGTCGACCACTGGATTCCGCAACACGCGCCGGCCGAACTGGCCAGCGAGATCTCCTTGCGCTCAGCAGTTTTCTGAGCGTCATCGGTCAGGCGACGCTCGACCAACCCCACCTCCTGAGCCGTCCCAACGGCCTCGTCGAGCACCCTCATTCGCCGGGCCGAGCGTGAGGCCTCGTTCCTTTGGTCGAGCCGTGGTCGAGCCGGGAGGAGGCTTGAATGGGGTTAGGGTGGTTGAGTTTCCAGCGTCGTCTTGCGTGGTCTCGACTCGGGCTCCGTTTCGACGGAGCCCGATTTCGGCGGCCGACCGCGAACGTGAGCTTGAGGAACTGGCCGCCATCGGCAGCAACCCACGCAACAGCCGAATCGAACGTGTCTTGGCCGCCAGACTCCACTACCGGCTCGACGACACCTCCTGAACCACCCCACCGGACCGTCCGGGCCGCACTGCCGCAGAATCGTTGTGGCCGTGGGCGCGGCGGTCACGGACTCAGCTTCGCTTCGACCGTCTCGACCGGCGAGATGGGGCCGTTCGGATCGACCAACGGGGCGGGTCAGATGTCCAGGCCGAGAAGGGCATTTTCCAGGACCTCCGGCATTGCCGGGTGAATCCAGTACTGCCCGCGTGCCATCTCGTGGGCGGTGAGCCCGAAGGACATCGCCTGGATGACGGGTTGGATGACGGTCGGAGCCTGCGGACCGATGATGTGGGCGCCCAACAGGGTGCCGGTACCCTTCTCGGCGATCAGTTTGCAGAACCCGGTGGAGTCCTCCATCGCCCAGCCGTAGGCGACGTCACCGTATGCCTGGACCTTCGCCGTGATGTCGTGGCCGGCCGCGCGGGCCTGCGTCTCCGACATGCCGACGCAGGCGATCTGGGGGTGGGTGAAGACGGCAGCAGGAACGTATCGATGATCAAAGGACTCGAGATCGTCGGCGTCCCAACCCTTGCACAGGTTGGCCTGCACGACACGCTGTTCATGATTGGCGACATGCTTGAGCTGGTACGGCGAACTGACGTCGCCAAGCGCCCACACGCCGCGGGCGTCGGTTCGGCCATGCTCGTCGACGATCACCCGGCCGTCATCAGAGAGGGTGAGTCCGATTGTGTTCAACCCCAGCCGATCCGCGTTGGACACTCGGCCGACGGCCACCAGGAGCACGTCGGCATCGAGATGGCTCCCGTCCTCGAGGTCGATACGAACTCCGCCCCCGGGAAGGTTTGCCGCCCCCGACACCTGCGTGTCGAGATGCACATCCCAGCGGTCCCGGGCGATCTCGGTGAACCGCTCCGAGACATCGTCGTCCAGCTTGCGGAGCAGTCGCGGTCCGCGGGCCACGATGGACACGTCGGTACCCAATGCGCCGAAGACATGCGCGAACTCGGCGGCGATGTACCCGCTGCCCACGATGATCATCCGTTGCGGCAGCTTCTCCAGCCGCATCACGTCATTGTTGGTGTAGTAGCGGACGCCGCTCTCTGCGATCGGGGTGGGGATGGTGGCACGCGACCCTGCAGCGATGACCACCTCGTCGGCGAGAACCACAGAATCCCCGGTGACGAGCCGATAGCGGCCGGAATCATCGCGACCGTCGAACTCGACATGGGTATCGAAGACGGTGATGTTGTCACAGTCCTCGACGCGATAACGTTTGCCGCCCACCGAGATCGGGTCGATCCGCCCGAAGACACGCGATACGATCGACGGCCAGTCGACCCCGTCGACACGCGAATGAACGCCGTACTTCTCACCGTGAGAGGCGATGTCGGCGACTTCGGAGGCGTAGACGAACATCTTGGTCGGGATACAGCCGACGTTGAGGCAGGTGCCCCCGTAGATGCTCTCCTCGAAGATGGCGATGCTCTTCCCGGCGAAGCGATCGTCGGGAATGGAGTTTCCACTGCCCGATCCGATGATGGCCAGATCGACAGATGTGGTTGTTCCCACGGGTTAGTGACCTTTCGCAGTCTGTTGTTCGTGCAGGGCCGCGAGCCATCGGTCGACCTCGAGGTAGGCCTGCTCACGGGCGTGACGTACCGACAAGAACACGTCGTGCCGGGCGTCGGTGATCGGGACGGTGGTGACTCGATTACCGAGGCAGCCACTCCACTGGGCGATCTGCCCGACATCGAGAACGGCGTCCGCGGTGTCGGTCGCCGAAGAATAGTGCGGGCTGAAATGTGTTTTGTCAGAGCGTAAGACGAGTGATGGAACGCCGACGTCGATGCCGTGGTGTAGGTGACGCTGAGCAGTTCGGGCGGCATCGAGGAAGCCGAAGGTCTTGGGAAACCCCCCGAGGGGCTTCTTTGCCAGGTCGTAACTCCACTCGCCGAACTTGCTCACGTGGATGCTGTCGCCGTATGCGGATGAGAACTCCTGCGGTATCACGGTTTTCGGCCGCACCGCGGCCACGATCCGGAACAAGAGGGTCACCGGGTATGAACGGAGGAACGGCGCGCCCTGCAGATCGAGCCATGGACTGTTGAGTACCAATCCGTGGATGCGATCGTGGCGGGTCGGGTCGGTTCGGCGGAGTCGGTCGAGCCAGAGCGCGGCGACCAACCCGCCGGTGGAGTGGCCGGCAACCAGGATCTCGGCGTCGGCGCCCACATCGGCGCCGATGATGTCGATCGCGGCGCGCAACTCCTCGTCGTACACCGCGAGATCGGCGGTGTAGTGCGGGGTGTGCTGGGGCAGCAGTGAACGCCCGCACTTACGCAGATCGATCGCATAGAACGCATAGCCGAGTTCGGCGAAGTGGTCGGCGAGGGGTTCATGGAAGAAGTAGTCGGTCAGGCCGTGCACGTACAGCACGGCTCCGCGTTCGGCATCGGCCTGACCGGCCGGGCGGCGGACGAGGGTCGCGGTGATGGGATCCTCGCCGTCGGGGTCGGGTCCGAGGTCGATGGTGCAGGTTTCGTAGCGGTCGAGGAAGTGGTCGGGTTGCCAGTCGTGGACGACGGCACCGGTGCTGCTGGTGGCGTTGACGAGGCCCTGCTGAGACGTCACGCCACCACTGTAGTGAAGCGGCACCGGCGGCACCGACCAGCGCTCGGCGTGCGAAAGTCGGGGTGCAGTGTCGCCCAGCCCACACTTGACAGGAGTCGATGCTGCCGGAGCGCCGCGATAGGGGACAATGGGCTATCGAGAAGGGACGACGGTCGTCCCGGCTGCGTGAATTGGGGTCCAGGTGTCTGAAACGGTGATCAAGACAGATGTGGCGTTGGTGGGCGCGGGCATCATGAGTGCCACTCTGGGAGCGCTGCTGCGGCAGCTCGAGCCCAATTGGTCGATCAGCCTGTTCGAACGGCTCGACGCCGCCGCCGCCGAAAGCAGCGACCCGTGGAACAACGCCGGTACCGGTCACTCGGCACTGTGCGAGCTGAACTACACACCGAAGACCGCCGATGGTGACGTCAACATCGACAAGGCCATCAACATCAACGAGCAGTTCCAGGTCTCTCGTCAGTTCTGGGCCCACGCCGTCGACAACGGCATCCTCGGCTCGCCCAGCGAGTTCATCAACCCGATCCCGCACGTCAGCTTCACCCACGGTCAGGCCGGCGCCGACTACCTGCGCAAGCGTTACGACCGTCTCTCCGGACAGGTGCTGTTCGAGGGCATGGAGTTCATCGACGACCCGGCCGAGTTCAGCGCACGGCTGCCTCTGATGGCCCAGGGCCGGGATTTCAGCGATCCGGTGGCGCTCAACTGGTTCACCGACGGCACCGATGTCGACTTCGGCGCCCTCACCCAGCAATTGCTGAACTTCGTCAGCCAGGGCGGCGACATCTACTTCGGTCACTCGGTGACCAACCTGAACAAGCAATCCGACGGCAGCTGGATCGTCAAGGTAAAGAACCGTCGCACCGGCGAGAAGACCCAGGTGCACGCCAAGTTCGTCTTCGTGGGCGCCGGTGGCGGCGCGTTGAGCCTGCTGCAGAAGTCGGGTATCGCCGAGGCGAAGGGCTTCGGCGGATTCCCGGTGTCGGGTGAGTTCTTCCGCTGCACCAACCCCGACCTGATCGAACAGCACGCGGCCAAGGTGTATGGGCAGGCCGCGGTCGGCGCCCCGCCGATGTCGGTGCCGCACCTCGACACCCGCGTCATCAATCACTCCAAGGGACTGCTGTTCGGCCCGTACGCCGGCTGGTCGCCGAAGTTCCTCAAGAGCGGCAAGGTCACCGACCTGCCCGCGACCATCAAGCCCGGCAACCTGCTGCCGATGATGTCGATCGCGCCGCAGGAGTTCGGTCTGCTCAAGTACCTGATCGGGGAGCTCGCCGCGAGCCCCGCCGACCGCGTGAAGACGCTGTCGGAGTTCGTACCCCGCGCCCTCGGGCACGACTGGGAGTTGATCACCGCAGGCCAGCGTGTGCAGGTGATCCGGAAGACCGGCGTCGGTGGCTCGCTGGAGTTCGGAACCGCGGTGGTCGCCGCCGGTGACGGCACCATCGCGGGTCTGCTCGGTGCCTCGCCCGGCGCGTCCACGGCCGTTCCGGCGATGCTCAACGTGCTCGAGCAGTGCTTCCCCACGCAGTATCAGGGGTGGACGTCCAAGCTGACCGAGATGATTCCGTCCTTCGGTCAAAAACTGTCGGGCAATCGTGACCTGTTCCGGCAGGTGTGGGATTGGACCAGCGCCAGCCTGCAACTCAAGGGCGGCGCCACCCAGTCCGCCGACGCGGGTGCGACCTCGGCCGGCTGACCGCGACGCCGTGATGTGCGGGAAGGTGCACGGCCCGGGGGTCCTGTGATAGTCACGACATCATGAGCTCAGCGACGTCGAACACGTACCGGCTGCATGACAGCGCTGCCGCCGACCTCGATCCCGCCACGCTGTATCGGATTCTGCGGTTGCGGGTCGATGTCTTCGTCGTGGAGCAGGCCTGCCCCTATCCCGAACTCGATGGCCGGGACCTCGAGCCCACCACCCATCACTGGTGGTTCACCGAGTCGACGTCGGCATCGGACGAGGTGGACGGCATGGGATCTCCGGTGGCGGCGACGCTGCGCGTGATGCAGGACGGTCTCGGTCCCGACGGCAGGCCCGAGTTCCGGATCGGACGGGTGTGCACCGAACGGGCCCACCGTGGCATGGGTCTGACCGCACAATTGTTGACCGCCGCACTCGAGGACATCGGAGAACACGTGTGCCGGATCGAGGCGCAGACCTACCTGAGGCAGATGTATGCGAAGTTCGGCTTCCGGGTCAACAGTGACGAATACCTCGAGGACGGGATACCCCACGTGTCGATGGTGCGTGACGGTGCTCGCCCGGCAGAGACGGACATGAGCTGAGATGACTGCAGATCTCCGGTCGGGACGGGGTTCTCGCGACCACGTCGCCGGCCCGGTGAGGTATCCGTTCACCGCGGTCGTCGGACAGGACCGCCTCAAACTCGCCCTCGTTCTCAGTGCGATCGCACCCGGGATCGGCGGTGTTCTCATCCGGGGCGAGAAGGGCACCGCGAAGTCGACGATTGTGCGTGCGCTCGGTCCACTCATTCATGACGCACGCGCGGAGGGTCACGGTGCCCGCGTCGTCGAACTACCCATCGGTGCCACCGAGGACCGGGTGATCGGATCGCTCGATCTCACCGGTGTCCTGCGCGACGGTCGGGCCGACTTCACTCCCGGATTGCTGGCGCAGGCCGACGGGGGAGTGCTCTACATCGACGAGGTCAATCTGCTTGCCGATCACCTCGTCGACGTTCTCCTGGACGCCGCGGCGAGTGGGCGGGTGACGATTGAACGTGACGGGGTGTCGCACACCCAATCTGCCGACTTCGTGCTCGTTGGCACCATGAATCCCGAAGAGGGAGAGCTACGTCCGCAACTCCTCGACCGTTTCGGTCTGGCCGTCGATGTGATCGCCGGACGCGATGTCGACGAACGGGTCGAGATCGTCCGCCGTCGCATCGACTTCGACGCCGATCCGGTGGGTTTCGCGGCGCGCTACGCAGATTCTGAAGACGAACTCGCGCAACGTATTTCGTCCGCGAGGGCAAGTATCGACACCGTCGCGCTACCGACCTCGCAGCTGCGCCGGATTGCCGGGATCTGTGCTCACCTGCAGGTGGACGGACTGCGCGGTGACATCGTCGTGGCACGGACAGCGACGGCCCACGCCGCGTTGCGTGGTGCCACCGAGGTCGATGCCGAGGACGTGCGCGTCGCCGTCGAACTGGCACTGCCGCATCGGCGTCGACGCAACCCGTTCGACGAATCCGGTCTCAGCGATCAGCAACTCGACGATGCGATGGCGGCCGGCGATGAGGCTGCCGGTGATGATGAGTCCCCGGAACCACCGGATGACCCCGCGTCGGGAGATCGTGAACCCGGTGACCCAGGATCCGATGGGGGAGAAGCGACGCGCGAGGCGCCCCGCGATTCCACCGAGCCCTCCACGCCCGATGGCGCCCCATCCAACAACGACGCCGCCCTACCCAACGACGAGGAGGGTGCCGAGTCGACGACGCCGGCCGGTCCGGCGCCGGGGGCACTGTTCGGCCGGCCCGCCGCGGCGACCGCCCGCCGGATGCGTCGCCTGCGTGTCGACGGCATCGGCGATGGCGAACCCGGCCGACGATCCCGCGCTCGGAGTCGACGTGGCCAGACAGTCGGCGCCACCGACTTCGGCCCCGGCACACCGATGCATCTGTTCGGCACGGTTATATCCGCCGCCGGCCGCGGCGTCGACGACGCCGGGCGGGTACGGGTCGCCGAAAGAGATCTCCGTGGGGCCGCGCGGATCGGTCAGGAAGCAAACCTGGTGGTCTTCGTCGTCGATCTGAGCGGATCGATGACCGCACGCCGCCGACTGGCCGCCGTCAGTGAACTGTGCGTCGATCTGCTCCGCGATTCCTATACCCGCCGGGATCGGGTGGCCGTGGTGATCGCGCGTGGCTCGCGCGCCGAAGTCGCTGTGCCGCCGACGAAGTCGGTCGACATCGCGGTGCGTCGGATGGCCTCGGTCCGTACCGGTGGCCGCACCCCGCTGGCCGAGGGGTTGCTCGCCGCCGACGAGGTCATCACCCGAGCCCGACGTGCCGATCCGCATCGACGCCCCTTGCTGGTGGTCCTGACCGACGGCCGGGCCACCGCGGGGGCCGACGCCGCACCCCGGGCCCGCGCGGCCGCCGAGATGATCGGCCGCAAAGGCATCGACGGCGTCGTCGTCGACTGCGAGCAGGGCATGGTGCGTCTGGGTCTCGCGGCGGAGCTCGCGGTGCACCTCAACGCGGAACTGTTGCCCATGGAGCACCTGAGCCTGGCCGCTCTGGCCCGCCCCGCCCATTCGGCCGCATAACGAGTATTCGAGGAGAGATTCTGTGCCGCAAGGTGTTCCGACCACCATTCCCGACGACGGCCTGACCACCCGGCAGCGCCGGAATCTCCCGGTGCTCGCCGTGCACACTGGCGACGGAAAAGGGAAATCCACCGCCGCGTTCGGTATGGCGATGCGGGCGTGGAACTCCGGTATGCGGGTGGCGGTGTTCCAGTTCGTCAAGAGCGCCAAGTGGAAGGTGGGCGAGGAGTCGGCCATGACCGCCCTCGGCGAACTGCACGAGAGGACCGGGCAGGGCGGACCGGTCGAGTGGCACAAGATGGGCCAGGGCTGGTCGTGGTTGCGCGCCAACGCCGATGACGCCGACGACCACGCCGCCGCGGCCCGCGCCGGGTGGGCGGAGATCGCGCGGCGTCTCGCGGCGAACGAACACGACTTCTACGTCCTCGACGAATTCACCTACCCGCTGGACTGGGGCTGGGTGGGCGTCGACGAGGTGGTCGAGGCACTGGCCGCGCGGCCCGGCCGGCAACACGTCGTCATCACCGGACGCCGCGCCCCGCAGGCGCTCATCGACGCCGCCGACCTGGTCACCGAGATGCGCAAGATCTCCCATCCGATGGACTCGGGCCGTAAGGGGCAGAAGGGTATCGAGTGGTGAGGCCGTGACGTCGCCGCCGGCCACCGGCATCCCCACCGTCGTCATCGCCGCGCCCGCGTCGGGTAGCGGCAAGACGACGGTGACCACCGGACTGCTCGGCGCGTTGCGCGCCGCCGGCCACCGGGTTGCGCCGTTCAAGGTGGGGCCCGACTACATCGACCCCGGATACCACGCGGTGGCGGCCGGTCGGGTGGGACGCAATCTGGACCCGAATCTCGTTGGGGCGGAGATGATCGCCCCACTGTTCGCCGCGGGATGCACCGGAGCCGACATCGCCGTCGTGGAGGGGGTGATGGGCCTGTTCGACGGGCGGATCACCGGGATCGGCGACGACGCGGACATCTCGGAGGCCGACCCCATCGGCATGGGATCGACCGCGCATGTGGCATCGCTGATCGGTGCGCCGGTGATCCTCGTCGTCGACGCCGGCGGCCACAGCCAGTCATTGGCCGCACTGCTCCACGGCTTCCTCGGATACTCGCCGTCGGTGCGGATCGCCGGAGTGATCCTCAATCGTGTCGGTTCACCGCGGCACGAGGCGGTCCTGCGTCAGGCGTGTGCGCGGGTCGGTGTCCCCGTTTTCGGTGTGCTGCACCGCAATCCCGAGCTGGCGGTCCCGTCGCGTCATCTCGGCCTGATCCCCGCCGCCGAACGCAGCGCGGATGCGGTGACCGCGGTGGCCGCGATGACGGCGACGGTGGGCGTCGGACTCGACCTGCCCGCCATCGTCGCGGCGGCACACGGCGCGCGTGCCGTCCCAGATCGACCGTGGAGTGCGGCGGAGGCGATCGCGGAGGCCGTCGGCCCGGACACGTCACCTCGCCGGGCCCGCCCGGTGGTGGCGGTCGCCGCCGGGGCGGCGTTCACGTTCGGGTATGCCGAGCACACGGAGCTGCTGAGGGCCGCGGGGGCCGACATCGCCGAGTTCGATCCGCTGACCGACCGTCTGCCCGACGGTACCGCCGCCGTCGTCATCGGAGGTGGGTTCCCCGAGGAGCACGCCGCCGAACTGTCGGCCAACACACTGCTACGCAACGACATTGCCGACCATGCTCGCGCCGGGGGCGCGATTCACGGCGAGTGCGCCGGCCTGCTCTACCTGTGCCGCGAACTCGACGGGCATCCGATGACCGGTGTCATCGACGGTGTCGGCGTCTTCGGTCCACGACTGAACCTCGGCTATCGGGATGCCGTCGCCATCGCCGATTCGGTCTTGTACAGGGCCGGTGAGCGGGTCACCGGTCACGAATTCCACCGCTCCTACGTCGACATCGACCAGGGAGCTCCCGCCTGGGGATGGCGTGGCGTCAGTGGGGTGCCCGTCACCGATGGGGCCATCGGTGATGGCGTGCACGCGTCCTACCTGCACGTACACCCGGTGGCGACGCCATATGCGATCGCACGATTCGTCGACGCGGCAACGACGGCTACGACGATCGGTGGTGACCGCGATGACCATGTCCGGAACTGAACTGCGGGCCGTGCTCGACGCTCTGCTCGAGTACGGTGTCGACGACCCCGACATCCTTCGGGACCTGCTCGAAGCTGTCCTCGTGGTGGGGCAGGGACTCGAACTCGACCGGGCTCTGCAACGGATCGTCGAGGTGGCCGTCGGCGTCGTCGACGCCCGCTACGGCGCACTTGGCGTGCGCGGACCGGACGGCGGTCTCAGCGAGTTCGTCTACACCGGCATCACATCCGTTGAGCGAGCACGGATGGGTGCGCTGCCCGTCGGTCGCGGCGTGCTCGGTGTGCTGATGGACGATCCGCACGTTCTGCGGATTCCCGATCTCGCCAAACATCCGGCGTCGGTGGGATTCCCGCCGAATCACCCGCCGATGACCACCTTCCTCGGCGCGCCGATCATCATTCGCGGTTCGATCTTCGGGCGGATTTACCTGACCGAGAAGCGGGGCGGTGCACAGTTTTCCGAGCTCGACGAGACGTTGATCGCCGTCCTGGCGGTGGCCGCGGGCATCGCCGTGGACAACGCTCAACTCTTCGAGCGTGCGCGCACCCGACACCGGTGGATGCAGATCCTCGCCCGTCGCGGATCGGAGCCACTGGCCGGGATCGCGTTGTCGGACACCCTGTCCCGGATGTGTTCGGACGTGGCCGAGTTGGTCAACGCGGTGGACGTGTACTTGATCACCGGCGAGCAGGGACATCGGTCGGTCGCCGGGGCCACCCGCACCGGGTTGGACCTGTCGCGGTTGACACTGCCCGCCGGCACCGGGTTGTCGGTGGTGCCGATCGAGGAGATCGACTCGGAACTGTCACGTTCGGGGGCCGGGTGGGCGACGGTGCAGCCGCTGCATCGCGCGTCGGGGGCGTTCGGCTGGTTGCTGATCACCGCCCGCGAGAAGAAGTTCTGGGAGGACGAGGAGATCGCCGGTCTGGCCGGTGTCGCCGAGGTGGCGTCGCTGGCCATCGTCTACGCCGAGCAGCAGCAGGTCGCCCGCGATCTGGAGGTGCTCGAGGATCGGCATCGCATCGCCCGTGATCTACACGACCATGTGATTCAGCGCCTTTTCGCGATCGGTATGTCGATCCAGACGATGCAGGCACGTTCGGCCGCGCAGCCGGGGACAACCGACGAGGCGACCACCGCGCGTCTCGAGCAGGTGATGACCGATCTGGACCGGACGATCGCGCAGATCCGGACCTCGATCTTCGATCTGCAGACGGTGTCGGATCATCACGACACCTCGACGTTGCGTCGTCGAGTGCTCGACATCGTCTCGGAGTTGTCGGTGCACGCGCCGATCGCGCCGAGCGTGCAGTTCATCGGCCCGGTCGACACCGTGGTACCCGATGCGCTCGGACCACATATCGATGCCGTTCTGCGCGAAGGGCTTTCCAACGCGCTCCGGCACGCGCACGCCGAGCACATCTCGGTGTCGGTGAGCGCCGACGACGTGCTGACCGTGGAGATCGAGGATGACGGCGTCGGAATCGCCAAGGACGTCAACTACCGGGGGCTGGACAATCTGACCCGTCGCGCCGAAGAGTGCGACGGCGTCTTCGACATCCACACCGCACCACGCCGGCGCGACGGGCGCGGCGGTGGCACGACGCTGACCTGGTCGGTGCCGCTGGCCGAGGGGTGACGCGACACCTGAGCCGCATACGACGCCGGCTCAGGTGAACATGTCCCAGCAGATGCCGTTGCGGCGACGTTGATCGTCGAGGACGAGATCGCGGATCTGGGGTGGCAGCTGCGCTCGCTGCCACTCGCACTCGGCGGCACGCACTGCCTCCCGATCGTTCTCCGGCGCCATCGCCCGCGCGGACTTGATGGCGTAAGCAGCTGCGCCGAGGTTGTGTTCGGCAACGTGCGCGACCACGGCCGCCTGTCCCGCCGCGTAGGCGGCGAAGCGGGCGGCGCCGGTCAGCGGACGCGCAGCTCCCATGGCGTGACCACCCGCGGCCCGCGCCGTCATCATCGCGATCTGGCCACGAGCCCACAGCCGGGCGTGATCGATGGCGTCACGGGGTCGACGGTCGTCGGGAGAGGCCGCCTCAAATGCGCCCAGGACGTGCTCGGCGCACGTCGCCGACCACAGCGCGAGCAGATGATGATTCTCGTCGCTGAGGGTTCCACCCCGACGGACGGTGATGAGACGGGGATCCCGCACGGCCGGAAGAATCATCGACTCGGTTGGCTACGCCTTCCCGTCGCGCAGTTTGGTCGCCATCACCGCGACCTGGGTGCGGCGCTGCATGTCGAGTTTGGCGAGGATGCGGGAGACGTAGTTCTTGATTGTCTTCTCCGCCAAGAACATTCGTTCGGCGATCTGGCGGTTCGTCATGCCGTCGCCGATCAGGTTGAAGACCTCGCGCTCCTGGTGGGTCAGGTCGGCGAGTGGATCGGTGTGCTGCTTACCGTCGCGCAACTTCGCCAGAAGCGCCGCCGTGCTGCGATCGTCGAGCAGCGAGCCACCCTTACCGACGGTGCGCACGGCCGCCACCAGGTTGTGTCCGAGGATCTGCTTGAGCACGAATCCGGAGGCACCGGCCAACACGGCGGCGAGCAGGGCATCGTCGTCGGCGTAGCTGGTGAGCATCAGGCAGTGGATGGACGGATCGGCGGCGCGGATGTCGCGGCACAATTCGACACCGTTGCCGTCGGGCAACCGGACATCGAGCACCGCCACGTCGGGCTTGGCCGCCAGGACGCCGACGCGGGCCTCTCCGACGCTCGCCGCCTCTCCGACCACCTCGATGTCGCCGGCGGTTCCGAGCAGGTCACGCAGACCGCGCCGGACGAGTTCGTGGTCGTCGACGAGGTACACCCGAACCGGTGTCCTCGGCGCACCCTCGTGGCCGAGCTCACCACCGGAATCGTCGGCAGAAGCGGGATGGACGTCGGAGGACATGACACGAAGTTACCGCACCGGGCCGCCCAGATCGCGACGTCGGTCCCCACCGACAGGGGACCTTTGGCTCACGTGTGACGGGTGGGACGTGGCGGAGAGTGTGGAGAACCGGGAGCGCGTGTCGGGCCGCGCGCCTGGAGGACCGTCGAGCGGGTGTGGCAACGACGCACATCCCGCCGCGGTCGTAACGATCCGACACGAAGAGCACTAGGAGCGACGCGTGAGCACCCTCATCGGACCAGCCACCAGTGATGCCGGAATGACCGGCTCCGACTTGCTGCGTGAACTGTTGCCGGTCTGCGAGACCGAAGTCGAACGCCACATGAAGATGACCAAAGACTGGCACCCGCATGACTACGTCCCGTGGGACGACGGGCGAAACTTCGCCGCTCTCGGTGGCGTGGACTGGGATCCCGAGCAGTCGCAGCTGTCGGAGGTCGCGAAGGCGGCGATGATCACCAACCTGCTCACCGAGGACAACCTGCCGTCGTATCACCGCGTGATCGCCGACAACTTCACCCTCGACGACGCCTGGGGTTTCTGGGTCGGCCGGTGGACCGCCGAGGAGATGCGCCACTCGACGGTGATGCGCGACTACCTCGTCGTCACCCGTGGGGTGGACCCGGTGGAACTCGAGGAAACCCGCATGCTGCACATGACGCACGGATTCAATCCGTTGCCCGAGGACGACGGTCAGCGCGATCACAGCTTCGACATGCTCTACGCCGTCAGCTACGTCAGCTTCCAGGAACTGGCCACCCGCGTCAGTCACCGCAACACCGGCAAGGCGTGCGGGGATCCCATTGCCGACAAGATGCTGCAGCGTGTCGCGGCGGACGAGAACCTGCACATGCTCTTCTACCGCAACATCGTCGCCGGTGCGCTCGACCTGGTGCCCGATCAGGCGATGGCCGCGATCTACGGGATCGTCTCGAACTTCCAGATGCCCGGTGCCTCGATGCCGAACTTCCGGCGCAACGCGGTGCTCATCGCCAAGGGTGGGATCTACGATCTGCCGCAACATCTTTCGGAGGTGGTGATGCCGGTGCTGCGGAAGTGGCGGATCTTCGAGCGTGACGACTTCGGCCCACTCGGAGACATGTACCGCGACAAGCTCGCCGACTTCCTCGAGGAGATGAACGTCAAGGTGGAGAAGTTCCAGCGGGCCCGCGAGCGCGCGCTGGAGCGCGAGTCCCGAAGGGCAATGGCGGGCGCATGACGATCGCGGACCTACCGATGAACCTGGGAATCGAGCCGTCCGCACCGGCAGGGGGCTGCGGCGAATGCTGCGGCAGTTGCGAACGCCCGATACCGGCACCGGAACCCGACGTCCCGGTCGGCTTCCTCGTGGCGATCACCATGGCCGAGGCCGCCGCGAACCACAATCCGACCTGGTGGAACGAGGTGCGCTGTCACGCCGAGGACACCGCCGCCGGCGAGTACTGCAGTTCGCTGCTCCTCGGTGCGTTGCTGCAATCGTCGGCGCATCGGCTCGGGGTGCCGACCGCGGATGTGTGGTCCTACATCCGCCGCACCGGTGAGCTGCCGCTGTAGCCGGTCAAAGGTCCACTCGGACAACGACGTTCCGGCGCACTCGGGCATCGTGGCGACGGTCATGCCCGCGTGCCCGGGCGCGACGTGCCCGAGCCGGTAGGCTCCACACTCATGTCCGACACCCCTGAGAGCCCCGAGCGTGACGCCGCCGTCGGTGAGTCCGGCCACTACCTGGCCGGCCTCGACCTGGTCGGCCGCAGGGTCGTCGTGGTCGGCGGCGGGTCGGTCGCACAGCGCCGGCTGCCCAATCTGGTGGCGGCCGGCGCCGACGTGCATGTGGTGGCGATCGACCCGACGCCCGCGGTGGAGTCCTACCCGGGGGTGAGCATCCATCGCCGTGCCTATGCCGACGGCGATCTGGCCGGTGCGTGGTATGCGATGGCCTGCACCGACGATCCCGACGTCAACGCCGCGGTGGTGGCCGAGGCGGAACGGTCGCACACGTTCTGTGTGCGGGCCGACGACGCGCGCTTCGGTTCGGCCGTCACCCCGGCCTCGGGTCGCCACCGGGACGTCCAGTTCGGCGTGCTCGCCGGCGGCGATCACAAGCTGTCCGCCGCGCTGCGGGCCGCCATCGGCCGGGCCCTGGCCGACGGTGACCTCGTCGTCGACGATGCACCGCACCCGCCCGGGGTGGCGCTGGTCGGTGGCGGACCGGGGGACCCCGACCTCATCACCGTCCGCGGCCTGCGGCTGCTGATGGCCGCCGACGTCGTCGTCGCCGATCGGCTCGCGCCGCCGCAACTGCTGGCCGCGTTGGGGCCGCAGGTGGAGATCATCGACGCCGCGAAGGTGCCCTACGGGCGGGCGATGAAGCAGGAGGCCATCAACGACGTCCTGGTCGCCCGCGCCAAGGAGGGCAAGTTCGTCGTGCGGTTCAAGGGCGGCGACCCCTATGTGTACGGCCGGGGCTTCGAGGAACTGCAGGCCTGCGTCGCCGCCGGTGTCCCGGTGACCGTGGTCCCCGGGATCACCAGCCCGATCTCGGTGCCCGCATCCGCGGGCATCCCTGTCACCCATCGAGGCGTCACCCATGAGGTGGTGATCGTCTCGGGGCACGTGGCGCCCGATCATCCCGACTCGCTGGTCGACTGGCCGGCACTGGGCAGGCTGCGCGGCACCCTGGTGCTGATGATGGCCGTCGAACGCATCGACCGGTTCACCCAGGCGTTGCTCGACGGTGGCCGCAGCCCGCAGACACCGGTGGCGATGATCGAGAACGGTTCGCTGCCCACCCAGCGGGTGATCCGCGCGGATCTGGCCCACGCCGCCGAGGAGGCGGTGCGCGGCAACCTGCGACCACCGGCCATCGTGGTGATCGGCGACGTCGCCGGGTTCACCGACGCGGACACCACCGTCGGCTCCTGATCCGGCAGAATCCTCGTCTCGACGCCGTCACAGCCGCCTCACGAGGTCACTGCCGTATCAACTTGCCGTCACTTCTGAGCCAACATTGCCAACAACGATTGGCATATTGATCAAGGCGAACGGTAGCGTCGACCCTTATGTCGCTATCAGCTCCGTCTGATCACGGCACCACGGTGGTGCCCGGTCAGTACCGACCGGTCTTCGGTTTCGCGATCCTGGTGCTGTCGGGGATGCAGCTGCTGATGGTTCTCGACGGCACCGTCGCCGCCCTCGCACTCCCGAGCATCCGCGATCACCTGGATCTCGGCGAATCGTCGGCGAACTGGGTCATCACCGCCTACGTCCTGGCCTTCGGCGGTCTGATGCTGCTCGGCGGCAGACTCGGCGACACCTTCGGCCGCAAGCGGATGTTCATCGTCGGTGTCACGGCGTTCACCCTCACCTCGCTGCTGTGCGGGGTGGCCTGGAACGAGGCGAGCCTGATCGTCGGACGAGCCCTGCAGGGCGCGTCGGCGGCCGTCGCGGCACCCACGGCGATGGCCCTGGTGGCCACCACCTTCGCGCCGGGAAAGCCGCGCAGTCAGGCATTCGCCATCTACGCGGCGATGACGGGCGTCGGGTCGGTCGCGGGCCTCATCCTCGGTGGTGTGCTCACCGAGATGTCCTGGCGGCTGGTGTTCCTCATCAACGTGCCGATCGGGCTGGCGGTGGCCGTCGGCGCCGTGTTCGCGTTGCGTGAGTCCCAGGGTGAACGTCTGGCACTCGACGTCCGTGGTGCCGTGCTCGCCACGGTCGGCTGCACGCTGCTGGTGCTGGCGGTCAGCGAGGGCCCCAACGGGTGGGGACGGCCCCTCGTCGTCGGATCCTTCCTCCTCGGCGCGATCGCGCTCGCCGCATTCATCGTGGTCGAACGCCGCGCCGCCAACCCGATCCTGCCGTTCGTCCTCTTCGACAACACCAGCCGGGTCGCCGCCCTCGCCGCGATCTTCCTGGCCAGCATGATCATGATGTGCATGGCGGTGTTCATCTCCCTGTACCTGCAGGGCATTCTGGAGTACTCGCCGATCGAGAGCGGCCTGGCCGTGGTGCCGTTCGCCGTGGGGCTGGGGGTGGCCGCGGCGATCGCGTCCAAGCTCTCGCTGATGATCCAGCCGCGGTGGCTGGTGCTCGTCGGCGGCGCGATCATCCTCGCGGGATGCCTGTACGCGTCCTCGATCGCCACCGACACGCCGCACTACTTCCCGGGCATCGGACTGACGGTCATCATCATCGGCTTCGGCGTCGGACTGGCGGTGATCCCGTTGACCCTGTCGGTGGTCGCCGGCGTCGCGCCCACCGAGATCGGACCACTGACCGCGCTCGCGCAGGTCGCCCAGAACCTCGGTGGCGCCATCGGACTGGTCGCCGTCGGCGCGATGGTCACCTCGCGGGCCCTGTCGCAGGGCGGCACCACCGGGCCGGTGGAGACCATGAACCCCACCCAACTCGCCGCGCAGGCCGACGGTTACGGCCTGGCGTTCGCGTGCTGCGCGGGGATCGCCGTCATCGCGGCGGTCGTCGTCATGTTCATGAGGTTCACCCCCGAGGAGGTCGCCGAGGGGCAGGCCGCGCAGGAAGCCGCGAACACCACCCTTGACGTCGACGACGCCGTCACACATCGGCCCTGACACACCGGCCCCGACACACGGGCCGTGGCGCGCCGCCCTCAGTCCGGCTCGGACAGGACGGCCTGACGCGGGCCGGTGACCATCAGATTCGCACCGTGCCCCCAGACACGCAGATGGCTCGCCGCCGCCTGCAGGGTCCAACCGCGTGCCGCATAGCGCAGCCCGACGTCCAACACCGTCGTCGCGGCACCCCACCGCATGGTGATCGTCGCCGGCGGGGCTTCGTCGACGAGGGTTCCGTCGTCCCGCAACCGCATCGGCGGGTCGAACCACACTCCGGTCAATAGGACACCCTCGTCATCGAGCGTGATCGACACCCGATCGCCGAGCGCCCTGGCGACGTGGGCCTCGGAACCGAAGGTGGGCAGGGTGCGTACAGCGGCGCGCGGGCCGTCGTAGATCCCGGGATGCACACCGTCGAGGACGAGGCACTCGGCAACCTCCGCCTCGCTGCGCACGACGATCAGCGCGGTGTCGGTCGGCCCCCGGTCGGCACCCAGCCAGGCCCGGTCGCACGTGATGTTCACACCGATCCCGGCACCGAGGGCGGTGCCTCCCACAGTCGAGAGCACGTCGTGGACGACGGCGGCCTCCGCCGGCCCGGGTGTGACGGCGAAGGTCGCGGTGTCGGGGGCGAGGTCCAGCCGGATCCACGGCGCATCGACCAGCGTGCGGCCACTGGATTCCGCTGACCGGTCGGTGGGGCGGTCCGTCAGCCGCCGCGCGGCGAACGCCTCGAGCGCTGACGGATCGAACGGCTGGTCACGCAGATCGTGGGTGCGCGGATCGAGGTTGACGACGAACAACGGTTCAGACATTGCGATTCACCATAGTTAATGGCGTCTTCTGGACATCGGTTCGGGTCCCGACTCACGGTCAGTCGGTGATCACGACGATCTCATCACCGCGCGCGATTTCCACCCGCTGACCGGCGTCACCGAGAACCGACGCGAGTCCGTTGATGTCGCGCACGGTGCGGCGGGTTCGCACGAGTTCGCGCGCCATCAGTCCCTTGTAATGCTTGTTGAAGTGGCTGACCACCTTGCGGGTGCCGTCGGCGGCCTCGGTGACCACGGTGGCGGTCACCGCCCCCGACACCGGGCCGAGCTGCTGATAGATACCCGAGCGCAGATCCACGACGAAATCGTCGACCGCGTCGAGGGCCGCCGACAGCTCCGGTTTCCACAGTGCGGTCAGGGGCGGCAGCCTGGGGAGTTTGGATCCCCCGGAGAGGCGATAGGCCGGGATCGGGTCGGTGGCCCGAACCACGCCGAACAGTGCCGAGCCGATGGCGAGACGCTCGGCGGCCTTGTTCTTGCCCGCCTTCGTCAGCGAGCGGTGATCGAGGGCGTCGTAGAGCACGCCGGTGTAGCGCTCGATCGCCGGGCGGGTGGGGGAGAGCCACAGGTCGGCGTTGCGGTCGACCTCGGCGAGTTGGGTCTTGCCGAGGCCGAGTGCCTTCTGACTGGCGTCCAGGTCGTCGGCGAGGTCGACGATCGCGTCGGCGATGCGCTTACGGGTCGGGTTCAGCTCGGTGAAGGACAGCGCGTCGAGGTCGAGCGGGGCGCCGGAACCGCCGTCGGACTTGGTTTCCGAAGGGGGGAGGATGACGAGCACCGCCACACTGTATCGGCGGCGCCGACGGGCGCGACAATGCGGTTGCAGCACCCGACTAGACTCGGCTCCCGTGATCACCCGCATGTCGACCCTGTTCCTGCGAACCCTGCGCGACGACCCCGCCGACGCCGAGGTTCCCAGCCACAAGCTGCTCGTCCGCGCCGGATACGTGCGACGCGCAGCGCCCGGTGTGTACAGCTGGTTGCCGTTGGGCCTCAAGGTCCTCAAGGCCGTCGAGCAGGTCGTCCGCGACGAGATGAACGCCATCGGCGCCCAGGAGATCCTGTTGCCCGCGCTGCTGCCGCGCGATCCGTACGAGGAGACCGGCCGGTGGACCGAATACGGCCCGGCGCTGTTCCGGCTCAAGGACCGCAAGGGCGCCGACATGCTGCTCGGGCCCACCCACGAGGAACTGTTCGCCCAGCTGGTCAAGGGGGAGTACTCCTCGTACAAGGATCTGCCGGTGGTGCTGTATCAGATCCAGACCAAGTACCGCGACGAGGAACGCCCCCGCGCCGGCATTCTGCGTGGCCGTGAATTCGTCATGAAGGACTCCTATTCCTTCGACCTCGACGACGACGGGCTCAAGGTCAGTTACCAGGCCCACCGGGAGGCGTATCAGAAGATCTTCGCGCGCCTCGGCGTACGGTACGTAATCGTCGCGGCCACCTCGGGAGCCATGGGTGGCAGCGCCTCCGAGGAGTTCCTCGCCGAGAGCGAGGTCGGTGAGGACACCTTCGTCCGGTGCATCGAGTCGGGTTACGCCGCCAATGTCGAAGCCGTGATCACCCCTGCGGCAGAGCCGATTCCGTTCGACGACGCGCCCGCCGCCGTCGTGCACGACACCCCGGACACCCCGACCATCGACACCCTTGTGGCGTGGGCCAACGACACCCTCGACGGCAGCTACGCCGCCGCCGACACACTCAAGAACATCCTGGTGAAAGTCCGTGAGCCGGGCAAGGATTGGGAGTTGCTGGGCGTCGGTGTGCCCGGTGACCGCGAGGTCGATTTCAAACGACTCGAGGCGTCCCTCGAGCCGGCCGAGGTGGAGCTACTCACCGAGGCCGACTTCGCCGCCAACCCGTTCCTCACCAAGGGATATATCGGACCGAAGGGTCTGCAGGACAACGGGGTTCGCTATCTCGTCGATCCGCGGATCGGTGACGGCTCATCGTGGATCACCGGCGCCGACGCGCCGAACAAGCATGTCGTCGGCCTGGTGGCCGGACGTGACTTCGTCGCCGACGGCACCATCGAGGCCGCCGAGGTCCGCGACGGCGACGCCTCGCCGGATGGCAAGGGCCCCTTGGTCAGTGCCAAGGGCATCGAGATCGGTCATATCTTCCAGCTCGGTCAGAAGTACACCGACGCCTTCGAGGTCGACGTCCTCGGCGAGAGTGGTAAGCCGGTACGGCTGACGATGGGCTCCTACGGCGTCGGGGTGTCGCGTCTGGTGGCGGTGCTCGCCGAGCAGAACCACGACGACAAGGGGCTGCGCTGGCCGCGTGCGGTGTCGCCCTTCGCCGTGCACCTGGTGATCGCCAACAAGGACCAGGGCGCGATCGACGGCGCGAACACCCTGGCCGCTGATCTCGACGCCGCCGGTTTGGAGGTCCTCCTCGACGACCGCAAGGCCTCACCCGGTGTGAAGTTCAAGGACGCCGAACTGCTCGGTGTGCCAACGGTTGTCGTCGTCGGGCGTGGCTATGCCAACGGTGTCGTCGAGGTGCGTGACCGGTTCACCGGCGAGAGCACCGAGGTTCCCGTCGACGACGCGGTCGAGGCGATCACCGCGGCAGTGCGCGGCTGACCCGACGGTTCGGCAAAGGCCGGATCAGACAAAGGCCGGATCAGACAAAGGCCGGATCAGACAAACGCCGGATCAGCGGGACGGATCGTCACGCCCCGCCGCGAGCAGGCGTTCGCGCGCCGTCTCGTACTTCTGCTTGAGGCGCGCCGCGGTCTGCGGATCGCGTTCGGCGAGTGCGGCGTTGCCCGACAGGTTCTGGGCGTTGTCGGCGAGTTTGACCTGCCGGCCGAGCGGATCGGCCGCGGCGCGCTCGATGGCGGCCGAATAGTCCTCACCGTCGTTCTTGGTCACCGCGACGACGGCCCGGATGACATGTGCCGGAATCCCGAAGTCGGTCAACTCCGTCACCGTGACGTCGGTGTCCTCGAGGATGTCGTGCAGGAGTCCGGCCATCTCGGCGTCGGGGCCGAGCGGCGCGAGGCGTTCCGCGATCGGTTCCAGGTGGGCGGTGTAGTAGTCGCGGCCCATGTTGTCGACCTGGCCCGCGTGTGCGCGACGTGCGAGGTCGCGAACGCTCTCGAGTGTCGTCATCTGGCGTTGTCCGTTCTTCTGACCGCGGCGTCGGGTGTCGCCCCCCGGAAGCGTAGGTGGTGACGCCCACCGGCGTCGGGTGACGACCG
Organism: Gordonia sp. NPDC003504; assembly: GCF_053587995.1. Lineage (NCBI taxonomy): Bacteria > Bacillati > Actinomycetota > Actinomycetes > Mycobacteriales > Gordoniaceae > Gordonia > Gordonia sp. NPDC003504. Next base: position 47,213 of record NZ_JBSFPC010000017.1, read on the forward strand.
TTCACGGGTGTCGCGAGACTACCGACGACCGGGAAATGCGACCGTGGCGGGCCGCTCACCCAGCACCACACGCCACCGCGCGGCCCGCAATGCCGACGATGTCAGTCCGTCGACACCGAGGGCGCGTGCCGGGGCGCCGTCGGCCTGCTCGAGTAGGGCGCGATAGGCGACGGTGCAGTCGATTTCGGAATCGAGCACCACCTGCGCCGCGCTGACCGGGTCATTCACCGTGATCGGCAACGTATAGCCGGCCGCGGCCTCGGGGGGAGTGCCGCCGGCCGCCGTGATCGCCGCGGTGAGCCGGTCCCGTTCGGTGCGGTGCTCGGCGATGAACTCCTCGAGCATCGGCCGCCGTGCGGAGGAGATGAATGCGGTGGCCACCCCATAGGTGAAGATGGCGGCGTTCTGGGTGTCGACGGCCGCCGACATCGCATCGACCGAACTCATCCGAGCTGCACCTCCACCAGGGTTGTCACCGACGCGCTGATCGAACCGGTCAGGCCCGAGGAGTACCCGCTCAGGTCGATCGCCGAACTCCGTGCCGCCTTGGCCGACGCCGCCAGCGCCGATCGCAGCCCGTCGAGGGTGGTCGCCGACGGCGCCGCCGGACCGCTTGTCGCGCTGGGGCCGGCACCCGACGACGTCGGTGCACTCGATGCGGTGCCGGACGCCGGCGTATCGATCTGCCCGGCGATGTCCTGATCGAGACGGATGATCTCCTCCCGCAAAGCCTGCGCATGCTGACCGCGTTGATCGGCGACGACCCCGAGTGCCGCGGAATAGTCGGTCACCTGCGGGGCCAGCGCCCGGGCTGCCGCGGCGTCGGCCAGCGCCGACCGGGCCAAGGGCACCAGTGCCTGTGCGGTCACCTGACTTGGCGTGGGCCCTCGATCGCATCCCGCGGCGGTGGCCACCACCGTCGCGCCGACACCGAGCATCACACCGCCGCGCAGAACGGTGCGACGGGACGGGCCGGTGCGGACGTGGGGCGTATCGCCGTGAACGGGGTCGGCGGGTGGTGGACGCATCACCCGACACATGATGCCAGCCCGGTCGGAGTCCGCACCGGCCGTGCACACGGTGGTCGGATCCGCTCGGCCCATCCACTACCATGGGCGAGCCGACCGAACAGGCAACCGAAGCCAGAGACAACTGAAGACGAGGAGAATGCGGTGGCCATCGAGAAGCAACGGGTTCACGACCTCGTCGAACATCTGGTCGTCGAGAACGGCTTCGACCTCGAGGACGTGATCATCTCGTCCGCGGCCGGCACCGACGAGGTCCGTCTCGTCGTGGATCGGGACGGCGGCGCCGATCTCGACGTTCTGGGTGCGCTCACCCGCGACATCAACGAGGTCCTCGACGCCGGTCCCAACATCTCCGACACCCCCTACACACTCGAGGTCACCTCACCCGGCATCGGGCGTCCGCTCACCCTGGCGCGGCACTGGCGACGGGCGCAGGGCCGCAAGGTCGGCATCACGCTGCACGACGGCCGAAAGGTCGAGGGACGCATCGGGGCGAGCACCGACGACGAGGTCACCGTCGTCACCAACACCCGCGGCCGGATCGGTGCCGAAGCGATCCCGCTCACCGCGATCGAACGCGCCGTGGTGGAGGTCGACTTCTCCCGCCCGAGCGTGGCCGAACTGCAACGCTGCGGCCTCGACGACACCGAGATCGCGCGACGCCGCGAACCCGGTCCGACGGAATTGTGAAGGACGGGTCCCGCGGCGGACACTGGACTCGACACAACTGGGCACACACAACTGAATATCGGCACAAGTGAAACCGACAAATGAATAGGAGCACTCACGACATGAACATCGACATCAACGCCCTGCGGATGATCGAGGCCGACAAGGGCATCTCGATCGACACCGTCATCACCGCCATCGAGACGGCCCTGCTCACCGCCTACCGCCACACCGACGGCTTCGCCCCGCACGCGCGCATCGACGTCAACCGCAAATCCGGTGAGGTCCGCGTGATGGCCCAAGAACTCGACGAGCACGGCGACGTCGTCCACGAATACGACGACACCCCCGAGGGATTCGGCCGCATCGCGGCGACCACCGCACGCCAGGTGATCCTGCAGCGGCTGCGTGACGCCGAGAACGAGAAGAGCTTCGGCGATCTGGTCGCCCACGAGGGGGAGATCGTCGGCGGCGTCGTCCAGCAGGACGCCCGCGCCAACGCCCGCGGCATGGTCGTGGTGCAGATCGGCAGCGAGGCCAACGCCACCGAAGGCGTCATCCCGCCCGCCGAGCAGGTGCCGGGGGAGACCTACACCCATGGCGATCGCATCAAGTGCTACGTCGTCGGAGTCACCCGAGGACAGCGTGGACCGCAGATCACCTTGTCGCGCACGCACCCGAACCTGGTTCGCAAACTGTTCTCGCTGGAGGTCCCGGAGATCGAGGACGGCTCCGTGGAGATCGTCGCCGTCGCCCGTGAGGCGGGTCACCGGTCGAAGATCGCGGTGCACACCGGTGTCAGCGGCCTCAACGCCAAGGGGGCCTGCATCGGCCCGATGGGTCAGCGCGTGCGCAACGTGATGAGTGAACTCGCCGGCGAGAAAATCGACATCATCGACTTCGACACCGATCCGGCCACCTTCGTCGGGAATGCACTGTCGCCGGCGAAGGTTGTCTCCGTCGAGGTCGTCGACCTCGCGGGGAAAGCCGCACGAGTGGTGGTACCGGATTATCAACTGTCCCTCGCCATCGGCAAGGAAGGACAGAATGCGCGGCTGGCCGCACGGCTGACCGGGTGGCGAATCGACATCCGATCCGATGCCGACGGGTCGGCCGCGACCGGCTCCCGCACACCGAGTGGTGGCCGATTGTCCTCTTAGCGGCGACTCACGCTAGACTGAGCGATGGTTCAGCGAAAGCCGTCGACCACGTCCTCCGACGATGGCCGTCGGGATCGTCCCGTCCGAATGTGCATCGGATGTCGGCAACGCGCCGAGATCACCGCACTGGTTCGTCTGGTCGCCCGCGAGGGTGCCGACGGACCGACGGTCGTGGTCGATCTCGCGAAGACCATGCCGGGACGAGGTGCGTGGCTGCATCCGAGCGTGGACTGTGTGTCCGCGGCGGTGCGACGACGGGCATTCGCAGTGGCATTGAGGACGACGAATCTGGCCGCCAACCCAGATGACCTCGCCGAAGCGATCGGAGCCGGGGATCGGTTCCCGATCGCGGACGACAGCAGGCTCGACACCGAGCCGGAACAGGTAGCAGAAGACATGAGCACACCGTGAAGTCCCCACGATGAGCACGTATCGGACATAATCCGAGGCCGTAGCGGGCAGCCCGCTCGGCCTCCAAGTGAGGAGAGCAGTGGCAGGCAAGGCCCGCGTGCACGAACTGGCCAAGGAACTGGGCGTGACGAGCAAGCAAGTGCTCGAGCGACTCAAAGAACAAGGTGAGTTCGTCAAATCCGCGTCGTCGACCGTCGAGGCCCCCGTGGCCCGTCGACTTCGCGAATCATTCCCCAAGAAAGACGGCGGCTCCGCCGCACCCAAGCCCAGCGGTAACGGCGGCGCACCCAAGCCCGGTGCGCGTCCGCGTCCCGGCCCCAAGCCCGGCGGCAATGCGTCGGCGCCCAAGCCCGGTCCCGCTCCGGCACCCGAGGTGAGCGCGCCGGCAGCCCCGGCCCGTCCCGCGGCCGCCACCCCGGCGGCCCCGGCCCCGCAGGCCCCGGCTCCCGCGCCGAGTGCTCCGGCAGCCAAGCCCGCAGCACCCAAGCCGGCTGCTGCGTCGGCACCCGCGCCCGCAGCGCCGTCGGCCCCGAGTCCCGGTCCGCGCCCCGGACCGAAGCCCGGTCCGCGTGCACCACGGGTCGGGAACAACCCGTACTCCTCGGCACCGGCCCCCGCGCCGCGTCCGCAGGGTCCGCGTCCCGGCCCCGGTCAGGGCGGTCCCCGTCCCGGCGGTGGACGTCCCGGCGCGCAGAATCGACCCGGTCAGGGTGGCGGACGTCCCGCTCCCGGCCAGGGCGGTCCCCGTCCCAGCCCCGGCAACATGCCGCCGCGCCCGAACCCGGGTGCGATGCCCAGCCGTGCCAGCCGACCCGACGCCCGGCCCGGTGGCCGCAGCGGCGGTCCCGGTAACCGCGGTGGTGGCGGCGGTGGCTACCGCGGCGGCGGTGGCGGTGCTCCCGGTGCCGGCGCACCCGCAGGTGGCGGCGGTTTCCGCGGCCGCCCCGGCGGTGGTGGACGTGGTCGCGGCGGTGCCGCGGGTGCGTTCGGACGTCCCGGCGGTGCGCCCCGCAAGGGCCGCAAGTCGAAGCGGGCGAAGCGCGCCGAGTACGAGAACATGCAGGCACCAGCGGTCGGTGGTGTCCGGCTGCCGCGTGGCAACGGTGAGACCATCCGTCTCGCCCGTGGCGCCTCGCTGTCGGACTTCGCAGACAAGATCGACGCCAACCCGGCATCGCTGGTCCAGGCGTTGTTCAACCTCGGCGAGATGGTCACGGCGACGGAGTCGGTCAACGACGAGACGCTGGAGCTGCTCGGCTCGGAGATGAACTACACCGTCCAGGTGGTCAGCCCCGAGGACGAGGACCGCGAACTCCTCGAGAGCTTCGACCTGTCCTACGGCGAGGACGAGGGCGACGAGGAAGACCTCGAGCAGCGTCCGCCGGTGGTCACCGTCATGGGCCACGTCGATCACGGTAAGACCCGACTGCTGGACACGATCCGTAATGCCAGCGTCCGCGAGGGCGAGGCCGGCGGCATCACCCAGCACATCGGTGCCTACCAGGTGAATACGCACCTCAACGGCGATGATCGGCTCATCACCTTCATCGACACCCCGGGTCACGAGGCGTTCACCGCCATGCGTGCCCGCGGTGCGAAGGCCACCGACATCTCGATCCTGGTGGTCGCCGCCGACGACGGCGTCATGCCGCAGACGGTGGAGGCCATCAACCACGCGCAGGCGGCCGACGTGCCGATCGTGGTGGCGGTCAACAAGATCGACAAGGAAGGTGCCGATCCGCAGAAGATCCGCGGTCAGCTCACCGAGTACGGTTTGATCCCCGAGGAGTACGGCGGCGACGCCATGTTCGTCGACATCTCGGCCAAGCAGGGCACCAACATCGACGAACTACTCGAAGCGGTGCTGCTGACCGCCGACGCGTCGCTCGACCTGCGGGCGAACCCGGACATGGACGCCCAGGGTGTGGCCATCGAGGCGCACCTCGACCGTGGTCGTGGACCCGTGGCGACCGTGCTCATCCAGCGCGGCACGCTCAGGGTCGGCGATTCGATCGTCGCCGGCGACGCCTACGGACGTGTGCGCCGCATGGTCGACGAACACGGTGACGACATCGAGGCGGCCCTGCCGTCGCGTCCGGTTCAGGTGATCGGTTTCACCTCGGTGCCCGGGGCGGGCGACAACCTGCTCGTCGTCGAGGAGGACCGCATCGCCCGGCAGATCGCCGACCGCCGCAATGCGCGCAAGCGCAACGCGCTGGCCGCACGCAGCCGCAAGCGGATCAGCCTCGAGGACCTGGATTCGGCGCTGAAGGAAACCAGCCAGCTGAACCTGATCCTCAAGGGCGACAACTCCGGTACCGTCGAGGCCCTCGAAGAGGCGCTGCTCGGTATCGACATGGGCGACGAGGTGTCGTTGCGCGTCATCGACCGCGGTGTCGGTGGCGTCACCGAGACCAACGTCAACCTGGCGGCCGCCTCGGATGCGATCATCATCGGGTTCAACGTCCGCGCGGAGGGCAAGGCCACCGAGCTGGCCAACCGCGAGGGCGTCGATATCCGGTACTACTCGGTGATCTACCAGGCCATCGACGAGATCGAGAGCGCGCTCAAGGGCATGCTCAAGCCGATCTATGAAGAGGTGGAACTCGGCCGCGCCGAGATCCGCGCCATCTTCAAGTCGTCGAAGGTCGGCAACATCGCCGGTTGCCTGGTGCAGTCGGGCATCGTCCGCCGCAACGCCAAGGCACGTCTGCTCCGCGACAACGTCGTGGTGGCCGAGAATCTCACCATCGCCTCGCTGCGACGGGAGAAGGACGATGTCACCGAGGTTCGCGAAGGCTACGAATGTGGTCTCACGCTGACCTATAGCGACATCAAGGTCGACGACGTCATCGAGAGTTACGAATTGCAGGAGAAGGCGCGCGACTGACGCGCAGCGCAACAATCGAGGCTCCCCTCCCGCGGGCGGTGTCCGGGTTCGCCCGGACCGCCCGCCGGGAGGGGAGTATCTTCTGACCTCTGGGAGGACACCGATGGCCGATCCGGCACGAGCACAACGTCTCGCCAAGCGGATCTCGTCGATCGTCGCGTCGGCGATCGCCAACGAGATCAAGGACCCGCGTCTGGCGCATGTCACGATCACCGACGCGCGGGTCACTAATGACCTGCACGACGCCACGGTGTTCTACACCGTGATGGGATCCACCCTGGACGAGGAACCCGACCTCGTCGCCGCCGCGGCCGGCCTGGCCAAGGCGACCGGCATCCTCCGATCGAAGGTGGGCGCGGGCACCGGGGTGCGGTTCACCCCGACGTTGACCTTCGTCCTCGACACCGTTCCCGATGCCGCGCGGCAGATGGAGGAACTGGTGGCGCGGGCCCGGGCCAACGACGAGCTCGTCGCACGTCGTGCCGCGGGCGCCGAACCGGCCGGCGACGCCGACCCGTACCGCAGCAAGGACGCCGACGAATCCGATGCCGTGACCGGCGAAGTCGAGCAGTAGTGGTCGACGCCTCGAGTGCGGCCGTCGCCGACACGCTTCGCCGTACCGCCGAGAGTGGCGGTGCGGCGACGATCCTGTGTCACGTCCGCCCCGACGCCGACACCATCGGCAGTGGTCTCGCCCTCGGACTGGCACTGGACCGTCTCGGCGTGGATGTCGAGATCGCCTTTCCGGGTCCGGAGACCCTGCCCGCGGCCCTCGGTGCACTTCCCGGCGCGAAATTGCTCGTCGACGCCCCCGGCGTCCGGGGAAGTGATCTCGTGATCTCGGTGGACGCGGCCAGCGTCGAGCGGCTGGGCGTCCTGGGGCCTCTCTTCGATGCGGCCGCCACCTCCCTCGTCATCGACCACCATGCCTCCAACAAGGGTTTCGGCGATCTGAACTTCATTGATCCGCAAGCAGATTGCACCGCGGTGCTGGTGCTGCGGATACTCGACGATCTCGGTGTCGACCTCGACAGTGACATCGCGACGTGCCTGTATGCGGGTCTGACCACCGACACGGGGTCCTTCCGGTGGGCGCGCCCGAACTCATACCGCATCGCGGCCCGACTGATCGACGCCGGCGTCGACTCCCGCACCTGGAGTCGGCGGCTGTTCGACACGCATCCCTTCGCCTGGCTGGGGATGGTCGCCGGTGTTCTGGCGTCGGCTCAGTTGGACGCTGCGGCGTGTGACGGCGAGGGACTGGTGTACGCCGTGGTCGACCGTGCGGCGTTGAGCGGGATGAGCTGGGAAGAGTCCGAAAGCGTCATCGACATCGTGCGCACCACCGCCGAGGCCGAGGTTGCGGCCGTGTTCAAGGAAGTCGACGCCGACAGCTGGACAGTGTCGCTGCGGTCGAAGAATACCGTCGATCTGGTCCCGGTCGCGCGAGCGCACGGCGGCGGCGGCCATCGAAACGCCTCCGGCTACAGCGACACCGGTTCGGCCGACGAGGTGATCGCCCGGCTGCGGGAGTCACTCTGAGCGGATCACCGACGACGACCGGCCCCGACATCGATGCCGGGATGCGACGCGTCGGGACCCTCACCATCTCGGCGCTTGCGGTGCTCATCGCCCCGCCGCTGTACCTACTGCTCGACCTGGCCGTGGTCGGCCGGCTCGGCGGTGACGAACTCGCCGCGCTCGCCGTCGCCACCCTGGTTCTGTCGATCATCAGCACCCAGCTGACGTTCCTCTCGTACGGAACGACGGCACGCTCGGCTCGACGGTTCGGCTCCGGTGATCGTGCCGGCGCCATTTCCGAAGGCGTACAGGCGAGTTGGATCGCGCTCGGCGCAGGTCTGCTGATCGTCGCCGTCACCTGGCCGATCGCGCCGTATGTGATGCGGGCATTGGTGGGTGATGCGTCCTCATCGTCGGCGACGGTGGCCACCGACGCCACCGAATGGCTGCGTGTGGCGGTGTTCGGCGTCCCGCTGATCCTGCTGTCGATGGCCGGCAACGGCTGGATGCGTGGCGTGCAGGAGACCCGTCGTCCGGTGATCTATGTGCTTGTCGGACTGTCACTTTCGGCGGTTCTCGTGGTCGGGCTGGTGCATGGACTGTGGGGGTTCCCGCGTCTGGGCATCGTCGGTAGCGCGATCGCCAATGTCATCGGGCAGTCCATCACCGGTGTCCTGTTCGCGACGCGGGTGATCCGCGAACACACCCGCGATTCGGGGGTGAGCTGGGCGGCATTCCGGCCCGATCGCGCCATGATCGGGGCACAACTGGTCATGGCCCGCGACCTCATCGTGCGCAGTCTCTCGTTCCAGATCTGCTTCGTCTCCGCGGCCGCCGTCGCCGCCCGATTCGGCGTCGCGCAGGTCGCGGCGCATCAACTGGTCCTGCAACTGTGGGAGTTCATGTCGTTGTTCCTGGACTCGGTGGCGATCGCCGCGCAGGCGCTGGTCGGTGCCGCGCTCGGCGCCGGTTCGGTGTCCGTGGCCGTTTCGGTGGCCCGACGGGTGACGATCATGTCGGTGGCGGCGGCGGTGTTCATGGCCGGGGTGTTCGCCGCCGGCTCGTCGGTCCTGCCTCGGGTGTTCACCTCCGACGACGCGGTGCTCGACGCGATCGGTGTGCCGTGGTGGTTCTTCGTCGCGATGTTGCCGATCGCGGGTGTGGTGTTCGCCTTCGACGGCGTGCTTCTCGGTGCGGGCGACGCGGCGTTCCTGCGCACTGCCACCCTGATCGCCGCGTTGTGCGGGTTCCTGCCGTTGATCTGGCTGTCGCTGATTTTCGATTGGGGACTGGCCGGGGTGTGGACCGGCCTCGTCGTGTTCATGATCCTGCGGCTGGCCGCCGTCGGGTGGCGGATCGCGTCGGGGCGCTGGCGGCGGGTGGGAGTCGGCTGACGCGCGGTGTTCACTGCTGCGACGGCCACCCCGGTGGTTGCTGTGGCTGCTGTGGTGGCCAGGGCCCGGGTCCGGGTTGATGGCCGTACCAGCGGGGTCCGTGACCGTCCGGGTCCGTGACAGTACCGTGCAACGGCGTCGAGGGAGACTTCTGGTGGTCGGTGATCCCACGGCGCAGGAGCAGGCCGATGCCGTCGTAGGCCCACACGAGCAGAATGCCCAGGACCGTCAGCCCGAATGCGAGGCCGAGGAACGCGGCTCAGTTCGCCGTCGCCGCGTACACCGCGACGTCCCAGGGAATCCAGAGATCGCGGCTGGAAGGTGAGCGGCCAACCGCCGAGCCACACCACGCCGACGGCGGGTAGAACGCCGATCAGGCGGCGGGCATCCGGTGTCGTGCGAGACCCCATCCGGTGATGGGGCCGATCAGCAGCGTGATTCCGATGCGCCGGGTGCCAAAATTGCCGGGATCGCCGGGAGTGGCGGTCCCGAGGGGGTACGGAGCTGCCATCGTCACATCACCTCTCCGGCGTCGTTCGCGGGGACTCGATCCGTACTAGTTCAAGCCGTACTAGTTCAAGCCGCAGTGGTTCAAGCCGCAGTGGTTCAAGCCGCGGTCGTTCAGGACTGCGGTGGCCACGACTGCTGCGGCGGTGGCCATCCCTGCCCCTGCGCGGGCGGTGTCGGACCGGCTTGGCCCGGCCACTGCGTGCCGTAACCCTGCGTGCCGTAACCCTGGCCGTGACCCCCGACGCCGCCGAACGGCGACGACGGCGGCGGGGAGGCGTTGCGTTGTGATGCCAGCCCGAAGCCGTCGCACCCCCAGAAGATCAGGATGCCGACGATCCAGAAGGCGTAGTCGATGGCGTTGCCCGCCAGCGCACGCCGGAAGTCGCTGTCGATGTATGGCAGTTCCCAGTTGGCCCACACGGCCAGCGCGATCAGGATCGCCACGGGCAGGAGACCGATCCAGGTGAAGCCGGTCCGCCGCCGGGCGATGGTCCACCCGAGGATGACACCGGAGTACAGCACCACGGTCCCGGTCCACCAGAGCGCCTTGAACTGCCAGTCCGCCCAGTCGAGGAAATTGTCCTCAGACACCACCCAGAACACCTGCAGGATTCGGTGGACACCGATCAACACCAGCGCGACCAGGGCTCCGACGATCCGCCGGGTCGTCGTCCGTCCCCACAGTGCCAGGACCCCGACAAAGATCAGGCCGAGCACGGACCAGGCCGCCAAGTTCGGCCACTCATCGACATCCACCTGGATCAGCACGTACTGCAGTGCCACCGACAGCACGAAGAACACCACGCCGATACCCGCGCTGATCAGCGCCTGCACCCACCACGGCCCACGGTCACCGAGGGCGGGGCTGCGGGCGGGTACCGGTGCAACGGGAGGATAGCCAGGGGAGTACACCGCGTGATCATGTCACGTGGACCCGGCCACCGCCGGGATAGTGTCATCCGGGCGCATGGCACGATGGATCCCCGTGGCAACTCTCTGGGCGATCAGCGATCTGCACGTTGCGCATCGCGGCAACGAGCACATCGTCGACCAGATCCGTCCGACCTCCGATCAGGACTGGCTGATCGTCGCCGGCGACGTGGCCGAACGCACCGACGACATCGTCGACACCCTGCGACGGTTGCGTGCCCGATTCCACACCGTCGTCTGGGTGCCCGGCAATCACGAGCTCTACACCACCGCCAGGGATCCGCTGCAGATCTTCGGCGCGGCACGCTACGACTACCTCGTGCAGGCCTGCCGTGACCTCGGTGTCGTCACGCCCGAGGACATCTACCCACTGTTCGATCCCGGTGACGGATCCGCGCCGGTGCGGGTGGTGCCGATGTTCCTGCTCTACGACTACACCTTCCGGCCCGAGGGAACCTCGACGGCACTGGCGGCCCTGGCGTTGGCGCGGGAACGCAATGTGGTGGCCACCGACGAATTCCTGTTGTCGCCGGAGCCCTACCCGACCCGCGACGCGTGGGGGCGGGCGCGGGTGGCGGCGACCCGGGCCCGGCTCGAGGCGCTCGACCCGGCCGAGCAGACGATCCTGATCAATCATTGGCCGCTGCGGCGTGAACCGACCGACGCACTGATGTATCCGGAGTTCGCCTTGTGGTGCGGCAGCACCGAGACCGCGGACTGGCACACCCGCTTCAACGCGGCCTGCTGCGTGTACGGACACCTGCACATCCCGCGCACCACCTTCTACGACTTCGTGCGGTTCGAAGAGGTGTCGGTGGGTTATCCGCGGGAATGGAAGCGGCGCGGTCTGCCCGAACCATTGCTGCGGCAGATCACTCCCGACCCGGGACTCCGCGAAGAGGATCTGCCGCCGCACGGCGCACGCTTCGAACTGCCGCCCGATTATGAGAGGCGGGCCGAGGAGTTCCAACGGCGACGCGCCGAGCGCCGGGAACGACAGGCGGCCCGACGTGCGCAAAGCTCCCCGACCCAGCCGACGCCGGAAGGACCCGAGACGTGATCGAACGCCTGCTGCCCTCGGGTGTGGCCTCGGCCGAATCCTTCGGTGACCCACCGGGTCTCACCCCGCTGCCGGGGGAGGAGTCGCTGATCTCCCGTGCGGTGGAGAAACGTCGCCGCGAGTTCACCACCGCGCGGCACTGTGCCCGCGAAGCGCTCGGCCAACTCGGCATCGAGCCCGTCGCGATCATGCGGGGCGAGCGCGGAATGCCGTTGTGGCCCAAGAATGTTGTCGGCAGTCTCACCCATTGCGACGGATACCGGGCGGCGATCGTCGGTTACGGCATGGCGGTTCGATCCCTCGGCATCGACGCCGAACCCCACGACGCGCTACCCGACGGCGTGCTCGACCACACCAGCCTGCCGGAGGAACGTGAGGTTCTCGCCGGGCGTCCGGACACCCTGCACTGGGATCGACTGTTGTTCTGCGCCAAGGAGGCCACCTACAAGGCGTGGTTCCCGCTCACCGAGCGGTGGCTGGGATTCGAGGACGCGCACATCACCTTCGCCCGGGACGACGACGCCGCCGGTGCACCGACCGGAACGTTCCGGTCGCGCATCCTGATCGACGGTCGCACCGTCGACGGAGGAGCTCCGCTCGACGAACTGCACGGACGCTGGACGGTCGACAACGGCCTCATCCTCACCACGATCGTGAACGTCTGACATGGCCGACGCATCGATCGAAAACGCCGGTCTGGTCATCGTCGACAAGACCGCCGGGATCACCAGCCACGACGTCGTCGCTCGGTGCCGCAAGATCTTCAACACCCGCCGGGTCGGTCACGCGGGCACCCTCGACCCGATGGCGACCGGTGTGCTCGTGGTCGGAATCGAGAGGGCGACAAAGCTTCTCGGGCTGTTGTCGTTGACCACCAAGAGTTACACCGCCACCATCCGGCTGGGCGCGGCCACCGACACCGATGACCGCGAGGGGCAAATCATCTCCCGCGGCGCGGTCGAGGCGATCACCGACGAGGCTGTCGATGCCGCCGTCGCAGATCTCACCGGCGACATCCAACAGGTGCCGGCCAAGGTCAGCGCCATCAAGGTCGACGGCCGACGTGCGCACGCCCTGGTGCGCACCGGAGCCGACTTCGACCTCGAGGCGCGTCCGGTGGTGGTGTCGCGCTTCGAGATTCGTGACCGCCGCCGCGTCGACGTTGCGGCCGATGAGGCCTACCCCGGAGGCGCGTTCCTCGACCTCGACGTCGAGGTCGACTGTTCAGCCGGCACCTACATCCGTTCGCTGGCACGCGATCTCGGGGCGGCGCTGGGCGCGGGCGGACATCTCACCGCCCTGCGGCGCACCGCGGTGGGGCCGTTCACGCTCGAGCATTCCCGCACGCTCGACGATCTCGCCGAGACCCCACGACTGTCGCTGACGATTGACGAGGCGGCCCTGTTGTCGTTCCCGCGGCGCGACATCGACGACGACGAGGCCGAATCCATCTCACAGGGGCGGTGGCTGCGGCCGATCGGCCTGACCGGAATCCACGTCGCCGTCGATCCGTCCGGACAGGCGATCGCGCTCATCGAGGAGAAGGGCCGTCGGGCGAGTTCGGTGATGGTGGTGCGACCGGCTACGCTGCGCTGACACCGCACACGCCAGTTCACATGTGAGGTGCGCCGACCCCTCGGCATTCATGACCGGCGTCACGTCGTCGTGCGCTGTCGACTATTCTGATCACGTACGTATCCAGATCGGGGGCGCAGGATGACGAGGTCGATGGGTCGGCACCGGCGACGCGGTGACGCCAACAGCGATGATGCAGGTCAGGACGCGGGTAACGACGGCTCCGAGGTGGCCGTTGTCCGGCCGGGCGTCGCCGAATCCGTGCGACCGGCGACCGGCCGGTACCTCACGGACTGGCAGAACACCATTGCGCGGTTGACCACGGAACAGACCCGCATCTCCATCGCCACCCCACGGCGTGCCACCAGCGCGGAGCACGCCGGGCAGCGGATTCAGGAAGCCCTCGACGGGTGGGCGGCTGCCGGTGCGGCCGCGAACGTCGCGATGCAACTGGGTTGGCCGGAAGTGGGCTACGGCGTGATGGAATCCCGCGTCGAATCCGGGGCACTGATGGTGCACCCGTGGAAGCGCCTACGCACCACCGCCCAGTACCTCGCCGTGGCCATTCTCGGCACCGAGGAGGAGCGCGCCGCCTACCGGGAGGCGGTGAACTCGGCCCACCGCCACGTGTGCAGCACCGAATCCTCACCGGTGAAGTACAACGTCTTCGACCGGGAACTGCAGATGTGGGTCGCGGCGTGTCTGTTCATCGGTTTCGAGGACACCCACCAGCTGCTGTTCGGAAAGATGACCCCCGAGCAGGCCGAGGAGTTCTACCAGAGTGCCCGCCCGCTCGGCACCACGCTGCAGGTGCCCGACGACATGTGGCCGGCCACGCGCGCCGACTTCGAACACTTCTGGAACGTGGCGTGTGAGCGGATCGCCTACGACGAGATGCAGCGAGAGTTCCTCAACCGGTTGATCGACCTCAAGATGGTCACCCCGCTGATGCGGTACCCCCTGCGCGGCCTCTTGCGGTTCCTGACGATCGGCTCACTCGCGCCGGTATTCCGCGAGCGGATGGGGCTGCAGTGGCGACCCATCGATCAGCGGCGCTTCGACAATCTCTTCCTGTTCGTCGGCTTCACCAATCGTTTTCTGCCGCAACCACTTCGATTCTGGGCCTTCCACCTGGGGATGGGTGACCTGCGACATCGGATCCGCACCGGAAGGGATCTGGTGACATGAAGACCATCAACCGCATCCTCGACCACCAGATGAAGGTCTCCGAGATCCTCGGAGCCCTCATCCTCATCGGCATCCCCTACGGAATCATCGGCGTGGTGTGGACCTTGACCCACACCGCGCATCTTGCCGACATCGACAACCCGGTCGACAAGGTCGTCTCCTTCCTCGGAGCGATCGTGTGCTGGCCCGTGCTGACGTTCGCCAACGTCACAATGACCTGAAACCGCCCGGAGACACACTGATGATGACACTGGTACGGCTCATCGACCTGTTCGTCGAGTTCGTGAAAATCCTGCTCGGACAGGGCCCCGGGGGACCGATCGTCCGCGCCCTGGCGTGGTTGGTGGTGATCGCGGTCGGTGCGGTGGCCATTGCGCTCGTGGCCTGGTTCGTCGTGTCGATCCCGGCCATCGTCGACGCGATCAACGGTTCCTGACGCCGTCCGAAAGGGATTGTCCGGCTCGGTGATCCGTCGTCAGGGCGTCGGCACGAGGAAGATCGCGCGGGCCGCGATGTCCCCGATGTCCAGGGCGTCGCCGTCGTCGATGGAAATCGAGATCGTCCCGGCGAACGGTCGTTTGCCGGTCACCGTCACCCGGCAGTCGAGCGCCACGCCGACCTCGTCGAAGTAGCGCAGCATCTCCGGGTCGTCGTCGGAGATCCGTGCCACGGTTCCCGACGCGCCGACGTCGAGATCGGCAAGCGAATCGGCATCGGGGGTCGGGACCGAACCGTCGACGGCCGGGATCGGATCACCGTGGGGGTCGCGGTTGGGATGGCCCAGCTTGGCGTCGAGTCGCGCCATCAGCCGGTCGGACACCGCATGCTCGAGGACCTCGGCCTCGTCGTGCACCTCGTCCCAGCTGTAGCCGAGCTCGCGGACCAGGAAGGTTTCCAGCAGGCGATGCCGTCGGACCATGAGAACGGCTGCGGTGCGGCCGGATTCGGTGAGCGTCACCGCGCCGTAGCGCTCATGGGACACCAGGCCCTGATCGGCGAGTTTGCGGATCGATTCCGATGCCGTGGACGCCGACACGCCCATCTTGTCGGCGAGCAGCTTCGTGGTGACCTTGACCTCGGCCCATTCCTGTGAGGTCCAGATCACCTTCAGATAGTCCTGGGTCACCGTCGACAGCTCCGCCACCGCCTGTTCGGCGCCGGTGCCTCGGCGCGGCGTGGACGCTCCTTTGGTGGGCATATCGGCAAGCTTAGGACGCCGTCGCACCAACGGCGAAGCCGACGCTCCCACTGTGTGGATCACGGAGTGATCGCCCGCGCCGCACCGTGTGTGCCGCCGGTCTCGCCATGTCCGGTTCACCGGTGTCGAACGACTACGTCACGCCGGGTTCATCCGGGGAGGCGGTGCTGGTTTGGTGCGCCGTCGCGTCGTAGTCTGGTCGGCGTGTTGCGTTGGCGAGGTCTGGACGATGTGCCCGCGGACTGGGGGCGTTGCGTGGTGACGATCGGTGTGTTCGACGGGGTCCATCGTGGTCATGCCGAGTTGATCGGTGCCGCGACGCGGGCCGCGCACGACCGGGGTGTGCCCGCGGTGCTGATGACGTTCGATCCGCACCCCGCCGAGGTGGTGCGCGCCGGCAACCACCCGCCGCAACTGACCACGCTGACCCGACGTGCCGAACTCGCCGAGCAGCTGGGCATCGACGTGTTCTGTGTCATGCCGTTCACACCCGAACTTGCGTCGCGGACACCCAAGGACTTCGCGCACGACATCCTGGTGGAACGACTGCACGCCGCCGACGTGGTGGTCGGCGCGAACTTCACCTTCGGCAAGAAGGCCGCCGGTGATGTCGCCAAACTCGCCGAACTCGGTGCGAAGTTCGGGTTCGAGGTGCAGGCGATCTCGCTGTTCGGCGAGCATGCGGTCACCTACTCGTCGACCTACATCCGCTCCTGTGTGGCCGCCGGCGACGTCGAGCGGGCCGCCGAGGCGCTCGGCCGGCCGCACCGGGTCGAGGGGGTCGTCGTCCGCGGTGACGGCCGGGGTCGCGAATTGGGTTATCCGACAGCCAATGTCGCACCCCCGATGCATGCCGCCATCCCCGCCGACGGCGTGTACGCCGCGTGGTTCACGGTGCTCGGCGCCGGACCCGTCGTCGGCCAGGTGGTGCCGGGGGAGCGGTATCAGGCCGCCGTGTCGGTGGGCACCAATCCGACATTCTCCGGGCGTACCCGCACCGTGGAGGCCTTCGTCCTCGACACCAGCGCCGACCTCTACGGCCAGCAGGTCGCCGTCGACTTCGTCAGCCACATCCGCCCGATGGAACCCTTCGACAGCATTGACGGCCTGATCAAGGCCATCGCCGACGACGTCGACAAGACGCGGGTGCTGCTGGCAGCCGACAGCGCCGAGACCGACTGAGTTGACGTCGACAACCGGACTCCGGGTCTCCGGAGTTCTTTCTGTCGTGCTCGGAGTGCTTGCGGTCGCAGTTTTTTGGTGGCTCTACTCCGAGCCACGCCACATGCCGTGGTGCAACGGGTCCTGACCACCGATTTGGGTACACCA
This sequence comes from Gordonia sp. NPDC003504, assembly GCF_053587995.1. Lineage (NCBI taxonomy): Bacteria > Bacillati > Actinomycetota > Actinomycetes > Mycobacteriales > Gordoniaceae > Gordonia > Gordonia sp. NPDC003504. The sequence goes on from NZ_JBSFPC010000017.1 coordinate 64,076, forward strand.
CTTCTCCGCTGGTAAATTTGTCTCTCGGCGTTGCTGCAGTCCGCGGTGGCACGCCGCCGACGAACCGTCCGGGTGGGCGGGTTCGCAGGATCTGAAGTTGACGCGGTACTGAGAAACAGGAGTAATTCCATGGCGCTGACTGCTGCCGAGAAGAAGACCATCCTCACCGAGTACGGCCTGCACGAGACCGACACCGGTTCCCCCGAGGCCCAGGTGGCGCTGCTGACCAAGCGCATCACCGACCTCACCGAGCACCTCAAGACCCACAAGCATGATCACCACAGCCGTCGTGGTCTGCTGCTGCTGGTCGGCCGTCGTCGCCGCCTGCTCAAGTACGTCGCCAAGGTCGACATCAACCGTTACCGCTCGCTGATCGAGCGTCTCGGCCTGCGTCGCTGAGCGACCTTCGACACCGTCGCTGAGCGACCTGTCGGCACTGTCGCTGAGCGACCTTCGACACCGTCGCTGAGCGAACACCAGACACCGCGAACCGGTCATCTCCGCTGGAGGTGGCCGGTTCGTCATATCGGCAGTGATAAACTGACCAACGGAACGTTGCCCGTGACGAAGATTTGACGCACGGAAGCGATGACGAGCCAGATCGGTTTTCGGTAGTGGCCGCCGGAACGTGACCCGCACGAATGGGTCGTAGGACAGAAGTTTCCGGCCGCTTCGATCGAAGGCCGTCTGAGCACACGCGGTGCGCAACGAGTGCGCCGATCGCCTCCCGCCGACGATTTCTCTTCCCGGCAGTTCCGGGGCTGATGCACACGTGCACCCCGATCCGGGGATTCACAGGACAGGTGTTCTGCGTGCACGTCGTGGCAGGCCCACAGCCGTATAACGAAGGCCGCGCGGACGCGGCCACCCCACGGCCGCACGACGCGGCCGCAACGAAGGGATCACCACCCCACATGTCAGATGTGACCACCACCGACGACTTCGCCGACGACTACGACGAAGCCATCACCGAGGCCACTGCCGTCATTGACAACGGCAGCTTCGGTACTCGCACCATCCGATTCGAGACCGGGCGCCTCGCGCTGCAGGCCGCCGGCTCGGTGACCGCCTACCTCGACGACGACACCATGCTGCTGTCGACCACTGCGGCGTCCAAGCACCCGAAGGAGCATTTCGACTTCTTCCCGCTGACCGTCGACGTCGAGGAGCGGATGTATGCCGCCGGGCGTATCCCCGGTTCGTTCTTCCGTCGCGAGGGCCGCCCGTCCACCGACGCCATCCTCACCTGCCGCCTGATCGACCGTCCGCTGCGTCCGTCCTTCGTCGACGGCCTGCGCAACGAGATCCAGGTGGTCGTCACCATCCTCTCGCTCGACCCGAAGGACCTCTACGACGTCGTCGCTATCAACGCCGCGTCGGCCTCCACCCAGCTCGCCGGACTGCCGTTCTCCGGCCCGGTCGGCGGTGTGCGCGTCGCGCTCATCCCCACCGAGGAGAACAAGGCCGGCCAGTGGGTCGCCTTCCCGACCGTGGAGCAGCTCGAGGGCGCCGTGTTCGACATGGTCGTCGCCGGGCGCATCGTGGGTGGGTCCGGCGACACCGCCGACGTCGCGATCATGATGGTCGAGGCCGAGGCCACCGAGAACGTCATCGACCTCATCGCCGGTGGCGCCCAGGCGCCGACCGAGTCGATCGTCGCCGAGGGCCTCGAGGCCGCCAAGCCGTTCATCGCCCGTCTCTGCGAGGCACAGAAGTCGCTCGCCGACGCCGCCGCCAAGGCGACCGCCGAGTTCCCGCTCTTCCCGCCGTATGAGACCGACGTCTTCGACGCCGTCTCCGCCGCCGCGAGCGAGCAGCTGAGCCAGATCCTCACCATCGCCGGCAAGAAGGAACGCGACGAGAAGACCGACGAACTCAAGGCGCAGATCCTCGACCAGCTCGGCGATCAGTTCGAGGGACGCGAGAAGGAGATCGGCGCGGCCTACCGCTCGGTCACCAAGAAGCTGGTGCGTCAGCGCATCCTGACCGACCACTTCCGCATCGACGGCCGCGGCATCACCGACATCCGGTCGCTGTCGGCGGAGGTCGCGGTCATCCCGCGCGCCCACGGCAGCGCGCTGTTCGAGCGTGGCGAGACCCAGATTCTGGGCGTCACCACCCTCGACATGGTGAAGATGGCCCAGCAGATCGACTCGCTGACGCCGGAAACCTCCAAGCGCTACATGCACCACTACAACTTCCCGCCGTATTCGACCGGTGAGACCGGTCGCGTCGGGTCGCCCAAGCGTCGTGAGATCGGCCACGGTGCGCTCGCCGAACGTGCCCTGGTGCCGGTCATCCCGAGCGTCGAGGAGTTCCCGTACGCCATCCGTCAGGTCTCCGAGGCGTTGGGCTCCAACGGTTCCACCTCGATGGGGTCGGTGTGCGCCTCCACCATGTCGCTGTTGAATGCCGGTGTGCCGCTTCGCGCCCCGGTTGCCGGCATCGCCATGGGTCTGGTGTCCGACACCGTTGACGGCGAAACCCGTTATGTCGCACTGACCGACATCCTCGGCGCCGAAGATGCCTTCGGCGACATGGACTTCAAGGTCGCCGGCACCAAGGACTTCGTCACCGCCCTGCAGCTCGACACCAAGCTCGACGGCATCCCCAGCCAGGTGCTGGCCGGTGCGCTGAGCCAGGCCAAGGATGCGCGTCTGACGATCCTGGACGTGATGGCCGAGGCGATCGACGAGCCCGACGAGATGAGCCCGTACGCCCCGCGGATCACCACCATCAAGATCCCGATGGACAAGATCGGTGAGCTGATCGGCCCCAAGGGCAAGACCATCAACGGCATCACCGAGGACACCGGCGCCAACATCTCCATCGAGGACGACGGCACCGTGTTCATCGGCGCCTCCGACGGCGAGTCGGCGCAGGCCGCGATCGATAAGGTCAACGCCATCGCCAACCCGCAGCTGCCGAAGGTGGGCGAGCGGTTCCTCGGCACCGTCGTCAAGACCACCGCATTCGGTGCGTTCGTGTCGCTGCTGCCGGGTCGCGACGGCCTGGTGCACATCTCCAAGCTCGGTAAGGGCAAGCGCATCAACAAGGTCGAAGACGTCGTGAACGTCGGATCGAAGCTGCGTGTAGAGATCGCCGATATCGACGAGCGCGGCAAGATCAGCCTGGTGCCGGTGGACGAGGACGCCAAGTCCGAGGCCCCCGCCGAGAAGGCGACCGCCGACGCCTGATCGTCGGCATCGCCGACGCTCGCCCGCGGACCCCGGCGGCCTCGGGCAGGCTCACATGATCGTCGCAACACCCCTCAGATGGGGGGGTTGCGACGATCATGTCGTTTCAGGGGATCGTGGTCACTTCGGTGCCCATTGGGCGCGGCTGATCGATGCCGGTGCCGGTGAACAACGCCGTCGTGGCGGGTGCGCCGCGGAAGCGGTGCGGGCGATCCTTGACCGATATCGGTCGGCCGTGGGGCGACCGGGTGGACCGAGTAGGCCGGCCGATCCGAATCGGATCATCATGGCGGTGTTCGACCGGTCCGGGTCGAACACCTGACCCGCGATCGGCGCCCCGTCCAACTCGAGGGGGTGTGGACCGGTTCGTCGGCTCACGCTTCTGGTGCGGCGCCGCGTTGTCCCGACTGGCTCAATCCCAGTGATTTGCTGATGATCTCATTCATGATCTCGTTCGATCCACCGCCGATGCCAAGGATACGGGCATCGCGATAGAGGCGCTCGACCTCCGTCTCACGGATGTATCCCATGCCACCGAAGATCTGCACGGCCTCGTTGACGACGTGGTCGCACGCGGCCACGGCGGTGTTTTTGGCCATCGCCACCTCCGCAGACACTCGTTGTCCGTCGACAAAGCGTGCGGCGATGTCGCGCACGAAGGTGCGCGCGGCGACCGTTTGACGGGTCATTTCGGCTAGTTTGTGGCGGATCACCTGACGTGCTGCCAGGGGCCGGCCGAAGGTCGAACGCTGGCGAACCCACGGAATCGTCACATCGATGGCTCGCTGGGCCGTGGCGTATGCCTGAACCGCGAGTTGGAGTCGCTCGCCGTCGAGGCGAGTCATCAGCTGTGTGAAGGCAGTTCCTTCCGGGCCGACAAGATTCGCTGCTGGAACCCGCACATCCTGGTAGGAGAGTTCGGCGGTATCCGAGCACAGGCACCCCATCTTGGGCAGGGCACTCGTCACCGAGAATCCGGGCGTGTCGGTGTCCACCACGAGTAGCGACAGTCCGCCGTGACCGGAGTCGCCGGTACGGACGACCGTCGTGACGTAGTCGGCACGCGTTCCCGAGGTGATGTAGGTCTTGGCACCGTTGACCACGAAGCTGTCGCCGTCGCGCACCGCCTTTGTCGCTTCAACTCAGCCGAGTACCGCTTCGATCCTGCTGCCATAGGTTTCATCCTCCCTTGAGAGGAGCCCTCCGGAAACCCCGGGACGGATCACCCGCAGGCCAAGCAGTTTCTGGAGCGTCAGGTTGGGGCGCCCCTGGGTGCCGGGGGTGACCAACAGTCCGTCGATGTCGCCAAGCTGCATCCCGGCGTCGGCGGTGGCGCGACGCGCCGCGTCAGCAGCGAAATCGCTTGCGCTGCGCCCGTAGACCTTTCCAACCTCGGTCAGCCCGAGTCCGGCGATGGTGGCGATGGATGCCTCACTCATGTCAGCGGCCTACCCAGTTCGGTGCTCGCCGTTCGATGAAAGCCCGCGGTCCTTCTTGTGCATCCGCGCTCTTGATGACCGTTCGGGTTTGTGCGTCGCTATATGCCCAGACTTCCCGATCCCAGTCGGAGCCCAGGGCGAGATTGGGGTCTGCTGCACCGATAGGTGACATCTGATCTGGCTTGCCCGGGAGGGCAGGTCTGGAAGGATGACTATCGTGGCCAAGCCCTATCCGAAAGAGTTCCGTGATGACGTGGTCCGGGTTGCCCGCGACCGCGAGAGCGGTGTGACGATCGAGCAGATCGCTAAAGACTTCGGGGTACACCCGATGACCTTGCAGAAGTGGATGCGACGCGCCGATATCGATGACGGCAACAAACCCGGGATGACTTCTGGTCAGGCGGCGGAACTGCGGGAAGCGAACTAACGAATCCGCCTGTTGGAGCAGGAGAATGAGGTGTTGCGGCGGGCGGCGGCGTATCTGTCGCAGGCGAACCTACCGGGAAAAGGATCTACCCGCTCGTGAAAGAGCTCGCCGCGGACGGGATTCCCGTCGCGGTGACGTGCCGGGTGCTCAAGCTCTCCCGCCAGCCGTACTACCGGTGGCTGACCGACCCGGTCACCACCGCCGAGCGGGTCGTAGCGGAGCGCGCGAACGCGCTGTTCAACGCTCATCGTGATGACCCGGAGTTCGGGTACCGGTTCCTCGCTGATGAGGCCGAAGCTGCTGGCCAGAGCATGAGTGCGCGGACGGCGTGGCGGATCTGCCACGGGAACGGCTGGTGGTCGAGGTTCGGCAAGAAACGAGGCCGGGGCGGGAAGAGGCCCGGCCCACCGGTGCATGACGATCTGGTCGAACGCGACTTCACCGCCGACACACCGAACGAATTGTGGTTGACCGATATCACCGAGCACTGGACCGACGAGGGCAAGCTCTACCTCTGCGCGATCAAAGATGCCTGCTCGGGGCGGATCGTTGGGTACAGTATCGACTCCCGCATGCAGTCCCGTCTCGCCGTGACCGCATTCAACAACGCCGTTACCCGCCGAAAGGGCGATGTGTCGGGCTGTATCATCCACTCGGACAGGGGTTCTCAGTTCCGGTCCCGTAAGTTCGTGTCCGCGGTGAATCGACATGGTCTGGTCGGGTCCATGGGGCGGGTCGGAGCTGCCGGTGACAACGCCGCGATGGAATCGTTCTTCGCGCTGCTGCAGCGCAACGTCCTTGACCGGCAACGGTGGGCGACTCGCGAGGAACTACGGATGGCGATCGTCACGTGGATCGAACGGACCTACCACCGCCGGCGCCGTCAGGTCCGCCTCAGCCGGTTGACCCCGATCGAATACGAGACCATCATCAACACAGCCGCCTCAGCGGCATGACACCGCAACTGTCACCTAATCGTGCAGCAGTCCCTTGTGATAAATGATGCGCTTGCTGGCGGCGACCGCGACCGGGGCGTTGGCGGCGATGGTTTCGGCAAGGGCGATGGCTGACTCAAGGACCTCGGCGTGGGGGACGACCCGGTTCACCAGGCCCCACTGCAGGGCGGCGGCGCCGATATCGACGAGCGCGGCAAGGTCAGCCTGGCAACGGTGGACGAGGACGCCTCGTACGAGGCCCCGGCCGAGAAGGAAGCCTCCGACGCGTGATCGTTCCTGACGAAGCACCGCGGCCCCCGACCATCGTGGTCGGGGGCCGCGGTGTTGACGTGGGTCCCGTCAGCTCGAGCGGACTCGAGCGAGGGCTCACTCGGACTTGGTACTCACCCAGGCCGGACCGATCTTGCCTCCGGTGTGATCGTTGACGTTGCCCCGGATCAGATACCAGCCACCGATCATCAGGACCGCGATGAGCGGAATCCCACCGACCACCACCCAGAAGTCGGTCTTCTCGCCGAGGTTCGGGGAGGAGAGCCAGCCGGAGATCGCCAGCGCCACGATGACGCCGACGAGGAAGACGAGTCCGAAGATCGAGGTATACGGGTACCCGGGCGCCTGGAACGGACTCTTCGGGATCACTCCTCGATTCACCAACTGCCGCAGTCGGAGCTGGCACGCGAAGATGGTGCCCCAGGTGAACACGATGCCCAGTGACGCGGCCTCCAAGGCGATGTCGAAGGCCTCGCCCGGCATCAGAATGTTGAGGATGACGCCGAGGCAGTAGACGATCGCAGTCACACCGATGCCGATCCACGGCACACCGGAGCCACTCATCCGGGTCATCACTTCCGGTGCCTGCTTGGACATTCCGAGACTGCGCAGCACACGGCCGGTGGAGTACAGACCCGAGTTCAGCGAACTCATGGCGGCGACGATGAGCACCGCGTTGATAACGCCACCCATCCAGCCCATGCCCAGCCTGGAGAACACCGTCACGAACGGGCTCTCCACGTCGCCTGCGGCGTTCGTACCGTACTCGGAGGTGGGCAGCATGCAGGCCAGCAGCAGGATCGATCCGCAGTAGAACACGCCGATGCGGAAGATGACGGCATTGACCGCCTTGGGGACCTCCCGTTCGGGATTCTGCATCTCGCCGGCCGCGACCCCGACGAGTTCGATCGCGGCGTATGCGAACACGACACCGCTGAGTACCAGGATCGGCCCGTACCAGGCGTACGGATCCGCGGTCGGCCAGAATCCGCCGTTGGACCACAGGTTGGAGATCCCGGCCTGGGTGGTGCCGACGTGGATGCCGCCGACCACCACGACGATACCGACAACCAGGAACAGAACGATCGCGCCGACCTTCAGGATGCTTGCCCAGAACTCGAACTCGCCGAACGCTTTTGCCGAGAGCAGATTGATCGCCAGCACGACCACCAGGGCGATGAGCGCACTCACCGCGTTGGGTAGTCCCGGGAACCAGAACTTCATGTAGACGCCGACGGCGGACAATTCGGCGATGCCGGTCAGTGCCCAGTTGAGCCAGTACATCCAGCCGGTGACGTAAGCGGCCTTCTCGCCGAAGAATTCCCGCATGTAGGAGACGAACGCGCCGCTGGTCGAGCGGTGCAGGACGAGTTCACCGAGGGCCCGCATGAGGAAGTAGGCGACGAGTCCGGCGAACGCATAGCTGAACAGCAGCGCCGGGCCGACGGAATGCAGACGCGTGGCCGAACCCAGGAACAAGCCGGTTCCGATCGCACCTCCGATGGCGATCATCTGGACGTGACGTCGGCCCAACTCCTGTTTGTAGCCGACCTGTTCGGCGGCCAGATGGGCATGTGGGGTCGTTGTTTCGGTCATCAATTCCTCGTGGGGTTGATCTTCCTCGCGGCTCGGCGACTGCGACATACCGCGAGCGGTGGGTACGGCATGCGCAGAACCGGGGTCGCCGGAAATGCGGACTTCGGACGAGCGTGGACGCTGTCCGTCAAGCGAAGCTAGGTAACAGATGTTGCCCGATCATTACGATCGTGCGCTGGCACGTTACTGGTGGCGACATTTCGGGCATTTCGGAATCCGCGGCCGGTCGCGACGTGACCTATCCTGATTCGGGACGTGCAATCGACACGAAGGATGGGGTGTGGACGATCTCGCGGCAGCGTTGGGATCGCACCCACCGCTGGACTCACTGTCCGACGACGAACTCGGGAGCATTGCATCGCGTGCCACGGTCGTCTCCTTCGAATCAGGCGCCCAGATCGTCAACGGGTTCACCGCGGTCACCCACCTGCTGTGGGTGGTGCTCGCCGGGCAGGTCGAGATCTTCAACCACCCAGAGCCCGGCGCCGACGGGCCGGATGAAATCCTCGGTCCCGGTGGGATTTTCGGATACTCCTCGCTGTTGACGCGCGAACGTGAGGGCCCGATCGCCGTCGCGGCGGGGCCGGTTCGGGTCTGTCAGATTCCCGAAGATGCTGTGCGCCCACTGTTCTCGGGTCTTGCGGGAGCGAGGTTCCTGGCGGGGCAACTGTCTTCGAGCCGGCGACGAGTGGTGCCGACGACTGCCGGGCAGGGGACCGTCGAAGAGTTGATCAGCTCGATCCCGGTCGTGGCATCGGCCGAGGAGTCGGTGGCCACCGCCGCCGAACGCATGACCGCCGCTGGTCAGCCCTACATCGTGATCCCCGCGCCGAACGGACGATTCGGGGTCCTCACCGACCGCGACATCCGCGTTCGGTGCGTCGCCGCGGGCCGCGGTGTGACCACGCCGATCGGCGAGGTGATGAGTTTCCCGGCCGTCACCGTGCGTATCGATGCCTCTGCCGCCGAGGTGCTCACGCTCATCGTCGACCGCGGGCTCGGCTGCGTTCCGGTGACCGGTCCGGGCGGTGAACTCCGTGGGGTAGTGGTGCCCACCGATTTCGTCGCGGTGCCTGCGGGTCCGAGCATGACGTTGCGCCGACAGGTGGCCGAGTCGACAACGGTCACGGAACTGCAGGAGCGGGCGCGCCGGATGCCGTACCTCGTCGGTGACCTGGTGCGCGGCGGACAACCGGCTGCCGAGATCACCCGGGTGCTCTCCCTTGTCCACGACGCGGTGATGCGACGCGCGATCGAATTGGTGTTCACTGCAGCGCCCGAGTTGGATCCCCAGGCGATGACTTGGCTGTCGCTGGGGAGCAACGCCCGTCGCGAGCCGGTGCTCAGTTCCGACGTCGACAGCGCGGTCTCGTTGGCCGACGACCTGGGCGCAGACGAGATCGCCAGGTATCGGGGCGCATTCGCCGAGGTCGACACAGTTCTGCGTGGTGCCGGGATGCGGGTCGACACCAACGGTGCCATCGCGTCGATGCCGCTGTTCACCCGCACACACAGTCAGTGGCGGGCCGCCGCGCGGACCTGGCTCGATGCCCCCGCCGACAACAAGGGCATGATCTTCACCTCGCTGCTCCTCGATGGGCGTCCGATCTGGGGCGACCCGGGACTGACTGCGGTCGCGGAGGTGTTCGGTGACCTGCGATCGCATCCGGCGACCTTGCGCATGCTGCTCGCCGAAGCGCTGTCGACGCCGGCGCGACTGCGGTCGATGCGCGACGTGCTCGCACGCCGCACCGGCACAGTCGACATCAAGCGGCACGCCCTCACGCCCCTGGTGAACATCGCGCGGTGGGGTGCCCTCGCGGTCGGGTCCGTCGAACTCGACACCCGATCGAGGTTGTGTGATGCCGGTGCGTCGGAGGTCCTCGGCGGTGACGCCGCAACGACCCTCGTCGAGGTCTTCGATGTGCTGCAACGGATCCGACTGCGCTATCAACTCGAGCAGATCGAACGGCGGGAAGACCCTTCGGACGTCATCACTCTGCGTCGACTCTCGCCGCTGGACCGGAGCCTGCTCGCTCAGGCTGTGCGCGAGATCTCCGCGGTGCAACGCCGGATGGGCAATGTCGCGCAGTACGCGCCGGTGGAGGATTGGGGAGCCGGCACCGAGCGGTGATCGGGTGCCGCTTCGCCGCGCCCGCCGGTCGAGCCGGTCCGGAGCGATAGCGGAGGAGCGTGTCGTTTCGACGGAGCTCAACGCAAGGAGTCCTCGCGAGCCGACAACGAAACCCGCTCACCCCCAACCGAACCCAGCGCCATCACCCTGCTCTCAGATCGGGCTGTGCTCTGGCGCACCATACTCGGTGGCGGGGTGGGGCCCACCGGTACACCCGGTAGCCTCGACGGTGTGTGCCTGATCTTGTTCGCCGTCGACGCCTCCCCATACCACCGGCTGATCCTGGCGGCCAACCGGGACGAGTTCTTCACGCGCAGTACTGAACCGGTTCACGCCTGGCCCGACCTGCCGATCATCGGTGGACGTGACCTTCAGGCCGGCGGAACCTGGATGGGTGTGTCCACCGTCGGCGCCCGGCGTCTGGCTGCGGTCACCAACGTCCGCGACGGCATCGCCCAACCGATGCCGGACAAGCGCTCACGTGGGGCGCTGCCCGTCGACTTCCTGATCTCCGGGCAGATGGCTCGCGCATCGGCAGGCGACTTCGTCGAGCACGCACCCGACTACGCGCCGGTGAACCTCCTTCTCGACGACGGAGACGACATCTACTGGGCGACAAATCATCCCGATCCGCAGCTGTGCCGCGTCGAGCCGGGCATCCACGGATTGTCGAACGGGCTGCTCGATGAGCCATGGCCCAAGGTCACCCGCGGGGTGACCGCGGTGGGCGCCCATCTCGAGGCCGCACCCGATCGCCTGCTGGACATTTTGCATGACACCGTGATTGCCGATGATGCGGCGTTGCCACACACCGGGGTGTCACTCGAACAGGAGCGTGCGCTGTCACCGATGTTCGTCGACAGCGGCGACTACGGTACGCGCGCAAGCACTGTCGTGCGCATCGGATATGACGGCCACGGTGACATCACCGAACGCCGGTATCCGCGTGGACAGCAACCGCAGACCGTCGCGATCGATTTCTGACCGCACGCGGGTAACGCCGGTTCCGCCCAGGGCGACAACTTGGCGCATACCGTGAATCCCATGACGATGGAATACCGCCCGTGCGGGCGCCGGCGTGGTCAAGGCATGCGCGCTCGGCGTCGCGATGGCCGCGGTGAATCCGAAGAATCTGCTGATCACCGTGTCGGCGGTGGCCGCGGAGATCGCGGCC
>NZ_JBSFPC010000018.1:0-71886 GCF_053587995.1 Gordonia sp. NPDC003504
GCCGGTCACCCGTACGGGTGACCGGCCGTCTCGTCTGGTCGTGCTCGTCTGGTTCTGGTTGTGCCCGGTGGAGCCGGATCGGCGGCTCAGTGCGCCGTCGCCAACACCAGGTCGGCGAGCTCACCTGCCATGGCCTGCGGAACCCGTACTCGCACAATCGATCCGTGCTCATCGTGTTCGGTGCTCAGCACCTCACCCTCGCGGTGGATGCGGGAGAGCACCTCACCACGGGTGAACGGGACGGCGAGGGTGAGCTCGACGTCGGTGCGTCCGACGAATTCCCGGACCCGGTCGAACAATTCCGGCAATCCCTCGCCGGTACGCGCCGAGACGAACACCGCATCCGGTGCCATCGCCCGGAGTTCGGCCATCCGCGTCGCGTCGATCGAGTCGATCTTGTTGATCACCAACAACTCCGGCGGTGCGGTGACGTCCTCGTCGGCCACCACCTCGTTGATCACCTGGCGAACCGCGGCGATCTGTTCGGCGGGGAACTCGTCGGCACCGTCGACCACGTGCAGCACCAGGTCCGCGTCGACGACCTCTTCGAGGGTCGAGCGGAAGGCCTCCACCAGTTGCGTCGGCAGGTGGCGGACGAAACCGACGGTGTCGGTGAACACCACCTCGCGTCCGTCGTCGAGTGTGGCGCGACGCGTGGTGGGATCGAGGGTCGCGAACAGTGCGTCCTGCACCAGCACACCCGAACCCGTCATCGCGTTGACGAGACTGGACTTACCGGCATTGGTGTAACCGGCAACCGTCAGCTTGGGGACGGAACTGCGTTGCCGCGCCGCCCGTTTGGTCAGCCGAGCCTTCTTCATGTCGCGAATCTCGCGGCGCAGCTTGGCCATTCGTTCCCGGATGCGACGACGATCGGTCTCGATCTTCGTCTCACCGGGACCGCGCAGTCCCACACCTCCGTTGCTGCCGGCGCGGCCACCGGCCTGCCGGGACATCGACTCACCCCAACCACGCAGACGCGGGAGCATGTACTCCATCTGGGCCAGCGACACCTGTGCCTTGCCCTCACGCGACGTCGCGTGCTGGGCGAAGATGTCAAGGATCAGGGCGGTCCGGTCGATCACCTTGACCTTGACGACCTTCTCGAGTGCGGTCAGCTGACCGGGGGTCAGTTCGCCGTCACAGATCACCGTGTCGGCGCCGGTGGAGAGCACCACCTCCCGCAACTCGTCGGCCTTGCCGGAGCCGATGTAGGTCCCGGGGTCGGGGGCGTTACGGCGTTGGATGACGGCCTCGAGGACCTGCGAACCGGCGGTCTCGGCGAGTGCCGCCAGTTCGGTCATCGCCGCCCGCGCCTGCGCCGCGGTGCCGTGGGTCCACACACCGACGAGCACCACGCGTTCGAGGCGCAACTGTCGGTACTCGACCTCGGTGACGTCGGCGAGTTCGGTGGACAGTCCGGCCACACGTTGCAGCGAGGCACGATCGGAGAGTTGCAGTTCACCCAGCGTCGGATCGGACGCGGTGATCTCGTGACGATCGGTGATCTCGTGACGATCGCTCTCGCGGACGTCATGCGCTGGATTCGCGTCATCGGCCGGGACGGGTGGGAAAATGTGGGTTGATTCGCTCATACGCCTTCCATGGTTGCACGGAGAAACGTCGCGGTGCACACGAATATTTCGCCGCCCACCTCGACGACGTGCACCCTCAGCGGGCCCAGCCGGCGCGGAGGCGGCCGTCGGCGACGAGCCGCGACGGCCCCCGCAACCATGCGTCGTCGTCGAGGATGCGTACCTGCACCCGCCCGCCGGGCACGTCGATGGTCATCTCACCGGTCTGGTGATGCAGGTGCGCCAGACCGGACGCGGCGGCGGCCACGAGGCCGGTCCCGCAGCTGCGTGTTTCGCCCACCCCGCGTTCGAAGACACGCATGTGGGCGTGCAGGCCGCCCTCCGTCGGTTCGGGCACGGTCAGGAGCTCGACATTCGTGCCGTCGGGGAACACCGCGGCGTCGAAGGTGACCCCCTGGGCGAAGTCGACCGCCGCGAGTCCGGCGACGTCGAGTCCGGGCACCACACACGCCAGGTGCGGATTGCCGACGTCGACAGCCGTGCCGACATAGAGGTCGTCGCCGATCCGTGCGGTGGTCTCCACCCCGAGTCGCGCGGGCCCCATCTGCACACTCACGTCGGCATCCACGTGATCACAGGCGTGCACGATCACCGGGCGGGCACCGGCCCGCGACCCGACCGTGAACTCGTCACGTTCGGCCAGTCCGGTGGCGCGAACGTAGTGCGCGAACACCCGCACGCCGTTGCCACACATCTCGGCGATCGAACCGTCGGCGTTGCGGTAGTCCATGAACCAGTCATCCGGGGTGACCCCGGCGGGCAGCTCCGGCAGAACCCCGGCCGCCACCAGCGCACCGGCGCGGGCCACGCGCAGCAGGCCGTCGGCACCCACGCCACGTTGCCGATCGCACAGCGCGGCGACGAGGTCATCGTCGAGATCGAGTTCGGCGGCCGGATCGGTCAGGATGACGAAGTCGTTCTGGGTGCCGTGCCCCTTCACAAAGCTGAGGTCGTTCCCACTCGGGGCGGTGCTGATCGTCACCGGTCCAGGGTAGCCAGCGCGCGATCGGTGAGATCGTCGGCGGCCGCATCGAGCCACACGATGCGGTGATCACGACGGAACCAGGACCGCTGGCGACGCACATAGCGGCGGGTCCCGATGACGGTGAGTGCCTCGGCGCGGTCGAGGTCACCGTCGCCGTCGAGCGCGTCGAGGACCTGGGCGTACCCGATGGCCCGCCGAGCGGTGCGTCCCTCCCGCAGACCGCGGTCGGCCAGGGCTGCCACCTCGTCGACGAGGCCACCGGCGAACATCGCCGCGGTCCGCGCCCGGATCCGGTCGTCGAGATCGGCGGTGTCGCGGTCCAGCGCGAGGATCCGGGTACCCCAGCGCGGTTCGCCGATCTGCGGCGCAGACGCGGCGAACGGTTCACCGGTGAGTTCGACCACCTCGAGTGCACGCACGATCCGGCGGCCATCGGTGTCGAGGATCGACGCCGCGGCGGCCGGGTCGACCTCGGCGAGTCTGCGGTGCAACGCGCCGACGCCGATCTCGGCGAGAAGTGCCTCGTAGCGGGCCCGCACCTCCGGGTCGGTGGCCGGGAACTTCCAGTCGTCGAGCAGTCCCTGGATGTAGAGCATCGAACCACCGACGATGACCGGGGTACGCCCGGCCGCGAGCAGCGCCTCCACGTCCTGCGACGCCGCGGCCTGGTAGCGGGCCACCGTCGCGACCTCGGTGACGTCGAGCACGTCGATCTGGTGGTGGGTGATACCTCGACGCTCTTCGGGCGGCAGTTTGGCCGTCCCGATGTCCATCCCGCGGTACTGCTGCATCGCGTCGATGTTGACGATCTCTCCGCCGAGGTCCTCGGCGAGATCCAGGGCCAGATCGGATTTGCCGACCGCCGTCGGGCCGACCACGGCGACCGGGACCACGCCGGACGAGGTCACTTCTGCCATCGGGCCACCACATATCCGACGCCGAACGGCGCATCGGCGTACTCCACCGACGCCGTCAGGGCGGGCGCTCCCGCGGGATCGTCGGTCCGGGCCGATGCGCGCACCGCTGCGGCCGCCGTCTGCCAGGCGACGCGGCCGCCGATGCCCTCGGCGACACACTCGTCCTGGTCCAGTGCCGCAAGGGCGTCGGGGTCGCCGGCAGCCATCGCCGCCTCGATCCGGCGCTGCAGGCGTACCGATTCCTCCCGGAGGCCCCCGCCGGGCGACTTCGGCGTCAACGCGAAGGCACCGTCGCCGACCACCAACAACCCGATCGGCTGAGCGCGCGAGTCCAGTGCCGCGGCGATCTCACCGCCGATGCGGGCACACTCGGCGGTGCTCGCCTCCGGATCGATGACGACCGGGGTGAGTGCGGCAACGCCTGCCTGTTCCCGCAACCAGGCCGCGATCAGCATCGACAGTGGCATCGGCTCGGCCGGGGCCGACGCATCCGGGGGCGCACCACGGGACGGATCGAGGCTCACCCCGACGTCGACCCCGAATCGCGCGAACGTTCCCGAGGTGGGCACATCGGTGACGCAGGTAGGACCGGCATCGTCGGATGACCGCGGCCGATCGGCCGCCCCGATCGCCACCCAGGTGGTGGCCGCCGGCGCGGCGGCAGCGAACGCGTGCCGGGTGGCGTCGCGAACCGCATCGGCCTCGTCGGCCTCCGGTCCGGTCAGTTCGGGCACGAGAAGAGGTGCACTCGGAACGAAGACCGCGCAGGCAAACACCTGCTCGACGCTAGTCCACGCCACCCGATCACCGGCGAATACCCGGTCCGCAAGCCGGCGCCCCAGGGCGATCGACGACGCGACGCGCGCGGATCATTGTCGCGCAGCGCGCACGCGACGGAGCCTGAGCTGCTTGAATGGGGAACAGCCCGGCGGCCGGTGGTCCGTCCGGGATGGATTCAGTGACCTGGCAGCCGTGTCGCGCGGCACCATGAAGCGCAGAAGGGGCATCTGCACATGAGCGGAGAACACGACAGCACCGGAGACAACACCGGCGAGCCCGGTCCCGGAACCGATATCGGCGCAACCGATATCGGCGGGGCTTCCACGCCCGTCCCGAAGCCCGGACCCCGACCCGGCCCCAAGCCCGGACCGCGGCCCCGCCCGACCCCACCTGCCGCGTCCGCGGTGACCCCGGTGGTGACACCCACCCACGTCCCGCACACCGACCCGCACCGATTCGGACGGATCGACGCCGACGGCGTCGTCTGGCTCACCACCGCATCCGGGGAACGTCAGATCGGCTCCTGGCAGGCCGGTTCCGTCGAGGACGGTCTCAATCACTTCAGCCGGCGCTTCGACGATCTGGCCACCGAGGTGGAAATCCTCGAGGAACGGCTGGCCGCGCGATCCGGGGATCCGCGCAAGGCACAGACCGCGGCCCGTCACCTGCTCGACTCGCTGCCCGACGCCGCGGTCATCGGCGACGTCGACGCCCTCGAGAAGCGCCTGTCGGTGATCGTCGGGGCCGCCGACGAGGTCGCCGACTCACTCAAGGCGGAGCGGGAGGCCACCCGCGCGGCCGCGATCGCCCGCAAGGAGGAGTTGGCCGCGGAGGCGGAGACCATCGGCGCCGAATCCACCCAATGGAAGTCGTCCGGGGATCGGCTGCGAGCCATCCTCGACGAGTGGAAGTCGATCAAAGGCATCGACCGCAAGACCGACGATGTGCTGTGGAAGCGGTACGCGAAGGCACGCGACGCATTCAACCGTCGGCGCGGCGCACATTTCGCCGAACTCGACCGGGTTCGCGCCGGCGCCAAGGTGCGCAAGGAGGAGTTGATCGCGCAGGCCGAGGAACTGTCCGGCTCCACCGACTGGGGCACGACCGCGGCGAAGTTCCGTGACCTGCTGACCGAGTGGAAGGCCGCCGGACGTGCTCCCCGGGACGCCGACGAGGCGCTGTGGCAGCGGTTCAAGGCAGCCCAGGACGTCTTCTTCGCCGCACGCAATGCGGTCGCCTCCGAACGCGACGCCGAATTCAGCGCCAACGGGCAGGCCAAACTCGATCTCCTCGCACAGGCCGAGAAGAGCATCGACCCGGCCGCCGACCTCGACGGCGCACGCAAGGAGTTCCGCGCGTTCCGCGACAAGTGGGACGAGATCGGCAAGGTGCCCCGCGAGCAGATGCATTCGCTGGAAAGCCGCGCACGCGCGCTCGAGAAGCGGATTCGCGACGCCGAGGACGCGCAGTGGCAGCGCACCGACCCGGAGGCGCAGGCACGCGCAGCGCAGTTCGCCGAACGCGCCGCGCAATACGAGGAGCAGGCCCGCAAGGCCGAGGAACGCGGCAAGGCCAAGGACGCCGCGAAACTGCGCGATCAGGCGGCGCAGTGGCGCGAATGGGCGAGCGCGGCCCAGAGCGCCATCGAGGATCGGTGACCCCCGACCCCGTCGAGTGGGCGCGCTTCCCCGTTGGGCGTGCGGCGGCTACGAGCTTCCCGTCGTTCCGTCTTCTCGCGGGATGTCACTCGGCCGGGTGATGGTGCGGCCGGTGAGACGGCGCGCGGCATCCTCCCGCGCGGCGGACTCCCGACGGCGTTCCTCTTCCAGCGCGAGGTGATACGTGCTGCGGGCCCACACCACCCGCGCCCAGTGGAAGGTCAGGACCAACGCGGCGATCCAGCCGAGGATCAGGCCGATACCGACACCGTGCGGCGGTTCCACCCCGCCGACGCCCGGCGTGTTACGGGTCCACCAGGCCAGCATGCCGGCGACGCAGGAGATCGCGCACCCGCACAGGGCGATCCAGGCGATGATCCAGCGACGCGTGAGCAGGGCGAGCATCGACGCCCCGATGCCGAACACCAGCAACAGCCAGACGAACACCTTCGAGGTGATGGCCACCCGTTCGGCGACCGCGTCGGGCGACACCGTCAACACGTCGATGCCGCTCGCCGCACCGGTGTGCGGAAGCACCAACGACACCATCGCGACCAGCACGGCGACGGCGACGACGACGGCGCGGGCACCCGGATCGATCTCGCCGGCCACCTTGCGTTCGGCCCTGCGCAAATCGTCCTCGTACCCGGCGAAGCCGTCGTCGATAGGATCACGCTTCGCCGGATTGCGGCGCGCTGACGGTTCGGGCTCTGGGCCGGCGTTGTCCTGCTCGTTCACTGCTTCCTCGATCTTCGATGTATCCCGGTCCTGTGTGCCGCTCATCGGGAGGCCGGGGCCCCGCAGGCACCGGACTCGCAGCCGCCACCGGAGGCGACCGGAGTGCTCGGTCCGACCCCGGGCATTCCGAGGCCGACTCCTACCGGCGGTGTCGTCGGCGTCAGGGCCTGCTCGTGGGCATCGCCGGCGCGCGTCCGTCGGTGCGAACCGATGCCTACGTCGGCGATCAGGTGATGCGGCGCCGCGTCGGTCACCACCGTGGTCACCACGTCACCCGGGCGGATCGCCGCACCCCGATCGCCGGGAGCGAAGTGCACCAGTCGCCCGTCGCGGGCACGACCGGTCATCCGGTGCGCATGGGCGCTCTTTCGTCCCTCGTCGGCGATGACCAGCAACTCCACGTCGCGTCCCACGATGGCGCGATTCTCCGACAAACAGATACGTTCCTGCAGGTCGATCAGTCGCTGGTAGCGGTCCTTGACCACCTCGGGCGGCACCTGATCGTCCATCGTGGCGGCCGGGGTGCCCGGCCGCGGTGAGTACTGGAAGGTGAACGCGCTGGAGAAGCGTGCCTGCTCGACGACCTCGAGGGTCTGCGCGAAATCCTCCTCGGTCTCGCCGGGGAATCCGACGATGATGTCGGTGGTGATCGCCGCGTGCGGCATCGCGTCGCGGACCTTGTCGAGGATGCCCAGGAACCTGGTGCGCCGATAGCTGCGCCGCATCGCCTTGAGAATCCGATCCGAACCCGACTGCAGCGGCATGTGCAGCTGCGGACAGACGTTGGGGGTCTGCGCCATCGCCTCGATCACGTCGTCGGTGAACTCGGCGGGGTGCGGCGAGGTGAACCGGACGCGCTCGAGTCCGTCGATGTCACCGCAGGCGCGCAGCAAGTCCGCGAAGGCGCCGCGGTTGCGGGGCTGATCCGGATCGGCGAACGACATGCCGTAGGCGTTGACGTTCTGCCCGAGCAGCGTCACCTCGAGCACACCGGCGTCGACCAGGGTCTGCACCTCGGCGAGGACGTCGCCGGGTCGCCGGTCGACCTCTTTGCCGCGCAGCGACGGCACAATGCAGAACGTGCACGTGTTATTGCAGCCGACCGACACCGACACCCAGCCCGCATAGGCCGATTCCCGCTTGGCGGGCAGCGTGGACGGGAAGGCCTCGAGCGAATCCCGGATCTCGACCTGCGCCTGCTCGTTGTGCCGGGCCCGGTCCAGCAACACCGGCAACGAGCCGATGTTGTGGGTGCCGAAGACCACGTCCACCCACGGTGCCCGCCGAAGCACGGTGTCCTTGTCCTTCTGCGCCAGACACCCGCCGACCGCGATCTGCATTCCCGGCCGCGACGCCTTCACCGGCGCCAGGTGCGACAAGTTGCCGTAGAGCTTGTTGTCGGCGTTCTCCCGGATCGCACACGTGTTGAACACGACCAGGTCGACCTCGTCGTCGTCGGCGCCCCGGACGTAGCCGGCCTGTTCGAGCAGACCCGAAATCCGTTCCGAGTCATGCACATTCATCTGACAGCCGTAGGTGCGGACCTGGTATCGAGGCGAATCGGCCGATGCGTCGACGGGCGCGGTGACCGCATCGGCATCCGCGACGGCCGGCGCCCACGGCGCAGCGGTCGATGTCGGGGTGGGTGCCACGGGCTCGGACAGGTCGATACTCACTGGATCCAGAGTACGGTGTGAGCGCAAATCGCCTGGTCGCGCGGCGCCGGCCGGCTCGCGGCACGCCGGGCATGTCCCATTTGCCGCGCCGATACCGCCGACCGTGATTAGGCTTGGCACGTATGACCGAATCCCCCTTCCAGGCACCCGGTCCGTCTACCGCATCCGAGTCGCCTCCGATGATCTCGATGACGGCCGTCAACAAGCACTACGGCGAGCTCCATGTCCTCAAGGAGATCAACCTCGAGGTCCCCCGTGGGCAGGTGGTGGTGGTTCTCGGGCCCTCGGGTTCGGGTAAATCCACCCTGTGCCGCACCATCAACCGGCTCGAACCCATCGACGACGGTGAGATCCGCATCTCCGGCGAGCTCCTGCCGGCCGAGGGCAAGGACCTGGCGCGCCTGCGCGCCGACGTCGGAATGGTCTTCCAGTCGTTCAACCTGTTCGCACACAAGACGATTCTGCAGAACGTCACCCTCGCACCGATCAAGGTGCGCAAGCAGAGCAAGGCCGACGCCACCACACGCGCGCTGGAACTCCTCGACCGCGTCGGTATCGCCAGCCAGAAGGACAAGTATCCCGCGCAGCTCTCCGGCGGGCAGCAACAGCGTGTCGCCATCGCCCGTTCGCTGGCGATGGAACCGCGGATCATGCTCTTCGACGAGCCCACCTCGGCGCTCGATCCCGAGATGGTCAACGAGGTCCTCGACGTGATGGTCTCGCTGGCCAAGGAGGGCATGACCATGCTGGTGGTGACCCACGAGATGGGCTTCGCCCGCAAGGCGGCCGATCGGGTGATCTTCATGGCCGACGGTGCCGTCGTCGAGGACACCGACCCGGATTCCTTCTTCGACAATCCCCAATCCGACCGGGCGAAGGACTTCCTCGGCAAGATTCTGGGCCACTGACATGACACCTTCGTCGACACGACAGACGACACAACCTCATACCCGAACACCCCGGACCCGACTGCCCCGGATGCTGGCGCTCGGCGTGATCGCGACGATCGCGGCCGTCCTCGCCGCGACGCTGACCGCGTGCGGCAGCACCGAACCCCGCAACCTGCTGGATTCGATCCGCGCCGGCAAGGTGGTGCTGGGAACCAAGTTCGACCAGCCCGGGCTGGGCATCCGCAACCCGGACAAGAGCGTCACCGGATTCGATCCGTCGGTGTCGACGTACGTGGTCAACCACATCGCCGACTCCCTGGGGGTGCCGCATCCGGAGATCACCTGGCGCGAGACACCGTCGGCGCAGCGTGAGACGTTGATCAACAACGGTGAGGTCGACATGATCGCCGCCACCTACTCGATCACCGGCGCACGTGCCAAGAAGGTCGACTTCGCCGGGCCGTATCTGATCAATTACCAGGGCCTGCTGGTCCGCGACGACGACGATTCGATTACGTCGCTGACCGATCTGAACAAGGGCAAGAAGCTGTGTTCGGTGACCGGCTCGACGTCGGCGCAGAACGTCAAGGCACAGTTGCCGTCGGTACAGCTGCAGGAGTACGACTCGTATTCCTCCTGCGTGGAGGCGTTGCGCCGCGGCAAGGTCGATGCGCTGACCACCGACGAGGTCATCCTCGCCGGCTACGCGAACTTCTTCCCGGACGAGTTCAAGATCGTCGGGATGACCTACCCGGCAGCCGCCTGCGTCACCAGCAGCGGCAAGAAGGTCCTCAAGACCGCCGGGGCCCCGTTTTCCACCGAGCGCTACGGCATCGGCATGGCCAAGCAGTTCCCCGACGCGGTGGTCGCAGTAAACCAGGCGCTGGACGCGATGCTCGCGCCCGGCCCGAACGGCAGCGAATCGGCGTGGGAGCTCGCACTGCGTGACGCGATCGGCAACGAGTACGTCGACGAGATGATCACGCGTGCCGAACGTGAACCGGCGAAGTACAAATTCCTGCCCGATCCGAGTGTCGAAGCCGTCCAGACCATCATCGACGCACCGTCGGTGCCGTGCCCTGCGGGCATGAGCTGAGAGGGGTGAACCATGAGTGACCTCTGGTCCAGCATGGGGCCACAGTTGTGGCCCGCATTCTGGGTGACGATCCAACTGACCTTCTGGTCGGCCCTCGGCTCATTGATCCTGGGTGTGGTCCTGGCCGGGATGCGGGTGTCACCGGTGCCGGTGATGCGGTGGTTCGGCGCCACCTATATCAACATCGTGCGCAACACGCCGTTGACGTTGATCGTCCTGTTCTGCTCGATCGGGCTCTACCAGAACCTCGGTCTGGCGCTGGCCCCGGACAACGAGAACTTCGTCAAGAACAACAATTTCTGGCTCGCGGTTCTGGCGTTCATCCTCTACACGTCGACGTTCGTGTGCGAGACGCTGCGCTCGGGTTTCAACACCGTGCCGATCGGGCAGGCGGAGGCGGCACGGTCGCTGGGACTTCCGTTCCTGCAGGTGTTCGGGATCATCGTGTTGCCGCAGGCCATGCGCGCGGTGATCGGACCATTGGGCAGCGTGCTGATCGCCCTGACGAAGAACACCACGATCGCCTCGGTGATCGGCGTCAGTGAGGCCGCGTTGCTGATGAAGGAAGAGCTGGAGACCTACTCCGATCAGATCATCGCGATCTTCGCGATCACCGCGGTCGGATTCATGATCATCACCCTCCTGGAGGGAGCCGTCTTCGGCTACCTCGCGAATCGACTGGCGGTGAAACGATGAGCGGCGCAACAGTCCTCTACGACGCTCCCGGCCCGAAGGCCCGGGTCCGCAACGCGATCATCGCCGTCGTCTTCGTCGCGATCATCGTGGCGATCCTCGCGTATGTGATTGTGGTGCTGGCGAACAACGGCCAGCTCACCGGCGAGAAGTGGAATCCCTTCGTCATCGGGACCACCTGGACGACCTACATACTCCCCGGACTGTGGGGAACGCTGAAGGCTGCGGCCCTCTCGATCGTCTTCGCGATGATCCTGGGCTCGATTCTCGGCATCGGCCGACTGTCGGACCACTGGTGGGTGCGCAGCCTGAGCGGATTGTTCGTGGAGATCTTCCGTGCCATCCCGGTGCTGATCCTGATGATCTTCTCGTACTACCTGTTCGCCGACTATGCGATCTTCCCGTCGTCGCAGCTCGCGTTCGCGGCGGTCGTCACCGGTCTGACGCTCTACAACGGATCGGTGATGGCCGAGATCCTGCGATCCGGGATCAATTCGCTGCCCAAGGGCCAGACCGAGGCCGCTCAGGCGCTGGGATTGCGCAAGTCGCAGATCATGCGCATCATCCTGCTCCCGCAAGCGGTCACCGCCATGTTGCCGGCACTCATCTCGCAGATGGTCATCGCGCTCAAGGATTCCGCGCTCGGCTACGCCATCGGTTACGTCGAGGTGGTGCGGTCGGGTCTGCAGTCCGCGTCGTATTACGGCAACTACCTCCCGGCGCTGGTGGTGGTCGCCATCGTGATGATCGTCATCAACTTCGGCCTGTCGTCGTTGGCGACCTTCATCGAGAAGTCGCTGCGGCAGGGTCGTCGTAAGACCGCGGCTCCCGACCCCGACGAGGCCGACCGTGCCGCGATGGAGAACATGCCGTCCTTCGGCAAGCACTGATCCGCCGGCCGGAACCGACCGCCGGATCGTACGCAGCCACGGGGCACGCGGCCTGCGAGACTGGATGCCCGAGTGACCGATGCCCTGACGAGCAGCAGATCGTCAGGGCATCGGCATGTCAGGAGTGCATCTCCGGGGCGACCGGCGGGTCAGGGGTGTGCATCCGCGGCGGCCGCATCGAGACACTCCCCCACGACATCGATCGCCAACGTCTGCGGATAACCACGCCGCACGAGCAGCCCGACCAACCTGCGGTACTGCTTGTCCCGTGCGGAGCGGTCGTCGCGGATCTGTTCGCGGACCGTCGCCGTCAACTTGCGCTCGACGATGCCGACGGCGACGGACCGCTCGGTGTCCGGGTCGATGTCGGCCAGTGCGGATTCGATGGTGTCCGCGTCGACGCCCTTGGCCACCAGCTCATGACGCAGCGCCACGCGGCCCCGTCCGGAGTTGGCGTGCCGGGACCGCACCCATTCGGCGGCGAAATCCTCGTCGTCGAGCAGGCCGCCGCGATCCAGCCGATCCATCACGTCGTCGACGACGTCGGGTTCGAAACCTCGGCGGGACAAGCGTTCCCGCATCTCACTGCGTGACCGTGCGCGGACCCCGAGGAGCCGCAGAGCGGCGTCCCAAGCGCTGGGTTGCTTGCGTCCCTCGGGGTCGGTGGTGGTGTCGCCCACGCCGACCGATCAGAACTCGACCGGAGCCGGGGCCACGTCGTCGGCGTCGACGACCGCGCCAATGCCGAGCTTCTCCTTGATCTTCTTCTCGATCTCGTCGCGGATGTCGTCGTTCTCGAGCAGGAACTTGCGGGCGTTCTCCTTGCCCTGACCCAGCTGATCGCCCTCGTAGGTGAACCAGGAACCCGACTTGCGGATGAATCCCTCGGCGACACCCATGTCGATCAGCGAGCCCTCCTTGCTGATGCCCTTGCCGTAGAGGATGTCGAACTCGGCCTGCTTGAACGGCGGCGCCACCTTGTTCTTGACGACCTTCACGCGGGTGCGGTTGCCCACGGCGTCGGTGCCGTCCTTGAGGGTCTCGATGCGGCGCACGTCCAGTCGCACCGACGAATAGAACTTCAGTGCCTTTCCGCCGGTGGTGGTCTCGGGGGAACCGAACATCACGCCGATCTTCTCGCGCAGCTGGTTGATGAAGATCGCGGTGGTGTTGGAGTTGCTCAGCGCCGAGGTCATCTTGCGCAGCGCCTGGCTCATCAGCCGGGCCTGCAGGCCCACATGCGAATCACCCATCTCGCCCTCGATCTCGGCCTTGGGCACCAGCGCGGCGACCGAGTCGATCACCAGGATGTCCAGCGCACCGGAACGGATCAGCATGTCCGCGATCTCCAGCGCCTGCTCACCGGTGTCGGGCTGGGAGACCAGCAGCGCGTCGGTGTCGACGCCCAGCCTGGCGGCGTAGTCGGGATCGAGGGCGTGCTCGGCGTCGATGAATGCGGCGATGCCGCCCTGCGCCTGCGCATTGGCCACCGCATGCAACGCGACGGTGGTCTTACCGGAGGATTCCGGGCCGTAGATCTCGACGACGCGGCCACGTGGCAGCCCGCCGATCCCGAGAGCGACGTCGAGCGCGATCGAACCGGTGGGGATCACCTCGATGGGCTGACGGGTCTCTTCGCCAAGGCGCATGACCGAGCCCTTGCCGAAGTTCTTGTCGATCTGCGCGAGGGCGAGATCGAGTGCCTTGTCACGATCGGGGGCCGCTGGTGCCATGGGACTTGTCTCCTCGGTTGTGCGCCGGAGTGCTCCGGCGGTTGTGGTTGTCGTGTGGGTGGTGGCTGTTTCCGACGGATATCCGTCGGAACTTCTGACGCGTCGCACGCTACTCATGGGGTCCGACAAAAAGTTCTGACGCTCGCCAACCCGGTTCGGTTCCGTACCCCTCCACTCTCGGAGAACATGTGTTCGATGGCAAGTGTGACACGCGGACGCCGCCGGAAATCACCGCAGCCAACGTCACCGCCGCCTCAGAGGCCCCAGAACCATCGCCACAGCACTATCCGCACAGAAGTCTCAGCACAACAGCACTCTCACCCCACAACTCTCACCACACGTGTCTGGGGACGTCGAAATCCCGGCAGATCGCCACCCAGACGTCGCGCGGGTCCACTCCGTCCTCGATCGCCTGGGCGCCGGTCCGGCCGCCCAGTTCGGTGAGCACATGGTCGGTCATGATCGAATCCGCCGACATCGCGCCGAACTGTTCGGTGATCCGCTCGGTGAACTCGGTCAGTCGCATTCGTCGGCCCCTTCGGTCGGTTCGCGCGAGGCGAGGTGCCTCTGATGAACGCTTCGCACGACCCGCACGGGGTCGACGACGTCGACGGCCGAGGCGCCCGCACGCGCCGCGGCCTCCCGATGCGCGGGATCGTCGAGCACCGCTCCGACGGCCCGCCCGATCGCCTCGGCGTCGACCGGGCGCACCACGAGCCCACCACCTTGCCGGGTCACCCGGGTGGCCAGTTCCCATTGATCACCGCCGCCGGGCACCGTCACCACCGGCACACCCGCCGACAGCGACTTCGCGAGCATCCCGTGCCCGCCGCCGCACACCACCGCGTCGGCACGCTCGAGCAGCCGATCCTGGCGCCCGAGTCCGGCCCGCACCGACAATCCGGGAGCCGTGGCCAGAAGTTCCGCCGAAGGTGGGTGCAGGGCCGAGATCACCACGCGCACAGGAGAATGCGCCGCCCTATCACGTACTGCATCCATCGTCGCCCCCACCATGTCGGCACCGATCTGGGCGGTCGAGGGCGCGATGACGATCAGCGGTGCGTCGCCGGACGGGGGTTCGATGATCTCGGTGGTCGGCTCCCACACCAACGGGCCCACCAGATGGGCATCGGCCGGCCAATCCGGACGCGGCACCTCGAGCGCCGGCAGGGTGGCGATCAGCCGTGGCCGATACGTCGGCGGGTCGGCCGGCAGGCCGATCGACCGGCGCGCGGCACCCCGCTGGCGACGACCGGCACGCACCGAGGTGTTGCTCGCCGCCCGCAGCGCGGTGTCCCGCAGGTGCCCGAGCAGCCCGGTTCCCGGTTCCAGACCGGCACCCACCGGCGGCAGTCCCCGCGACGGCAGATACAGCGGATGCGGGGACAGTTCGACGGCCGGGATGCCGCACAGTTCGGCGGCCCACAGCCCGGCCACGGTGATCACATCGGAGATCACCAGATCGACGCCGCGCACCGCCAGCACCGGCGCCAGCGCCACCGCCATCCGCGCCGCCCGGACACTGAGCTTCCTGCCGGCGTCGGTGTCGTCATCGTCGTCCTCGGCCGCGAGTCCCGGCAGTTCGGCGATGTCGATCCCGCGCGATTCCGCCAACGCGAACCACGACGTCCCCGTCCACACCGTCGCCGAAATACCTTCCGCAACAAGCCTTTCGGCAAGAGCAAAAGCGGGAAAGGCGTGTCCGGCATCGGGGCCGGCGACGATCGCCACCCTCACCGGATCACCGACGATCCCCGGATAGACGCACACAACCCGCGACCGGCGGCCGCGGGTTGTGTCGTGAGAACGACGACGATGTCAGCTGCCCGCCTGCGGGGGCTCGGGCTTGGACAGCCGCCCGGGAGCCGGCTGTGTGGCGGGGGCCGCGGCGCCACCGGCCGGCAGCGAACCACCCGACATACTGGCCCGGATCTGCTCCAGGCGCGCGTGGCCGGCCATCTGCACCCCGGCCTGCTCCACCTCGGCCATCCGGCCCTGCACCGAATTCTTCGCCAACTCGGCCGAACCGAGGGCGTTGGCGTAGCGGCGTTCGATCTTCTCGCGCACCTGATCGAGGCTCGGCGTGTTGCCGGGCACCGACAGTTCGCTCATCTGGTTGAGCGAGGCGCTCACCTGCTCCTGCATCTTGGCCTGCTCGAGCTGACTGAGCAGCTTCGACCGCTCGGCGAGCTTCTGCTGCAGGATCATCGCGTTGCGCTCGACGGCCTGCTTGGCCTGCTGCGCGGCCTGCAACGACTGATCGTGCAGCGACTTCAGATCCTCGACGCTCTGCTCGGCGGTCACCAGCTGCGCCGCGAAGGCCTCGGCGGCGTTGGTGTACTCCTGCGCCTTCTGAGCGTCACCGGCGGCGTTGGCCTGATCGGCCAGCGTCAGGGCCTGACGGGTGTTGGCCTGCAGCCGCTCGACGTCCTCGAGTTGCCGATTGAGCTTCATCTCCAGCTGACGCTGGTTGCCGATGACCGATGCGGCCTGCTGCGACAGGGCCTGATGCTGCCGTTGGGCATCCTCGATCGCCTGCTGGATCTGCACCTTGGGATCGGCATTCTCGTCGATCTTCGCGTTGCCGAGCGCCATCAGGTATCGCCACATCTTTACGAACGGGTTCGCCATGCTTCTCGTCAACTCCATTCAGAACGGATTTCGTCGTGAGGGTTCCACCCAATCTAGCGCCTCACTCACCGGTGCGGCACGGGCACACGGTCTTCGGCGGATGACAGTCACCGGCGTCTGACGCGCGACAGCGGCCGTCCACCGCGGGTGGCAATGCGGATGTCGACCCGCGGTCAGGCGGCGGCCAGGGCGGTGGCCCGTGCATGCACCTCGGGCGCAGGGATGACGACGGCCGGGGTGATCGCGGCGTCGTGATCGGCAGACGTGGACTTGGCAGGCTCGGGCCGCATGGCCGTCCCGACCTCGAGAAGCAGATCGGCGATCTCCACGTCCAGTGCATCGCAAATCGAGGCCAGCAATTCGCTCGACGCTTCCTTCTGTCCCCGCTCGACCTCCGAGAGGTAACCGAGACTCACCCGCGCATCGGTGGACACTTCACGAAGCGTCCGGCCTTGCTGAGTGCGAACACGGCGCAGGCTGTCGCCGAGCGCCTCCCGCAAGAGCACTGCCATCGGGTATCCCTCCTCCTCTGCGATGAGTCCATGTACGGTCCGCGCCGACTCGATGTGAGTCGATTCGCACACCACGGCCTGGACTCGCCGGGCCGGATATCGAACCGGACCGACCGGTACCTCAACGTCTGCCGAGCGCATACCGTTCCCGAAGCCACACGCCGCCGTTTCCGGCGACGTGTGTGGACGACAGTAGTCGAATTCCGCGCCGGTTGCCGCGCACCTGCCCCGCGTGCCGTACCGCCGATGGACAGATCACCGGTACAGATCACCGGAGGACAGATGCCGACCCCACCGACCGATCAGCTCGCGTCGCTACCCGAGTCGGTGATCGGCGTCCGATTGCGCGACGCAGAGGGCCCTCGCCGATCGCTCGCTCCACTGCCGGTGCGCAACCTGATCGCCTGCCACACGTAGTCGACCCCGGTGGCCACCGTGATCGCGACGGCCACCCACATGATGACGACGGCACCCAGATGCCATGCGCCCGACAGTGGCAACAGCAGCAGACCGATTCCGATGGCCTGGAGCAAGGTCTTGAGTTTGCCGCCGCGACTGGCCGGGATGACCCCGTGGCGCAGCACCCAGAACCGCAAGGCGGTCACCCCCAGTTCACGGGCCAGGATGATCGCGGTGATCCACCACGACAACTCCCCCAGTATTGACAGGCTGATCAGCGCGGCCCCGATCAACGCCTTGTCGGCGATGGGGTCGGCGAGCTTGCCGAAGTCGGTGACCAGTCCCCGGTTCCGCGCCAGCCTGCCGTCGATGTGGTCGGTGATCGCGGCGATACCGAACACGATGGCGGCGGCGATACGCCACGCCGTGTCGTGGCCGCCGGCGACGAACAGGACGATCACGAAGACCGGAACCAGGATGATGCGGAAGACCGTCAACGCGTTGGCGATGTTGACCACCGGCACCGGGTCCACCGGATCGGTGATGTGATCGGGTCCGCGTCCGACGTCGGCCAATCCCCGCTCGTTGACCGCTCGTCGCATCCGATCGGTCACGGGCACACACCTGCGGCAGCGATGGCGGACAACGCCGGCACGCGCCGATCGAGGCACGTCGCCATCGGGCGGGTGTCAGTCATTCGCACGATCAACAGAGTATCGACTCCGTCACGTCATCCGGTCGGCGGACCCGTGGCCGGCCGTACACCCACGATCGCCTCCACCCGCTCTCGGCTCACGACGCCAACCAGTCGAGCTCGCCGAGGATCTCCGAGGACAGCGCCGGATCGATGAGTGCCGGCGCGACGCGCGCCCCCGCCGCATCGACGAGGGTGGCCGCGTCAAGCGTCTGCCGGCCGATGCCGACTTCGCGGACGCCCGCGCCAAGCAGCACTCCGGGACGGATTCGCACCGTGATCGACCATGACGATCCGGGAAATCCTCGCCAGAATTGCGTCGTCGCTCGCAGGAACATTCCGGTGACTGCGTCAATCCGAGTGCCCCGGGCGGTGTCCGCGCAGACGTGGTAGACCGTGCGCCGGAGTTGTTCGAAGGGCTGCGATGGTCCGAGGTCGTCGAAGACGCGGCGCCACCGTCGTACCGCCGGCTCACCCATGCGCATCGGATGCGCCACACCGATCACCGTGTCGGTGTCGAAGTCGACGACCCGACCGTCCGCGTCGACCGGAGTCCCGTCCTTGGCGATCCGTCCTTGGCGATCCGAAAGGGTTCGGGCACAACAGTTTCGGATTTTCGATCGCGCCGCGAACACCACCCGAGTAATTCGGGGAACCGGTGCGACGGCCGAGGAATCGCCGTGTGAACACCGGCGCGTCCCAGACCCGTCCACACACCATGATCGATTCCGGTTCGGCGAGGACGTCGTCGGATACGAGCCCACCGGAGCCGGGCGTTTCGGTTCCCGCGCCCGATCCGGTGCCGCCATCGGGAAGCCGATCGGGGTCGCACCGTCATACCCTCCGGTCCGCGGTAACTCTCGTGGAGGGCGAAGGCGATGGCGGCGTGTCCCAACGCGGAGGTGCCCGTGTGGGCCGCGTCGACGATCTCCGGATCTCCCCCGTCGATGATGCTGCCGTAGATGAATTCCTCTGCGCGTGATCAGGTCGCGGCAGCGGTCGGCGGCTGCGGCATTGATCCGTTGCCGCCTACGCGGGTCCCGGGTCGGTCCGATCCGGGTGCACGAGTTTCTGCCATCTCACCGAGAGGACAATGGCTTTCCCGTCGGTCACGACAACGGCCGCACGACGATGCATCGACTCGCGCGCCCGGCCGTGTCGAGCCGCCCGTGACGCACGATCACCGTCGTGCCGGCGCGTTCGCTCGCCCAACATCTTTCCGAGCTTCCCCGGTGAACTCGTATCGTCGCACTCGCCGACTCCTCTACGCGTGTGAACGAAGCGGAACCGAGCCTGGTAGGACGCGCCGACATCCCTCGGGGCAAGATGGGCGCATGCACAGCGAGGACGGGGTGGAGTTCGCCTCATCGAATCACACCCGCAGCACCACCGGCGAGGTGACCATCCGACGTGCCCGTACCTCTGACGTTCCCCGGATCAAGGCCCTCGTCGACCAGTACGCGGGCAAGATCCTGCTGGAGAAGAACCTCGTCACGCTGTACGAGGCGGTGCAGGAGTTCTGGGTGTGCGAACTCGACGACGCGGTCGTCGGTTGCGGCGCATTGCATGTGCTGTGGGCCGATCTCGGTGAGATCCGTACCGTCGCCGTGGACAAGACCTGCGGCGGACGCGGGATCGGCCACCGCCTGGTGGCCCGGTTGCTCGGCGTCGCCCGCGAACTGCAGCTGTCGCGGGTGTTCGTGCTGACCTTCGAGACCGAGTTCTTCGGCCGCCACGGGTTTCGCGAGATCGAGGGCACCCCGGTGACGCGCGAGGTCTTCGAGGAGATGTGCCGGTCGTATGACACCGGTGTCGCGGAGTTCCTCGACCTCAGTTACGTGAAGCCGAATACGCTGGGCAACACCCGGATGCTGGTCTCGCTCGACGGCACCCCGGACGCACAAACCCCGGACGCGCAAACCCCGGACGCACAAACCCCGGACGCGCAGAACCCCTGACATCCCAAGACAATTCACACACGACACTCGAACACAAGGAGACCTTCACCGTGGCGATCTACGCGGTCCACTACACCTACACCGCAGCGAAGGCGGCGATCCGCGACGAGCATCGGGCACAACACCGGCAGTGGCTGTCCGAGGAGTACGGGGCGGGCAATGTGTTGATCTCGGGCCCCTATCCCGACGGATCCGGCGCGCTGATCATGATCAAGGCCGACGGTGGGATCGACGCCGCCGAGGCCTTCATGGCCAACGATCCGTTCAACGCCCATGAGGCGATCGACGGCGTCCGCATCGTCGAGTGGACCCAGGTCTACGGTCCGTTCGACGCCTGACAGGCGCGATCCGCGCGATCCCACCGTTCGAGTTATCCACAGATTGTCGTCGGGCCGCCGACGCGCAACCCTGCGATGTCGGTCTCACCAGCGAAATCATCGACTGTAAGTTGCGTTTCGACGAGGCGACCGCCCGGAACTCGATCTCCCCCACACCGTTTCACCTCCTGGGCTTCGGCACGTTCACGCCGCTGCCGATGGGCGGTGTCGATGAGGCGTCGATCCACGGTGGTCCCGGACTGGCTCCCGGATCCGACGGTACGAACGCACGGAGACCCTGGTCGAGGCGTACCAGACCTACCGCAGTTCATGCGATCTCACCGTCGAGATCCTCGACGCCGCGGCGCGCGCCTACCTGGCGTCGTAATCGCGTCCCGATGACGGTTCCACACCATCGGTTTCGGCAGAATCGACCTCGGGTACGTTGTTGCGCTTGGAACTGAGCAGGCTGGCGACCGTGGTGATCACGAGTGTGCCGACGATGACACCCAGCGACAGCGGCGTGGAGATCTCCGGGACCGACACGTGCGCACCACCGTTGATGAATCCCAAGGTGTTCTCGTGCAGCGCGTGCAGCACCAGCTTCACACCGATGAACGCGAGGATGAACGACAGCCCGAACGACAGGTAGACGAGACGATCCAGCAGTCCGCCGAGCAGGAAGTACAGCTGCCGCAGACCCATCAACGCAAATGCGTTGGCGGTGAACACCAGGTAGGGCTCCTGGGTGAGGCCGTAGATCGCCGGGATCGAGTCGAGCGCGAAGAGGATGTCGGTGAAGCCGATGACGATGAGCACCATCAGCATCGGGGTGGCCATCCGCTTGCCGGAGATGCGGGTGAACAGCTTGTCACCGTTGTACTCGTCGCTGGTCCGCAGGTACTTCTTGAGGAAACGCTCCAGCCGCGACTCGCGCTCCTCCTCGTGGTCGACGGGATCGTCGCTCTCACGCAGCAGCTTGATCGCGGTGAAGATCAGGAAGGCACCGAACAGGTAGAACACCCAGCTGTAGGCGTTGATGGCGGCCGCACCGACGGCGATGAACACACCACGCAACACCAGGGCCATCACGATGCCGAGCAGCAGCACCTTCTGCTGATACTCCTTGGGCACGGCGAACTTGCTCATGATGATCACGAACACGAACAGGTTGTCCACCGAGAGCGCCTTCTCGGTGACGTAGCCGGCGAAATATTCACCGCCGTATGTCGATCCCCACTTCCACCACACGAACAGGCCGAAGATGAGGGCGATGGTGATGTAGACCGCCGACCAGAATCCGGATTCCTTGAGCGACGGGGCGTGCGGCACCCGCACGTGGGCGAAGAAGTCGAAGATGAACAGGCCGGCGATCACCACACACGTGATGATCCAGATGGTTGCGGTTACTTCCATGGGAACGATCTACCTCCAGCGCGCAGCACAGAATTGGTTGCGATGCCAGAGGTCTCTCCCGCCGAGGTGGACGACCGGGTACCCGGGCCGCGGTCGCAAAAATGATCTGCATCTCTGACTACCGCGACCGTATTGACGGATACGCCGCGTGGGGATACTCCCCTCTTCGATCTGCGGACCACCATACCCTATGTCCGTTTTGTCGGGCCTCGTCGGCGCTCGCGGGCGGCGGCGTGCGGCCTACCATCAAGCCATGCCCCGGCGCCGAGATCGGCCCGCAACCGTGGACGACATCCATCGCCTTGCCCGTGCGATGCCCTATGTGACCGACGCGGGCGGGGCTCCCGAGCGACCCGTCTACCAGGTCGGCGGGAAGAGCTTCGTCTACTTCCGCACCCCGCGCCCAGACGCCGTCGACGCCGACACCGGTGAACGTTTTGACGATGTCGTCGTCCTCTGGGTGCCGTCGGAGGCCGACAAACAGGCACTCGTCCACGACAGTCGGTCACCGTTCTTCACGACGCACTTCGACGGACACCCCTCGGTACTGCTTCGCACGTCGCGGGATCGGCGAGGTGAGTGAGACCGAGCTGTCGGAGATCATCGCCGACGCGTGGCTGTCGCGAGCGTCGGCACGCCGTGCCCGGACATGGTTGGCCGAGCACGACCCGTCGGCCTGACCCGCCCGCCCTACCCGGCCGGCGCCCCCTCGTCATCCCCGTCGTCGCCACCACCTGTGATCGAGGCGATCACCCCGGCCAGGTCGTCAGGTTTCACCAGTACCTCGCGGGCTTTCGAGCCCTCGCTGGGACCGACGACGCCACGGGTCTCCATCAGGTCCATCAGGCGACCGGCCTTGGCGAATCCGACGCGCAGTTTGCGCTGCAGCATCGACGTCGACCCGAACTGACTGCTCACCACCAGTTCGATGGCCTGGAGCAGGTCGTCGAGATCATTGCCGATGTCGGAGTCGATGTCCTTCTTGTCGCCGGCCTTCGCGGTGGTCACACCCTCGGTGTATTCCGGGTCGGCCTGTTCCTTGGCGTAGTCGACGACGGCACCGATCTCCTCGTCGGTGATGAACGCACCCTGCATCCGGATCGGCTTGTTCGCGCCCATCGGCAGAAACAGGCCATCGCCCATGCCGATGAGTTTCTCCGCACCCGGCTGATCGAGGATGACGCGGGAGTCGGTCAGCGACGACGTCGCGAACGCCAGCCGCGACGGCACATTCGTCTTGATCAGACCCGTCACCACATCTACCGACGGACGCTGGGTCGCCAGCACCAGGTGGATGCCGGCCGCACGCGCCTTCTGGGTGATCCGCACGATCGCATCCTCGACGTCGCGCGGGGCGGTCATCATCAGGTCGGCGAGCTCGTCGACGATCGCGATGATGTAGGGATACGGCTTGTACACGCGCTCCGAACCGAGCGGGGTGGTGATCTCACCGGATCGCACCTTCGCGTTGAAGTCGTCGATGTGACGGACCCGCGACGCCTTCATGTCCTGATAGCGCTGTTCCATCTCCTCGACCAGCCACGCCAACGCCGCCGCAGCCTTCTTCGGCTGCGTGATGATGGGGGTGATCAGATGCGGAATGCCCTCGTAGGGAGTCAGTTCCACCATCTTGGGGTCGATCAGGATCATCCGTACCTGCTCGGGAGTGGCCCGGGTCAGCAGCGACACCAGCATCGAGTTGACGAAGCTGGACTTACCCGAGCCGGTCGATCCGGCGACCAGCAGATGCGGCATCTTCGCGAGATTCGCACTGACGAAGTCACCTTCGATGTCCTTGCCGAGACCGATCACCAGGGGGTGGGTGTCCTTGCGGGTCGCCGGCGCCTCGAGCACGTCGGCCAGCCGCACCATCTCCCGGTCGGAGTTGGGGACCTCGATACCGACGGCGGACTTGCCCGGGATGGGCGCGAGCAGTCGCACGTTGTCGGTGGCCACCGCGTAGGCGATGTTGCGTTGCAGCGCAGTGATCTTCTCGACCTTCACACCGGGACCGAGTTCCACCTCGTAGCGGGTGACGGTCGGCCCGCGGGTGTAGCCGGTGACCGCCGCGTCGATCTTGAACTGCTCCAGCACGCCGGAGATCCGGTCGATCATGTCGTCGTTGGATCGGCTGCCCTGCTTGGGCGGATCCCCTTCGATGAGCAGACTCGTCGGCGGCAGGCGGTAGTCCCCCTCGGTGGGGGCGATGGCGAACGCCTCGTCATCGGCGTCATCGGCCGGACTCGGCGTGGGTGCCGGCTCCGGAGCCCTGACCTTGGCGGCCTTGGCCGGCGCGGCGGAATCACGCGTGCGCGATGACGCACCCCGCGCCGACGACCGGCTCGGAGAGCGCGGCGCCGCGGGTGGCTCGTCGATCGGTTCGGTCGGCTCGTCGAACATGTCAGCGCCTAACCCCTCAGCGCCGAACCCCTCAGCGCCGAACGGATCAGTGGCCGCATCACCGAGTGGTTCGGTCGGCGCCGACGCCAACACATCCCCGGCCCGGGCGCCGGGCGCCGGACGGCGTGATCGGCGCGCCGAGCGTCGCGGTGCCTCGTCGACGGCGTCGGGCGGGTAGTTGTCGTACGGGTCGGCCGACCATCCGCCTCGACGTGCGATCGACGACGAGAACCGCGCGCCATCGTCGTCGAGGTCGTCATCGTCGGCGTGCGCGTCGAGATCGCCCTCGGTCTCGTCATCCCAGGGTGCGTCGTCGTCCCAGTCCTCGGCGAGTGGTGCGCTCAGACCCAGCCAGCGACGCACGCCGTCGGTGACCTCGCGGACGGTGCGACCGCTGATGATCAGAACGCCGAAGGCCATGCACAACAACAGGATCGGCACCGACACCCAGGCCGTCACGCCGGTGGTGAGGGGCGTGCCGACCGCGAATCCCAGGAATCCTGCGGCGGCCGAGCGATCCGTCAGGTCGGTCGGCGAGCCCGCCACGAGATGGATCAGACCGAGCAACGGCAGCACGATCAGCAGTCCGGCGCCGATGTAACGGCCGCGGCGCTGCGGGTTCGGCGGTCGCCGCATCAGGATGACGGCGATCACGACGAGGGCGACGGGGACGACGACGGCGAGGAACCCGACGATCGCCCGGATGAATGCGTCGATGAACGCGCCGACCGGGCCGGCCGCGCCGAACCAGACGCCGGCGGCGATCAGGACGGCGATCGCGATGATCGCCAGCGCGGTGCCGTCGCGGCGATGGGTGTGCCCCGCGCCCCCACGCTCCGGCGCGTTCGGCGACCGGTCGTCGCCGCCATCGTCGTAGTCGTCGTAGTCGAGGTCCTGTTCGACGTCCTGGTCGACATCCAAGGCGTCGTCGAAGGCCCGATCAGCACGTCGCCGACCGCCACCGGAACCGGCGCGCGCCACGCCACCGACCCCCCGCGCCAGCAATGACCAGCCCGCGCCGATGCCCTTGCCGACCCCCTTGCCGACGGCACCGGCGGCACCCGCTCCCCTGCCCCTGCGGGAGATGTCGGCCGAGGCGGCCGCACGCGAACGGGACGTGCCCGCGCCGCCGCGGGAACCCTGACCACCCGACGTCCGACCACCCGACGTCCGACTGCGCGCCGTCGAGGCGGGACCACCCCGCGCACGGGATCCGGTCGAGCGTGACGCCGCCCCCGAGGAACCCTTCGGTGATGACGACCGCACGGTTCCGGCCGATGCCGATCGGGTCGAACCGGATCGGGTCGAACCGGCGCCGGTCTTGTTCCCCCCGGACGCACGTGATGCGGACGCGCGCGTACCAGTGCTCGCTTTCGAAGCCATGCCGACAGACTAGTCGGCAACCATCACCTCAGTCACACGGGCAACACAGGCAACACGGGCGTGTGTCGAAGTTGTGACCCCAGCGGGCCGGCGCCCATCACGGGCACATCACAACCCGTGCACACCCGCCTTCACGGCCTCGATCGCGGCGGGATCACCGTCGAAGGTCACCGCCACCGGCTTGCGGCCGGTGGCAAACAGGATCAATTCACCGACCGGTCCGGTCACGGTGACCGCGGGTCCCGAACCGCCGCGCAGTGCGACGGTGCCATCCGGCAGGCAGAGCGATACATCCGCGGGCAGTGACCGTACCGACATCTTGCCCATCGTCTTGAGCGGTGTCAGCAGGGCCTTCTCGAGCCCCGGGTCGAGGCGGCGGGGCTGCCAGTCGCTGGTGGGATCGGCCGCGCCGCGCAGCACGTCCTCGTGATGGATGAAGTATTCGGCGAGGTTGGCCCAGCGGTCGACCGGCTTCATCGGCGAGTAGATCGGTGGTCCGGAGGCGATGTCGTCGAGCAACCTCGACCATCCCGCCTCGGCGGCCACCTTGTCCTGCACCTTGGCGGTATGACCGGAGAGGGCCTTGATCAGGATGCCCGGGGCGGCGTCGAGTCGCCTCTCCCGGACCACCAGGTGCGCGGCCAGGTCGCGGGTCGTCCATCCTTCGCACAGCGTGGGGGCATCCGGACCGACGTCACGAAAGGTCTCGACAAGGGCTTGGCGCTCATCCTGTGCGTAGCTCACGACTCCACCCTAAGACCCTAAGGCGTGCCGCGACGAAGCGACGGTCCGGCCGTTGTGTTCCAACGACTGTGTTCCAACGACCGGTCGGCCGGTGATCCGACCGCAGCGATCAGTCGCCGACCGCCAGCACCGTCGGGACGATCATCGGGCGCCGGCGGTAGGTGTCGGCGACCCATCGGCCCACGGCGCGCCGGATCGCCTGCGCGATGCGATGGGTGTCGGACACACCCTCGGCGGCCAGCGCGTCGAGGGTCTGATCGACCAGATCGGCCGCGGCCTTGAGGGCGTCGGGATCGTCGGAGAATCCGCGTCCGGAGACCTCCGGGGTGCTGACCGCACGACCGGTGGTGGCGTCGATCGCCACGGTGATCGCGATGAAGCCGCCTTCACCGAGGACGAGTCGCTCCGACAAGGTGGACTCGCCGACGTCGCCGACCGACAGACCGTCGACGTAGACGTGGCCAACGGGGACACGCCCGACGATCCGTGCCTGCCCGTCGATGAGGTCGACCACCACACCGTCCTCGGCGAGCATGATGCTGTCGGGGTTGACCCCGGTGGCCTCGGCGAGGGCGGCGTTGGCACGCAGGTGCCGCCATTCGCCGTGCACCGGCATCGCGTTGCTCGGCCGGACGGCGTTGTACAGATACAGCAGTTCACCCGCCGAGGCGTGACCCGACACGTGCACCTTGGCGCTCTGCTGGGTGATGACGGTCGCACCGAGTTTCGCCAGGCCGTTGACCACCGCGAACACCGAGTTCTCGTTGCCCGGGATCAACGAGGATGCCAGCACGACGAGGTCGGCCGAGCGGATGTTGATCTGTCGATGTTCACCGCGGGCCATCCGCGACAACGCGGATAGCGGTTCACCCTGCGACCCGGTGGAGATGAGGACGACGCGGTGATCGGGCAGGGTGGCCGCGGTGTCCATGTCGATGACGACCCCGGCGGGCACCTCGAGGTATCCGAGATCCTGCGCGATCTGCATGTTGCGGACCATCGACCGGCCGACGAAGGTGACCCGGCGGTCGTGGGCGCGGGCGACGTCGATGATCTGCTGGATGCGGTGCACGTGACTGGCGAACGAGGCCACGATCACGCGCCCCCGCGCCTTGCCGATCACCTGGTCGAGCACACCGCCGATCTGACGTTCGGGCGTGACGAAGCCGGGGACCTCCGCATTGGTGGAGTCGACGAGGAACAGGTCCACGCCCTCGTCACCGAGGCGGCTGAAACCGGCGAGGTCGGTCAACCGGCCGTCGAGCGGCAACTGATCGAGTTTGATGTCGCCGGTGTGCAGCGCCACACCGGCCGGGGTGCGGATTGCCACGGCGATGGCGTCCGGGATCGAGTGGTTGACCGCGAAGTACTCACATTCGAAGGGGCCGTGCTGGGTGCGTTCACCCTCACGCACCTGAATCAGCTTGGGACGCAACCGATGCTCGCGGCACTTGGCCTCGACCAATGCCAGCGTGAACTTCGAGCCGATCACCGGGATGTCGCTGCGCAACCGGAGCAGGAATGGCACCGCACCGATGTGATCCTCGTGTCCGTGGGTGAGGATGACGGCCTCGACGTCATCCATCCGGTCCTCGATGTAGCGGAAGTCGGGCAGGATGAGGTCGACGCCGGGTTGGGCGTCCTCGGGGAACAGCACCCCACAGTCGACGATGAGGAGCCGTCCGCCGTATTCGAAGACGGTCATGTTGCGGCCGATCTCACCGATCCCGCCGAGCGCGACCACGCGCAGCGCACCCTTCGGCAGACGGCGTGGAGTGCCGAGCCGGTCGACGGGGGCGGTGTGCGACGAACCGGATGCGTTCCGCCCCGATCCTTTGTTGCCCGATCCCTTGTTGCCCGGTCCCTTGTTCTCGGATCCCCTGTTGTCACGCCGCTCGTGTCGTCCGGATCGGCGTGAGCCCTGGTTGCCCCCGCGGGTGGCCGCCGGTTTGTCCGGAACGGTGGTGTCGGGCACCTCGGACACCGCGACCACCGGCGGTTCGGCATTGTCGGCGGTGTGAGGTGATGTGGTCTGATCGGCCGGATTCTGTTCGGCCGGTTGCTGTTCGGGAGCGATCTCGGGCGGGCCGGCCTGGCGGCGGGCGCTGCGGCGACGCGGTGGGCGGGTCATCAGCTCAGCAACCCTGCTGCGCGCAGATCGGCGTTCAACGCCTCGATCTGCTGACCGTCGGCGGGCACTTGAGGAAGTCGGGGATCGCCGACCTCGAGGCCCAGAATCCGCAGCGACGCCTTCACCATCGTCACCCCACCCAGGCGTCCCATCGCGTTGACGAGCGGGAGCATCGTGACGTTGATCGCACGCGCGGCCTGCATGTCACCCTTCTCCACGGCGATCTGCATGTCGCGCAGGCGATCCGCGACGAGATGTCCGATCACGCTGACGAATCCGGTGGCGCCGATCGCCAGCCACGGGAGGTTCAGCGCGTCTTCGCCGGAGAGGTACTCCAGGTCGGTGGACGCGATGAGTCCGGCGGCCGAATGCAGATCGCCCTTGGCGTCCTTGACCCCGAGAATCCGGGGGTGCTCGGCGAGCGCCAGCATCGTCTCGTTGGCGATGGGCACCACCGAGCGTGGCGGGATGTCGTAGAGGAGCACCGGTAGGTCGGTGGAGTCGGCGACGGCACGGAAATGTGCGAGCAGCCCGGCCTGCGGCGGTTTCGAGTAGTAGGGCGTGACGACGAGCAGGGCATGGGCACCGGCCTGTGCCGATGCCCGGGCGAAACGAATGCTCTCGGCGGTGTCATAACTACCGGCACCCTGAGTGATGCGGGCACGATCACCGACGGCGTCGAGCACCACACGCAACAGATCCAGCTTCTCGGCGACGGTGGTCGTCGGCGACTCCCCCGTGGTGCCGGAGACCACCAACCCGTCGCAGCCCTTTCCGACGAGATGGTCGGCCAGTTCGGCAGCCTTGTCCAGATCCAGCGAACCGTCGGGCCGGAAGGGGGTCACCATGGCCACGACGTTGGTCCCGAATGGGTGCGCCTGTGGCTGCGAAGCGGCTGCGTTCATGGTGCTCAAGGCTACCGTGGCGGTCCTCGCCGGAGCGAACGGGTCGCAGGTGACGCGTGTCCGGCGTGTCCCCTGCCAGTGCCGTCCGTAGGTGTCAGCTGTTGGCACCTGCATACGGCGCTGGGGTCGCTCAGCCCTCCAGGACGAACGGCGACGTCGCGACCTCGGTGCCGTCGGCCAGTTCGCCGATCTCGAAGTCACCGAAGACGGTCGGTGCGACCTCCATCAGTTGCCGTAGACATTCGACGGCGAGCTGGCGGATCTCGACGTCGGCGTGTTCGGTGGCCCGCATGCCGACGAAATGCCGCCATGCGCGGTAATTGCCGGTGACGACGATCTTCGTCTCGGTGGCGTTGGGCAGTACCGACCGCGCGGCCTGACGGGCCTGCTTGCGTCTCAGGATGGCGTTGGGGACGTCGGCGAACTTCGCTTCCAGGGCGGCCAGCAGTTCGGTGTAGGCCTCCCGGCTCGCATCGGTGGCCTCGGTGAACAGCCGCTCGAGCTCGTCGTCACCCCGGATGGCCGGGGGCGGCACGACGTTCGAGTCGTGCTCGGGCACGAAGCGCTGCGACAGTTGCGAGTAGGAGAAATGCCGGTGCCGGATGAGTTCGTGGGTGCACGACCGTGAGATCCCGGTGATGTAGAAGGTCACCGTCGCGTGTTCGAGCAGTGAGAGATGACCGACCTCCAGGATGTGCCGCAGGTATCCGGCGTTGGTGGCGGTCCGCGGATTGGGCTTGTCCCAGCTCTGGTAGCAGGCCCGGCCGGCGAACTCGACGAGCGCCTCTCCCCCATCGGCATCAGTGGTCCATGGCACCTCCGCGGGCGGGGTGAAGGCAGTGGCGGCCACCATCTGCACTCGCAACGGCACCATCTCCGACACGTCGACTCCTCATCTGGTCGTCGCCGGCCACGCGGCCGCGCGATCCCACCGATTGTCCACCAGCGGCGTCGACGCCGGTGACGTGCCCTCGCCGACGCCGACGATTCACCGCCGAGTCGCGGGGAATGAACAGCCGGGGGATGAACAGTAGGCGACGCCCCGGTGACGCATTTTGCCGACCACACGATTTCGGTGTGCCCGAACTCGCGCGGACCGCCGCCGGTGCCGCATGATGTGCCTCGCACACCATCATCGCGAGCGTCCGGGGGACATCATCACCGCATCCACCACCGATTCGGCGTCCACCGGATCGACACGGCCCGATCTCGGACGAACCGGCACGTCACGCCGAACGCTGTTGGGGTCCGGGCTGATCGCCGGCTCCGCCGCCGTCGTCGGAGCACCATTGTCGGCCCGGTCGCCGGCTGCGGCCGCGCCGGGCCATCCGGTCTTCGCGCACGGCGTCGCCTCCGGGGATCCGCTGGCCGATCGGGTGATCCTGTGGACCCGGGTGACACCGACGGCGGATGCGACGCCGGGTTCGGGGCGCGGAGTCGCAGCAACCGTGGCCTGGGAGATCGCACGCGACGAGCAGTTCACCCACGTGGTGTCGTCCGGTTCGGCAGTGGCCGGACCGGACACCGACTTCACCGTGAAGGTCGACGCAACGGGATTGTCGGCCGACACACGCTACGTGTACCGGTTCCGGGTGAGCTCGGGTCCGGCCGCAGGCGCCGTGTCACCGACCGGACACACCCGCACCGCGCCGTCGCCCGACGCCGGCGTCGCGCGCGTCCGCTTCGGCGTGGTGTCGTGTTCCAACTGGGAGGCCGGATACTTCGGCGCCTACCGTCATCTGCGCGACCACCGCGACCTGACGGCCATCGTCCATCTCGGCGACTACCTCTACGAATACGAACACGGCGGGTACACCGGCAAGACCGGCGCGGTGCGCACGCACGAACCCCGCAACGAGATCATCACCCTGCACGACTACCGGATCCGACACGCACAGTACAAGACCGATGCGGATCTGGCGGCGCTGCATCGTCTCCTGCCCTGGATCTGCACCTGGGACGACCACGAATCCGCCAACGACGCCTGGTCCGGCGGCGCCGAGAACCACTCGGCCGACGAGGGTGCGTGGGCGGCCCGCAAGGCCGCCTCGGAGCGCGCCTACTTCGAGTGGATGCCGGTCCGCCCCGCCGCCGATGCCGGCGGCCGCCACCTGTACCGCCGCCTCCGCTTCGGACGACTACTGGAACTGTCGATGCTCGATCTGCGCACCTACCGCGACGAACAGGCGTCGATGACCTCGAGCAGTATCGACGACCCGGCTCGATCGATCACCGGAGCCGACCAGATGCGTTGGCTGACAGACGGTTTGGTCGACTCATCCACGCGGTGGCGCATCGTCGGCAATCCGGTGATGATCAGCCCGGTGCTGCTGCCACCCCTGGACGCCCAGACAACCTCCGCCCTCACCGAGACCCTCGGACTCCCCCGGGAGGGCATGCCCTACAACCCCGATCAGTGGGACGGCTACACCGCCGACCGGCATCGGCTGCTGGACACGATCACGAAGAACCGCATCAACAATGTCGTCTTCATCACCGGCGACATCCACTCGTCGTGGGCGTGCGACGTCCCCGTCGACGCGGCGGCCTATCCCCAGAAGGGCTCGGTGGCAACCGAATTGGTGGTCACCTCGGTGACGTCGAGCAACATCGACGACATTCTCGGTGTACCCGAACACACCGCGGGCACGGCCGTCACCACCGGCCTCATCGCCGCCAACCGGCACGTCCGATGGAACGATTTCGACGCCCACGGCTATTCGGTCCTCACCGTCACTCCGTCTGCGACACAGATGGATTGGTACTTCCTCACCGACAAGACCGATCCCCGCACGGGCAGCTACCACGCGCGGTCCTTTGCGGTCGCCAGCGGCGCCCCGTACGTCAAACCGGCGGCAGGCCCCATCACCTGACGGCGCCGTGGCCCCACCGACAGCGCCCGCAATTCCGTTGACAGCGCCCGGCTCTCCGTTGACAGCGCCCGGTTCCCCGTTGACAGCGCTCGGTTTTCCGTTGACAGCGCCCGGTTCTCCGTTGACAGCGCTCGGTTTTCCATTGACAGCGCTCGGTTTTCCATTGACAGCGCCCGGTTCTCCGTTGACAGCGCTCGGTTTTCCATTGACAGCGCCGGCGAATCCGCACCCCGGCACACATCACCGATCCAGCCGCATCGCACGGGCCTCGACACCTCAGATCGTTACCCGTCATAATGACCTGCGTGGTGGAGTTGGCGTTCAGTACGGTCACAGACCAGCGCAGGTGGATAACGGACGGCGTGGTCAGCGCCCGCGACCTCGTCGAGCACAGCCTCGCCCGGATCGCGCGCCTCAATCCGACGCTCAACGCCTTCGGTCACGTCCTGAGCGACTCGGCTCGTGCGACCGCCGATGACCTCGATGCGCAACGTCGCGCGGGAACCTTGCTCGGACCGCTCCATGGCATCCCCATCGCCGTCAAAGACGAGAACGACGTCGCGGGACTCCCCACCGCCTATGGGGGCGGCGCCGTTCTCACACCGGCACGCGACGACGCCGAGATAGTGCGTCGACTGCGCGCGGCGGGAGCCATCATCATCGGCAAGACCCGGATGCCCGAGTTCGGGATCTGGCCGTTCACCGAGTCCGCCGCGCACGGGTGGACACGCAATCCGTGGGATCCGACCCGATCACCGGCCGGGTCGAGCGGGGGTACCGCGGTCGCGGTGGCGTCGGGAATGGTGGCCGCCGGGATCGGTGGCGACGGTGGTGGATCCATCCGACTGCCCGCCTCCTGGTGCGGACTCTTCGGCCTCAAACCACAGCGCGGCCGGGTTCCGACCGCACCCCACCCGGATCTGTGGCGAGCCCTGGGTACTCTCGGCCCGCTGACCCGCACCGTCGCCGACAGCGCACTCATCTACGACGTCATCGCCGGCGCCGCCGACACCGATCGCTTCCGCGCGGAACCATTGGCCGGCACCTTCACCGAGGCCGCCGCTTCTCCGCGGCAGCCGCTCCGGATTCTGGTCTCCACCCGCAACCCGATGCGTGGCGGGCAAGCCGATACCGAATCCGTCACGGCGCTCACCGCGCTGGCCGACCACCTCTCCGCCGCCGGCCACCAGGTGGTGCACGATGACCCCGACTACCCGAATGTCGCGATCCCCTTCCAGATTCAGGTCGCAACGGGAGTGGCCGAGGAGGCGTCCCGGGTGGAGCATCCCGATCTCCTGGAACGCCCGACGCGTCGGATGGCCACGCTGGGCCGCGTGCTGCGCCCGTTCGTGGGACGCGCCGAACGCAACGCCGAGGCGACCGCACAGAGCTTTCTGGCCACCCTGTTCTCCGATGTCGATGTGCTGCTCACGCCCACCACGCCGACGACGGCGCTGTCGATCGGCCAGATCGACCGTCACGGTTTTGTCGGTCTCGCACGGGCCGCGTCCGATGTCTCGTCGTACACGAGCATGTGGAATGTGCTCGGCAATCCCGCCGCTGCCGTTCCCGTGGGATTCGATCGGGCCGGTCTTCCGC
This sequence comes from Gordonia sp. NPDC003504, assembly GCF_053587995.1. NCBI lineage: Bacteria > Bacillati > Actinomycetota > Actinomycetes > Mycobacteriales > Gordoniaceae > Gordonia > Gordonia sp. NPDC003504. Next base: position 33,614 of record NZ_JBSFPC010000018.1, read on the forward strand.
AGAGCGTGCAGGTCATCGGCCCGCCCGGGGGTGAACCGGTGGTGCTGTCGACAGCGGTGCAGATCGAGAGCCTGCGTCGCGAGGAACTTCGACGGCGGCCACCCCTCGATCACCTCTGACCGCGCCGTGGTCCCCGGCGTTACCGATCAGTTCTCCAGCAGCGCAACAAGTTTCGCGTGGGTGTCTTCCCAGCCGTGCACGGCCGCCGAGTCGATACCCATGTCCTGTACGGGACGATCGTTGCCGCCCTCATCCAGGCGGTCGCCGAAGAACAGGATGTCGGACAGCTTCAGATCGAGGATCTCCATCAGCTTGCCTGCGCCGTAGGCCTTGTCGATTCCCTTTCGGGTCACGTCGACCGACGTCGAGCCACCGCTGCGCACCTCGAGATCGGGCAGTCGTTCCTGTGCGTAGGCACGCAGCGCTTCCTTCTTGGCGCCGTCCGGATCCCATGCTTTCTTGGCATCCACGGGTGCGGACTGACCGAGCGCGGAGAACGTGATCTGGCTCCCGCGATCCTCGAGGATCGGTCCCCAGGTCTCCGACTCCCACACACCGAGTTCCTTGGCGCCGGTCTCCAATGCGTCGAGGGTGCGCTGCTTCTGATCGTCGGTGAGGTCCTCGGCGTAAACGGTCTGCCACTGACCGTCGGACCATCGCACGTACTGGGTGCCGCAGGTGGGCATGAGGTGCAGGTTGGCTACGTCGTCGATGTCGCCGATCCGATCGAGTACCTGGGCCCGGAACTGTTCGTAGCGTCCGCCGGAGATGATGCACACCAGGCTGCGCTGCAGCAGGCGCCGCATCACGTCGACCATCGAGTCGTCGAGTGGACTCTTCGACGGGGCAAGAGTGTCGTCGAGATCGAACATGACCAGCCGATACTCGTGGCCGCCATAGGTCACCGACATTGTGCGCTCACTCCTCGAAACAGATCGCCCCACCGGGGCGCGGCGGGTGGACTTCGTGGAGATCAGGATGTCATGGCCACCGACACTTCCGCGCATCGACTCGTCACCGGGCCGCCGCCTCGACGATGTCGGCGGTCCGTGCCGTCGCATCGGTGCGACATGCCAGACGCCCGGCGAACTCACGCGCACGTACCCCGACATCGCGTTCCAGCACCGTGCGCAGGGATGCGGTCAACGAGTCCGTGGTGAGCTTCACGAACGGCAGGTGGGCGCCGACGCCGAGTCGCTCGAGTTGTGCACCCCACATCGGCTGGTCGAAGGACACCGAGCACACCAGGGTTGGCAGTCCGGCGCGCAGGCTTTCGAAGGTGGTGCCGATACCACCGTGATGCATGGCCGCGACGCACCGCGGGAACACGACGTCGTGGGCGAGCGCGCCGGTCACCAGGACCCGCTCATCGCTGCCAGGAGGATCGGCATCGAGATCACTCCACCCGGCACTGACCAGGATGCGGGTGTCCAAACGTGCCGCGACGTCGCGCACCATGTCCACGGTGGCCGCCGCATCCCGGATCGGCATGGATCCGAATCCGCAGTACAGCGGGGGATCTCCGGCGTCGATCCAGTCCATCACCTCGCCGTGTCCGTCGGCCATCTCTCCGACGGCCTCTCGAGCGTCACGCTCGAGCGGCAGGAACCCGACGAAGGGTCGGCGGTCGCCCCACTCCTCGGCGAGACCCGGTACCAGCGCCGGGTCATAGATCTGGATCTCCGGCACGCCACGCCGGGCACACATCTCCGTCGGTGTGGCGATGCTGCGTCGCAGGCCCAGTTCACGACGCAGACGGTTGAGGTACGGTAGGAACACCATTCGACGGAGGTTGTCGGCAATGGTCCACGTGGCCCGGTTCACCAGTGCCGGTGGCCGCAGATGAGTGGGAAGCGCCCCCGGAAACGGGTAGGTGCGACTCGGCCGCCCCGGGAATCCGTGCATGGTGACCAGCGGAATGTCGAATGCCTCGGTGACCGACGCCGCGCGGTCCTCGGTGAGCAGTGTCGCGACGACGACGTCGGCCCCCCGGCACACCTCGATGACCTCCGAGTTCATCTGGTCGGCGTAGGCGGCCATCTGATCGCCGACCATCCGCATCAGCGCCAGGGTGCTGCCGGCGGCCAACGCCCGCTGGCCTTCGTCGGACGAATACAGTTGCGCCACATCGGGTCCGCACGCCACGGCGGACAGTCCGGCGCGGCCGGTGAAGTCGACGAGGTTGGGTGGTGCACCCACCAGGACGTCGTGGCCCCGCCGGATGAGTTCCAGCCCGAGTGCGATGGCCGGCTGTACATCACCTCGTGTGCCCGTGAGTGGTATCGCCACTTTCATTGCGCTGTCCTCCGATTCGTCATCCAGACGACGGCGCGACCGCCGACGATGCTGGCCGCGCACGGCCGTATGTGGTTACCCTGCTGGTGATGCACATCGCCATGTTCACCGATTTCCACCCCGACACCCTGGGTGGGATCTCGGTTGCCGTCGCCGACCAGGCGCGAGAACTGCGACGCCGTGGACATACGGTGACGGTGTTCGCACCGGAATCCGAACGCGACGAGCCGACCGCCGCGGCGGACTGGCTCGTCACCCTGCCACCGGTGTTCGGCTTGTCCGTCAACGGTTTTCCCGCGGTCTTTCCGACCCGGTCGGTCGCCGGTCTCATCGATGAGCAATTCACCCGTCGCGGCCCGGTCGACCTGGTGCACGTGCACACCACCTACGGTGTGGGCGCCGCCGGGGTGCGTGCCGCTCGCAGGCATCATCTGCCGCTCGTCCAGACCATGCACAGCCGCGACGACGCCTTCGTCGAACTGACCTCGCCGGCACCCCTGCCGACCGCCCTCGCGATGCGAATCCTGCACCGCGCGGCCATCTCTCAGCGCGGCCGGGAGGAACCGTCCGATGCGGTGCCTGGTGCCCGAGCTGCCCGCGGTGCCCGCGGTGCCCGCGGTGCCCGCACCACCCGAATCACGGAATCGCGCGCGGCACATCACGTGTGGCACACCATGATCGCCCAGTGCCGCGCCGCGGACGCGGTGATCACACCCAGCCACCACTTCGCCACGCGGCTGACCGACCACGGCTACGCCGGCGACGTGCGGGTGATCCCGAACGGCGTGGACGACGCCCTCATCGACGAACTCACCGGATCGCGGCCCGATCCCGCGGATGGCCCGTTGCGCCTGCTGTGGTGTGGCCGGCTCTCCGCCGAGAAGCGGCCCCTTCAGGCGATCGAGGCTGTCGCCGCATCCCCTGGTGTCACACTCGATCTCATCGGTGACGGCGACCAGATCGCCGCCGCAGCCAACCGCATCGCCGAACTGAACGTCGCCGATCGGGTTCGTCTCCTCGGTCGGCGGGACCGCGCCGCGGTGATCACGGCAATGCGTGGGTACGACGCGCTGTTGTTCACCTCGGTCGGGTTCGACACGCAGGGACTCGTCCTCATCGAGGCGGCCGCCGCCGGACTCCCGGTGATCCACAGCGATCCCGACGTCGCCGAGAGCATTCACGCCGGCTCGGGATTCCTCGGTGGCACAACCACATCGACGATGGCCGGGTTGCTGGCCGGGCTCGCCGACGATCGCCATCGCCTGCGGGAGGCCGCCGATCGCCTGTCGCGAGTCGGTTCGTCCGGCATCGGCGGCGCATCGCCCGTCCGGCAATCGGAACTGAGCACCGACATCATCTCGCTGTACTCCGATCTCATCGACGACGCCCGGGCGCGACACACCCGCCTGCCCGCGACACCCGACGAGGTTCCCGCCGCACCCGGCGCGGTGCCGGTTCTCGGGCACAGCGTGGTGGCATTGCGCCGTGGTCTGCACTTCATCCGCACCCTCGGTGCGGTGGGCCCGGTGGTGCGCCTGAACCTGGGGCGCTCGCCGGCGTATCTGCTCACCACGCCGGACCTCATCCGCCAGGTCGGCTTCCGCACCGCCGGCGAGTTCCATCGCGACGACCTCGCGCGCGCGATGCACGAGGCCATCCGCGAGGCCTCCAACGTGCTGCACGGCAGTCGACATGAGAAGCGCCGCAGGCAGATGGCGCCGGCGTTGCGGCAGGGCCGGCTCGCCCGATACGCGATCACCACCGCCGCGCTGGTCGACTCGTGGTCGCGCCGACTGCCCGCCGCGGACACCGTCGACCTCACCACCGAGGCACACGGACTGATCCTGGAGACCGTCACCTCCACCCTGTTCAGCGCCGATTTCGGCGCGTCCGCCCTCGAACGTGTCCGCGACACCGTGCCCTGGTTGCTGGGCGAGGTGATCGTGCGCGGTGCGCTGCCGGCGCCGGTGCAACGTCTGCGCATCGTGGCCAACCGTCGCTTCGCCCGACGCGCGGCCATGCTGCGCAGCGAGATCGGCGCCGTCGTCGCCGCGTACCGCACCGAGGACCGCGATCACGACGATGTGCTGTCGGTATTGGTCGGCCACACCGACGACCCCGCCGACGGACTGACCGATGACGAGATCGTCGACGAGTTGCTGTTGATGGTGGCCGCCGGAGTCGGTTCCACCGCTTCGATTCTCGCGTGGGTCTGGTACGAGATCCTGCGGGCACCATCGGTGATGGCGCGGGTCGTCGACGAGGTGACGCGGGTGGTCGGTGACGGCCCGGTCCGTGCCGACCACCTGCCCGAGTTGGTGTACCTGCGGCGGGTGGTCCAGGAGACACTGCGAATGTGGGGTCCGTGGATCAGCAGTCAGAACGCCGACGGTCCGGTCACTTTCGGCGACGACACCACCGGCCGTCTGACCCTGCCGGCCGACGCGATGGTGATCTACAGTCCGTACCTGGTCAGCCACGATCCCCGGTACTTCGCCGATCCGGAGTCCTTCGATCCGGACCGCTGGGCGCCCGGGCGGGTCGAGCATCTCGACAAACGGGCCAACCTTGCCTTCGGCGTCGGCGAACGTCATTGCCCGGGAAGCAACTTCGCGATGTCGACGATCCTGCTCGCCACGGCGGCATTGTTCGCGCGCCGGACGCCGCGGCTCGCCGACCCGCGCCCGGTTCGTCCGTCGACCACCGACTTCGTCGCGTCGCCGTCGCATCTGCGGGTACGACTCGAGGTCCGTCGGTGACGGCAGCATCACCTTCCTCGTCGAACACGTCATAACACCGGCACCACCAGTGCGGCCACGATCAGTTCGAGATACAACGCGAGGACGAAGATGACGGCGGGTACCGGCGAATAGTCGTCGCCGCCACGACGGAATGCGACTGCGGCCGGTCCCGGGATCATCGCGGTCGCCAGGGGCAACCACCCGAGGGCGGCGGGCCATCCGCCGAACCGCCATGGCGCCAAGGCGACGAGGCTTGCACCCACGGCGACGGCGACCAGACCGAGCGACACCCCGACCGCAGGCCACGCCCCCAGCGTGTTGGAGTAGTACATCTCCCCCGGCCTGGGTCTACGGGAGATCTTGCGCGCGAACTCGAATTGCAAAAACGCGGCAGCGACGATCAGCACCGCCCAGCCGACCTGCCCGTCGGCGTCGATCTGACCGGTGCCGATCCCCGACACCAGCACATAGCCGGCGATCAGGAGTTGTATCGGGTAAGTGATGATCAGGTTCACCAGCACGCCGTCGCGCAACGCCGGCCACATCGACTCGGCGGCCCACAATCCCAGCCCGTAGGCCAGGACCACCGCGATGGCCACCGCCGATCCCCACGACAACAGCGCCGAGACCCCCACCGCGACAGCGGCGATCACCGCCATCCCGACGCGCAGATCGGCGGCGGTCACCGCACCGGTCACCAGGGGTCGATCGGGATGGTGCAGACGGTCGTACTCGAGGTCCTTTTGTTCATCGACCATGCGCAGGTAGAGCAACACGATGACGACGACGACAATCCGCACCACGGTCGCCGCTGCGGGCCGCCACTCGTGACCGCTCAGATGTGCCGCGGTGCCCTCGAATGCCAGGGTCCACAGGATCCCGTACAGCAGATATTGCGGCTTGTACATGACCGCGGTGAACCGGACGAGCCGAGACGCCGAGACACCTCGCGGCGTCGTGCCCCGACCCCGGTCGATGACGCTCACCGGCCCTGCGCCGCGTCCGAGGTCACCGCGACATGGATGTCGGCACAGCGTCGACCCTCCTGCTCGATGCTCACCAGCACCGTGGTGACCCCGTCCGCGGAGGTGACCCGCCGCGCCACGCACACCGCGGGCCGATCCAGTTCGACGAACTGTCCGAATGTGCTGTGCACGGCGGTGATCCGGCCGGCCGGCACACCGGGCACCACACCGGACACGGCGAGCGCGACCTGCCGCGCGGCCTCCAGCAACAGGCTTCCCGGCACGTGGTCGAGATGATGGTCGAACAGTCCACCGTGGTCGATGTCGACGACCAGCGGTGCGCTCGGTGCCCCGGCCGCCGGGTCCCACGAGCCGATGACGACGTTGCGCGGATCGTTGCGACCCACCGTCTCCTCCGAGATCGGATCGGGCATCGTGATGGGCCCGATCTCGGCGCCGCCACGGGCCTGCGACCGCAACGCCCGCCACTGCTTCGGGGTGGTCCACGAGAACGAACCGTCGACGGTCATGAGATGCGCGCCGTCCAGGCCGACGTCGAGGATGAGATCGAGGCCCCGCAACCGTTCCGCGGCTACATGCCGATTCGCCACGCGCACAGCGATGTCCAGGTCGGCCGGTGCGCGACCGATCTCCCACGCGGATCCCGGTGCGGCGAGCCCGTTGAAGGTACGCACCAGAAATGCGCTGTCGATCGGGACGTCGAAGTAGGTGTGGGTCAATGCGATCGACGCCTGCCGCGCCACCTCCATCACCATCAGCGGATCATGGCGCCCGGCCTGGGCACCGAGGTGATCGCCGTAGTAGGCGTGCATACGCGGCAGTTGCGCACCGACGACGAAATCGGCGTCACCCCTGGGATACGGTCGGTCGAGCGAGGTGACGAACACCTCCGAGATCGCGCAGCGGTGCACGAGCTCACGGGCAATGGTCTGAGAGTGTGTCGAGATCGTCTCGTGCACAGCGTGTTCGGGTCGTGAGCTCAGTGGGTCGGTACTCATCGTGCCCTCCGGGTGGTCGAGAAGGTGGTCGGTGCGATCGGCGCCGAGGACGCCGCGCGCACCTGTGGATCGCCGATCATCGGCAGGACATGGGAGCCGAGCACGATCACCGACCACGGGTCCATCGGCGTTCCCGACGCCCATGCGGCGCGAAGAAGTGCGGCACACGCGGCGTCATCGCCGGATGCGCACCCGGTTCCGATTCCGGTGCCGGCGAGGTCGTGGCGGATACGGGCCAGCGCCGCGTCCCGCTCGAAACCCCACGCCGGCACCTGGCGGTAGAGCTCGTGGGCCAGGCTCAGAGCCGCTGCGGCACCATCGGATTCGTCGGCAGCATCGGATACGTCGGGCGGTCGGATCAGGTCGGCCAGACATCGTTGCCTCGCCGCCTCATCGGAGATGATCGCCCATTCCCGCAGCACGTCGATCGGCGTGTCCGGGGTGTGCACCAGGTTCAGCAGGTACGTGTGGCGCCCGAGCAGGTACCGCAGTTCCCCCGGCATCCGCGCCGACGGTTTCGTCGGCCCCTTCTCCCGGGTGAGCCGTTCGGTCGCCGATTCGGTCCCCGGCTGCGTGGGCTCCTCGACGACGAGAACCATCGCATCGCAGATGCCTACCAGCAAGTCCGCGAGACGTCGCCGCTCCGGTGACGCGGTCGCCCAGGACCGCGCCCAGAGCGCCCGTGCGAGATGACGATCCGCGGGCACCCGAGCGGCGTGACGCACGAGCCACCCCCGGTCGGCGAGCCAGTCCAGGCTGGGTTGCACGGCCCGCGCCACGATCGCGTCGGGTTTGATCAGCAGCAACGAGCATCCGGTGGCGAACCATCGCGGATCGACTCCGGCGCGGTCGAGATGTTCGATCGCCTCGAGGACGTAGGTGTCACCGAGCAGTTCGGCGTGGTGTGCGGCGGGGACACCGAGTGCGGCGAGGAGGTCCACGGTCGGGCGAGGTGTTCCGACCATCTCGCGCGCCGGGGATGGGACGGGAGCATTCATCGTCGACCCCCGAGTCGGGCGAGGATCGCCTCGACGCCGGGCAGTGGCGCACCGAGGTAGCCGATGTCGAGGCTGTGGTCGAGCAGCAGTCGCAGGTATTCGGCGCCGCATTCCGGTGACCGGCGGCCCAGGAGCGCGTCGGCGTGGGTGGTGTCAAAGGACAGGCGCCGCGCGAAGTAGCTGGTGTAGAGCGATCCGACGCGGAGGTAGTAGTCACGTTCGATCGCCTCGAGTGCGTCGACGTCGAAGGCCGAGTCGGGGACGAAGGTGGCCACCGCGAAGGAGGGGTATTCGGCAAGGACATCGGACAGTTCGCGGAGGGTCATCGGGTGAGAACCCACGGCGTGCAGCGTCATCCCGTCGAGTTCGTCGGCGCGCAGGGCCGCGGCGGTGACCACCTCGGCGACGTGATCGACCGGGGCGAGGGAGATGGTGGCGTCGTAGCGACCGGGCAGGGTGCGCAGTTTGCCCTCGACCATCAGCTTGACGACGGTGTAGAGGTTCTTGTGGTCGCGGATCGCCCCGTCGGTGGTGGTGCCGGTGACGATCCCGGGTCGCACCGTGACCGCACGCAGGCCCTCGTCGCGGGCCTGGTCGACGAGCTGCTCGGCACGGAACTTGCTGTGCTCGTAGCGGTTGCCGAATCGTTGTCCGGCATCGAGATCGTCCTCGGCGATCCGCCCGGTGCGCAGCCCGCAGACGTAGGCGGTGGAGACGTGCACCAGCGGCACCTCCCAGCGGCGGGCGAGTTCGATGGCGTTCGCGGTGCCGGCGACGTTGAGTGTGGCGTACTCCTCGTCGGTGGCGTCGAACGCGGTGGTCGCCGCACAGTGCACGATCGCCCCCACCTCGCGACGCAGATCGTCGGCGACCTCGCGGACCCCGGAACCGAAGTCGGGCTCCCGGACGTCACCGGTGACGACGCGTCGCGGGGTGACGAGCGCACCGTCATTCGCGACGAACTCACCGACATGGTGGGTCAACGCGATCACCGGCGTCCCGTGTGCCTGAAGGCGGGCGATGACTTCGACGCCGACGAGGCCCGCGGCGCCGGTGAGCAGCACATGGTCCTTCACGCCGCACCCGCCTCGACCGCTCGGGTGATCACGGCGATCACATCGTCGACGGTGCGCACGCCGGCCAGGTGTTCCGGTGGTATCGCGGTGAGTGCGAAGCGTCGCTCGAGGACCATGGTGAGTTCGATGAGCCGGATGGACTCGAAGCCTAGGTCCTCGCGCAGGCGTGCGGTTCCGGTGAGGTCCTCGGCACCCACGTTGCTTACCGACGGCGGAATCATGGCGGCGATCACCTCGCGCACACCGGCCGTCACCTCGCTCATGGCTGCGCTCCGGTGTGTGGCTGCGCTTCGGTGTGTGGCTGCGCGCCTCCGGTCCCGACCAGGTCGCCGGCCTCGGCCAACGGCAGCGGGACCCCGAGGTGGGTACCGATACGGACCCAGTCGTAGGCGATCCCCAGGGTGGCGCGCCATTGGTCCTTCGAGTCGAAGGAGGACGGGAAGTCGGCACCCCCGACGCGGGCCCGGACCTCGCCGAGGAGGTCGTCGAGGGTCTCGAGACCGGCCAGCGGATCACCCCCGTCGACCAGCGCCGGGAAGTCCACCGCGGTGGCCGCCTCGAACCGCATCACCAACGCGTCGTGTCCGGCCCCGTCGGGAAGCAGCCGCCGCAGCGTCGCGACCGGTGCGACGTCTGGCGGCAACGGATGGATACCGTTCGAGGACAGCATCATTCGGGCCGACATTGCGATCAGCCGATGTGCGGCGACCTGCGCCACCGCGCCCTGGCCGCTCTTGACCGCTCCGGCCAGATCCTCGCGGGCGTTCTCCGCGACCACATTCGCCCACGTCAGATCCAGTGCCGCGGAGGCGAATCGGGCGGCGGGCAGCGGTGAGAGCACCGCGATTCCGGTGTCGGGTCGCGCCGCGCCGGTCAGCCCCACCAGCGGTCGCCCGCCGCCGAGAGGCGGCGTGTAGGGCATCGGCGTGTAGGGCGGCGAGGGTTCGCACATCGTCATCGCGGGTCGTACCGGACCCGCACCTCGCCAGTCCAGCCCCACCAGCCCGAGACGGATGAACTCGGCGATACACGCGGCTACCGACGGCGACGGCGGGTGCGACTCCGTTTGCGAGTGCGACTGCAATCGGGACCGAACGGCTCCCCCGGCCCCGGACTCGTCGGTCTCCGATTCCTCCATGGCCGCCGTGGCACCCCCGAGCACGGCCGTCAAGGGCCGGCGGAACACCACCTGACGCCACACCTGGGCCGCGCGGTCGCTCAGCGCGACAACGTCGGCGCCGGAACGGATGACGTGGATACGATCGGCCACGGTCCAGGTCGTCACACCCGGCACCCGGGTCAGGCGGAGCGGAGCCGGATCGCACCATCGGTCCGCGTCGACACCGAACGCGGTCGACATCTCGGCGACCCGCGCCCACCACGCCCTGTCGGGCTCCGGCGTGCGACGCGCGTCGTCGACAAGGACGCGATATCGGTCGATCAGATCGGCGTCACCGCGTTCGGCGGCCCGATCCAATTGACGGGGCAGCCATTTGGATTCGAGGTAGGTTTCGCCATGCGCGGCGCACCAGCACTTGGCGGCCTGGGTCAGCGCGTCGACGGCCCACCCGAGTGCCTCGTCGGCACAGCCCAGCACACGCAGCGCAACCGCCTGACGGAAGGCCTGCCGGGCCCGATCCGCCCACCACGAGGTCAGCGTATCGGCGAATCGCTCGCGCGACAGGATGTTTCGCAGTTCGTCCAGATCGACCCCGGCGCCGTCGCGGATGGTGGTGGAGTTCAGGAATCGCTGACACCGGTTGAGCAGGTCCTCGCCGAGTTCGTCGACGGAGTCGGTGGCGGTGTGTCGCGCCACCGTCTCGAGTTGCTCCCGCAGCTGGGCCACCGACCGCGTGCGGATCTCGAGCCGACGACCATCGGCGAACAGCACCGAGGGTAGCGTCGGCATCTCGTCGTCGCCGGCCGCGATGACGAGGAAGTCGACGTCGGAACCCTCGTTGCCGAATCCCTCGGCGAGCGAACCCTCGAACACCACCGCACATGCGTCGGGCACCGTCACCAACTCCAGTGCGGAGTCCAGCAGTCCGGTGACGCGCTGAGCGCCGAGGGTCGGGGTCGGTGCCGGGTGGGCGCTGGTTCCGTCCACGTCGTGGGTCTGGGCGCCGTCGAGAGCGCCCGCGATGTGCAGCTGCCACATGTGCCGCCGGCGAGGCTTACCGCTGGAGGTGCGGCGGATCAATCCGCGCGGCCCGGTGACGACGGTGACCGTGTGCGCGGGCCCGAGCTCGGCACGAATGATGGTGCGCGCGGCACTCATCCACTCACCGGGTGGCGCTTCGGCGAACAGTGCGACCCCGCGGTCGCCCGAGTCGGTGACGGCGACGGCGGCGAGTTTGCCCTTGGTGATGCCGGATTCGGCGGACACCTTCGATTCCAGATCCTCCATGAACACCGACCGTCCGCGGACCTTGAGGCTCGACCCCATCCGGCCCAACACGAAGAGTTCATCGTCGAGCAGGAATCCCGCATCGCCGGTGTAGAGAACCCCGTCGATGATGCGGGTGCTCCCGGCGGCCGGCGCGCGGTCGTCGGAATAGCCCGAGGCGACCGAGCTGCCGGTGACGATCACCTCACCGAGAACCCCGGCGGGGAGCGTGTCTCCGGCGTCGTCGACGATCGCGACCTGTGAACGGGCCGTCGAACAGCCGAGTCCGGCGATCCATCCGGAACCGGAATAGGTTGCACCAGCAGAGAATTCGCGGGTCTCGGCGATGTCGACGGGGTACCCGAAGCGCAGTCCACCCACGCCCGGACGCACCAATGTGATGGGTGCGTCCCGGCGCGAGGAGCAGACCATCAACGTCGACTCCGCCAATCCGTAGGCCAGGGTGACGGCCTCGGCATCGAATCCGCACGGACCGGCGAGCTCGGTGAACGACTGCAGGTCGCCGATCTCGACGGGTTCGGAACCGACGGCGAGCGTTCGCCACCCGGACAGATCGAGGTCCGCGATCTCGTCGGCCCCGATGCGGTGCGCGAGATAGCCCAGCGCGAACGAGGGCGACGGCGTGTGACGCGCGACGGTCATCGCACGTAGCCACCGCACGGGGTCACGGACGAAGTGATCCGGCCGCATCAGGTGGAGATCCTCCTGATTGGTCACGGTGGTCAGGAATCCGCCCACCAGCCCCATGTCGTGATAAAGGGGCAACCACGATGCCATCGGTTCGCCGTCGCGCCACCGGAGTAGCTCGCTGATCATGGCGGTGTTGGTGGACAGACTCTCCCACGAGATACGCACGCCTCGGGGCGCACCGGTGGATCCGGAGGTGAACTGGAGCAACGCACAGTCGCCGGCCGGGCCCCACACCTCGTCGAGGTCGGCGCCCTCGCCCGCCGTTGGCGCCGGGTCATCGGTCACCTCCAGCAGCCGGCAGCGCACACGTGACAACTCGAGTGCCTCCCGCACCAGCCCGGCGAGTCCCGGTTCGGTCACCACCAGCCGTGGCCGCGCCTGATCGATGATAACGGCGACGTGGGACCGGTACTGGTCGAGATCGGCAAACGTCGGCGGCACGATGGGGGTCAGCACACCACCGCACACCCACACCGCATAGAACGCCGCGGCACAGGTGTGGTCGGTCGGCAGGATGACACACACCCCGTCGCCGCCGGCGACGCCGTGCTCCCGCACGTCCGCCGCGATCCGCACCGCATGATCGGCGATGGCGCCGTAGGAGCGGAACGTCCACTCCTGCCCCTCACCGGCCAGATGAATGCCGCGGTCGTGCGACGGGTTCCGTAACCAGCCCCGGATGACTTCGGTGGCGCTCAGGTCGTCGAGTTCACGCATGTCGCTCCTCACGAAGTGGTTCGGCGTCATCGGCCGCGTCCTCGGGTGCCGACTCCAGCACCGTCACGGTGCCTACGGTGCCGTCCACCCGGACCCGCATTCCGCTGCGCAATCGGGCCGTCACGTCACGGACCTGTACGACGGTCGGCACGCCGAGTTCCCGCGCGACGATCGCGACGTGGGTCAGGGGGCTGCCGCGCTCGATCACCAGGGCCGACGCCGACGGCAGCGCGGCCACCCAACCGGGATCGGTGCGGTAGGCGACCAGGACGCCACCACGAACGTCGTCGGGCCGCGTGACCACCGCGGCGGTGGCCTCGGCGACCCCGGCACACGAGGGGGTGCCGACCAGCACCGAGCCGGTCGGTGCGGGTGGAATCGACTCGAGCGGCACCCAGCCCTGCTCCGAGAGCTCGGCGTCGTCGAACTGCGCGCCGACGGTCACGAAGCGTTCCGGCGCCACGAGCGCCGAATCGTCCAGGCGCGCCGCCCGTCGTGCGTGCACCATGTCAGCGATATCGTCGGGGGGCCCGGAATCGTAACACCGGCGCAGTTCGTGCACCGTGAGGTCGAAAACGTCCTCGAAGTTTTCCAGCACCCCCCGCTCGACGAGGTCACGAGCCATCACCCGGATCAGTCTCTTGACCATCCCGAAGGCCCTGGTGCGCGCAAATCTCAACCGCTCGCGGTGCGCTGCGCATCGGGACACCTTGGCGCGCAAGCGATCATAGATGCGTCGCCGGATACCGGCCAGGTGCTCATCGAGATACTCCTGCGCCGTGGGAGTCGACGAGCTCCCCGCGCCGCGCGTCACCGACGAGTCCTGCGCCTGCGTCATCGCGCTACGCACCATCACGAACACCGACGACGGATCCTCACGCAGGTCGGGGCTCTCGAGTTTCAACTCGTCCAGGCTCCGATACCCGTAGCGGCGCAGGTAGTCCTCGACCGCGGCGAGGAACGCGGTGTGCCCGCCGGCGACCAGGGCGTCACGGCACCGCGCGGGTGCGGTCGTCTCGATCAGGTGCCGCACCGCGGGGTCGGCGACCGCGCGCCGGGCCAGGTCGGTCATCGCCCGGGCCGGCTCCGCGGATTCGACATCGGCACCCGGACCGAGGACCGCATAGAGAAACCATTCGGGGGCCTTCGGCAGAAACACCTTCGTCAGCAGGTACATCGAGCCGGTGAGGGTCAACAGGATCGCGTCGAGCACCATCAACGGTCCCCACCGCCGGACCAGATCGGCGTCCACATCCCGATAGGCGGCGTAGGCCTGCGCTCCGGACACCGAGTCCAGATCCAGTTCCTCGAAGCGGTCGTAGACCCGATAGAACTCCTCGAGGAAGTCCGCCACGATGGCATCGATGTCGCGCAGCCGGCGCAGATAGGTGACCGTGGTGACCGCACGTCCGACCACCCGATGCAGCGGTGTGGCGAAGTCGTAGGGTCGCAACGTCTTTGCCCACGCGGTGTCCAGCGGTTCGGCCACGCCGAGTGCGGCCTCGAGGACCTTGCGGTTCAGCGGGTACCCGGGCGCGATACCCACCATTCGGTACCAATGCACCAGGTTGTAGTAGACCCGGCTGTGAAAGGTCCCCAGCATCACCGGGGTCCACCGCGCGACCTGCGCGAGTTGGGCAGGCGGCACACGCAGTGATTCGGCGTAGCCGAGGTATACCCGCCCGTAGATGTCGGCGGCGGTGGTGAACGTCAACGGTGAGGTGATGCCGTTGAAACTCTCGATGATGTTGGAGTTGTCCCAGATTCGCTTCTCGTTGTCCCCCAGCATTTCTCCGGCACCACGCACAACCGCACCGCGCGCAATGGCCTCGCGGACAACAGTATCGCGGACATCGCCATCGCCACGGTGTCCGCCGACGTCGGTGGTCGCCGGCGCCGACGCGGTCACCGGCCGCGCCTGCAGGTACCAGAGGGTGCCATCGCTGATCGCCCACTCGATATCCTGAGGTGACCCGACGGAGTCGGCGACATGGTGTGCCGCCGAGGTCAATTCGCCGATCTCGGCGGAGGTCAGTACCACACGCGCCCGCTCGGTGATGCCGACCGGCTCCTGCTGCACTCCGCCGTCCGGATCGGGTCGATGACGACTTTCCTTGGCGCCGATGGCGGTATCGCCGATCACACCATCGGCGTCGACGATGTAGGTGTCGGCGTCCACCGCACCCGACACCAGGCCTTCGCCGAGACCGTACACCGCGCTGATGACGGTCTCCTGTGCGCTACCGGTGATCGGGTTGCAGGTGAACACGACCCCGCTGGCATCGGCGTCGACGAGGTGTTGCAGGATGACGGCGACTCCGCCGGCGTCACCGCCGCCGCGAGCGTGGGAATAGGCGATCGACCGTGGTGAGAACGCCGACGCCCAGCATCCGCGCACGGCGTCGATCACCGCGGACTCACCACATACGTTCAGGAATGTGTCGAATTGGCCCGCGTACGAACGATACTCGCCGTCCTCGCCCGCCATCGACGACCGCACCGCCACCGCCGAGCCACCGACCCGCGAATATGCCTGTCGGATAACCTCACTCACGTCGGCAGACAGGGCACAGTGGATGATCTCGTCACGCACGTCGGCGGCCACGACGAGGGCGTCGTCGAGTTCGGTCGCGGTCCGGAGTCGATGCAGACCGGACGCGAGTCCGGTTTCGAGCACCACCAGATCGAAGACATCGGTGCCCAGGACGATCCAATCCGGTACCTGCAGACCACTTTCGGACAACAGACGAAGGCCACCGGCCTTGCCTCCCCCGCGTCCGGCCAGCTCTGATTGTTCGCTCCACGGCCCCAACAGGTGCACAGCGTTTCCTCTCCGGAAGTCTGGTCCTTTTGTCACACTAACGGCTTGCCGCGATGTATGTGCCGTCTCGCCGAATGCACGAAAACGGAGAAAATGCACCACGCGCCACCCCGACGACACCGCCGCATCCCATCGAGACCGTTGCCGGGCGTCGGCGCGCGTCACGCTCACCCGGTCTATCGATGATGACCCCTTGCGCGCTACACGACGATGACGCAGTCAGTTGAACGTTCGACGCAGTGCCGCGCCGAGCGATCCACGACCACCGATCTCGACATCGCCCACGCCGAGCCATTGCGCCAGCTCACGCAGGTGCGCACCGAGATTCTCTGCCACCTCACCCGGGTCGTGTCCCTCTTCGACGAAGGCGCCGGGCACCATCAGGACACCCCGCCGGCGATCGGCCTTGAGGTCGACGCGGGCGGCGATCCGGTCACCGAGCAGGTACGGGTGCACGTAGTACCCGTGGACGCGTTTGTGCTCGGGGACGTAGATCTCGATACGGTAATGGAAATCGAAGATCCGCTCGGCGCGGGGACGGAAGAACACCAGCGGATCGAACGGGGAGAGAATCGTCCCGTGGGGTGCGCGGGAGCGTTTCGCGCGGCCACCACCGTCGGCGGTGGCGTGCAGATAGGTCCGATCCTTCCACCCGGATACCGAAACCTCCTGCAGCTCACCGGAATATACCAGTTCGTCGATGGCCGGGCGGACGTCGACCACCTTGAGGCGATAGTAGTCGGCCAGATCCGCAACGGTCGCGACACCCAGTGCGGCGGCGGCGCGGGCCACCAGTTCGCGGTGGGCGTCCTCCCGTGAGACGCGCCGGGCACAGATATCCGGTCCGAGCACCCGTTCGGCGAGGTCATAGTGTCGGCCGAACGCGTCGTCGCGGGTGGCGGCCAACTCGCCGGCGGCGAACATCGCCTCACACAGGTGTTTGACCTCACCACGATTCCACCAGCCGCCCGACGGGGCCGGATCCCGCTCGATGCCCAGCGCGGCCTCGATGCGCCGGGGAATCATCGGCCCGCCGGCGGCGATCACGTCACGGATGTCGGCGGCCAGGGTTCGGTTGCGCCGCATCATATCTCGGGTGTGTTGATACCGGCCGTCGCGGAACTCGGCCATCCGGAAGCCGAACAGCGGCCAGTCGTCGGTGGGAATGAGCGCCGCCTCGTGCGCCCAGTACTCGGTGAGCACTCGGCGCCCCCGGCCCGGTCGCCAGGCGGCGCGATCGAGGAGTCCACGATCGTAGGCACCGAGCCGACTGAACAGCGGCAGGTAATGCGCACGGACTGCGATGTTTACCGAGTCCATCTGAAACAGTTTGGTACGCTGCACAACTCGTTCGACAAGTCGCATCGTCGGCGCACCGGTGGGCCGACGATCGGTGAACCCCTGAGCGGTCAGGGCGACACGCCGCGCCTGCGTCGGCGTGAGGTCAGCGGACATCGATCGACGACGCCCCGCTCACAAATGCCGGACGTAATCGAGGAACCGGTAGTGGGTACCGGTGCGCGACCGCTGCCACTCACTCGTTTCGACGGTGTCCCAGCGTAATTCGTCGACCGACGGCGCAAAGGCGTCGGCGCCGGTGACGAGCACGTCGATTTCGGTGACGCGCAGGTGAGTGGCCCGATCCATGGCGGCCGAATAGATCTCGCCGCCGCCGATGACCACCACATCCACCCCGGCCAGCGCGATCGCATCGTCGACGGTGTGCACGACGTCGGCGCCGTCCACCCGATAGTCCACCGAACGGGTCACCACGATGTTGCGTCGCCCCGGCAGCGGGCGGAACCGCTCCGGCAGCGACTCCCAGGTCTTGCGGCCCATCACCACGGCGTGCGTGCCGGTGATCGCCCGGAACCGGGCCATGTCCTCGGGCACCCGCCACGGGATGGTGTTGTCTCGGCCGATGGCCCCGGCCCGATCCTGCGCCCAGATCAGCGTGATCATGTCGTCCACCCTACCGTCGAGTGGGCGCCGAATTCCGTCGAGTGGGCGTCCTATCCGGCCGAGTGGGCGCCGAATTCCGTCGAGTGGGCGTCAGACGGCGACGGGCGCCTTGATCCCCGGGTGCGATTGATACCCGAGCACCTCGATGTCGTCGAACTCGTAGTCGAAGATCGAATCCCGGTGCCGCATCACCAACGTCGGATACGGGTACGCCTCACGCGAGAGCTGCCGGGTGACCTGCTCGATGTGATTGTCGTAGATGTGGCAGTCCCCGCCGGTCCAGACGAACTCCCCGACATCGAGTCCGGCCTGCTGCGCCATCATGTGAGTCAGCAGTGCGTAGGAGGCGATGTTGAACGGCACGCCGAGGAACAGGTCGGCGCTACGTTGATACAGCTGGCACGAGAGTTTGCCGTCGGCGACGTAGAACTGGAAGAACGCGTGGCACGGCGGCAGTGCCATCTGCGGGATCTCCCCGACGTTCCATGCCGAGACGATGTTGCGTCGCGAATCCGGGTTGGTCTTGAGCATGTCCAGCGCCGCGGAGATCTGATCGATCTGCTCCCCCGACGGCGTGGGCCAGGACCGCCACTGCACTCCGTAGACGGGGCCCAGCTCACCGTTCGCGTCGGCCCATTCGTCCCAAATGGTGACGCCGCGTTCCTGCAGCCAGCGCACATTCGAATCACCCCGGAGGAACCACAACAGTTCGTAGATGATCGACTTCAGATGCACCTTCTTGGTGGTGATCAGCGGGAAGCCCTGCGCCAGGTCGTATCGGAGTTGATGGCCGAACAGGCTTCGGGTGCCGGTGCCGGTGCGATCGGCCTTGGGGGTGCCGGTCTCGAGGACGAGTCGCAGGAGATCCTCATACGGCGTGGGGATCTGCGCCGCGGCGCCGGCGGCGATGTCGGTGGCCGTTGTCACGCGGTCCAGTGTAGGTCGCCCGACCTCAAATGACCGTGAAGGCCTTGAGGAGGAAGTACACGCCGACCACCAGCAGCGTGACGATGGTGATCGGCGACATGTGGTGTTCGAGCCAGGTCCGGGTCGCAGCCAACGGGGCATCGAGCCGCCGGCCACCGGCCACGGCGATGAGGACCGGGATGAACACCCCCGCACTCGCGACCAGGGCAAACGCGGCGATCACCGCCCACGCCTGCGGGGCCGCGAGCTCGGACGAACGCGCCAGGACCGCGCCCGCGCCAAGACACAACGGGATGTTCTTGATCACCACGACGCCCTCGGCCGCACCGAGTCCGAGCGCACCGATCGGCGACATTCCCGTGACGCGCCGGATCAGCGCCGACTCCTCGTGCGGCTCGTCGCTTCGGGGCCGGCGAAACCACATGACCACCGCGAGCACCAGGAAGAACACACCGATCACCGCGGTCAGAACGTGCACGCCGTCGTCGGCGACCTCGACGTCCTCCTCCTCGGCCACATCGGTGACCAGGTAGGCCACCGCGGTGACGGCCGCGATGACCACGAACCACCCACCGCCGAACAATGCCGCCTTGAGGCGCCCTCGCTCGCCGAGGAGCAGGACGATGCCACTGATGATGGTCAACGGTGCGATGGCGAGCGCGATCGCAATGGGAAGGACCGATCCGATCGCCGAGACCACTCGCACCGCTTTCGTCGCATTGTTGCCGGTCGGAGTACCGGACGCAGAACTCCCAGCATCACACGGTACGACGGCGTGTGCACGCACCTGCACACTTCGACGGCACGGATTCGCCCGACATCGGTCCCCACAATCGGTCTCACACTCGCCGCCGCGGGTCG
Organism: Gordonia sp. NPDC003504; assembly: GCF_053587995.1. NCBI lineage: Bacteria > Bacillati > Actinomycetota > Actinomycetes > Mycobacteriales > Gordoniaceae > Gordonia > Gordonia sp. NPDC003504. The sequence continues at coordinate 53,093 of NZ_JBSFPC010000018.1, forward strand.
GTGAGCAGAAAGTGACCGCGGGTTCACGCTGAGATAAGTCGTGGCAATCCCGGCTTCCTACCGTTAAGGACAACCTCGTCGCCGTCGACGAGTCCCCCATCTGAGAACTCCGCATCTGAGGACGCCTCAGCCGACACACGCCCACCCCGAGGAATGACGCCCGATGGCTGCCTACACCTACACCCGCAAACACCACATCACCGGCTGGGATCCCGAAGACCGCGACTCCTGGGACAGCGGCGGCGCGCAGATCGCCCGCCGCAACCTCACCTGGTCCATCGTCTGCGAGCACATCGGCTTCTCGATCTGGTCGCTTTTCTCGGTGATGGTCCTGTTCATGACGCCCGCGTACGGCATCTCCGTGGATCAGAAGTTCGCGATCACCGCGACCGCTGCATTCGTCGGTTCGTGCCTGCGCATCCCCTACACCCAGGCGACGGCGAAATTCGGCGGGCGCAACTGGGCCATCTTCTCCGCCGTCGTACTGCTGATCCCCACCTCGCTGGTGATGGTCCTGATGCTCAACCCCGGCGAGTTCGGATTCGGCTGGTTCCTGCTGGCGGCGGCACTGACCGGTCTGGGCGGCGGCAACTTCGCCTCGTCGATGACCAACATCAACGCCTTCTACCCGCAGCGACTCAAGGGCTGGGCGCTGGGACTCAACGCCGGCGGCGGCAACATCGGCGTCCCGGTCATCCAGCTCATCGGCCTGGTCGTCATCTGGCTGACCACCGACCGCCCCGAGATCATCTGCGCCATCTACCTGGTGGCCCTGGCGTTCGCCGGTATCGGCGCCGCCATCTACATGGACAATCTGGATCACCAGACCGCCAGCTACCGCTCCATGTTCGACTGCCTGAAGTACCGCGACACCTGGCTCATCTCGCTGCTGTACATCGGTACGTTCGGTTCGTTCATCGGATTCAGCTTCGCGTTCACCCAAGTACTGCAGCTGAGCTTCAAGTCGTCCGGCGCGGCGAACCCGACCCTGGCGGCGGCCCAGATCGCATGGATCGGTCCGCTGCTCGGATCGATCGCCCGCCCCTACGGCGGCAAACTCGCCGACCGCTTCGGCGGCGGCCGCATCACCCTGGCCTGCTTCGGCGCCATGATCGCCTCGGCGGCCATCCTCGTCGTCGCCGGCACCATCGCCGACGGTCACCCCGCCCACCGCATCGAAACCCCGCAACTGGCCGCCTTCATCGTCGGATTCGTCCTGCTGTTCCTGATCTCGGGGATCGCCAACGGCTCGGTGTACAAGATCATCCCGACCGTCTTCGAGCACAAGGCCCGCGCCAACACCACCCTCGACGCGATGGGCAAGGTGATCTGGTCACGGAAGATGTCCGGCGCGCTGATCGGCATCGCCGGCGCCCTGGGCGGCATGGGTGGCGTGGGCATCAACCTGGTCCTGCGTACCAGCTACAAGGCGAATCAGTCTGCCACCGCGGCATTCTGGGTGTTCCTGGGCTTCTACGCCCTGGCCGCTGCGGTCACCTGGTGGTTCTATGCCCGACGCGAGATCCACCTCGACGACGCCGACCAGAGCAACACCGCGCCGAGCGCCACCTCGGACATCACGGTGGCCGCACCCAGCGACGCCCGCGTCTGAACCGACCACCACCAGCCCACGAGGACACCAATGTCGCAGCACACCACATCCGATCCACGCAGCACCTCCGATCTGCACATCGCCACCGATCTGCGCACCGTCGTGGTCGTCGGACACGGGATGGTCGGTCACCGCTTCGTCGAGGAACTCCGTCGCCGCGACGTCGCCGACACCTGCCGGGTCGTGGTGCTCAGTGAGGAGCCGGTCGCGGCCTACGACCGGGTGGGGTTGTCCGGTTATGTCGGCGCGTGGGATCCGGCGTCAATGGCGTTGCCTGGCAACGATTATCCGGGTGACGAGATGGTCGAGGTGCGTCTCGGCGAGTCGGCCGCAGTCATCGACCGGGATACCCGCCGCGTGACGACGAGCACCGGCGAGATCATCGGCTACGACACCCTGGTGCTGGCCACCGGGTCGTACCCGTTCGTCCCGCCGGTCGCCGGAGCGGATCATCCGCGCAGTTTCGTCTACCGCACCCTCGCCGATCTCGACGAGATCCGGGCCGCGGCCGAGGCGGCCGGGCCGGGCACACCGGGTGTCGTGGTGGGCGGCGGGCTCCTCGGCCTGGAGGCCGCCAATGCGCTTCGCCTGCTGGGGATGTCACCGCATGTCGTCGAGTTCGCACCTCGCCTGATGCCGCTGCAGGTCGACGACGGTGGCGGTGCGCTGCTGGCCGGGTTGGTCACCGACCTGGGTCTGAGTGTGCACACCGGGGTGTCCACCACGGCCATCGCCGACGCCCCCAGCGCTTCCGCGCCGGGCATGCTGGAGGTCGCCCTCTCCGACGGCAGCACGCTCGACGCCGCGCTCGTGGTGTTCTCCGCCGGCGTCCGGCCCCGCGACGCCGTGGCCCGCGCCGCCGGACTCGAGGTCGGTGAGCGCGGTGGCATCATCACCGACAGCCGTTGCCGCACCAGCGATCCCGCCATCTATGCCATCGGCGAGGTGGCCGCGGTCAACGGTCGGTGCTACGGCCTGGTGGCACCCGGTTACACGATGGCCGCCATCGCCGCCGCCGACATCATCGACGTCGCCGACGAGGAGTTCACCGGCGCCGACATGTCGACCAAGCTCAAACTCCTCGGCGTCGATGTGGCGAGTTTCGGCGACGCCATGGCCACCACACCGGGCGCCCTGGAGATCGTGCATTCCGACCCGGTGGCCGGCACCTACAAGAAACTGGTCATCTCCGACGACGCCACCACCCTGCTCGGCGGCATCCTGGTCGGCGATGCCGACGCCTACGCGATGCTCAAACCGTTGGTGGGACAGGCACTTCCGGGTGATCCCGCCTCGTTCATCGCACCGGCCGGCGGCGCGTCGGAGGGTGTCGGTCTGTCGGCACTGCCCGACGACGCGGAGGTCTGCTCCTGCAACGGGGTGTCCAAGGGCAGTATCTGCGGCGCCATCGCCGAGGGCGCGTGCACGGTGGCCGACCTCAAGAAGTGCACCGGCGCCGGCACCACCTGCGGCGGCTGCGTGCCGTCGCTGACCCGGTTGCTCGCCGAATCCGGCGTCGACCTGCCGACGGCCTTGTGTGAGCACTTCACCCAGTCACGGTCCGAGTTGTTCTCGATCGTCGCGGCCACCGGCATCCGCACCTTCTCGGAGTTGTTGAGCCGCTTCGGGACCGGACGCGGATGTGAGATCTGCAAGCCGACCGTGGCGTCGATCCTGGCCTCGACGTCCAGTGATCACATCCTCGACGGTGAGCAAGCCGCCCTGCAGGACACCAACGACCACTTCCTGGCCAATCTGCAACGCAACGGCACCTATTCGGTGGTGCCCCGCATGCCCGGCGGGGAGGTCACCCCCGAGCAGCTCATCGTGATCGGCGAGATCGCCCGCGATTTCGGGCTGTACACCAAACTCACCGGCGGCCAGCGGATCGACATGTTCGGCGCCCGCGTCGAACAACTCCCCCTGATCTGGCGGCGCCTCGTCGACGCCGGGATGGAATCCGGCCACGCCTACGGCAAGAGTCTGCGCACGGTGAAGAGCTGCGTCGGATCCACCTGGTGCCGGTACGGCGTGCAGGATTCGGTGGCGATGGCCGTCCGGCTGGAGACCCGCTATCGGGGACTGCGGTCGCCGCACAAGCTCAAGTTCGGTGTCTCGGGGTGCGCACGCGAATGCGCCGAGGCGCGCGGCAAGGACGTCGGCGTGATCGCCACCGAGGCCGGCTGGAATCTGTATGTCGGCGGCAACGGCGGCCAGAATCCGGTCCATGCGCAGCTGCTGGCGTCCGGGATCGACGACGACACCCTGATCGGCTACATCGACCGGTACCTGATGTTCTACATCCGCACCGCGGATCGGCTGCAACGCACCGCGCCGTGGCAGCAGGCCTTCGACGGTGGCCTGGACAAGTTGCGGGAAATCATCTGCGCCGACAGTCTGGAGATCGCCGGGGATCTCGAAGCGGCCATGGAACGTCACGTCGCCGGCTACCGCGACGAGTGGGCGGCCGTCCTCGACGACGAGGACAAACTGCGCAGGTTCGTGTCGTTCGTCAATGCCCCGGACACCCCGGACCCGACAATCGCCTTCGACGACTCCGGCGCCCGCAAGGTTCCGGTACTCCTCGGTGAACCGGCCGTCCGTGCCGGTGCCCGCACCCAGCCCAGCACCATCTGAGAGGGAACACCAACGATGACCATCGTCGAATCGCGCACCTGGGTTCACGTCTGCCCACTCGCCGACCTCGTTCCCGGCCGCGGTGTCGCCGCCCTGCTCGATGACCGGCAGGTGGCGGTCTTCTACCTCGGCACCGACGAGTCCGGAGCCCCCGACGTACGCGCGGTGGGCAACATCGATCCGTTCGGGCGTGCCGCGGTGATGTCACGCGGATTGGTCGGCGACCGCGACGGTGTGCCGACCGTCGCGTCACCCCTGCTCAAGCAGGTCTTCTCGCTCGACGACGGCGAATGCCTCGATGACGCGACCGTCGCACTCCCGGTGTACGCGGTGCGCGTCGTCGACGGTGACGTCCAGATCGGCCACCGCACTGCCCCGTCGACCGGCCGGTCACCGGCTAGTGTGACCGCGACGGGGAACAGTCGGTGACCGCTCCCACCGACCTCCCGCTCGCCGGCGCCACGATCGGTGTGACCGCGGCGCGACGGGCCGACGAATTCGCCGCTCTCCTGGAACGGCGCGGCGCCCGGGTGATGCACGCCCCGGCCATCCGGATCATCCCGCTCGTCGACGACGACGAGTTGCGCCACGCCACCGACGCCGTCCTCGCCGACCCACCCGACATCACCGTCGCAACCACCGGCATCGGATTCCGCGGTTGGGTGGAGGCCGCCGACGGATGGGGCCTCGCCGACGACCTGGTGACCTGTCTGGGCCGCACCCGAATCCTCGCGCGCGGCCCCAAGGCCAAGGGCGCGGTCCGCGCCGCCGGGTTGCACGAGCAGTGGTCGCCGCCGAGCGAGTCATCCTCGGAACTGATCGAGGAACTCCTCGACGAGGGAGTCGACGGTCTTCGGGTCGCCGTGCAGTTGCACGGGGCGACCACCGAATGGGAGCCCTTGCCCGACCTGGCGATGGTGCTGCGCGAGGCCGGGGCCACCATCATCCCGATCCCCGTCTACCGCTGGGTTCCGCCGGACAACCCCGAACCGATGGCACTGATGATCGACGCGGTCGTGGGTTCGACCCTCGATGCCATCACCTTCACCTCCGCCCCGGCGGTGGCATCGATGCTGGGGCAGGCCGACAAGCTCGGCGTGCTCGAAGCGTTGCTGCACGCGATGCGCACCCGCGTACCGGCGTTCTGCGTCGGCAACGTGACCGCCGGTCCACTGCAGGCGCTGAGCGTGCCGACCATGCAGCCCCAGCGTTTTCGGCTCGGCGCGCTGGCCCGGCTCATCGCCGACGAGGTACCGCGGCGAGCCCGCACGTTTCACGTCGCGGGCTCGGAGCTGACCGTGCGCGCCTCCGGCGTGGTGATCGACGGCACTCCCCGCGAGCTCTCGACCACCGGGCTGGTGTTGCTCCGTGCCCTGACACAAATTCCGGGACACGTGATCTCACGCCCCGACCTCCTCGATCATCTGCCCGGGGGCGGTACCGACACCCACGCGGTGGAGATGGCGGTGACGCGTCTGCGCGGTGCGCTGGGCAACCCGAAGATGATCCAGACCGTGGTCAAACGTGGCTATCGGCTCGCCGTCGACCTCGAATACGACGAATCGGAAGGAGAAGACGATGACTGACCACGCTCCGCGCAACGGCGTTCACGAGACCGCCCCGCGGGCACCGATCATGGTGGCCCACGGCACGCGTTCACCCCACGGAGTCACCACCGTCGCCCGCCTTGCGCAACTGACCTCCGAGCGCATCGGCGCCACCCGCGTCGCATTCGTCGACGTACTCGGCCCGTCACCGTCGGAACTGCTCTCCGACGAGGCCGTGCCGGCCGTCGTCCTGCCCGCCTTCCTCGCCTCGGGATACCATGTGCGACAAGATATTCCCGATCACGTGCTGGCCAGCGGGCATTCCGATGCGGTGGTCGCGAGCAATCTCGGACCCGATCCCGTTCTCGCCGACATCATGGTCGAGCGTCTGCGTGAGGCGGGCGCGCGACCCGGCGACCGCGTGGTGATGGCCGCGGCCGGCTCGTCGGACCCGCAGGCGCTCGCCGAGGTCGAACGTGCCGCAACACATCTCGCCGATCGTGTCCACGGCGAGGTGCCGGTGGGCTACATCGCCACCGCACAACCGGCCATCGCCGACGTGGTGTCCACGGTGTCGCGTCGGCGCCGTCGGGTGTTCATCGCGTCATACCTGTTGGCTCCCGGTCTCTTTCACCAGAGGTTGCATTCGCTGGGCGCTACGGGAGTAGCCGCTCCGCTCGGCGCGGACCCCCGGATCGCGGATCTGATGGCCGCCCGATACCGGGATGCATGTGTCGCAGCCGGCCACCGGCAGCGGGTGTGACGGTCATGTCCGACGTCCAGTCCCTGTGTGCCTATTGCGGTGTGGGATGCGGGATGGTACTCAAGGTCGACGAGTCGCCGTCCACGCCGCGCACCCGGGTGATCGCGAAAACCGTGGGACGCAAGGATCATCCGACGAACTTCGGCCGACTGTGCACCAAGGGCTCTACAACCGCCGACATGCTGGCGGCACCGGGTCGGATGGAGAAGGCGTCGCTACGCACCGACCGCTCCGCCGACCGGGAGGCGGTGGCGCTGTCCGACGCCATCGACCACGCGGCCCGGCGACTCCGTGCGATCATCGACGAGCACGGGCCGGACTCGGTGGCGCTCTACGTGTCCGGGCAGATGTCGCTCGAATCGCAGTACCTGTCCAACAAACTCGCCAAGGGCATGCTGCGCTCGGTGCACATCGAGTCGAACTCACGACTGTGCATGGCGAGTGCGGGGACCGGATACAAGCAGTCGCTCGGCGCCGACGGGCCACCCGGGTCGTATCAGGACTTCGACCACGCCGACCTGTTCCTCGTCATCGGGTCGAATATGGCCGACTGCCACCCGATCCTGTTCCTGCGCATGATGGAACGGGTCAAGGCGGGCGCGAAACTGGTCGTGGTCGATCCGCGACGCACCGCCACCGCCGAGAAGGCCGATCTGTTCCTCCAGGTGCGCCCGGGCACCGATCTCACCCTCCTCAACGGGCTCCTCCACCTGCTCATCGCCGCCGATGCCGTCGACCACGACTTCATCGCCGAGTTCACCGACGGCTTCGACGCCATGCCCGAGTTCCTGGCGGACTACCCACCCGCCGAGGTCGAACGAATCACCGGCGTGCCCGCCGCGGACGTCGAGACCCTCGCACGCTGGATTGCCGCGGCGCCCAACTGGATGAGTTGCTGGACCATGGGACTCAATCAGAGTACCCACGGCACCTGGAACACCAACGCCCTGTGCAATCTGCACCTGGCGACCGGCGCGATCTGCCGGGTGGGCAGCGGACCCTTCTCCCTCACCGGGCAGCCCAATGCGATGGGTGGCCGCGAGATGGGATACATGGGTCCGGGGTTGCCCGGTCAACGCTCGGTCCTGTCCAAGGCCGACCGCGACTTCACCGAGGACGCATGGGGTCTGCCCCGCGGCACCATCCGCGCCGAGGTCGGCCGCGGCACCATCGACATGTTCGAGAAGATGGCCGCGGGTGAGATCAGGGCCTGCTGGATCATCTGCACCAATCCCGTTGCCAGCGTCGCGAATCGGGCGACCGTCATCGAGGCGTTACAGCGATGCGAGCTGGTGATCGTGCAGGATGTGTTCGCCGACAACGAGACCCTCGCCTACGCCGACGTCGCACTGCCCGCCGCGATGTGGACCGAATCCGAAGGGGTGATGGTCAATTCGGAACGCAACCTGACGCTGTATCAGGCTGCCGTGCCACCGCCGGGAGACGCCACACCGGACTGGGAACTCATCGCCCGCGTCGCGCGCGCCATGGGATACGCCGAATCGTTCGCCCATTCCCACGCCGAGGACGTCTTCACCGAGATCCAACGGTTCTGGAATCCGTTGACCGGCTGGGACATCCGCGGTGTCTCCTATGATCTCCTGCGCCGCACCCCGGTGCAGTGGCCGTGCCCGCCCGACGATCCCGACGACCGTCATCCGGTCCGCTACCTCAACGACGGTCGCAGCCAACGCCTGCTGGCCCGCGCCGACGGCACCCGGCCCCGGCTCGCGTTCCCGACCGCCAACGGCCGCGCCGTCTTTCACGCCCGCCCGGGCCTGCCCCCCGCCGAGATGCCCGACGACGGTTTCCCGTTCGTCCTCAACACCGGTCGGCTCCAGCATCAGTGGCACACGATGACCAAGACCGGCCGGGTGGCCAAGCTCAACAAACTCAACCCGGCCCCCTTCGTCGAGATCCACCCCGACGACGCCGCGGGCATGTCGGTCCAGGACGGTGATCCGGTTCGCGTGTCCTCCCGCCGCGGCCAGGCGGTGCTACCGGCCGTGGTCACCGACCGCGTACGCCCCGGTACTTGTTTCGCACCGTTTCATTGGAGCGATATGTTCGGCGCGAACCTCGCGATCAACGCCATCACCAACGACGCCGTCGACCCGGATTCGCTGCAACCGGAGTTCAAGGCCTGTGCGGTGGCGCTCGCGCCGGCTCCGGCCCCGGCTGCGATCGACCCCCAGGCGCCGGGTGCCCGACCCCAGGAGGTCGGCACCCCGAGCAACGCCCTCGCCGATGCGCTGGGCATCGGCCCCGTCGCGCCACCGGCGTTCGATCCGGTCGCCGGCTCGTATCTGGCGGGTGTGCTGGCCGGTCTCGCATCATCGGCGGCCCATCCGGGCGTCCCGACCCTGCCCGCCGATGCCCCCCTGTCCGAGCGTGACCGGGCATGGGTGAACGGCGTTCTGGCGGGGACGTTCTCGCGTACGGCCACACCGTCCCCGGCCGGCCACTCCTCCGGTGACGCGCCGTCGCCGGATCGGCGCGCCGTGGCGGTCCTCTGGGCGTCGCAGACGGGCACCGTCGAGGACTACGTGCCCACCGTCGTGGACGCGCTGACCTCGGCGGGGATGACCGGAGATCTGCGCACCCTCGACGAGGCCGGGCTCGACTCCCTGACCTCCGGCGGCACCGCACTGTTCGTGACCAGCACCACCGGCGACGGCGATCCACCCGACAATGCGAGCGCCATCTGGGACCGCCTCAGCGCCGCCGACGCACCCTCACTCTCGGCGCTGCGCTATTCGGTGCTCGCCTTCGGCGATCCCAGCTACGACGAGTTCTGCGGCTTCGGCCGCAAACTCGACGCGCGCCTCGCCGAACTCGGCGCGACGCGCCTGGCCGAACGCACCGACTGTGAACCGGAATTCGAAGACAGTGCCGCCGCCTGGCTGCATACCGTCACCGAGAACCTCGCGGCGGCGGATGCCGTGACGTCGTCCGTCCCGTCCCCGGCCCCGGCGTCTGCGCAACCGTCGTCCGCGCGGCCGGTGGGCTACGGCCGTAAGAACCCCTTGCCGACGCGGCTGATCCGCAATACCGTCCTCACCGGCGCCGGATCGCAGAAGGATGTGCGCCAGATCGGGTTTGCGCTTCCCGAAGGAACACTCACCTACACCGCGGGCGATGCCGTCGGGGTGATGCCGCGCAACAGTCCGGCACTGGTCGAGCACGTCCTGGAGCTCACCGGCCTCGACGGATCGTCGGTGGTCTCGATCGGCGGCACCGACATGGACCTGCGCATGGCGTTGCGCGACAAGCTCGACATCGCGCGCCTCACCCAGCCCCTGGTGTCGTTCGTCGCGCAGCGGTGCGGGTCCGAGGACCTGCAAGGGCTCGCCGGCGCCGAGCGCGCCACGTTCGACGATTGGTCGTGGGGCCGACAGCTCGCGGACCTGCTGGGCGAGCACAGAATCCGCGCCTCCGCCGACGACTGGCTCGCCGTTCTCACCCCGCTTGCCCCACGCCAGTATTCGATCTCGTCGTCGCAACTGGAGAATCCCGGCGAGGTGCAGCTGACGGTGTCGGCGGTGCGGTACAACGTCCACGGCGTGCCCCGCCACGGGGTCTGCTCGACCTACCTCGCCGATCACGCCGGCGACGACGAGATCGGTGTGTGGGTCGCGCCGTCGGCGCATTTCGGTCCGCCGGCGGACTCGGACACGCCGATGATCATGGTCGGACCGGGCACCGGCATCGCGCCCTTCCGCGGGTTCCTCCAGGAGCGTCGCGCACTGGGACACACCGGAAAGAACTGGCTGTTCTTCGGTGAGCAACACGCGGCCACCGACTTCTACTATCGGGACGAGATCGAGGGCTTTCACGCCGACGGCCTCCTCACCGACCTCGACCTCGCGTTCTCCCGCGATCAGGACCGCAAGATCTATGTGCAGGACCGGATGATGGCCAAGGGAAAACAGCTGTGGGAGTGGCTGAATGCGGGCGCCCACTTCTACGTGTGCGGCGATCGGACCCGGATGGCCCGCGACGTCGACGCCGCCTTGACCGCCGTCGTCGCCCAACACGGAAAACTGTCCGGTCCCAGTGCACAGGCCTACGTCAAGGCCCTGTCTGCCGAGAAACGCTACGTCCGCGATGTCTACTGACCAGCCCTGACCACCACCATCTGTCGATGCCGCCAGATATCCATCACCCCCAGATATCCATCACCCCCAGATATCCATCACCCCAGGACGGATGCCCCATGAGCGATGCCAGCACACCGCGATTCCTGCAAGGCCGATTCCCGTTCACCGGCAACGGCTTCGACAGTCTCGCACCGATCGACGAGTCACTGACCCTCACGGTGTCCGACGGAAAGACGCTGCAGGCGGTCTACTTTCGCGGTGGTAACAGCAGCAACGAACTCGTCACCGTCACACTGCTGCGTAACGGTGTGCCGGTCCGGTACTTCCCGATCGGCGCGAAGGGCACAACGCACGTACCGCTGCGTCTGGTCGAGGATTTCGATGCCGGGGAGGTGGTGGAGTTGCACGTCACCGCGGACAAGGACACCACCGGCACCCTCATCATCGACCTCGGATTGGTCGAGTTCTGATGTCGGCCACCGCTTCTCACCCGTCACGGGCCGACCGCGCATTGCTGGTGGTCATCGGCAACGGGATGGCCGGCGCGCGTGCACTCGAGGAGATCCTCGCACTCGGCGGTGGCGAACAGTTTGCCATCGTCGTCTTCGGTGACGAACCGTACGGCAACTACAACCGCATCCAGTTGTCCAATGTGCTGGCCGGGTCGGAGACCCCGGACGGGATCTACCTCAACAGCCTGGCCTGGTATGACGACAACGACATCGAGTTGCGTGCCGGTGTGCGTGTGGTGCGCATCGACACCTTCGCCAAGCGGGTGTTCGCCGACGACGGTTCGATCGTGGCCTACGACAAACTGATCATCGCGACCGGGAGCCGGGCGTTCCTGCCGCCGATCGATGGCCTCTGGGTCGACGACACGACACTGGTATCCGGGGTGTTCGGGTTTCGTACCCTCGACGACACGACCGCGATGATCGAGTACGCGCCGGGCCGCTCACGCGCCGCGATCGTCGGTGGCGGACTCCTCGGGTTGGAGGCGGCCCGCGGACTCCAGAGCCGCGGGGTGGCGGCCACCGTGATCCATTCCGGACCGGTACTGATGAACGCCCAGCTCGACGAGACCGGCGGCGCGGTGCTGCGCCGCGCCATCAGCGACATCGGGATCGATGTGGTCACCGACAAACGCACCACCACGGCCTTTTCCGACGAGCGCCGGGCTATCACCGGGATCGGCTTCGCCGACGGCACGACCCTCGACTGCGACATGCTGGTGCTGTCCACCGGCATCCGCCCCAACGTCGGGCTTGCCCGCGCAGCGGGCCTGACCGTCGAACGCGCCATCGTCACCGACGATCACATGCGCTCGATCGATGACGACGACGTCTACGTCGTCGGTGAATGCGCGCAGCACCGCGGGCAGGTGTACGGCTTGGTGGCGCCGTTGTGGGAGCAGGCCAAGATCCTCGCCGCGCACCTGACCGGACACGACCGCGCGGCCGCCTATCACGGCTCGCGGACCTCGACGAAACTCAAGGTGGCCGGCGTCGACGTCGCCCAGATGGGCGTCAAACACCCGGAACACCCCGACGACGAGTTCGTCCAGTTCTACGAGCCGCGTCACGGCGTGTACAAAACCGTCGTGATCCGTGACAACCGATTGATCGGCGCGACCCTCGTCGGTGACGTCAGCAAGGTGTCGTTCCTGCTGCAGGCCTTCGATCAGCGCACACCGCTTCCGGATGAGCGGGTGTCGCTGATGTTCGACGTCGGCACCCCCGACGCGGAAACTGGCGTTGCCGAGCTCGCCGACGACGCCCAGGTGTGCAACTGCAACGGCGTGAACAAGAAGACCATCGTCGGATGTGTCTCGGCCGGAACGACATCGGTCGGCGGCGTGATGGCGCAGACCCGCGCGGGCAAGGGGTGCGGCTCATGTACATCACTGGTCTCCCAGATCGTCGAGTGGGCTGCCGGTGACGCCGTCACCGAGGATCCGTCGGTGAACTGGTATGTGCCGTCCATCCCCTACGAGAAGCCGGAACTGATGCGGCTGATCCGCGAACTGCGGTTGCACTCCGTCACATCGGTGTTCGCCGCTCTCGCGCCGGACGGCGCCGAGGATGCCAACTCCAAGATGGCACTGTCGTCGCTGCTGGAGATGATGTGGGGCGCCGACTTCATCGATGAACGCGCCGAACGCTTCATCAACGACCGGGTGCACGCGAACATCCAACGTGATGGCACCTTCTCGGTGGTGCCTCAGATGCGGGGCGGGGTGACCAGCGTCGACCAACTGCGCACCATCGCCGACGTCGCCGAGAAGTACGACGTCCCGATGATCAAACTCACCGGCGGACAACGCATCGACCTCCTCGGTATCCGCAAGGAAGACCTACCGAAGGTGTGGGCCGATCTCGACATGCCGTCCGGATATGCCTACGGCAAGAGTTTCCGCACGGTGAAAACGTGTGTGGGGATGGACTTTTGCCGATTCGGGGTTGGCGACTCGACGGCTTTGGGCATCGACCTCGAGACCCGGTTCCAGGGGATCGCCGGACCGGCCAAGATGAAACTCGCGGTCACCGGCTGCCCCCGCAACTGCGCCGAGGCATTGTGCAAGGACCTCGGCGTGGTGGCCATCGATGGCGGACGCTGGGAGATCTACGTCGGCGGTGCGGCGGGCGCCCACATCCGCAAGGGCGATCTGCTCGCAACCGTCGACACCGCCGACGAGGTCATCACCCTGACGGGCCGATTCCTGCAGTTCTACCGCGAGAACGCGAAATGGCTGGAACGCACCTACGCCTGGGTGCCGCGATACGGAATCGAGCGGATACGGGCGGTCGTCGTCGACGACAGCGACGGCCTTGCGGCCGAACTGGATTCACGCATGCAGGAATCGGTGGACGCGTACCGGGACCCGTGGCTCGACGGCAAGGATCCGGTGACCCCGGGCCAATTCCGTTCCGCTCTACCACTTCTCCCACTCCCTCAGGTCCCGGTCCGATGACCGAACACGCTGTCGCACGACTCGACGAGATCCCACCCGGCGAAGGACGCGCATTCGGGGTCGGCGACCGCCAGATCGCGGTGTTCCGGCTCCGCGACGACACCCTGCGCGCACTCGATGCCGTGTGCCCACACCGCGGGGGTCCCCTGGCCGACGGACTCCTCGACGCGCGGGTCGTCGTGTGCCCGTTGCACAATCACACCTTCGACCTGTGCACCGGCGCCGAGACGGCTTTCGACGGGAACTCGACGACCTCCTATGGGGTGCGCGTCGACGACGAGGGTACGGTGCACATCGAGATCGGCTGAGGTCGATCACCCGAGAGCGGCGAACGCCCCGTCGAAGGTCATCGGAACGTGACCCTCGAGCGTGGCGGTCGCCATCGGACCGCGACCGGATCGATCCTCGGCCGGGAGCACGATCATCCGGGAACACCGCAGCGCGCCGGAACATGTTCGAGGGTCAGCAGTCACCCCTCCCCTCCGCCCCGTCGGCATCGGGTTCGGCCGCGAAGAGTAGCTCACACACCGTCGAACCGTCATCGACGGTGTAGCGACGGCATCCCCCGTTCTGGTGATCGATCGTCACGATCGAATCAGGTGTGCCGCCCCGGCGAGACGCCTCGGCGACATAGGAGAACCGGTGCTCCCGGCTCGACCGGCGAGGGTCGAGTTGAGGGAATTCACATCCGTGTGCGGCGCGCGCAGTCTCCGACGTGTCGGCGTGGGTGCCCTGACATTCGCGGCCGTCGCCACAGAGTCCGGCCTGAGCCGCGCAACGGTGAACCGTCGGTTTGCCTCTCGCGATCAATTGATCGCGGCGTTGATCGACGCGGAACTCGACGCCATCCATACGCTGCTTCGCGAGGTGCTCGACGTCAACGCCGCCAACGAGACCATCCAGGCAGTGCTGCGCTTCGACGGAGCCGCCCCGACACCCTGGATGATTCGCGGTTCCGATCACCGGACCATCGTCACTGATCCACGTGGAGAATTCCGAACTCGCTCGCCACCTGCACCCCGATCCGCGGACAGCCCTGGAGTTCGTGGTCAGTATGACCTTCGCAGAACTGCTCTCGCCGGGCCGGTTCCTCATCCACGCCGCGATCGCCGCCTATGTCACCGATGCGGTCTGTCCCGAGCGCCGGGAGTGAGCGACCACGAAGCACATGGCACTCCATCAGTCCGGCGGCATCAGTCCGGCGGCGACCGTCGCCCCCAGTTCCCAGCACGCCTCAAGAACCGCCTTGTCCGGCTTGTTCGACGCGATCACGTACTCGGCGGCCTTCTCCCAGCCGAGCCCGGCGGTGATCCGGTCGACGGCATTTTCCGCGCCTTCGGTCCCCTCGTTGCCATGCAGGTACAAGCCGAACGGACGGCCACGCGTGGAATCGAGGATCTGGTAGTACGAGCAATCGAAGGCGTGCTTGAGAGCACCTGAGATCGACCCGAGGTTCGCCGGACTGCCCAGCACGTAGCCGTCCGCGTCGAGGAAGTCGCTCGTCGACACCGACAATGCCGCCCGGCGCACCACCTCGACGCCCTCGATCTCGGGGTCGGTCGCACCGGCGATCACCGCCTCGAACATCGCCTGGCAATGCGGTGACGGGGTGTGGTGCACGATCAGCAGACGACTCACGACGCGGTTCCGTCCGGGGACTCATGAAACTGTGCGACAGCACGTTTCATCATCTGCCGGGCACGACCACGGTCGCCCGCGTAGTCATAGGCGCGAGCGATGCGGTAGGTGTTGCGCCAGTTCTGAGGGTCGGCCTCCCACTCGAGTTTCACCTCGGCGAAGAGTGCGTCGGCGGCGTCACGTTCGATGCGCCCCGACGGTCGTCGTGGGAGATCGGAGACGTCGAGTTCGCGACCTTCCTCGGCCATGATCCGCGCGAGCTTCTGGTGTTCGATGCCCGCGCGCAGGGTCGCGACGATCATCCAGATTCCGAGGAACGGCAGGATGAGCACACCGATACCGATACCGATGCCAGCGGCGGTGCCACTGGAAATCAGGTCGATACCCCGTTGCCCGAGCAGCACGAAGTAGACGCACATGGCGACGACGAGGAACCCGATCATCCAGACGATCGGGCGGGAATCGCGGTGGCGCGGTTTATCGGCCGCCATTCGGGTCAGAGATCCATCAGGACGTCGAGACCAACGGTCAGGCCGGGACGGCCGGCGACGTTACGGACACCGAGGAGGACACCCGGCACGAAGGAGGTTCGGTCGAGCGAATCGTGACGAATCGTCAGCGTCTCACCCTGCGTACCCAGCAGGACCTCCTGGTGCGCAACCAAACCGGCCAGCCGCACCGAGTGCACCCGCACGCCGTCGACGACGGCACCTCGGGCGCCGTCGAGTTCGCTGGTGGTGGCGTCGGGACTGACGCCGACACCGGCGGCATCGCGGGCCTCAGCGATCAGCGACGCGGTGCGGAACGCTGTTCCCGACGGCGCGTCGGCCTTGGCCGGATGGTGGAGTTCGATCACCTCGACCGAGTCGAAGAACCGTGCGGCCTGCTGGGCGAAACGCATGCACAGGACAGCGCCGATGGCAAAGTTTGGTGCGATCAGCACACCCACTCCCGGGGCGGCCGACAGCCATTCCCGTACCTGCGCGAGACGTTCCTCGGTGAATCCGGTGGTACCCACCACCGCGTGAATTCCGTTGTCGATCAGGAACTTCAGGTTGTCCATCACGACGTCGGGATGCGTGAAGTCGACGACGACCTGGGTGCCGGACTCGACGAAGCGCGCCGGGTCGTCACCCTTGTCGACACCGGCGCTGAACGTGAGGTCGGCAGCCTCCTCGACACCGGCGACGATCGCCTTGCCCACCTTGCCGTTGGAGCCGAACACGCCAACCTTGATGCCGTCTGTCATGCCAGCCTTTCGTCTCGGCTGGGCCACCAGCCGGTCGTTGCTTGTCGCGCCAAGTCTATGCAGTCGGGGTAATCACGTAATCCTGGCCCATCGGCGAGGAGAAACGGCGTCACGAGCGGTACCCGAGCGCTGTCACCGTTCAGGCAAGCGCTGTCAACGGATTCGGGGGTCACAAGCCGTCCTCGCCCACACCGCTCGCCCATTTCTACGCATTCCCCACGTGACACGTCAACAAAACCCCAGGTCACCTGGCGTACTCGCACACGGCGAATGCGTAGAAATGGGCACGGCACCAAACCCGTCGACTCAATAGATCGGCGCATCACCGCGTTGGTGGTCGAAGACCAGGGACGTCGTCGTACCGGCCACCTCGCGCCGGGAATTGAGCATCTCCACGAAGCGTCGGAGGGTCTCGGTGTCCGCAGTGGCGACGTGCAGCAGGTAGTCGTCGGTGCCGGCGAGGAAGAAGACGTCGATGACCTCGTCATGTCCGGTGATCTCGGCGACAAACTGCCGGATCTGCCCCCGCGCGTCCGACTGCAGGCTCACCGCCACCATCGCGCGCAACGGGCGTCCCACAGCGGCGGGATCGACGTCGGCGAAGAATCCACGGATGACACCCAACTCCAGGAGACGCCGCACCCGTCCGTGGCATGTCGACGCCGCGATCCCGACTCGTGCGGCCAGGTCGCTGTTGGTGATGCGCGCATCGGACTGCAGATGACGCAGTAACCGACGATCGATCTCGTCGAGCTGCGGCCGAACATCCTTCACCTGAGCGGGCATCTCACTCCTCCGTGTCGATTCATCTTCGTCAGAATAGCCCTATGGAGAATCATCGTCATATCTCTTGCCCTGTTTTCGTAGTTACTTCACGATTGAGGCACGTTAATCGAGGAACATTCATCCGCCTGCATTTCCTCACCACAACTTCCGACGACACTTCAGGAGCACCAGATGCGTATCGGCATCCCCACCGAGATCAAGAACCACGAGTACCGCGTCGCCGCCACCCCGGCCGGTGTGGCCGAGCTGACCCATCGCGGCCACGAGGTCGTCATCGAGGCCGGCGCCGGCATGGGATCGGCCATCTCCGACACCGACTTCAAGGAGGCGGGCGCGCAGATCCTGTCCACCGCCGATCAGGTGTGGGACCAGGCCGAGATGATCCTCAAGGTCAAGGAGCCCATCGCCGCGGAGTACTCACGGATGCGGTCCGGCCAGACCCTGTTCACCTACCTGCACCTCGCCGCCAGCCGTGAGTGCACCGACGCCCTCCTGGCATCGGGCACCACCTCCATCGCCTACGAGACCGTGCGCGGCGCCGACGGATCGTTGCCGCTGCTTGCACCGATGAGTGAGGTGGCCGGACGTCTCGCCCCGCAGGTCGGCGCCTACCACCTGATGCGTTCGGAGGGCGGTCGCGGTGTCCTGATGGGCGGCGTGCCGGGCACCGAGCCGGCCGATGTCGTGGTCATCGGGGGCGGCGTCAGCGGCGTCAATGCTGCGACCATCGCGATGGGCATGGGCGCCCAGGTCACCGTCTTCGACCTCGACATCACCAAGCTGCGCGCCATTGACGCGCGGTTCGGTGGTCGGGTGCAGACCCGATACAGCACGTCGCTCGCACTGTCGGAAGCAATCCGCGAGGCCGACCTCGTCATCGGCGCGGTGCTCGTCCCCGGCGCGAAGGCCCCGGTGCTGGTGCCCAACAGCCTTGTTGCCCAGATGAAGCCGGGTTCGGTTCTGGTCGACATCGCCATCGATCAGGGCGGCTGCTTCGAGGACTCGCGGCCCACCACGCATGACGATCCCACCTTTACCGTGCACGACAGCGTGTTCTACTGCGTCGCCAACATGCCGGGCACCGTCGCGCGTACGTCGACGCAAGCGCTCACCGGCGCCACACTCCCGTACGTGCTGCGCCTCGCCGACCTGGGGTGGGAGACCGCCCTCGCCCAGAGTCCGGCGCTCGCCGCAGGTCTGAGCACCCACGCCGGGCAGCTCTTCACCCCTGAGGTCGGGGACGCGCTCGGCATGACTGTTGCCACGAACCCCTTCCCCACCAACTGATTCACCCGGCGGACTCGGGGCGCCTCCAGTGCCTCGAGTCCGTTCGATGCCACGACCACGCCGAGTACGACGAGCACGGTTCCCACGATCGCGACGGACTGAGCACCGACGTCGGCGGAGACCATCTTCTTGGCCACCAGCACCTCACGCATCCACTGCAGCAGTCCGGACCAGTGCTCGCGGCCGACGAGCACGATCGGAAAC
>NZ_JBSFPC010000019.1:0-20447 GCF_053587995.1 Gordonia sp. NPDC003504
GGCCCCCCCGCGCCGGGGGCGGCCGCCGGGGGTTGTGGGGGGGGTGGGCTCTGGCGCGGCGCCACCTGCGCCCGCGGCGGGCGGGTTGCGTGTCGGCACGTGCCGACACGACCGGCGACTGACTCTCCAAAGGAATGCCCCGCCAGACATCGCCAGTTGGCTGTGGCTTTCGTCCACCGCGTAAATGGTGTTCGAGTTGAAACGAAGGAGCTGTCCTGTTGGCTTTCAGAACTGAGCGCCATGTTGGTCGATTTGCCGTACCGCCGTTTCACCCGGGTCTCCAATCCCGGTTCCCCTGGAATCGGTTCGATGGCTGGATCGACGCTGTCTTCGCCATCGCCGCGACCCTGCTCGTGCTGGAGTTGCGCCCGCCCAGCGTCGACGAGGGCGGACTCGGCCACGCACTACTCAACCAATGGCCGCTCTATCTGATCTACCTACTGGGTTTCGTGCAGATCGCCGGCGGATGGTCGGTTCTGCGTCGAGTATCGGCGTGGTCGACCGGCCTGGACCACTACGCCTTGCTGCTCGCATTTGCATCGCAGATCGGCTATATCCTGACGCCGTTCACGATTGCCGTGCTCGGCGAATCCCGGCACAATACAGCCGATTTCACCTCCGCAGTTCGCTTGATGGCGATCGTCATGATCGTCGCGATGGGCGGGTTCGCCGCGTTCATGTATTACATGGTCAAGCGCGGGTTCTTCCGGCAGGACCTCGATGCCGGGGTGTTCCGTACCGCCTACGTGCTCTCGTTGGCCTCGGTTCTCTGGCCCATCGCCACGCTTGCCTTCACGTGGGTGATCGGAGGCTGGGCGCTCGCATTCTTGGTGCTGCACCTGGTCACCATTCTGTTCCCGCTCGACGCCATGTCCACCGAGCAGTACGACGAGGCCGACAAGAGCTGACCGTTGTCCGCGGGTTCAGGCAACCTTGACCGCAGCCATCACCTGTTCACATGCCGCGCGGACTTCCCCGACGGTGGGCGACAATTCGTAGGCGTGCACGTGGCAGTATCCGCTGAGCCGGTACCACGACAGCACAAGTGCCTTCCCGCCTTCGGTGTGGTCGAGGGATTTGAGGATCGCCAGTTTGGATTTCGTCGTCGCGTCCGGGACCGGTCCGACGAGTTCGGCGCAGCGCGCCTCGATGAGCGCTTCGGTGGCCTGCCGGGCGAGGAATGCCGCGAGTGTCGCGGAGTGGCTCGCCGAGTGTCCCGCCAGGATGGCGTCGGCCTGTGCCAGCAGCGCCGCCGCGGTGGTGTGCCCGTCGGCGCTCACGTCTTGCCCTCTCTCCGGAGGTCGTCGACGGTGCGTTCCAGTCGTTTGATGCTCTCCATGGTCAGATCGTCGGTGCCCTCGTGCACCGCCCCGCCGCAGAACCGCATCGTGGGTTCCCGATAGTCGCGGTAGGACTGCCAACCACCGATGCTGCGAGTCGCATCTCCGTAGAGGGCCAGCGCCACACGCGGTTTCGTCCGCAGGTGCTCGGACCACGTCGACTCCGAGGTCTCGGGGGCGACGCCGAGCCGCGCCTGCTTGCTGAAGTAGACCTGCTTGGCCGCCGATTCGACGGCAAGCCGGTAGAGGCCCGGAAGGGCTCTCTTCTTGACCTGATCGCTGACGCCGTCGTCCTTGATCAGGGCGATGGCGTCGTCGACGTAGCGTGCTGCGGGCGTCGTGTTGGTGGTCACGGTGACCACCGAACCGGCAGATCGCCTGACGGACAACAGTTCCGCCGGGATCGAGGCGTTGCGGATCGCCGTCGGCAGGCGGTCGTCGTGGGAGAAGACGATCACCTGACGGTCTTTCGCGAGTTCTTCGAGTTCGCCGAGAAAGCCTTCGATCTTGGCCGGATCCATGGCCTGGATCGGGTCGTCGAGGACCAGGAACCGAAACGGGCTCGCCTCCGCGGTGGCCCGCGGGATGAACAGCGCCAGGGCCAAGGCGTGCAGTTCGCCCTGGCTCATCACCGACATCGCGCCGAGTTGGTGATCGCCGATGGACCCGGTGACGTCGACTCGTCGGCGGTTGCCGGCTCCGGTCAGGGAGACCGTGCCGAGGTCGACGTCGCTCTCTTGTCGAAGCCGCGCCCAGATGTCGCGGGTGCGCTCCACGATCGGAGCGAGTCGTCGGTCGCGCAAGGTTGCCGATGCGCGACGCAGCCAGTCCAGGGCGTGGGTGGCTCGATTCTTCTGCGTGTCCGCACGCTCGGCTTTCCGTTGCTGCTCAACCCAACCGAGGATGTGTCCGGCCAGCGGTGCCCACGCGTCGTCGAGTTCGTCTGCGCGGGAACGGGCTTGGTCGATCACAGCGGTCGCCGCGTCCCGGATCTGCAGAAAGGCGGTGTCGACGTGGTCGGGCCACTCGGCCACGTCGGCGGGCAGCGCGCCCAGTGTTGATCGCGCGGCGGCATATCCGGTCAGCGCCGGCAAGTCCTCCCCGGCCGGTGCGGTCAAATCCGGCACCCTGGTGACCAGTCGTCGAATACCTTCTTGCGCTGAACGTTTAGCCTGTTGGAGGTTCTCATGCTGACCCAACAGCTGTGCCGATGCGGCGATCTCCTGCTGTGCCTGTTCGCGCCAGTGCCCGTCCAGGGTCCCGTGCCCGCAGACCGGGCAGGTCTCGCCGTCGTGGTCGTGCTGCCAGTCGATCGCCGCCTGCAGCAGGTTGCTGCGTTGGGACAGGGCGTCGAATAGGCTTCCGGCGCTGTCGGCTTCGGCGGTCAGCGCCTCGCGGAGTTGGGTGGTCAGTGCGCCGACCTCGGCGATCGTGGGCAGTTCGACGGCGGCGATCTGGCGGAGCCTGCTCACCGTTTCCGCCGCCGGTGATCCGGTTCCGACCGCGGTCGCCTCGGCGTCGGCGGTCTTGAAGGGGCGCCGTTTGGTGAACGCGAGTACCTGTGCCGCCCGCGGGTCGTCGGAGGTCTCGAGGTGGGCACGCATCGCCCTGCGCGCCTGTTCCGCCGCTGTCGCAGGCTTCTTGAGTTCCTTGAGCGCCGCAGCGAGGCGGGCTTCGGCGTCGCTGATCTGGTCGAGTGCCAGCAGCCGGTTGATGCGGTCGTAGAAGGCTGCCTGCCCCTCCTCGAACACGCCGCCGACCTCCTCGTAGGAGAGGATCGGTCGGTAGATGTCGAGTGGCTGAGTCCATCCGAGTCCGGCAACGTCGGTGGCCGGCTCGCCGTGTACCTGCGCCCCGAGTTTCGCGTCGTAGAGTCCGGCGCCGTCGTCCCAGGACGCGGCGACGATCAGGTCGGTGGCGTGCTTGCCGTCGTCGCGGACCAAGGCGAACCGCACGGTGACCGCGGCGTCGGTGTCCTGGTGGATGTTGCGCCAGGAGTCGCGCCAGTGCACGGACCGCTGCTTCCAGCGGTAACTGTCGCCGGTGAGCGCGAACTCGACGGCCTCGGCGAAACTCGATTTGCCCGAACCGTTGCGGCCACTGACGACGGTGATACCCGGAAAGGGGTTGAGCTCCAACGTCGATTCCGGGCCGATCCCCCGGAACCCCCGAGCCGTGACGGACCGGATATGGGCTCTCACCGGCGTCGTCTGCGCAGTGGCCACCGGTGCCGGCCGAGTCAGCTGGGGCGCATCATCACCTAACTGCGCGGTGAGTTCGTCATCGCTACGTAGTGCCGCGGCGACCATCAATGCGACATCCTCGTCGAGGTCGGGATCGTCCCCGATGAGGTCCCAGATCTCGTTCTCGACCGTGCTCGCGTCCACGTCGCACCTCTCCGTTGATGGCGGCCACTGCGTATCTTGGCAGATGCCACCGACATGGATGGCGAACGGCGCCTGACTACTGCAGTTGCGCGTCGTCCCCCATCACCGCACCTTCACGGCGTGGGTCGGCACCACCGACCCAGCCGCTGGAGGGGTTCAGTCGCCACAGCGCGCTCAGGCCGCTGGACTGGTCGTCCACGGACACCTGCTCGCCGCGTTGCCGCAGGCCGGTCACCAACGGATCGGAGGCGCCGTCGTCGGCGGTGTTCACCAGTGGATGTTCGCCACCCACGTTGGACACCGGGGTGTTGGCCGAGCCGAAGTCGATCATCGACACCGCCTGCTGCGGATTGAGTTGCCAATCGATCATCCCGACAAGGGTTTTGACGACGTACTGGATGATCGTCGAGCCGCCGGGCGAGCCGAGCGCACCGATGAGGGTGTCGGGGGCGCCGTTGGTGCCGGGTCGCATCACCAACGTCGGGGCCATCGACGAGCGGGGGCGTTTGCCCGGTGACACCCGATTGGCCAGGAGTGCGCCGGAGGAGTCGCGGGGTTGCGCGGAGAAGTCGGTGAGCTGGTTGTTGAGGATGAAGCCGTCAACCATGTGGAAGCTGCCGAACGCCGACTCGACCGTGGTGGTCATCGACGCGACGTTGCCGTAGCGGTCGGCGACGGTGATGTGACTGGTCCCGTGTTCAGTGCCGGGGTAGGAGCCCAGCGGGACGTCGCCGACGTCGCCCGGTTGAGCCTCGCCGAGCGAGGTGTTCGGTTGGATCAGTGACGCCCGCTGTCTCAGGTAAGCCGGGTCGAGGAGGGTGGTGACGCCTTGGCCGGGGAGCGGGATGAAGTCGGGGTCGGCGATGTACTTGTCGCGGTCGGCGTAGGCGAGACGTTCGGCCTCGTTGTCCAGGTGCACCGCAGCCGGATTCGGACGTCCACCGTCGCGGTCGGCAGCGTCCGGCGCCATCGACGGCAAGTCGAAGTTGGACAGGATGCCCATCGTCGAGGCGACGGTGATGCCGCCCGACGACGGGCCGGGCATGGCCACGATGCGGTAGCCGCGGTAGTCGGTGGACACCGGGTCGCGGCGTTTGGCCTGGTAGGTGGCCAAGTCCTGGGTGGTCATCAGGCTCGGTGTCATCCCATTGGCCGTGGAACTTGCGGTGGCGACGATGGCCTCGGCGATGGGTCCGGTGTAGAGCCCTTGGGCACCGTCGGTGGCCAGCGCGCCGAGGGTCTTGGCGTAGGCAGGGTTGGTCAAGCGGGTGCCGACGGTCTTGGGGGTGCCGTCCGGGTTGAGGAAGTAGGTGCGGGCATCGTCGTCGGCGGCGAGGTCTTTGGCGGAGTCGGCGATCGCTGCGGCGAGGCGTGGCGAAATGTCGAAACCGTTGTCGGACAGTTGGATCGCAGGGTCAAACAGCGATTGCCAGGATGCTCGGCCGTACTGTTTGTGGATCTCCTCGAGCATGCGGACGGCGCCCGGAACCCCGATGGACCGGCCCGAAGCACGCGCACTGGGGATGGGTGCACGTTGATCGGTGGGGCTGATGTAGCGGAGGTAGTCCTCGGTGGCCGCGACCGGCGCGGTATCGCGGCCGTCGAACGCGCTGACCGTGTGGGTGGCGGCGTCGTAGTAGAGCGCGAAGGCGCCGCCGCCGATGCCCGACGACTGCGGTTCGACGAGGCCGAGGACGGTCTGGGCGGCGACGAGCGCGTCGGCGGCGGTCCCGCCATCACGCAACACCTCGCAGGCCGCCTTGGTGGCCAACGGGTTTGCGGTGGCCGCGGCGTAGGAGTTCGTGTGGACCGGCTGCATACCGGTGCGATACCCGGTGGCTGCCTCCGGCCGGGTGGAGATGTCGGCTGAGGACTGTGGTGACCCGCTGGCGTCGAGTTGGGTGCCCGTTGCGATCTCGGCGCAGGTCACGGGGGTTGCCGCGGTGTCGGAGTCCGATGAGGTGCAGGCACTCAGGATCACTGCGGGAGCAACGACGAGGACCGCTGCCCACAGCAGGTGGACTCTGCGTGGACGGGGCATTGGGTTCAGGGTAAGCCAACACCTATTCGGACTCGGGCAATTAGCACTCGCCGCTTATGATGGCGCGCTCATCAACGATGTTCGACCGACTGCTGCACCGCTCGGCCGTGATCAAACTCGATGGCGATTCCTACCGGCTCCGCGACCACGCCCGCTCCCAGAACCAGCGAAGCGCGACTGCCACGCTGCGACCACAGCAGCAGAACCCGTCACCAGGTGGGGAATTTCCCTGAGCCGCCCTGCGGAAATCGATGAGCCTCATCACCGCTTCGATCCTGCTGCCATAGGTTTCATCCTCTCTTGAGAGGATTCCTCCGGAAACCCCGGGACGGATCAAACAGTCGTGTCATAGGAATCGGCGCCCGCTCTCTTACAGAGGCAAAATCGAACTCATAGAGTGTCAACGCCCCCTGGCGAATCACCACAAGAGACCGGACTCGGACTCGGACTCGGACTCGCCATCTGTACCAACCAGACAGGCACGATCCAGATACCGATTCTGAAACTCGCACGAGACCTCCGGCGCCAACAGACATGAGTGACAGGCCGCGAGATTCGTGGCGCCTGCTCCCGTCGCTATGGACTCGAGGCATACCGGGTCTGCCGAGCACCATTGCGCTGACTCGGTGGCAGCATCGAGGATCTTCGTAATGTTGGCGACGGTGCCGTGAGAACAGAGTCCCCCGAGGCTGCCAGCCGCGTCGGCAGTCGCGGTGTACAGAAGTACGCCGGCCTGACCGGTCTCTGCATACACCCGCTCGCGGATCGACGACGCTGGATAGCCGGTGTCGATCGCCATCTCACGAAGGAGGATGTGCGACAGCGAATGTACGGCCATGAACCGAGGTGAGATCGGCGGGAGCGAACCCGCGCTCGAGGGTGCAGCAGACTGTGCCGCATCCATCAGCATCGAGGCCCGCCACTGCGCGAGGCTCGACGATTCCCACTTCGACACAACATCTTCGCGTAGCCGTATGAAGACACCTTCGCCGAGAACCTCGATCGCCGGCAGCCAGCCCACTCTCCTTCTAGACAGGGCGCCCGACGCGGTTCCCGTTGTTACCGGTGATGCGCTGACTCGTGCAAAACCGTTGAGCGCTCTGACCTCTCGAAGTCGAGTCACCCTGGAAACGAGGTCGATTAGATTACCGGCGCGCTCGGATGGGCTGACCTCCGTCGGGAAGCATACAAACGTACTGGTTCCGTCGCCCTCCGGATGCAGCCGACCAAGCGCCTCGTACTCAGTTGCACGGAGTTCTCTGTTGGCCTCCGCGTAGTCCTTTGGCTCGATTGTGTTGGCCCTGAACGCAGCCAGGAGCTCGGCTTCTTTCACCCCGTGTTGCCGCGCCTTGATGCCGAGATAGGTCGCGATATCGTTGTCCTGCATGCCATCCAGGTCCGGCAGGATCCGTTCGAGTACCTCCTCGGCTTTCGTGAGGCTCCGATCAACCGTCAGCGCAGATCGAACGTCCGCGAACCAAACATTCGAGGCGCCGCGCTGTAGACCCACGAGGTTCTCGGCGCATTCATCTTTCTCGTCGTCGAGCCAGGGCAAATTGCCGCCGCATCGCAGGGACAGTGATCCACTGCCGAGTGCTCCCTTCAAAGTTCTCGATTCACCACAGCCGCATTGGATTCTGATACCTGCCAAACTGGAGTCCGCAGGATTTGTGATGACCTTGAGTGGATGGTCGCCGTCATCGGCGACGCCTGCCCCCTTATGCGCCCAATAGCGGTAGGGAAAGTCCTGAATGTGTCCCGCTGGACAGCATGCGACGAATCTTGACGGTACCAACTTGGGCGTCAGGCAGTACCTGCACCTATTGACGTATTCCCCCTTTGGCTTGTCGGCAAGGCGACCGAATCTGTCGAGGCGATTGCATTTGGGACAAGACACCCACTCGGGAAACCTGACCATCGGAACCATTCCGGCCACCTCGCCGCCGGGCGGCGCGAGGAGACGTCTGACACCCAGCATGTTGCACAGGCGGTGTTCCTCGATCTCAAGTCGCGAATCATCACTCCAATGGTCCAATCCGGCAATCATGAAACTCTCGGACTCGACGGGGAGCACCGATCCGACGCCGTATGTCGTGATCATCTGTGCTCGCCTCACCGAAGCCTTGGTCGGCGGCCTTTTCCGAACCTTCTTCGTTAGCGCCATCAGTTACCAACTCCCTTGACGTTCTTGACGTACAACCGTGTCTCCGCGTCGACATCACGCATGCTCGACAACGCAGGCCACGGCGGTTCGGCCACAGGAAAGCTCCCCGGTTGGGAGTACTCGCCACCTGTTGTGATCAGCAGTGGGTGGCCCTCAGCTGGCGAAGCTTGCGGGGGACGCAGCGTGCCGTAGCTCTCGACAAGTCCAGCACTCGCGGCTCCTTCCCATTCGTCAAGCAGCTTCCGCAACTGGTCGCGAAACGGCTGGGCCTCCTCCGGGGCCACCCGCTGTGCACGGTCGACGAGAGCATCGACCACACCGTTTACGTGCTCACTGTGCCTAGCGACGGCAGAAGCAGACAGGTCTGATCGCAAGCCACCTATCAGCAGCCGTATCGCCGCGACCAGCGTTCCGTGCGCTCCCCTGTCCCGCGCTCGTGAGGCGAAGGGAGTAGCTGTCGTTGCCTCGACCTCACGATAGAGAGCCCGATGAAACGGGATGAATGACTCGTAATGCGATGTGTCCCTGGATCTCTGCGAGTTGAGCGCGACCACGACAAGGCCCGGACGACGTCGGCCGACGCGGCTGGTCGACTGGATGTACTCCGACGTGCTCTGTGGCTGGCCGGCCACAACCATCAAACCAAGCCGGTCGATGTCGAGGCCTACTGAGATCATGTTGGTCGCCAGTACTACATCAGGGCTGTGAACGTCCGGATACGAAGTCTCCAGTCTGCCCATCGCCGCGGGAATCTTGGTCTGATCCACCCGAGATGTGAGTTCGACAGGCTCGGCCGACAGGTCTCGTGGCGTCGATGACTTGCGGGCGGCGAGCACATCCACTCGGTCCGGCACGTCGTCCAACACCTGTAGATAGGTCGACCCGAGTACTCGGAGACTGTTGAAGTAGCCCATCAGTGTCCAATAGTCGTCCCGCACATCGTCTTCCACGACGAGGTCTTTAACCGATTGCAGCAGAACTGAATACAAGCGTACCAGCAATGTGGCCTGGCTTGTTCCGGGTGCCATTACGCCTACATATCTGCGGGTACCCTTCTGCTCGGGTGTCGCTTCGATGGCGAAGTAGTTATCACTCGGGTCCAGCCCAGGTGGCGGAAACTGCGCCGATCCCCGATCGAAGACATTTCTGACCTGAGCCTCAGCCCTCCGGATTGTGGCTGTCGAGGCGAGCACCTTGGGCCTGCCGCCGCCTGTGCAGGCCAGATCGAGCGCCGACTCGTAGAGGCCCACCATCGTCCCCAGAGGCCCAGAGATCAAGTGCAACTCATCCTGGACGATCAGATCGGGCCGAGAGTTCGGGCCGTCCACGGAGAGCAGATCACCAACCTGGGGTCGCCACGTCATCATCGCGAACTTGTCCACGGTCCCGATGACCAGCGACGGCCGCACGCGATACACGTCGTCGTCTGTGACGTACAGCGGAAGCCGCTCACCGAACTCACAACTGAGCGACGAACAGCTGATATCCAGACGGGCCTTGTCGACCACCACGTAGTTCCTGTGGTCCATGCCGGTTCCACACCACGGGCACCGAATCAACTGGACCGGCGTGGAACCTTCGGGCTGATGCCCCGACGCGAGACCATGCAGAATCCTCTCCGCATCGTCGATCTTGTTGGGACTTGCCCCATCTCCGACCCACAGCCCGAGAGAGATTTCCGCGGCACCAGGGAGTTCACGGCGCCGAATCAGTTCGAGGGCACATATCAGCCCCGCTGCACGCTCGAACTGTTGACGGGTCAGCAGTCGCAACGTGTAGCGCATTATGGCCGACACCCCGCCGTCATCATTTCGACGAAGTCGCCGCAACAAGATTGTGAAACCGATGCACCCGAGGTAGGCCTCGGTCTTGCCGCCACCTGTCGGGAACCACAACAGATCCACCAGATCTCGGTCGGGGTGAGAACTATTCGCCAACGCAGGCAGGTTCATCAGAATGAACGCGATCTGAAAGGGTCGCCAATGCTGAGTGGACGGGGCCACACCTCTCGTCCGATCTTGCGCTCGGCGCTGTTCGAGCATCGCTTCGTTCATCAGGCTGAACGCTCGGGAGACCTCTGGGACCGTCGGATCATCAAGTACGTCCAGGCCTCCACGAATGCGCGCTGCGCACTGTCGCGCGAGATCGACATGCGCGAGTGCCTGTTGTTTGTGAGGGTCTGCCATGACCTCTGCATCGCTCTGCCGTGACGCGATCCATCGTTCGTACGACCTTGCAAGTTCCAGGAGCTGCGAACGATCGGCACTCGTCGCCATCTTCTCCATGTCCAGGTCGTATGTCCCGTATTCGTCGTCAGGACCGCCGCCCGACGGAGCCGCGAGTCTCACATCATGGGATGGGATGAAGGTCGTCGTCAGTTCGGTGACGAGCTTCGCGGAATCGTCCCAAGTCACGGCGCACCCGTGCCCAATCGCGAACACTGGTTCACCGCGATACAGAAAATCCGTGGAACGGATGTCGGCATCTTGACTCAGGTTCGTGCGCGCGCGACGGCGATCGACAAAGCCGAGATCGGTTCGGACCGTTATGCGCGGCCTGAACCAGCACTGTTCGTCGACGCGTCCCCGACTGCCCGGCGTCGCCGTGTTCACAACCGAGAGTGTAATTCTGACCAATCCGTCGACGGGTGGGCGTACAACGCCGACGAGTTTCAGGCTCTCTCGGCTGATCGGGATGCTGATCCGTTGGGAGGATCGTGCGTTGATGACCAGACCTGGGTCAGAGGCAATGTCCACGGGAAGCCAATTGCCGTCAGTTTCCACGTAGCGCCGTGCTGAAACCTCGACGGCGACAGTGGGGTTTTCCGCGTGGTCGACGGTGAACGTCAAACCGATCGACGACGGTTTCATGGCATGGGACAACGCAATCGCGGAGTCAGAGTCATCGTCCTGAGCCGAACCCTGTCCCGATTTGACGGACTGGTCGCCTTCACCGTCAATCCCCTGCACATACTCGTCTACACTGCCGCGCCGTGGATGCAACGCGCCCACGACAATTCGGTTCAGCGGAGGTTCAGTCAGAACTGTCGAGTCCGCAGGCCCCACCAGCTCTTGCTCGAGTTCATCGACAATGGCCTGCCGGGCGTCATACCAAGGCGTCAAATCCTCTGCCATCTCATTCCTTTCGGTGGATCGTCGCCATACCGAGCGGCCTTGGCCTGAGCCAGAATCCGACCTGCTCGACGGTCGACCAGGCCGTCTCCACGCCGTCCGTCCACACGCTACCGATGTCCGGCCACGCGCCGGTCCGAATCCCCGGCAGCATGGCAAGCGCTCGGCCGAATTGGGGTGTGGTCATCCCGACCGCGGTGCCCGCAACGAGGCACCTGTACGTCGGCCACTCTGCATGACCGGTCGCCAGTCGTTCGAACTCGACTTGCGCACTTCCGCTCAACGATTCAAGAACCTGTTGTCCGCCTGGGCCGCCGATCGCTTGTTCCGACACCAGACAGTCGGGTGTGATGCCGACCGCCACCGCTACCCCAGAGCCGGGGTGCGGCCGGTACCACAGACCGCCCGATCGAGACCTTTTCAGATAGTCTGCCTGCCAGTCGATCACGATAATCCTGTCACGAGCGCGTGACAGCGCGACATAGAGCAATTCACACTCCGGCTGCCGTCGTCCGACTCCGGTCACCAGTTCGTCGGCACCGACAACCGCCACATTGTCCCATTCGAGACCCTTTGACTGGTGAATCGTCGAGAGCGCAAGTCCGTCGCGGGGTCCGGCAAACCAGGGGGCGAGCGGATCGATAGCCGCTCGGCAAGTGTTGGCGATCTCGGACCAGTCAACGACCTCACCCCGACCCGCTTCGTCGAGCAATAATCTGAACCAAGCTCGGTCGATATCCCCGCGGGATGAGGAGAACTTCTCGAAATCGTTGAGGGACAGAGGTTTTCCGCCGACATATGACCATAGTTGCGCGACCCAGGGCGCCACCCGAGGGTGGACTCGCCCAGGCTGTCGCCACGTGCACAGCAGGCCCAGCGACGACAGTGCCTGAAACAGCTGAAGCACTTCGGCATTGCTGCGGGCCAGCACCGCCGTCGATCCCTTCCACTCCGATGCCCGTGCCGCAAACTCATCGAGATCCCAATGCGTGAATTCGGTCAAGAGGTCGTCGAGGATGCCTTCGCGCTCGACATCGCCCGATGCACGGAGGATTTGCGAGGCCGAGGAGACCTTTCTCGTCCCCCGCTTCCGCGATCTGTGATCTCCTTCGAGTTCGTAGATCTTGGTGATCGAACGGCCTCGAAGGTCCGTCAGGAGGCCATCCCACCCGCGCGTTCCTCCGACGTCGCCATCGTCCAGGAACTCATATATCGACTGCATCGGATCGCCGAATATCGTCACTCCGGCATTACCCGGTAGCCGATCTATCAAGGCGCACAATAATTCCCGCCTCAATGCCGACAGATCCTGCGCCTCGTCGACGATCAGGTGCACCACATCGTCGAGTTCTTCGTCGTCGCCTCTCCGAAGCCTCTCCGTCGCCCGCTTCACGACCGCGTCAAAATCGGGGTCACCGCCGGTCACTGTCGCAGACTCCTCGACCAGTTGCCACGCCAACGAGTCGAGAGTCATCGCAGCGATATTGATCGGTTGGTCACGCACGGTGTCGCCGAATGCCGTGAACGCAGCCGCCATCGCCGCACGTGAGAACGAGACGTACAGGACGGTCTGCTCATCATGATCGGCACTTTGCCGGGAGACTTCCGAGATCAACGCGATACTGGTGGTTGTCTTTCCCGCACCCGGGCCCGCCACAACGATCCGCCGTTCGTCCAACGGCGCGTCCAATACGGCTTGCTGCGAGTCATCCGGCGTCGGCAGCACTCTTCTCGCCGCTCTCCGCGTCGATGATGTCCTTGAGACTCTGGAAGACGATGCTGTCGCCGAACTCGACGATATTGTCGAGGACGTTCACGATCAACACATCCTCAGTGCCACCATTGAGGGGTCCGCGCAGTCCGCGGCCGACCATCTGCATGTAGCGGACTTCACTACTGGTTGGGCGCGTGATATAGACGGCGTCCGTCTTGGGCGCGTCGAATCCTTGAGACAGGACCGCGTAGTTGGTGAGGACGCTGAGATCCCGTGACTTGAATCGTTCGATCGCTGTCCTGCGGTCTTCCGGGCTGGTGT
The DNA here is from genome assembly GCF_053587995.1 of Gordonia sp. NPDC003504. NCBI lineage: Bacteria > Bacillati > Actinomycetota > Actinomycetes > Mycobacteriales > Gordoniaceae > Gordonia > Gordonia sp. NPDC003504. The sequence continues at coordinate 13,099 of NZ_JBSFPC010000019.1, forward strand.
CCTGGTCAATCGACGCCGCGGGCCGGCCCTGAAGGGTGAGAAGAGTCGCCAACGTCCGCGCATTCTCCACGGATGCCGCGAATACTACGATCTGCCAGTCACTGGGCTTGCTCATGATGGAGTCGACGATGGTTCTGGTTCGATCCTCGTCTCTGCCGAGCCTCGACTCTGCGTCCCTGGAAAGCCAGAACTTGGTCTTGAATTCCTCGATCTCCTTCTCGGACAACTGGATCGACGTTCCCGAGAGGATCTCAAGCTGTGCACGTGCGAGCACATTGTCGCGCTGGAGCCTCACTTGCGGCAGTTCGTCTCCGAACACACCCTCGTCGAGCAGGTTCTCATCGAATCGGCGCAGAAGTCTCTGAGTTTCGTCACTGTCGCGGCGACCGCGAAATGGCGTGGCCGTCAACCCGATCAAGGGCTTGTCTCGTTCCCTCGAGCTCAGTCCGAGCCACTCGAGAATCCTCGTGTAGGAACGATGCAGTGCACCATGAGCTTCGTCGATCACAACCAATGGTGTGTCCGCCAACCAGTCGAAACTCTCGTCGCCCACTGCACGGCTGAGGATCTTCTGCCAGGTAGCCACCACGACTTGCACCCCGGCGGACTCCTCCTCCATCTCGTAGCTCGACCAGAATCGACTGAGGATCAGCTGCGTGTCTTGCCGGCCGACCGCTCGCCACAGATAGGACCATGCGTCGATGGCTTGCTCGCACAGCTCTTCGCCGTCTGCGAGCCAGAGGACGGGCCCAGAGAAACTGCTCTCCGAGCCGGAGCCGTCCAGGACGCCTTGCTGGATCGCCTCGATGATGGTCTGAACCGCGACTCTGGTCTTCCCGGCGCCGGTTGGCAGCGAGACGATGCCGCGGCGTGGGCCTTCTCCACTCAGCAGTAACATGAGACGTTCTGAGACGATCCGCTGGTAGTCGTGGAGTGGATCGAGTTGCGTCGGTCCGTCGACGTACTCGGTGGGCTTGTTGCGACGCCGTGCCCGGTTGCCGGCCCACTCTTCCCCGAAGCCTAACTGTGCCAACCATTTTCGGGTATTGAACGATCCCGCCCAGGTCGACGGGGGATTGCGGGGGAGCCCGTCTGGATCGACCTTGCACACGCGTTCGAGTGCTCGCACTCCCAACATTGTGATGCAGAGTTCCGCCAATTCGATTCCATGTGGTTGCGCGGAAGTCGTACGGGCCAGGTAGTTGAGGGCGTCTCGAGGGATCAGACTACGGAGACGTTCCTCCCCTGCAAACATCAACAGTCGCTCCGCGTCAGACGCAGCATTCTTGATGCTTCGGACACGTTTCGAATTGCGTCGGCGTGCCATGTCGTCGAGCAGTGTAACGACTTGCTCGTCAGAGTTGTCGTACAAAAGGCAACCCAGCACCTGCTTGAGGATCGCTTTGTCCGTGGTGCCAGTGACCAGGATGCTGTTTCCCTCGCGACCACTCTCGCAAGGCACCCGAACTTCTGGCTGGCCGGGCACCGCTGCCACCTTGCTGATCGACAGACACTTCTGGAGGAAGAGGCCTTCTGGGTCTTCATCGAGTTCAAGTGTCTCGAGGACGTCGAAAACGTCCGCGAGTACCTCGGGTTCCGCGCTCGTCTCGTACGCGTACGTCACCGGGAGTTGTCTTCCTTCGATGCATCCCCAAAGCTCGCGAAGATTGAAGACATCCTCAACGCTGTCGACCACGATGCTGGCGATCCCAAACGCGTCCAACTCGCGATGGTCCTCGAGACCGAGGACCACTGCCACCTTATGCCGGTCTTCCTCTGCCCAGACGCCGTCGCGTCGGACCCACAGACCGCCCGGCGGGGTGTCCTGATGCGCGATGCACCACCAGCCGTACAGCCGCCCGACGCGAACCACATCATCCCGATCGACGTGCATCTTCACGAGCGCGGCGAACTCTGCGGGACTCAGTGTCTCGATGTCGGTCCTCAGCTTGAGCATCCTCTCGGTCTCTTCACTGAAGACGACATCGGTCAGCGTCGGGAGAAGTCCCTCTAGGTCTCCTTTGTTCACCGACCCGACGAACACACTGTTCACTGGCATCGGCCCCAACACGGTGGGCAGCGTGCCGTGGTCACGGACCCACCAGATCTCGGGCGCGACGTATCGGGCGGGCCGGGTCACGTTCGGATGGGTCACTCGGACCCTTGGGTCATGCATGTCATCGATGACGGCCACCGTCAACGCAGTCTTGTTTGTCGCGCTGAGTTCCGGCAAGTTCTGCAGTGGACCAAGGGTGGTGTCGATCGACTCCACGGTGATGTTCTCGCGCGCCTGGAGGCCGAGCCCCATGGGTTTGCTGACCTCATCTTTCACAACCGCCAGGTATTTGGAGAGCCATCTCTCCCGCTGCTTGCCCGGAGTACGGCTCGGACGGTTCCTCACGCCCAGTAGTGCCAGGATCTCGTGGTCAGCGGCATGGTAATCACCGTCGACGAGGTAGGCGCCGTCTTCCTTCAACTGTTTTAGGCAGTCTCCGGCGACGTAGAGCCCATCTGGGAGCACCCACCGTCCGAGTCCGTTCCGGACACGCACGATCTTCTCAGCCTGTCCTCGTAGGACGCGTTCAAATGCCTCGCTGACGACGGATTCTCCCGATCCGCGCATGGCAATCCAGAGCTCGTCCCAGTCGACCGCGCCTGTCTTTGCGAGCTGATCGAGGAGTTGGAGCATCGCTCCTCCATCCTCGAAGGCGGTGATGCCCAAGTGAGTGAGCGCATTGACCGTCGCCGGCTCGGCAACCACAGCAGAATCGACAAAGTACGACCCCGCTTGCGCTGCGTCGGTTCGACGAAAACACCGTCCACGCACTGGTTGGGCCAGTCTCCCGTTCTCCAGCAATACGATTCGCGCATCCCGCACGTCCATCTCGACGTTCCCCCCGAGTGGAACGAGGCCTGCCGCAATTTCTATGGCGGCAGCGGAGTGCTCGGGATCCGGCTTCGCGACCACGGACTGCAGCCAATGCACGACTCGGCCGAGCCGATGCGGGTTGTCCTGCATGAGCCGGTCGACCTTCGACCGCCGCTCCTTGCTGGTCGTGCAGTCAGGATGCACCCACTCGCCGCGGTTACCTGACATCTGGAGCCATCGCGATGCGAACTCGCCGACATCGTTGGGCACACACCGCACCGAGTTCGGCGCCCTCAACTGACCGTCCAAATCAGGCAGGCATCGCGAGTTCCTCAGAGCTCGATACACAGGTTCGTTTAGGACCTCGTCAGCCCAGCTTCGCTCCTCGCGCCCACGCGCTGGGAGTACGTCGATGTAGCGACCAAATGCACCCTCCGCGACAAGCTCTTTGCGGGCATCGACCACCAGCTGTGGAACAACGTCGACCAGGATCTCGCGGTTGAACTCGCATTCGATCACGTTGATGCGATCATCAGACAGCTTCCAGGGCGCGTTCACCCTGCCGCTCAATGTCAGGTCGGATTTGACCGGAAAGAATGCAGATAACTGCCCTATTCCAGCTCGGCCGTTGACCGGGAGCGCCCAGCTGACCTTGACCGACTCTCGCCGGGCTGCATGTCCTGCCGACTCGAGTCCGGCATCTGACGGTTGGTGGTCACGGCTAACCACCAACCATTCGCGGTCACCGTCCTCGGTGGTCAAGGTGATCCGATTCCCCTTCTTGACACCTTTGTAACTGCGCTCGCTACCCGTCGTGTCATCGCAAAGATGCAGAGCTCGGACGTGTGGTGCGAACAGGTTGAACGATTCATCGAACTCGGAGATCTCTTGGGAAAGGTGAGGGGCTGCTCCTTCTTTGAGTGGAACCTTGACGATGGTCACGGCCCATGCCGAGAGCTCGGCGAGGACGGGATCCGAGAGAATCTCAACTGCGGGATCGATTCCCCAGGCCAGTCGCAAAGCCGGCACATCGCCCGATGCCAGATGGAGATCGAGTTCTGACGAGAGTTCTCTTGCCGTCTGCTCCCTGCTGAACTCGAACGAAACCGTTTGGCTGAATATCTGCGGGCGATCCGAAATACCACTGATCGACTTGAATCCGAGACCGAACCGACCGATCTCCGATCCGGTCTTGTCCGACAGGTGGGTGTAGAGCAGCGCTCGCAGGCCGGAAGCCTGGAACGGCCTCCCCTCATTGGCGACATATAGCGAGTCAGGCTTCAGGGTCACCTGGATGCGGCCCGCTGCCCCTTGAAGCGCATCTGCAGCGTTCTGTACGAGTTCCTGGATCTGCTTACGCCCGTATCCGCCCTCGGCGATACCGCGTTCCTTACCGCGGTCTTCCTGGATACGGTTCGAGTCTTCCTTGTAGACGTTGACGCACCGACCACGGAACTCGTCGATCGTTCCAACCAGCCCCCGGTCTGAGTTTCCCCAACCTATGCCAGACATAACTGCCCTCCATCCACGACTAGATCCGCTCCAACTCAACCGAACACGCCGCCATCGCCCTTAACCCATGTTCATATCAGGCAGCACCGACAGCGATGATCGCCATGGGCGAATTCGGGCCGATCGTCTCTCGTTATAGCGAAGGCAGCACTGACGCATCGGTACAGACCCGACGTGCGCCACATTTGCGGAGCAACCTGCGATGGGTGCAGGTGCCGCTAGCTTCGTTGAATCTTATGGTGGGCGAAGCGGGCCGAATCATGTTCTGTGAGGAACAATTCGAGCGAGGTAATCTTGGATTGCACCCGGGAGATGTCGTCGTTGGAAACGTGCCGAGTCTCGATGTGGCCGTCGAAGCCGGCCCAGTACTGATCGGCAAGGCGATTGCGATGGCAGCCACTGCGGCTCATGACGGCCATAGCACCCGGGTCGACACCGTCCAGAAGCAGCTGCACCTCAGCGATTGCAGGAATCTGGAGCAATGATGTCCGAGCGGCTATCGTCCCGATCCGACAACAGCGAACCACGGAGCGGAGGTGAGATTTCTCGTGTCACTGTCCACTACGTCGCGCTGCGGACGGGTCGCCAAATTTATTGTTAAGCCAGTCCCGCACTGCCTTCTGCTCCTCGATGCCCGAACGCCGTACCTGCGAAAGCAACCAGATTGTCGTCGGCTTCTCCGCCGTCAGGTTCTTAGCGCCCTGGTTGCAGCTAGAACACAGCGCCCGCAGGTTCGACGCCTCATCGGTGCCGCCGAGGCTCTTGTCGACGACATGCCCCATGTGCAGGCGCACCTTCCGGCCCGTTCCCGGGTCGATCTCGCCCGGTGTCAGGCCGCACATCTGGCAGGTGAATCCGTTGCGGTCAAGCACCTCCGCACGGGTCTTCTGCGAAATGCTCCGCTGGAACTTGATGTCGTCGCGCGCCACCGGAATCGATTCAAGCACGTACTCGCCCGGCTTGAGGTCGGCCCAGTCATGGTGGGTCACGATGGGCCAGCCCTCCTCGTCGCGCAACTCGCGCACTCGGCGCGCCCATTCGCTGACCGGATGCGCCGCGTCACGCAGCTGCCGAGAGGTCACCGTGACCCCTACGTTGTCGAGAAGGAGCCGCTTAATGCGGTCCTTCCCGCTCTCGCGAGCTCCCATCATGCCGCCGCGCGAGCACGTCGCAACACCTCGGCCAACAGCTGCTCTCCCAGGTATTTGGTGTACGCCGGCGGGATCGACTCGTTCAGCTCGATCTTGGTCTTCATCCAGTCGATTCCCCCCATGGCGTCGCGCGCATTGGCCATTGTGCAGTTGCCGCCGCCGGTCACCTGGACATATGAGGTGTTCTGGTCCAGCTTCCCGTAGTGCCCTTTGCGCTTGTCGTGGGTAAACACGAGCGGGTGCGGCCCGTGGTCGGGCACTTCCAACTCGACGTTGCTCTCGAACAATCGGTGCCGGATGACCCGAAGCTCGTCGAACATGGTGCCGCACAAGACGACAGGGGCGATTAGAGGCGCCCCCTCGACATTCTCGATGATCCATGGCAGCCCTGTCGCGACCAGCATATTGCGAACCGGCTCGATCAATCGCGGCCACGTATGTCCGTTACCGTTGCGCTTGGCCAGATCGGAGTAGCTCTGGCACGGCGGCGAGGCATGGATCGCGTCGAACTCGCCGAGGAAGTCGCGGTCCAGTGCCAACGCATCGGCCTGGATGAACTCGAACGGGTAGTTCGGTTGAGGATCGAGGTCAACTCCGACCACCTCGAAACCGGCGCGGTAGTACCCCATGCCCGCGCCCCCTGCACAGCAGAACAGATCGAGCAGCCGGGGCTTGGCCGACGTGTTCCCAGACATCATGGTCGATAGGTTAGCCAATCGTCCCGACAAAACTGCGGCACCACGCCCTCCGCACCGGAACGCGCAGGTCATTCCGCATCTGCGAAGGGACTCTTGCCTGGCCACGCCGTGGCTACTGTCGGCCTGGCGGCATAGGCGATCGCCGCCGCCGAGGGGAGACGCTGCTTTCTTGTCCCAACGATACTGGTGACTCTCCATCGAGATCCCAGGATGCAAAGAGGCCCGACGGGTCATCGATCCCAGCTCACCAGGCAACACAGCGAGCGTCCACCCCAGTGAGGGTGGCGGCCTCATTCTCCGCCAGGGGCGACGTCGGCACCCGGACGATCAAGCCGCGCGGTCCGGACGATCCGTTCTATGTCGGTCGCTGCGTGTGTAATGTCCTCGTGCTCCCAGACTCGGAGTACCGTCCACCCCAGAAAGCGCAGATGAGCGTCGGTTTCACGATCCCGCTTGATGTTCCGGGCGAACTTGACCGCCCACCAGTCGCCGTTATTGGTGGGAGTGGTCTTGTGTTCGGGGCAGCCGTGCCAGAAACACCCGTCGACGAACACCGCAAGCTTGGCGCGCGGGAACAGAATGTCCGCACGCCTACGGGGCAGCCCGGGTAGTGGGGCATCCACTCGGTATCGCAGTCCTCGCCGGTGCAGTTCGCGCCGAATGAGCATTTCGGGCTCAGTATCGCGAGTTCTTTGACGGGACATGCGTCGGGAGGTCACGGCTTCTACCGACGCTGGAGGGATCGCCGATGGAGTCATGACATCTCCTCCCGAAGCGGCGACTCTGATCTGACGTACCGTGTCGCCTCTGCTGCCATTATCCGTTTTGGGACCGACCTGGCAAAGTCCACGGGCAACTTCTCCGGGCCGTAGGAATCCGGGGAATCCGCCGGGTACCGCGGCCCCGGTGAAGACCACCAGTCGCGGATCGGTGGCGAACAAGTCGGCCAGGAAAGGCGGTGGCGCGAAGATCAGATCACGATGCTGGATCTGTTCGCCAGCGCCAGCAGGCTGTCCGAGGGACTGAATCAGCACCGGGCGAGCGATCCCAGTCCCTTCGGTGTCGACACTGCCGCTATGCTGCGTCATCGGTTGGGTAGGAGCTTTCATACTCACAACA
>NZ_JBSFPC010000019.1:20545-55740 GCF_053587995.1 Gordonia sp. NPDC003504
CACGGGACCCGCCACCGGATCATCCGGCTTACACCTTTTGCCCAATGGAACGCGTTCTACGCACCGTCAATCCGGGACTGCCAGCGAAGGCGAGCCGTTTCATACTCACAACACGGGACCCGCCACCGGATCATCCGGCTTACACCTTTTGCCCAATGGAACGCGTTCTACGCACCGTCAATCCGGGACTGCCAGCGAAGGCGAGCCGCGACCTACGGCCGCAAGTCCACCCTCCACCGCTCTGCGTCATCCGGATCGACTCCAATTGCAGCCACGATGGAGATCAGATCCGCTTGCCGAGATTGACCAAAAGCTAGGCGGTAGTACGCAACTCGCTCCTTCGTCCGCTGGATCCGAGCCTCGTCGACACTGAGCTGGTATGGCATCAGATCACGCAGCACCTTGTACGGTCCGGGATACACCCAGTCAGGTGCGAGCCCACCAATCTCACTGAACGGCGCATCCTTGGCGGCCACCGTGTAAGCCGCCCGCCATGGGTTACCGGTCGCGAGCATCTCCGCGCTGTGCTTGTCGGCAATGTTTCGTCGCACCGCGTGACCGCGGTGGCGGTTGACACGGCCGTCCCGCTGTTCGAAGTCGACGGGACTGCTGGGGACGTTCCAGTGCACGAGGTTGTGACACCACGGGTGGAAGTCGATGCCTTCCTGTCCCACGCTGGTGGACACGAGTACGAACGGCCAGAACGGCGAGTTGAAGGCTTCGCGAATGTCGGTGGGGCGAGCCGACTGGTCTTCTTGCTTGGCATCGCCGTAGCGGAGAGCAAAACGGCATCGAAAGTCGATATCGTGACCCTCTCCCAGTGGATCTTTCGCCTTGTAGATCGCGGGATTGAGCTTGAGTGCCTTCGCCGCATGCTGTGCGAAGACAATCAGAGACTCGTCGGTATGAACGGACTCGCCCTCCACTGCCTCCAAGTGAAAGAGGTACTCGTCCAGCACGGCTTGAAGATTCCCGTCGGCGCAGTACCGCAACACCTTCTGCCAATACGGGGCATCCTCGCGGTACAGCTCGTCGAGAATCAGCGCCGACTCCCACCGATTGAACAGCGTGCGCAGGCCAGAGGCCAGAATTGCGGCAGCTCGCCATCGCCCACCGATCGTCACCTGCGAAATGTCGCCATCGAGTCGGCCGAAGGCGCGCCACGCGCAGTTCGCCGGCGAATGCAATGCCAATCGTGCAGTCTGCAGCGTCAGCCCTTTGGGTATGGCCGCCAACGCGTGATCGTGGCGCCCGCGATGTACAGAGATCGCCTCCTGCACATATTCATCAAGAGCAGTAAGGGTTTCACCGAAGGCGCCGTCGGGGTCTCGTGGATCAACCACGCGCGCAGCAACCGCGTCGGCTGGCGACATACCGGCCACTGTTCCGGTCAAGGCCTGATCGAGCTGAGAATCAGCAATCATCAGCGGCCACTGCCACATGAGGGCCGCGACCTCGTTCGAGCCTGATTCGGTCACGTCCGCGGGCAACCGACCTCGCAACTCGCCAGCGAAGCGCACTTCCGCGTACTCAGGGTCGTAGGGCCGGCCGGCCGCACTGGCCAACCGCAGTGGATCCGTCGCATCGGCAAGCCCAGGCAGCGGAAAGAACGGCATGAACGAGGCCATCGCGGCCAGCTCTTCTCCGCTTCGGCGGAACTGGAGTCTTTGTGAGACATTCTCCCGACTTGCGGTGATGCCGCGCCGCGTAGCTGTCTCTGATCGTGCGATGCGTCGGCTCGCGTCATGGCTGAGAAGCGATGCCACCGATGTGGGTGTCGCCTGCCACTGAGAGAACACCAGTTTCTTGGTCATCGTCTGCAGACCAGGATCGGCGTAGGGACCAGCGGGTTTCAGGTATGGCACCGACGGTGGAACCCACAGTAGCTGCTGCCAGCCCGCATCGGTGGTGTCGTTGATCAGCACGTCCAGGCGGGGGTTCTGACGTGGTATCTCGTCGAACCGATCGATAGCGACCGGATCAATCCTGTTGAGCTGCTTGAGCTTCGAGCGTGTTTCGACATCATCGAGGTTCTTGGCGGCGAAGGAACCCAGCTGGTAGGAGTCCATGAAGTGGACGAGCGCTGGCACGGACTTCCACACGTCCATGGAGAGATGTGTTCCGAGATGGTCAGCGAGGTCAGAGAGTCCGATGAACTGCCGCACATCGTCAGATTCCACCGATGATGCGGGGAGCCGCCGCTCATCGATCATCGAGTCGGTCACGGCGGGTGGCCGTTCAGTGCGGCACATTACACCCAACAACTCGTCGCGAAGCCGACCGCGAAGCGGTGTGGGATCTTCACCCGAGGTGATCGCAACCCGAAACTCGGCTAGTAGCTTGTCAATTCCCGTGGAAGTCTCGGTTCCCGATCTGTCCGTCAGACCCGTGGTGAGAAAGTCGAGGGTGTCCGTGAACTGGCTCCGATGTGTCGCGGTGTCACCGCCGTTCAGTCCGCTGTCGTCGATGTCGAAAGGTTTGTACGGCGTCGCCGACAGCAGCAGGACACGCGCGGCGTCGTAGTTGAACATGTCGTGAGCGAGTTCACTGATCGGTTCATCCTGCTTCAGCAGGTCGGTGAAGCGCTGGAACTCATCAAGGATCACCAGATCAGGTTGAAGCGCGTCCACGCCGGCGCGGGCCAACAAGCGTCGAAGGGTTATCACGATGGCGTTCGCTGCGTCATTTCCACCGGGCACCTTTCCGGCAGCCTTGGTCTCCTGCACGAGAGAAGCGAACTCGTCGAGGGGCGACTGCCCCGTATCGGGGTCACTCGTCCGGGCATACTCGAGGAACTTCGACACGATGACCGGATCGAGCAAGGGTGTGCCGTTGATCATCGCCTCGTGCTGACGATCTGCTTCGAATGCATCGGCACGCTCCTTGAACCGATTCCAGGTCCTGACTGACCCTTGCAGAATCCGATATGCCGCAGTGGCCCGAGCGCCCCTCAAGTCAAGCTCGTGTTTCAGGATCAGAAAGATAAGCGCGCGTTCTGACGCCTTCCCGCTGCGCCATCCCTTGTCGGGGAACGAGGTCTGAGGCGTCAACGAGATGAGATTGACCGGCTTTCCGACACCAGGGGCCCGTGCCGACAACTGATGCGTCGCGGTCGCGAGCATGCTGAGCCGAGTCGAGAGGTTCACCTCGTTGCCGATCACGTTCAGCCGCTTGATGTTCTGCCGTGCGATGTCGGAGTTCGAGCAAATGTAGACGATGTCGATACGACCGACAGCGGGGTCATCTTGCAGGTGTTCAATCGCTTTCGCGATGACGCCCCGGGCGATCAGGCTCTTGCCCAAGCCCGTCTCGTCAGCGACGAGGTACCGCTTTCCCGCACGACGCCGATAGAAGACGTCGGTAACTTGCTCGACTGTAGCCCGCTGGAACGGTTTGAGCTTAGCGACCGCATCGTCGGCAGAGAATGGCTGTTCAGACACGTGCTGTGCTCCTCCTCGTGCCGGTTGCGGCATCAATCGCGGACCACAGTTCAGCGAAGCCGGACGGCAGGACGCGGTGGGGATCACCTTGGGCGACAATGGTGTTCACCACACCGGACAGGCGATCGAGCACTTCCGGTCGAGCTACCGAGGCCCGCATCAGCTGTTCGAAAAGACCTTGCTCAAGTTGCGCCCAGCGGCCACTATGTCCGTTGTCGTCAGCGCCGGCACCTTCGGACTCGTTCGAATCGTCCCCGAACGCGAGAAGTAGTGCGAGGAAACGTCGGAACGCGTGGGGATCGTTGATCTCGTTCGTTATGACGGTGGCAAGTCTGTCCGGAAGGTCGCCGACGAGGCGCGCCTTGATCACCGTTGAGCTCGAATTCTCGCTGCTGTCGTGGACATTGATCACCAGGAATGCGGTGATATCGGTAAGTGTCAGGCCTCGATAGTGCACCGCCACCGGTTCGCCGGCTCGCAGGGCCGTCGTAGTCGACGGGTCGGTCAACAGGCAGATACTCATCGTCACGTCGGAATCGAACGTGGGTACGCTCTGGTCGCTGGTGATTCGCAGGTCGTACCGGTCGCTGACCTCGTTCGGCGAGAGCTCGGCGGTCAGCACGACGCTCGCAACCGAACGAATATAGGCATCGAGAGCGTGCTGCTGCTCATCGTCTGGCGCGGTGCCGGGCGAGATCTGCGTGCGGTCCAGGATGGAACCAAGGCCATCGGGTCCGATGAGAGCGTCAACTCCCAATACTGCGGTGCTGCCGGTCAGTTCGACGAGAATCTCGACGTTGCGGTCAAAAGCCGACCCGGTTGCGTTGGCCGACCCCACAAACAGGTGGGCGAGGCGTGCGCGTTCTACGCAGAACAGCTTCGCGTGCAGTCCCGTGAGCACAGTGGTCCCGCTCGATTGCTCGTCGTCCTCGGCGGGGATCCCTGCAGTCGGGGACAGAACGTAGGCCGAGCCGATCCAGTCCGCCATGTCCTGAGAAAGCCCGTTCAGGGAATCTCGCCGGGACACGACGGCCATCGCGTTGTCCGCGTACTCCCCCAGGCGCCGGATTCCGGCATCCTCGACAAACGGCGCCACGACGAGGTGCTTGTACCCGGAGAAGTCGGGTTTGGCTTGTGGGCGACCAGAAACGCCGAAGACATGGAAGTCGAGTTCCCTTGCGCCCGAAGGCAGGTCCCACTCGGCGCGTCGGATACTCTCTGCGAGTGCGTAGATTCGTTCGCGGCGGTTGTCTGGCATCGCGGTGCTGGGTGCCCCGGCCAGGTACCGCAAGAGATCGACGATTGGCTTGTTCTGTGAGCGCGGGGCCGTGGTGATCCGCCCGTCGAGTGTGAGGGTGATGTCCCACGATCGGTCGCGAGTGAGGTTGCGACTCAAGACAATGAGCTTGACGGCCACGTCCCCGTCGTCACCCTGGTACATCGCGAGCCATAGCTTGGGGTGGAAGAGTCCGCGCGGTGGAGTTACTCCGTGAGTCGCGTTCTCCAAGAGGGAAAACAGCGTCGAGCGATGGCGGGGCACGGAGATCTGCCCGTTCTGATGAAAGATGTCGATGTGGTCGATGGTGGACTCAATAGCGGCGATGGTTTCGACGGTGTCGGCAGCATCGACTCGCGCTGCTCCGGCGAGAGCCAGGCACGGGAGCAGGGCGCTCTCGAGGTCAAGCGTGAAGGTCGTCGTGACCAGGTGATCGAAGGCGTAGCCCGGTGCAGGTTTGAGCTCGGCCAGCAAGGTGGCACGGTCATCAGGCGTCAGCACTGGCAAGTCCGTCCCGAATATCTGTCAGCAGTCGCTGAACGATGAACCAGCGGAAAGTGAGTCGGCCTGCGCCGGACGATCCGCCCCAGTTTCGGATTTGACGCTCATTGTTCAGACGGCACTGCTCGCCCTTATTCTTGCGTTCTCGATCGGCAATCATGTCTCTGATACGCGCGCTGTCGGCGAGGGTACGAGCGTCGGCGGCACGCAACTCGGCGAACCAGTTGTCGGCAAACAGCTGGGACGACAGGGCGACGGGGGCGTTTCGACCTTCGTGAACTGTGGCCCAGAAGTTGCCGCGATCCCAGCCGGTGAGACGGTCCCGGTTGGCTTCGAGTTCGGTCGCCCACTCGTCGATCGCGTCACGGTACCCCGAGGCAAGGTCATCCGCGTCGGCGCTCACAGAATCGTACTTCTCGGCCACCATCAGGTTGTAAATTAGCGTCGCTCCGTTGATAGCGAGGGAGAACATGCGAGCGTGCTCGACGATGTTCTGAAGGCCTGTGTCCGCCGCTGCCAGCGATGGATGTGTCCACGGGGAATCCGCGTCGTTCGGACTTGTGTCGAGGCCATGGGTGAGCAGATGTGCGAGATAGCTTCCACGGCAGGTCAGCATGATGCGCTCGCGCAACCACTCTGCTTCCTCCGCTGTGAGGTCAAGTCCGCCGGGGAGCTCGCGCGGAAATCCTGAGGGCGGGTCGATGGGGACATTCCAGGTCACCGACTTTGCGTCGGCGAGGATGCCGTACCGCTGCAACGCAGACCAATAGATGCGGGAGGGCAGGACCCGTACCGCCTTGCCGGCAAGCTTTCCGATCATGCCGTCCACCGCCGGCGGGGTGCGCATCACCTCAATGAGCTTGCGCTCTTCGTCGTTGGCCTTCGACGTAATCGCGGTCCCGGTGTGCCGTGACGCTGCCCGCTGGAATGTCCACGGCACGATGAGGAAGTACCGCGGGCGCGCGTGGATGGTTGATGTGCCCGGGAACATCAGGTCCGCGAGACCGTCTCTGACTTGGCCGATACCTAGGTCGTCGAGCGTCCCGGTATCGCTGAAGAGCCTCACTATTTCGCGCATGCGCCGTTCATCCTCGGGTGAGGTATCTAGCCACGCGATACTCGACACTGGTGTGCACTCCCCTTGCTGATTGACGAAACCGCCGCATCCGCCCCGGGGCTCCGTCGCCGACGCACGCGGTGGTGCGCTCAGCGAAGTATCGCAGCCGCACCACCGGTTGCTAGCCGATTCGCTGCGCGTGTTCTCCGCGATCGCAGGCCCTGTAGTCCGATCGGATGAGAACTGGGCAATGTCGGACTCGTCCGATACATTCGGCTCGTTCGCAACCCCGTAGAACGACAAAGAGGTACCGATGTCCGACCCTGCTGGCGACGTTGTTCCCGTCTGGACTCTCACCACGCGTGACACCACGATCCCTGCGGTGCTAGACGATGCGTCCATGACACCCGCGCGCCTCGACGGTCTGCGAGGTGCGCTCGCAGCCTTCGCCGATGCGCCGATTGCCACGCTCGAGGCCCATTCGCTGCACGGCCCGGTCGACCGATCCAGCGGCCTGGCGTTGTCGGCTGCCAGTCCCCTCGCCCAACAGCTATCCCTGCTCGTCACCCGAACTCCGAGGGTCGTGACCGATGGTGGCGAGACGCTGTACCGCATGGTGGTCCCGGCAAAGGCCGCTGCGCAGATGGCCGCCGGCTCGCTCACCCCGATGGCGGCAAAGGCTGCGGGAAACGGTGGGGTCCACAGCGCGCTGATGAACGGATCCAAGATCGCCGCTCACGCCAGCTTCGTACCGGTCAGCGCCGGGAAGGCCGCAGCGGCAGGAGCTGCTGCCGGCAGCGCAGGCACCGTCGGCATCGCGGCCACCGGAGCGGCAGCCCTCACAGTCGCCGCGCCACTGGTGCTGATGGCGGTCGCAGTTGCCGCGAGCGCACACGCCGACCAGAAGCGTCAGCAAGCGATCGAGCACATCACCGAACTTCTCGAGAAGCTACACGCCGACAAGCTCGCCGACGAGCAGCATGACCTACAGGGTTGTAAGAGCGCGATCACCAAAGCCACGTCCATCGTGCTCGACCAAGGGAAGCTCGGTGTAAGTCTGGGTCTTGACAGCGCGGTCAACGTGATCGACACGGCGATGGCCCGCGCAGAATCGCGAATCACCAAGTGGGAGCAGGCATTGGCCAACTTCGGCGACGGCAGCATCGAGCTGAGCAAGTTGGCGCGTGAAATCACGACGCTCGATGATCCTGCCGGCGAGTTCTACGTTCACGTGCAGTTGGCCCGAACTGCGATCGAGTTGAAGCGACGCACACTCGTCTTGCAGGCGGTGGAGCACGCGCAACACGACGAGGGCAACCCCTTCGAACGGTTCGTCCAGACTCTGCAGATCGAAGAACGTGAGACAGACGGACTCGCCACTCGGCTCAGCGCCGTGCTGCTCCGCCTGTCGACCATGCAACTCGACAGATCGCGCGGCAAGCGTGACATTCTTTACACACCCGGCGACGTGGACAAGCTGCTCCACACATCGCGGCGACTACAGGAGCTCGGTGCACTTGTCGAGCAGCCTGATTCACGAGCCAATGTGACCATCGATATCGTCCAAGAGAAGGACGGCTCAGTCTTCGTCTTGCCGCCCCTGGCGTCATAGCGATTGCGCGACAACATGATCAACGGCCGGAACTCAGACCGACGGGTCGTCGGACAAGATTCCGCAACCCCGGGGCGATGTCCTGAGCTCGTGGGTGCGCTTCACGGGTCTGGACTGGGCGCGCTCGTCGCACCGCGGGACGTCGATGCTCGCAGTATGTAACTCATCCGCCGACCAGACGAATACGTCAATGATGCAAGGCAACGGCGCCGACATGGAGAACATCGTGGCCGTTGATCAGGACTCGGTGGTTGATGCGGTCGTCGCCCTGAACCCTGCTCCCCGGGAGACCCGCTGGGGCAGAATTTCGCTCTGCGTTCTGGACGCCGTTTGGAGCATAGCGGCGCACTACGACCGCGTCGTCGATCCTCTCGTTCGCGCGTTCGCCGAGGCGAATGGTATTGAGCGTCCGGTCATCAGCGTCGACGATCGGCTGTTGGACGATCCGTGCCCAAGTTCTCGCCTCGCCTCGCTGGATGTCGAAGCCCTTCTCGCCGTGACCAACAGACAGCGAACCTCAACTCGTTCCGGAATCACAAAGGCTGAGGCCAGCATTCGCTACGCAGAGATTCTCTCTGAGAACAGCATCGAAACGCTCGCCGACGCCTCGGCCCTCCTTACCCGTCCCAATGACCTGAACAGAGTCGACACGGCACTGGCCGCGGTGCCCGGCGATGGCATGCATGGCGTGCGGCGCGGATACCTCTGGATGCTCGTCGGCGATAGCGACCGGATCAAGCCGGATCGGATGATCTTGAAATGGTTCGGGCAAACGCTCGGCCACCACGTCGACCCGACAGAGGCCACGGTGATTCTGCGCGCTGCAGCCCCGGTCTGTTCAGAACGATTGGAACGCAGGGTTACTGCATGGGATATCGATCACGCGATCTGGTTGCACGCCCGCGCGAAGTGACGGCACCACTCAGCTCGTCCAGTTCACGGTTCGACAAGAGTGCCGTCGTCGTCGGTGAGGGGGCCGTCGTAGTGAAGCAGCACCCTCTCCCGGTCGAGGTCGTCAATCAGTGCGTCGAAAGCTCCCATCATGTGCCCGTATACCGCGTGAGAACGCCCCGTCGCGATCCGCACACCATCCGTGACGCCCTCAACATCGAGTCGCAACGCAGCGATCCTTCTCTCCAGCGGTGCATGATCAATCGCGAAGGTGGCGGAGGCATACAGCGCAGCGGGCACGACGTCGACCTCGACCCGCACGTGGGGTCCTACCGTCAGGAAGTCGACACGATGGCCGTAGTCGGTGTCGCGAGTGCCAAGGCATGGCCCCCACGTGACATCCACACTGCGGAACAGCAGCTCCGTCTGCTTGATGACGACGGCAAGTACATGGTCCACGGGACCGTCGTCGTCTATGGCCCAACCGGCCACACTCATCCTTCTGACGAGGCCACGATGGCGATCTCTCACCGCACCTCCGGTCGTTCGCACTCCAAGTGCCGAGTCATGGCCCAGGACAGCTCACGCTACTCGTGGCTGCCGTCGCACGAGGCGCCCGCGAGATCGGGCTGACCGACGTACTGGCAACCCTGTCCGAGGAAACAGGTGCCGGAACGCCCATCTGATCCGAGTAGCAACTGCCCATACTCTCACTTATTCAATAAGTGAGAGTATGGGCGGATCATGCCGTCAGATCCGCCCGAGGCCTCCGCCGCAGCCGGAGAGCGGCCCGCGGTGTCCGCCGAAGTGGTCGAGTGGACGCCAACGCTGTCGCCGGACCTGCTCACCCGTGCACAACGCGCACGGTACCGGGGCCCTACACAGCGGCCGTTGTCCCGTTCATTGCCAGTGCCACGCCCGTTCTCCACCCAACCACGTCAGCTCTGGTGGCCGACGCCAGTCAGGTCATCACCCGGTTCGATGCCGAACTCGGCCATGAGGTCGCGCCCTTCGCAGCGATCCTGCTGCGAACGGAATCAGCGTCGTCGTCACAGATCGAGAATCTCTCCTCCGGCGCCAAGCAGATCGCGCTCGCCGAACTCGGCAGTACGGCAAAGCGCAGCGCCACGGCCATCGTCGGCAATGTCGCGGCGATGACGGCGGCCATCGATCTCGCCGAGACCCTCGATGCCCGTTCCGTCCTCGCCATGCATCGCGCCCTGATGGAGAACCAGGACCCCGAGATCGCGGGCCGGTGGCGCTCCGATCAGGTCTGGGTCGGTGGCTCCAGCGTTGGTCCCCACGATGCCGAGTTCGTGGCGCCGGTCGCCGCGCGGGTTCCCGAACTCATCGACGATCTGGTCACCTTCATGGGCCGTCTCGACATGTCGCCGCTCGTCACTGCCGCCATTGCGCATGCGCAGTTCGAGACGATCCACCCGTTTCCCGACGGCAACGGGCGCACCGGCCGCGCACTCGTGCAGTCGATGCTGCGTGGCCACGGGCTGACCCGCAACGTCACGGTGCCGGTGTCCGCCGGACTGCTCGCCGACACCGAACACTACTTCGCCACTCTGGACGCCTACCGCTCCGGGGATGTCACGCCGATCGTCGAAATCATGGCCACCGCGGCCATCTCCGCGACTCATCAAGCCACACAACTCGTTTCCGAACTGCGCGGCGTACGTGCCCGATGGGACGACATGGTTCGGGCACGGCGGGGGTCGGCGGCCAGGCGGCTCCTCGACGTCGTTCTCCGCCAGCCCGTCGTCGACACCCGCACCGTCGCAACAGCACTCGACATCTCCCCCACCAACGCCGGCCGGGCCATCACCCCGCTGGTGAACGCCGGGGTGCTGCAGGAGTTCACCGGTTTCAACCGGAATCGGATGTGGCAGGCGAACGACGTTCTCGGCGCACTCGATGATTTCGCGGCGAGGGCAGCGCGCCGTGGACGGTGACATGGCCGCCGTCTACGAGCGCGAACTGACCTACCTCGTCGACTACGCCCGCACCGATTGGCTCGGGTTCTCCGCCATCGTCGGCTCTGCCGCGGTCCTCTCGCGGCGGGACGGCACTCGCGGCCAGCAGGAGTTCATGTTCGATCTGGTCGGTGACCTCCTCGACCGCGGCGTCAGCGCCGGTGACCTCACATCCTCCGACGCAGTTCCTTTCCGGGCATGGGCCGGCCGGACACACGACGTGATGCTGCGCATCCGTCAGGCCGTCGACTCTCTCGGCCATCTCCCCGACACCGGTGACGTCTGCTGGTTCGCAATCCTCTGAGGAAAGGCAGGCGCGGTGGCACAGTACCCATGGCCAGGTTGCGTGCCTACCTACTGCATCGGCATCTATCCGCGGACGCGGGTGTCTCCGAGGTTGTCGACTCCACCCCGCGCCCAAGGATCGGTGTGCACGCTCGGGACCCCGCCGCACTCCCTACACTTTGCCCATGTCCTTCACAGATCCATTGACCCTCGGCCAACGCCTGGTCGCGGTCTTGGAGGAAGGTCAGCGCAGCACGACGTACAAGCTTGCGGTAATGGTGACGCTCCTCGATCTGGCCATCGAGTTGGTCACGGATGATCCAGACGCGGCAATCACGGTTGACCTCAACCTCTTCGCACGTCGTCTGATGGACATGTACTGGCGACAGACTCGTCCCCTCGACGGCCACGTTCTCCGCCAGTCCAACACCGGAAACAGTTTCATTCTCCGCGAGGTGCTCAAGCTCCGCTACGCAGTTGCATCACCGTCCCTCCGAGATGTCCCTTTCGACACCGCTGCCGCCGACTCTCCGGCCATCTATGGCCGCTCACATCTCGCCATCAAGAAGAAGCTGGTAGAACTCCCTCTCAAGCTGCTTCAGAAGGTCGGCACCGGCCCGCACAAGTGTTTCCTTTACGACGACTCGTGGCTCGGCCATCCTTCGGATGCCGTCATCGAGGCACACGGCAACAGCATCGAACTGTTCCCCGGCGTCTGCCACACCCTCGCGCGCCTGGCACCGCTGGTGAAGCCGGCCTTCCAGCTGGCGTGGGTCGATGACGTGCGGCGCATGAACAAGCAACTCCTCGACGAGGGGCCCGACCTCTCGCACCACTTGTTCGGTGCCGACCGTGTCTCATTGCAACGCCCGGCCCACATCCTCGGCGAGCACTTCGGCAACGACTGCTTCTACTGCCACAGCCACCTGCGGGCGCGCCGGCACGTCGACCACGTCCTGCCGTGGTCCCGGGTCGGCATCGACGGACTCGCCAATCTGGTTCTGGCCTGCCCGAGTTGCAACGGCAACAAGTCCGACCTGTTGCCGGACCCTGATCACGTCACCCGCGCCCTCGGCCGCGGACGCGACGTCCTCGACGAACTGGCGCACACGATCCACTGGCCCAGTCAGTACGACCGCGTGGCATCGGCGGCGCATGGACTGTACTCGACCCAGCCGCCGTCAACGCCGGTGTGGCATGCGGCGAAACAGGTTGCGCCACTGGGGCGTATCGACTTCTTCTGGGGATGACGTCATCGAGGTGGCGGACGCGCCGGGCACGTGTCGGTTGCAATGCTGCACGCCGATCCCACCATTCGGCGATCGTGGCCGCGGAGCGTGACGCCATGGGCGACGCAACCTCCTACGTCTGCTGCGAGTGCGATTACCGCGGAGTTGGTGTCCGGCGATCTCGACTGCGGTTTCAGCCGCGTGATGGTGTTTCAGCCGCGCGATGGTGACGCCTGTCCTCTGCACGCGTCACGGGCGTCCGTGTGACCGGCCGTGCGATCAGTGGGACCGAATGACCTGTCCAGGCTGCGCGCACCGGTCGATGCGGGGAAGCTCTGTCCGGACCGCAGATTCTGTGGGATTGGCTCCCCGGCCGCCGGCACGACCGACCGCTGCCCTACTGTTACCGATCCCACATCCAGCCATCAGCATTTCCCCATGTCAGGGGCTCACACTGAGATGTGGTAGACCCTCCCGGGCCGACCTACGCACAGAGGCATGACCGCGGAGGTTCCCATGAGTATCGTTCTCGGACTTCATCTTCAGACCGACCGGGTGCTGGCCGTCGTCAGCGACGACCCGTCGCCCGGGGGTAGCGCATTCCACGAATCCCACCAGATCTTCCCCGTCGCAGTCCGGTGGCCCGCCGAATCATCGCCGACACTGCCCGGGCGCGGCCGACAGGACGGAATCTACCGTCACTTCCTCGACCACCTCGGCGATCCGCGCCCACTGTCCACATCGTCGGGCGGCCCGGCCCGTCTCGCCGACGATCTGGCCGGAGCACTCATCGCGCAGATCGTCGCGGCCGTCGAGGACTCCGTCCACTCCCACGCCTCCCGGGTTCTGATCGCACATCCGGCGTATTGGACTGTGGCACAGGTGTCATCGTTTCATCGGGCACTCGTCGACGCCGGGCTCCACGGTCAACGCGCGCTTCTCGCACCGGATTTCGACGCGGCTCTCGGGTGGATCGATCACACGACCGGACTCGAGGAGTCACATGGCGTCGGCGTGTGCGACCTCCGTGGGTCCTCAGCCGTGGTCGGGTACGCGCGCCGACCGCACTCCGGTCATCTCAGCACCGTCACCGCGCACAGTTTCCCGGGCATCGGCGTGGCCGACCTCGACGATCGGCTCGAGTATCGCGTTCTGGCCAAGGCATCTCGCTCCGGGTATCCGGTGCCGGCCCATCCGGCGCTGCGCGCCCAGGTTCGCGCGCGATGCGCCGAGGTTCGAACCTCGTTGCGCAGCATGGCCACTCATCTCGACATCGAGACTCCGGGACGTCGCGGCCTCGAGCATCACGACGTGGTGATCACCCTCGACGATCTCTACGGGCTCGCCCGCCCACAGGTCGTCGAGGTCGTGGACGCGCTACAGCGATGTGCGCCGGCGGGACGGACACCCGATCACGTCGTCTTGATCGGTGGCGCTCCCGACTTTCCACTGCTGGCCGCGGTTGTCAGTGAACGGTTCGACTGCGCAGTCGTCACGCCGAAGGAGCCGGAACTTGTATGTGCGAGAGGTGCGGCACTTCTCGCGGCGGCTGTGCCGACTTCGACGCCGCTGTCGTCGGCCTGAACTTCGTCGCGAACGGTGCCGCCGAACAGGCTGCTGTCCCACGCGAACAAGGCTCACCGGAGCGCGAGTACGAGCCTCCACCTCTGGTAGTCGCCGACCGGCAGGCCCACTGGTTCGAGTCCGGCGCGAATGACCATGCGTTGACTCGGAAAGTTCTCAACATGGATGTTGCCCGTGACAACGAGACGTGCCCGGCCCATCTCGGAGGCACGTTTTCTCCCGGCATCAATGCAACGACTTAGTAGTTCATCAGCGACGGCACCACCGTGCCCGCGAATCGAAATATTCACGGCGGCAACGGCAATGAAGACCTCCAGACTGTCATCGATCGGCGTGAGCTTCATGTGGGCGCACGCCGAGATCGTAACGCCATTCTCGCCCACCAGAAGGACGTCGCCACTCTTGAGGACCTGAGATGCCGACCGTAGGTAGCTCTGTGCCTCCCACTCCCATCGCCTGGGGTGCGGCAGCTTTCGACCCCCTGGTGTGCGCGGTCGATCCGTTGTACACGTGAATTGTTGAAGGCACACAGCGTCGGACCTCGTGGCGATCTCGCGCCACGTCAAAGAATTCACGTATCAGGGCCCGGCGACAGTGTCGTTCCGGCCGACTGCCCCACCGCTTCACTCACCATTGCTGCGTATCGCAAGGCGTCCGCGTCGTCGTCAGGTTCGGGAAAGTCCAGATCATCGATCGGAACGTCGAGTGCCCACGCCAGGTGCACCGGTGACGCCGCCCCGATCATGGTCTGCTCGCGAAGCGCAGCCAGGAGCGACAGCGGAAAGTATCGCGCCGACGACGCCCGCTCACGCGCGGCGACCGGATCACCGTATGCGTCGCCACGCGGTACCGCGGTCGGATTATCACGCATCAGCCGAAGCGTGGATTTGTTGATAGCCTGCGCAATTGAAGCATCGAAAGCGATTCGCGACGTGTCGACCCGGTTTCTCAGCGATTCGGTCGAGACACCGAGTTGCCAGACGATTGACGCCACTTCGTGTTCATCGGCAGCCGCGGCGACGCGGTCCATTGCCACCGCAGGAATCAAGAGCTGCGATGCGTACGCGTTCGCCGCCCTCTCGTCGCTGTCGCTCCTGGGCCGCTGTGCCGTCCGTCGGTCGTGATGGCCAAGCGCCAGATGGCCCAGCTCATGTGCCAGTGACCAATTGCTTCGAAACCAACTCGACATGCTCGCCAGAACAATGATGCCCCGATCGCCGAGTCGCAACGAGTAATCGGTGCTGAGCCCGGGAATCCGAATGACGTCCACTTCCAACGAACGCTCGACATTCTCGACAAACGTGAACACGAAGTCCTCGCCGAGACGCTCCCGCATGATCGTCGGCGATCGCGGAAGCTGTTTCGACGCCGCGGCGCCACGCGGAAAGGCTGCGCGGTAGACATCGACAACCTTGTCCAGCGCGGCCTGGTCCTCGCCGCGACCGGCATTCGTGCGGGTGCGGGTCTGCGCATCCCACGCGTGCCGGGCCGCAATGTCCACCCGGAACGGGTCGGGCGTACCCGTGATCAGCCAATGTGTGTCAGCGCCCAGGACTTCGGCGATCCGCGCGACCTCGATACTTGACAGCCCACGCTGCCCGTTGAGGGCGCGGGACAGTGCGTCGGGTGTCATACCCGCACGTTCTGCAAGCTGACGTTGACTCATCCCGGCCGGCATGTGCTCGCGAATCCTGTCGCCGATCGCGGTCATGTCGTTCACCCGTTCCACCGTACGCTGCCGTTGGGAAATTCCCAACGACGATTCGACCCGCACCCGCCTGAATCGGCTTCAGCCGGCCATCACCGCGATGTGTAGGTTCACCCGGTCACGGCTGGCAGCCCAGTCGACCAACACCCCTCACCCGTCGTGTCGCTCCACCACGGCTCCTGCCTCAATGCGGAATCCTGCTGCCAGCGAATGACATTCGGTGGAGTCCTCGGCGAGCGTCGTGCAGGACAGCCCGGAGACGGTGATCCGGTGTCCGACGGGCAACGGCTTCGGCGTCGTCGGGCCCCATTCCGGCTGTAGGTAGTTCTCCACCTTCTCACCCGCGAGGACGACACTGTTGGGCGGTCCGGTGAACACGTCGTTGGTCATATCCGGGGTTCCGGGCGGAAATGTGGCCGCGCACAACAGGGTCGGCGCGCCGTTCTCGCCCGGGTAGATCGCACATTCGCGTAGCGGGGACGTGCCGTAAGACCAGTGGTAGTACCCCGGCTGGCCTGACTGTTGATAGTCGGCCGGGTCCACGTCGACGACCGTTGCCGTCGAACTCGCCGCCAGGGAACTCACCGTGGCCGAACCCGCAACCGTGGAGGTCTGCGCGGCGTCGGCGTCACTACACGCCGCCCCGAGCGGTACTGCGCCCAGCAGCGCCACGCAGAGAATGATCCTCGACCACCGTCGACCCATCGCCCGTGAACTCATCGTCATCGCCCCGTCCTCTCAACCGATATGTCGTTGACCCTATGCCAGAGGTCCGACAAGGATGTCCGGCTGCATCAACCGCCCGCACCGTATTGCCCTCGGCCTCGTCGGAACTCCTCGGCAACGAGAACTGTCGTAGCTGCCGGGCATACTGACGTCCTCAGTGACACCACACTTCAACGGTTGGAAGGATCCGCTTCGATGACGCAACGATTCTCTGGGGTCGCGGTTGCACGCGTCGCCGCTTCCGTAACCCCGACGCCTGCCGCTGGAGTGCGCTGCGAAACCCGTTCCACACAGCACGGTTTCGAGGTCACCACAACCACATACCGGCTGTGGTGACGCTCATCGCGTTCGGCGACTGGCGTGGCAATGCCCTGTTCGCCGCCGACGCCCTCGACGCCGCGCCGGCCGACGATGATGCCCGGCTGATCCACGTCGGCGATTTCGGATTGTGGTCGGGATCCTCCGGGCAACGGTACCTACGTACCGTCGCCGAACGGCTCGGTGACCGCACCCTCTACGTCATCCCCGGGAACCACGAGTACTGGCCGGGACTTACGCTCGGCGACAAGACTTTCGGATTCTCCAGTGTCGACGCCGACGGCTTCCTGAGGTCTCGTCGACATCCGAGCATCCGGGTCGCGACGCGCACGAATGTCTGGGAGTGGGATGGTGCGGTCTTCGCTAGCCTCGCCGGCGCCAACAGCATCGACCGGGACCAGCGTCGTGCAGGCGTCAGTTGGTGGCCGGAGGAATCACCCACTGCCGACGATGTGGAGTCCTTGATCGGGCAGGTGGAAGGTCGCGACGTCGACGTCTTCATCACCCATGACGCTCCTGATGACGCCATCACGGAGCTGAATCTGTACCCGGCCTCCCGTGCGCCGATGTGGTCACCGCGGGCGCTCGCGTACTTACAGGAATCTGCGGCCATCGTCGGGGTGGCACGCAGTGCGCTGCGGCCACGCCTGCAGATCTGCGGGCATCACCACGTTCGGCGGACATGCACCGTCGGTGTTACCCGCGTCGAGTTCCTCGCCGATGACATGGGTACGTTGCGGGACAACAGGATTGAGGTGGGGGCTGATGATCTGAGATGACGAGAAGATCGTGCGGTGACCAGCCCTTCAGGGGCATAGCTCACATCGATTGGAGGCAGCGCCATCCTATTTGATGAGCTCCCCCAGTTGACGATCGTCGACAAACCCGGTGGCCTCGATCGCCCTTTGAGAAAGACAGCGGCCCGGTATTACGAAGAGCAGCGCGTTGCCCCTGAAGTCGACGCCGATCGTCACTTCCAACGTAGCGAACGACGCACGGCGGAAAGGCTGCGCGTCCTTGGGTTTCGGGTGCTGTCGATCGACGACACCAGCGAACTTCCCGATGCCGACGCACTCGTGGACGGTCTGCCGGTGGAGATCAAGAGCACCTCCGTCGGAACAGAGAACGCGGTTTACAAGCAGATTCGCAGAGCAGCGCTGAAGACAGACCGCGTAGTGCTCGACGCCAGCGGCACCCCGCTCGACCTCACAACCGCGACCAGAGCGGTCGCCAACGTCGTGAGAGTCTCCGGCCGCAGCCTCCGCGAGGTCCTGATATTCATGGGTAATGGTGACGCGGTATCGTGGGGCCGTGATGAGTAGCGCCGAAACCTCGGTCTACGTCGACCGGGCGCCCGGTGTCGACGTCACTTCCGTGCGCGCCATCGTTGCCGATGTCATCAACCTCGGTGGCATCGTGCCACCCTCGTATCAGGCTTGGGATGTCGTACGTGACGAGGGACTCGCCGCACCCGGCTCGGATGTGTCGGTGGATCTCCTGCAGCTGTCCGAGCCGACATTGTCAAAACTCGCGACCGCGATTCGCGACTCAGTGCAGGCCGCTCTCGGCGTACGGGCGCGACTCGAATCCGAGGTTCCTGGACTGGCGGGTTGAGTTTCGGCGTCGGGTTACGGGGGCCTCGACACGGTCCTCCGCTATCGCTCCGGACCGGCTCGACCAGCGGACGATGCGGCGAGTGACGGTTCGGCTCCACCGGCGAGTGGTGCCCGTCGACGGGTGCGCATGAACCGTGGACGTGGCTGCCCCACAAGTGAAGTGACGGTGCGGTCACGTGCGGGACGGCCCTCGAGTCGATGCGACAACCATTTCACGGCGAGGGGACCCGAGAACGGGAGCAGGGTGAAGTGTTCGCTGAGTTGGTCGCGGATGTAGGTGACCGGTACGCCGTAGTCACGGTAGTTCGCGGTCAGCTCGTCGATGTCGTTGATGCCGATCACCTCGTCGTGGACGGCCTGGATGACGAGCAGCGGAATGGTGGGTTCGTGGGAGCCGAGTCCGAGGTCGGTCATCATCTCGACGATCTCGGGCTGGGCGAGGAAGTCGGCGATCGGGATGTCGATGTCGTCGCCGATGTCGTGGTTACGGAACTCGCGCAGCGCGTCGACGGTCCCCATCTCGGAGATCGCGGCGAGGTCGCGCCGACCCGTCTCGGTGAGGTGTGCCTCGAAGGCCGCGTCCAACGCCGGATACACCCGGCGCAGACCGGCCATCACCATCAGCGGCAGGCCGGCGTGGAAACCACCGTTGAGACGCAACAATGCCGACGCCATGTCGCCGACCGGAGATCCGAGGACCGCGCCGATCAGGTTGAGTTCCGGCGCATAAGTCGGGGCCATCTCCGCCGCCCACGCGGTGGCCATGCCGCCACCGGAGTAGCCCCACAAACCGACGGGTGTGTTCGGCTCGAGTCGCTTGCCGGCGAAGTTGATGGTCGCGCGGATGCCGTCGAGGGTGCGGTATCCGGGTTCGCGCGGTGCGCCCCACGCGCCGAGCATGCCCTCATGGTCGGGGATCGTGACGGCCCAGCCCTTGGCGAGCGCACGACGCACCACGAGGAACTCGAACGGCGCGATCGCGTGCGTGGCGCCCGTACCCTTGCGCAGTGCGTAGGACGGGAAGCATGCCGACGTGACGGCGTCGATGGCGCACTGGAACGACAGCAACATGAACCGGCCGTGCGGAGCAGGCTTCCGGGGCAGCACGATCGTGGTGGCGGCCACTCCGGCGACCCCGTTGAGGTCGGTGGAGCGGTACAGCAACTGCCACGCCTGACTCTGGTGGTGCGACGCCCAGAAGTCCTTGAGCTCGACCTGACGGGAGCGGATGACCTCACCGGGCGTCAGCGACGCCACGTCGTCGGGGGCGTCGAAGAACGAATCGTCGGTGGGCAGCAGGGCACGCGGTTGCACCGGCTCCTCGTGGGTTTCCGGTTGGCCGGCACGTCGCACATCGACACTCATCGCACACCTCGATCCTTTCGCGGGACTCCTGTGCGCAAGGCTGCAGGCGCCGACGACGGAGTCACGCCACACTCATGTCAACGGTCGGCGCGGCGTCATGATTCCGATACGGGTGTGCAGGTCCGGTGACATCCCTCGCGTACCGGCCACGCTGTGAGGTTCGGTGAACATACCCGAGTAGTGGCCCCGACTACATCGCCCCGGGCAACATCTCGTACGCGCTACCCGCCGATCAACTCCCTGATGTCGTCGGCGCTGATCGCCGACCCGAAGAGGTCACCCTCATCGATGACCGCGTTGAACAGTTCGCGTTTACGCTCCTGAAGTGCAACGACTTTCTCCTCGATGGTGCCTGCCGACACCAGCCGGTACACATTGACCGGACGGGTCTGGCCGATCCGATGCGCGCGATCGACGGCCTGCGCCTCACTGGCCGGATTCCACCAGGGATCGCAGACGAAGCAGTAATCGGCCTCGGTGAGGTTGAGACCGAACCCACCGGCCTTCAGACTGATGAGGAACACCTGGGTCTTCCCACTGGCGAAGCGCTTGATCTCGGCGCCGCGTTGCTTCGCCGACATCGAACCGTCCAGATAGCTGACATCGATACCCAGCCCGACGAGCCGGTCCTCGATGAGCCGCAGGAACCCGGTGAACTGGCTGAACACCAACGTCGAGTGGCCCTCTGCGATGAGTTCGGGGATCTGCTCGGCGAGATAATCGATCTTGGCCGAGGCGACCTCGGCGTGCTTGTCCTCCACCAGCCCGGCATGCAGGCTCAGCTGCCGAAGCATCGTCAGTGACCGGAAGATGGCGAACCGGTTCTCGTCGAAGTCACCGAGCAGCCCCAGGACCTTCTGCCGTTCCCGGGTGAGCCGGGTCTGATAGATCTTGTCGTGCTTGGTGTTCAGGTCGATCGACAGGACCTGTTCCTGCTTGGCCGGCAGATCGGCGGCCACCTGCTCCTTGGTGCGCCGCAACATCACCGGGTGAATCCGCCTGCGCAGCAACGCCAACCGTTCGGGTTCCTGACCGGATTCGATGGGTTTGCGGAAGAACTCGGTGAAGGTCTTCGGTGAGGAGAACAGCCCGGGCACCGTCAGCGTCAGCAGCGCCCACAACTCCATCAGGTTGTTCTCCATCGGCGTTCCCGTGATGGCGACCTTGAAATCGGCGCGCAGCCGCCGCGCACACTGATATCCCTTGCTGTTGTGATTCTTGACGAACTGCGCCTCGTCAAAAAGTATTCCGGTCCAGTCGATCTCGTCGAACTCGTCGAACCCGATACGCATCAGCGCGTACGAGGTGACGACGACCTGCTTGCCGGCCACCCGCTCGGCGAGTGGCACACCGACACGCGCACTGGTCGCGGTCACCGCGAGGACGTCCAGATCGGGGACGAAGCGCTCGGCCTCGGCCACCCAGTTGCTGATGACGCTGGTCGGCGCCACCACCAGGAAGCGGCCGTCCGGCTCCTCGTTCAGTGCTGCCGCGACCATCGCGAGTGTCTGGACGGTCTTGCCCAACCCCATGTCGTCGGCGAGGATTCCACCGATCCTGTTCTCCCACAAAAAGTTCAGCCAGGTGAGACCCGCGGTCTGGTAGTCACGCAGCTCGGCCCGGAAGCCGTCCGGCGTCGGGCACGGTTCGGGCGGCGTCGCGGCGGCAAGGCGCTCCATCCGGGATCGCCACACCGCCAGCTCCTTGTCGACGACGCCGAGCGCGAGCAGTTCCTCCCACAGCGTGGCGTTGACGGAACGTTGCCGAACCTGACCGTTCTCCAACTCGCCCAACGCTTTTGCCTCGGCAACGAGTGCGGCGAGGCGACTCAGCTCCGGGGTGTCGAGGGCAAAGTAGGTCCCGTCGGCGAGCAGCATGTGCGTGGCCTCCGCGGAGAGTTCGGCCAGCACATCCGGCAGTGGTACCGACTGGCCGTCGACGTCGATGGTGATGGCCAGGCCGAACCAGTCGGAGTCGCCGAAACCATCTGCGCCGATGGAGATCTGGGGCGCCGACCGCGCTTCCCGATAGTCGAGGACCTCACCATGGATGGCCACCTCGACGCCGAGCTCCTCCAGCTGCGGGATCACCTCGACGTGCAGCATCGCCGTCTCCATCGGGGTGAACACCAGCGATCGGGTCAGTTGCCGGATGTCGGCCGCGCGGATGAGATCATCGGGGTCCTGCTGAACGAGTTCGATCAGTCCCGGGCCGCCGACCACGTGCGCGGCATAGGCGATCATCTGTCGGCGCCACGTCACACACAGACGCGCCGCCTGCTCCAAATGCGGCCGAATCGCTTGCCACGCAGCATTTTCCGCCCGGCGATCGCGAATCCCCGACCGGTGCTCGCCTTCAAAGGTGCGTCGCTGCCCGTTGACCTGATAAACGACCTCCCACGTCGCGCGGGTGCCGGCATCCGTCGGCCGCAGGGTGAGCAGCAACTCCGGTCCGGTGGTCTCGGCGACCTCGAGGGCGTCGTCGGCCACCTGCACCGGCATCACGTCGACGAGCTGGGGCAGGAACTCGCTGGTGAACTCCTCGGCCTCGTCGTCGGGGATGCGCACCACGCCACGGGAGAACAACTCCTGCAGCGCGTCGATCGACGGGGGTGGCGTGAACGGCCCCAGCAGGAGCGTGTCCTCGGAGCGCGCGACGATGCCGTGGGGTTCCGGGTCGCCGATCATCTCGGCCGGCGATCCGTCCCAGGTGTATCCGTCGAGGGCGATGCTCGGGGCGACGGCGAGTCCCTCGTCGTCGCGGATGACCCGTAGCTGCGCCGAGGAACCGCTCAGCAACGCAATGGTGCTGGTGTGGGTGGTCTTGGCGTGGGCGACCAGGGTGACGCCGGCGTCGACGGCCGCGTCCAGCAGATCCCAGATCTCTGCCGGCGCCAACGCCAGATCCAGGGTTTGGTCCATGCCGTAGGGGTGATTCGCGCGGAAGGCCCGTCCGATGGCTCGCACCGGTCCGAGCTGTTCGGGCACGAAGTATCCGGGTGCATGGTCGCGTGTCGACCGATTCCACGCCGACCGGTGACCGGGTTCGATCGTCTTCCAGCTCACCCCGGTCCGTACCCACGCTCCGGTCTTGCCGGGTGTGACCAGCCGGAGCGTCGGCGCCTCGATGGTGTTCGCCGTGGCTCCCGGCATCTCGACGAGGATTCCCAGCAGCGCGTTACCGGCGACCTCGGACACGTCCGGGGTGTCGGGGGCCAGGTCACCGAGCAGGCGACGCCACGCACTCGCCGATGCGGTGTCGACGATCGACAACCCGGGTTGCGGGTAGCTGGCGGCGAGCAACAACGCGACACCGTGTTTGCAGTTGTAGCCGACGGGGCAGCTGCACCGCGTCTCGATCAGCTCCCGATCGCCCCCACCGACGTCATCGAGATCGGCCTCGACCCGATAGCTCTGTCCTCGGGCACCGCGGCACCGCCCACCCACAACGAGACCGTCGGCGCTCCACTTCAGGTCGCTGATCCGGCGTTCATTCGCATACTCCACGCCCCGCGACACGGTCGCGTGGTCGAAGTCGTACTCGAGCTCATTGGGATCGATGTCCAATGGCAGAAACGGCGCCATGCGATCACGATAATCGGCACCCCGCGGCACCGATCCGCAGGTTCGGTGCGTGTCGCCGGGCATGATGAGTCCCAGCCGTACCGCAAATATCACCAGCACAGGGAGCCACGATGACCACATCCGACACCGCCTCGATCCTGTCCGACTTCGTCGACGCGCTCGCCGGCGGGCGACTGCAGGTCGTCGATCTCACCACCCCGCTGAGCAGCGACACGCCCGCCCTGCGGCTGCCGGAACCCTTCGTCAACCTGATCGACTTCAGCCTCGAAGAAGTCAGCGCCTACAACGAGCCCGGCCCCTTCTGGCGGCACAACAACATCCACACCGGCGAGCACATCGGCACCCATCTCGACGCCCCAGTGCACTGGATCACCGGCCGCGACGGCGACGACGTGTCGCAAATCCCGCCGCGGCGGCTGATCGGGCCGGCCGCGGTGCTCGACCTCACCGACAAGGTCGCCGACGACCCCGACTACCTGCTCACCGTTGCCGATGTGGAGGCGTGGGAGGCCGAGCACGGTCGCCTCGCCGCCAGTGCCTGGCTGCTGCTGCGCACCGGGTGGGAATCACGCGGGCACTCCGAGGCGGCGTTCCTCAACGCCGACGACACCGGCTCACACACCCCGGGCGTCACCGTCGAGTGTGCGCAGTGGCTGGCCACCGAACGGGAGATCACCGGCCTGGGTGTGGAGACCGTCGGCGTCGACGCGGGCCTTGCCGGCGGTTTCGATCCGGCATTCCCGGTGCACAACTACTTCCTCGGTAACGACAAGTACGGCGTCACCTCACTCCGCAACCTCGGGCAGTTGCCGGCCACCGGAGCCGTGCTGATCGTCAGCCCATTGCCCATCGTCGGCGGCACCGGCAGCCCGTCGCGGGTGCTTGCGGTGATCGACGGCGCGAACTGATGGATTCCGGGGTCACCTACGGCCCGACGGTCGCCGACGTGGTCGGCCGGGTTCTCGCCGATCTCGGTGTGGGGCATGCCTTCGGGGTGGTCGGCAGCGGCAACTTCGTCATGACGAATGCGCTGCGCGCCGGCGGGGTGCCCTACACCGCCGCGCGCCACGAAGGTGGCGCCGCGACCATGGCCGACGCCTACTCGCGGATGTCGGGGCGCGTCGGCGTCGTCACCCTGCATCAGGGTTGCGGCCTGACCAACGCGATGACCGGGATCACCGAGGCCGCCAAGAGCCGCACCCCGATGATCGTCCTGGCCGCCGACAGCCCGGCCGCCGCACTGCGATCCAACTTCCGCATCGACCAGGAACACCTGGTCCGCAGCGTCGGCGCGGTCGCCGACCGCGTGTACTCGTCGGCCACCGCGGTCGCCGACGTGATCCGCGCGTACCGGACCGCGGTCACGAGACGACGCACCGTGGTACTCAACGTCGCCATCGATGTGGCGGCGTCCGAGGGTACTGCGGTGGGCCCGATCCGGGTCGATGTCACGCCACCGCGGGTCCGTCCCGACGCGGAATCGGTGACGAGACTGGTTGCGGCGCTGCGTGATGCGCGGCGGCCGGTCTTCGTGGCCGGCCGCGGGGGCCGGGGTGCGGGTCCGCGGATCGCCGAACTGGCAGCGGCGACAGGCGCTTTGGTCGCGACATCGGCGGTCACGAATGGCCTGTTCGCCGGCGATCCCTTCTCCCTCGGCATCTCCGGCGGCTTCTCCACCGACACCAGCGCCGACCTCATCGCCGGGGCGGACCTGATCGTCGGCTGGGGGTGCGCGCTGAACATGTGGACGATGCGCCACGGTCGGCTGATCGGCGCCGACACCACCGTCATTCAGGTCGACGACGACGTCGACGCGATCGGCGCGCATCGTCCGGTGGACGTCGGGGTGGTCGGCGATTGCGCACTGACCGCTGTCGATGCTCTTGCGGTGGTGACCGGCGACCCGGCACCGGTCGGCTACCGCACCGACGAGGTGAAGGCACGGATCGTGGAATCGTCACGGTGGCAAGATGTTCCGATAGCGGACTCGTCCACGAACGAGCGTATCGATCCTCGCCTGCTCTCCGTCGAACTCGATCGGCTGTTGCCCCTCGAGCGGATCGTGTCCATCGACTCCGGGAACTTCATGGGTTACCCGTCGACGCACCTGTCGGTGCCCGACGAGTTCGGCTTCTGCTTCACGCAGGCGTACCAGTCGATCGGGCTCGGGTTGTACACGGCGATCGGTGCGGCCGCCGCACAGCCGGACCGGTTACCGGTGCTGGGGACCGGTGACGGCGGATTCCTGATGGCCATCAGCGAACTGGACACCGCTGTACGGGAACGGCTTCCGCTGGTGGTGATCGTGTACAACGACTCCGCCTATGGCGCCGAGGTGCATCATTTCGGGAACGCGGACATGTCCACGGTCACCTTCCCGGAGACCGACATCGCCGCCATTGCACGGGGTTTCGGTGCCACGGGTGTGACGGTGCGCGAGGTGGGCGACCTGGCCGTGGTGCGGGATTGGCTGGAGTCGTACGAGGCCGGCGGCACGACGGGGCCGCTGGTCATCGACGCGAAGATCACCAGCGACGGCGGTTCCTGGTGGTTGGCGGAGGCATTCGCCGGGCACTGAGGAGTCCACCGGACTACAGGTGCCTCCCCCGATTGGGGGAGGCACCTATCCACCGGCCGATCCACCGGTCGGTGGGGTTTGCGTGGTGGCGTTGCACGGCAAAGTCATTGGTGTCAGAAACACAGCCCAGCCCCACCGGGACCGGACGTCACAGACACCAGGAGCACGTCATGTCGAAGAACATCAAGAACCGCACCCTCGCCGTTCTCGCCGGCACCGGGATCGCCGCCGCCATCGCCGTCGGGGGCGCCGGACTCGCCTCGGCCGGAACGGTGCCGGTCACCCACCCCGGCGAGCCGACCGTCGCGATGACCCTGACCAATCACACCAACCGCACCGAGTTCCTCGCCTCGGCCACCCCGGGCTCGGGGCACTGGGTGGACGCGCCGGCCTTCACCCTGGCCCCCGGGGCGTCGGAGACGGTCGTCGCGGTGGCACCGACGGCCCCCTCGGAGACGGTGTTCGTGAACTACCACATCGGAGCGTTCGGCCCGACCGCCACCTACAACGTCGAGAATGTGCGCGGTGACGTCAACACCGGCATGACCGGGACCTCGGGTGGGCACTACTTCATCAACACGCCCCGCATCGAGTCCGGCTTCCCGAACGTCAACGTCAGCTACGACCTGTGGTGAGACGCTGACTCATCCGACAACCATTCCCGCCGAGGCCTTCGCGTCGGCGGGAATCGTTGCGTCTGAGCGCTTATCGTGTGGCGCTCAGCCCGGGCAGGTCGTCCCGGACGCGTCCGAGTCCGCCGGCGATCCGGTCGACGATGCCCTCCTCGACGTTGATCGCGAGCTGACCGCCCGGAAGCGTCACGAGATATCCGGGCCGCGCAAACGGTCCACCGGCCGCGAGCGGAGTGGCATCGGGGTAGGCCGCGGTCACCTTGCTCTCCGGATCACCGAGGGTGATGCCCTTCTCGGTCATGACGGTGGGTCCGGTCGGGCTGTTACCCGACGCCTCGACACAGGTGATGGGGTCGCCCCGTACGGCGAGACTATTCTGTCCGCTGAGTTCGGGGCCGCGCTGACCGTCGCCCTTGTTCTCGAAGGTCAATCCGGTTGCCGCGTCGGCCTGCTCGATGGTCATGCCGACCTTCACGACGCCGAGCGACGTCGGGGTGATCGTCAGGGTGGTGCCGGTCCAGGAGCCGGAGTTCTGCGCTGCCGCGCTGGTCGGAGTGGATGCGCTGGAGGTGGGTGCGCCCGTCACATACTGGCCCGTGCACATGTTGAGGTAGTGCGTGGGATCGAAGGCCTCACCGTGCTGCGGGAAGTACCACTCCAGGTTCTGATACATCAGTTGCCCGTCGCAGGTGCCGAGGTTGAACGCGACCACCTGGGTCTGTTCGGGGAACAGATCGGCCTCGATCTTCGTCGGGTCCGCCCATGCCGCCGTTCCGACGGCATGCGCCTCCGGTCCACCCCACGACGACCAGACCACGTTGTCGACCTCGCCGAGAACACCGGCGCCGCCGTTGTAGATCTTCGCCGGCTTGATCTCGCCGTACCCGGTTTGATTGGCACCCCAGACCTTGCCGAGAGTCGCGTTCAATGCCAACGACGTTGCAGCACTGGCGGACCCACCGGCCGTCGTCGTCGCCCCGGACTGCTCACTCGTGGCGGAACCGTTGACCGACGAGCACGCCGCCGTCGCCGTGAGAAGTGCCGCGCAGACGAGGGTGGGTAGTAGTCGAAGTGGTCGCATCGCTGGGGCTCCTCGGACGCTGGTGATGAGGCTCGGAGCGTAACAATATCGCCCGCTTCGGAACTCTTATGCGGCTGCTGCACTTCGGTTTTCGACTGTTCGGACGATAGACATACCGGTACATTCACCCTATTCACGACAAAGCGGAGAACCGGCCCCGTCCACCGCGTGGGGGCGCCTGCGGTGTCGTCTCGACGCTTCGCGCGGCAGCTGCTGCTCGACGCGGCGTCCGCTCGCTCGCGCGGTCATTGCACAGAACGCGCGAGTGTGGGCGTACCGCGGGAAGCAGAACTGCCCGCGCCAATGCCGCCAGGACACCGAATCACCAATTGCGACAAATGGTTCAACACGGAACATCTCGCTCGGCTCCCCCTATTGGCCGACTGTGGTCGATCGCAGCCATCGCTAATGTCGACGGCAGTCGGGGACTGTCGAAAGTCCAGTCACCTCAGGAGAAAACGTGAAGCTTCGAAATCGCGTCGCCGCGACCGTACTTGCCGCCAGCGCCGCGGCCACAGTGGCGACAGCCACCACTGGTGTTGCCGGAGCAGCGCCAACCGGCTGCACCAAAGGCGGCGGCAACACCTACGCAACAGCCAAGTGCACCGGTGGAACTGGCTGGTACCAGGCGTACGCGACATGCTTCAACCCGACCATCCCAGGGGCGACGTTCTACAAGTTCGTCGAGGGGCCATGGAAGAAGGCGCGCAGCGGTGAGACCTCGACGGTCGTCTGCCCCATCCTGTACGCGGTCGACTACCGCGGGGTGGGCATCAAGAACTGACATACGGCCACTGCACGCCACATCCATCTTGTGACGACTGTCCAATAGCTCTGTGGCCGGGATGAACTCACTTCTCTAGGACCTGTGAGTTACGAGGAATGGTGTCATCCCGGCCATCTCATGCGACGCGCACGGCACGCTCCTCACGCACCCTGCGGTCGCTCCCATCGCATGTTGCTCTCCGCCGACAGGGCTATCGCGGCGAGCAGTACCGGCAGGAAGGTCTCCATGGCCTGTCGCCGATTGTCGCAACGACGGGCCTCGTCGCCGTCTCCGCGGGCCTCGAACTTCGGCGCGACCGCCGTGTACAAGGCGATGTGCGCCTGACAGATTCGGGCGTAGCGCCGCAACAGTGGCCCATTGGCCCGCGAGGTACGCATGATCGAATCGGCGGTGACCGTGCTCCGATCGGTGTGGTACCGGACGATCATCTCGGCCAACGCCTGCGGCATCACCTCGATCTCGCACTCCGGATTCGGTGCCATCCCGGGGTCGAGTTGCTCCTCGATGTCGATGGCACCTTCGCGCAGGAATCGACGCCGGTCGGCCAGTGCGGCAACGAGATTGTCTGGCGAGAAGATCTTCGCATCCACCGCCTTGACGGCGAACACGTGCGCTTTGGTGACAACGATGGAGATGTCGGGCCAGCGCGACGAGTGTTCGGCGATCACCGCACCCAGCAACTCCATGTCGGGCGTCTCGTGGCCGACGATGGTGCAGAACTCAATTCGAAGGGCCTCCGGCGACACGAGGATCGTGGTGTGCATCTCGTCGAAGGTGAGACCGATGACGTCGCGGACGATCTCGACGTCCTCTTGGAGACACGCGGCGAGCGTGTCCCGGACCATCGTCAGCAGATGCCCGGCATCCTCCGACGCGGCGGCGACCGCGGCGCGTGCGTTCAACGACACCGCCACCTCAACCGTCCCGTCCGGCAACTTCCGCACGGGTGACGGAACCCCGTCGTCGAATCCCGATCCCCGCTCCCGAAATCCTCTGATGCCATGCTGCCTCCCCGTGCCGTCGGTCATCGACGATGTCCGTCTGGGCAACACCATAGATCCGGGTACCGACAATTCGGACGTCGGTGGATGACGGGTGTGCCCGGGCGTGTGTTGTGTTGGTCCATAACCCATTTCACGCGGCAGCTTCTGCTCGACGCGGCGCCCGCACGCTCACGCGGTCATTGCACAGCCAGCGTGAGCGCGGGGGTACCGCGTCGCCACGAACCGACCGCGTGAAGCGAACAGAAGGGACGCGTGAGGGTCGTCCGACCTCGGTCCGACATCACACACGCACTTTGTCGTACCCCATCACTACCGTGGCACACACATCCGATCCAGGAGGTTGCCCGATGACCGTCTCCACCGACCACAACACGCTCACCTTCGCGTTCCCCGAGGTCGATCCGGCCGCGGTCCTGCACATCACCTTCCACCGGACACTGCGTGTCCCCGACGACGACACGACCTACGGCCTGCCGCCCAGTTTGGGCAGCTTCGCCCTTCGGGAGACCACCAATGGTGCTGCCGACGTCCTGATGCCGATGTGGCAGTCAGAGGCCGCGTGGATCGATTTCACTGCGCCGAAGGGCTATTCGTTCCTGGTGAAGGTGGGTGTGGGAGGAATCAACGCGATCACGGGTGACGCCTTCACCGCTGAACCGGACTTCGACGCCGGGGACTACCTCGAGACCGACGAGCAACCGTGGCTCGACGGCTACCGGGTGGACGCGACCACGGTGCGGCAGTTCGTCGCGCGGCGCCTCGGCACCGGGTACACGGTGGCCGAGCAGTTGACCGGTGCCCACAGTGGCGCCCTCGAGTTCTCGGTGGTGCCGCTCCGTCGCGACAAGTGGCAGCACATCGCGCCCATCGTCGCCGACGGTCTCTGCTTCGCGGCACCACCCGATGACCCTGCGATGGGTCTCGGCGCCGGCGGGTCCATCGCACAGTCCATCGCCACACCGATTCAGCCGCACGAGAATTGGTGTCAGGATGTCAGCGAGCGAGCGTCGGTCCGGATCATGGACTCGGCGTCGTGGCAGCAGCTCACCGACGAGCCGCCGCATCATCGGCCGCTGACGATCGAGGAGTACGCGCAGTACGGATTCCCGTGGTTCGCCTGGTACGACGACACCCTCGCGCGGCAGGGAGCGTCGCCGTTCGAGACGGTGAAGACCGTCAGGCAGGTCGGCACGGACCTCGGTGAAAG
Source organism: Gordonia sp. NPDC003504 (assembly GCF_053587995.1). Lineage (NCBI taxonomy): Bacteria > Bacillati > Actinomycetota > Actinomycetes > Mycobacteriales > Gordoniaceae > Gordonia > Gordonia sp. NPDC003504. Next base: position 51,009 of record NZ_JBSFPC010000019.1, read on the forward strand.
CCCACTGCCGGACAACACCGGCTTCACACCGCCGACCCCGCACATCGTCGGCGGTGCGTGAGTCGCCACCGCCCGCCAACGGGGCACGGATATGTCGTACCCCCGCCGTAACGTAGTGGCCGAGGAGAGGTCCACCCCTCTCCGACGAAAGGAGATTCGATGAGCACCAACGGTTTCGACTCGTCGATCGACGACGCCTGGCGCGGATTCCGGGCGGTCCTCGCGGACGTGCTCGGTGATCTCTCCGACTCGGAGAGCACCTGGCTTCAGGTGACCGGCCTCGTGGCCGACGATACGGCCACGCGATTGGACATCACCCTCACCGGCGCCCATCGGGTACGCATCACGGTGCGCGCCGATGCCCCCGACGGCGTCGTCGACCGCCATCTCCTGCAGGTCGAGCAGCTCCGTGCGCTGGGCTGGCGGCGACTGCGCAACGGCAGCTACATCGCCGAGGGCAGTCGGGCTCGTGCCGATGACCTCGCCTCGCTCACCGTCGACACCTTGCGCCAGGTGTGGCAGGTGGTGCATCCGGCCTTCCTCGCCGCCCCGTTCCTGCCACCGTCACCCGAGCCTGAACCCACCCTGCGGATCGGGACCGCACCGCACGACGCCGATCATCTGCGGTCACTGATCCACACCATGCTCGAGACCGCCGCCGGATGCACCATTGACCTCGACGAGGACGGGGACCTTCCGCTGCCGACCCGGCCCTACGCGTCCTGGTTGCGGGTGTGCGGTTCCGCGCCGTGCATCGAGGTGTTCACCGTCCTCACCGACAAGGTGATCGATCCCGCGCACGCCGCGACGGTGATCGCCGCACAGCCCACCGACCACGCGGCGATACGCCTGCTCCTGCGCGGCCGGACCGTCGTCGCCCAACGCATCATCGATGCCGCCGTCTTCGTCCCGGAGAACATCAACGGCGCCCTCAACGACTGGTTCACCTTCGTCGAGGACGACGCGCCACGCATCGTCCGACTGGCCACCACCCGCGAAAAACACACCACAGCAACGGATTCTGACCCCGACGAGGAGGGGTCACTACCCGATGCACTGCTCACCATCCTGCACCTCGACCTCGACAACGCCACCCTGAACCCACACGAGGTCGCCGAGATCTGCGAGCACGACCGCTCGGCGGTGCTGCGGTACATCCGTATCTGCGAGGAGCAGGAATCGTCGTGGAACTCCTCCGCCGACGACGCGAACCGTTCCGGTGACGCCGAGGAACGCGACGCATGCCGTCACGAGGCGCGATCGTGGGCGGCCACGGCCGCCAAGCTGCGCGCGGCCTTACGCATCGTGGCGCTCCCGGATTCCGGGCGGCGGGGGATTCGACCGATCGCGTGACGGCGGAATCTCGGGAGCGGTCGGCCGCACGGCCCCCGGGATGTCCGATTTCGGTCTAGGCTCACTCCCATGGCCCGGTGGATCGACACGGTCGAGAACGCCTGATCCCCGACCACGTCGTACCGAGAGGCCAGAGCCATGACCACCGACTCCCCCGCCACCCGACCCGCGCCGGTCGACATCGCCCACCACAGTCACCTCACCGGTGTGTTCGCGCCGCAACGTGAGGAGGTCGACGTCGCCGACCTCACCGTGCACGGCGACCTGCCGGCCGATCTGCGGGGCAGTTACCTCCGCAACGGGCCGAACCCCCGGTTCGATCCGATCGGCTCGTATGTCTATCCGCTCGACGGTGACGGCATGGTCCATCGCATCCGCTTCGACGGCGGGCGGGTCGGCTATACCAACAAGTTCGTCCGGACGCCGATGGTGACGGCGGAAGAGGCTGCCGGACATGCCATCTGGTCCGGCATCACCGACGGGTACACCCCGCCCGCCGAGGAGGCCGGTCCCGACCTGGCGGGAACCTTCCGCCAATTGCCCGACATCAACATCGTCCGGCATTCGGGCCGGCTGATGGCGATGGCCGAATCCGACCATCCGTACCTGCTGAATCCGACGGATCTGTCGACGATCGGTCCCACCCACTGCGACGGCGCGATGCTGGTGGGCAGCACCGCGCACCCGAAGACCGATCCGCGAACAGGTGAGCTGATCGTGTTCAACTACGCTCTCGAGGCCCCGTATCTGACGTGGTCGGTGATCGCCGCCGACGGTCAGGTGACGCGGACCCCGACACCGGTCGACGGGGTGACCGATCCGATGATGATCCACGACATGGCGTTGACCGCGCATTACGTCGTGCTGTTTCTGTGTCCCTTGGTTTTTGACATCGAGGCGATGCTGACGGGCGGTTCATTGCTGTCGTGGCGACCCGATGACGGCACCCGCATCGCACTCCTCCCCCGCGACGGTGGCCCGGTCCGGTGGGTGCACACCGACCCGTTCTGGGTGTGGCACTTCGCCAACGCCTTCGACAACCCGGACGGCACGATCACCGTCGACTACGTGGAGTGGACCTATCCGGGTGGCTTCGCCGACGTCGACCGGCCGGCGACGTCGACGCTCACCCGTGCCGTCATCGACGCCGGTGGCTCCATCACGCGGAACGTTCTCAGCGACAACGCACTCGACATGGAGTTCCCGCGCGTCGACGACCGCCTGCTCACGCTCGACCATCACCGGGTCGCCTCGGTGGCGCGCGGTCCGCACGACGACGCCACGCGCGACAGTCTGTGGTTCCACGATCTCGCCGCGGGCACCGAAGACTATTGGAGCCCGGGCGTGGCGATCGGCGAACCGATCTTCTTACCCGGCGCGCACCACGACTACTGGGGAGCGATCGGCACCGACCCGGACAGCCTTCGCTCGAGCTTCTATCTTCTCGACGCCGACGCCCCCGCCGACGGACCGATCGCCACCATCGACCTGCCGATCCGGGTGCCGGCGGGACTGCACGGGGCGTGGCTGGCCGACGACGCAGACGCGAGCTGACAACGTCAGGGCAGAGGCTCGTGGTCCCCGCTCGGGCAGTCTCTGGACTCGAGCTGGGCGAGTTTCCACATCGCCCTCACCGCGTTGAGATCGACGTCCACAGCGGCCTCGGACCGGTCCGAATCAGGCCATGGCCCTGGGTGTCCGGTGGTTCCGCACACCTTGGCGCTCGATCCACGGGTCGCGATCCGCATGGTCGAGGTGGTCCAGGCGAAGGCTGCGGGATTGACCGCCGCCGTCGCGGCCACCAGATCGTGGCACGGGGCCGACCATCCGGAGCCCCGCCCCAGCGGGCGTCGACGCAAACCATAGGAGCGCGTCGCCGCGAACCCCCCTATCTGGCCGGCTGTCATGTCCGTGCGGCGCAGGATGAATCGACGACTCACATCGAGCCCGACCCACCGTATGGAGAGATCCGACCGGATCACGGACGCAGTCGCTTGTGGGTCGTGCCGGGTGTTGGTGTCGCGGATCCGCGCGTCCATCGGTGATCGGCTGACGCCGACTCCGCCGGACACCACGATCTGCAGGCGACGCAACTGCTGTACGGCTGCCGTGCGAGTGAGCGCCGTCGCCAGGTTCGTCAACGGACCGATGCACAGGAGGACACCGCTCGGTTCCGACCGGGCGAACTCGATCATCACCTCGGACGGTTCGGGAGTCAACGTCGGCCGGTAGATCCGCTGCGCGACGGTCGTGGAGTCCCCAAGACCGTCGTGGCCATGAACCGCCGACGGTCGCCACCGTGGCGGCGGTCGCTTCGAGCCGGACCACACCGGGACGGTCGGTACCGCGAGACTCGCGTTCCGCGCGGCCGCCGGCGCCGACACGTTTCCCCACGTCGATGTGACACCCCACAATCTGCCGGTCGCCGCCAGCGCACGTAAGGCGACGACGTCGTCCAGACCTCCATCGGTGTCGACGAGGACGGGCGTTCCCGCGGTGCCTCTGCGCGTCATGTGGTTCAGTATCGTCCGCTTGGTTTCTGGGCTGGGATCGTCTGCTTCTGCCGGCCGGCGGGCGGTGACGGCGCGGGTGCTGTTCGTCGACGCGGTGCCCGCGCGCTCACGCGGTCGGTGCAATGCGAGCGTGACCGTGGAGACGCCGCGGGAACGTGGACGTGCCGCGTGAAGGCCGGCGTGGCGCGGGTGCTGTTCGTGGACGCGGTGCTGGCATGCTCACGCGGTCAGTGCACTGAGCGCGCGAAGACGACGGCGCCGCGCCAACGAGCATGTGCCGCGGGAAGACCGGCGTGGCGCGGGTGCTGCTCGTCGACGCGGTGTCTGCATGCCGGCGCGGTGTCTGCATGCTCACGCCCTCGGTTCACTGTCCGCGCGAGGACGGGGCGCCGCGCGAGCGTGGACGTGCCGCGCGAACTCTGCTCTGCGTGGCGCGGTTGGTTCTTGTCGACGCGGTGTCTGCATGCTCACGCGCTCGGTGCACTGAGAGCGTGAACGTGGGGGCACCGCGGGAGCGTGAAGGTACCGCGGGAACGGCGCCGAAAAAGGGCCGGGAATGCGGTGATGCCCCACAACACGTGAGTGTTGCGGGGCATCCCGGAATGATAGTTCGGCGGTGTCCTACTCTCCCACACCGATCAGAGTGCAGTACCATTGGCGCTGGTGGGCTTAGCTTCCGGGTTCGGAATGGGACCGGGCGTTTCCCCACCGCTATAGCCGCCGAAACACTATGAAATTAGCCGATACATCCCGTCATGGGACGCACCCCTTTTTTTGGGGGCACACGGGGGCGGAGCCCCTGTGCGATGTGCTATTTCAGAAGTACATAGTGGATGCGAAACAATCTTTTGAGTTAAAGAAATGTT
>NZ_JBSFPC010000020.1:0-50116 GCF_053587995.1 Gordonia sp. NPDC003504
GGTACACAACGTGATCTACCGATTTCTGTGCCCGTTCCTCGGCGGCCGCGTGGTCCGGGCGGCCGGTCATCGCATCACCACAACCGGCGGATTCGGACATCTACCGGCAGAATCTCTGCCCATGGAACTGCTGATCTTGGTGCTCGTCGGTGCCGTCATCATCACCGCGGTCGCCGACCGTCGAGGTATGCAGCCGGCCCTGATCATCGTCGTGGTCGCGCTGGCCGTGTCGTTCATCCCGGGCATGCCGCACGTCGAACTCGAATCCGAGGTCCTACTCACCGTCGTGCTGCCGCCGCTGCTGTACTCCGCGGCGCTGGGCTTCTCGGTGCCCAGCTTCGTCCGCAACATCAAGCCGATCCTCGGCCTCGGCGTCGCGATGGTCGTCGTCACCGCCTTTGCGGTGGGAGCCATTGCCTCCCTGCTCATTCCCGAGTTCACGTTCATCCTCGCGCTGCTGCTCGGTGCCATAGTCGCCCCTCCGGACGCGGTGACCGCGGTGGCCATCGGCCGCAAGCTCGGACTGCCCAAACGGCTGATGGCGATCCTGACGGGTGAGAGCCTCGTCAACGACGCGGCCGCGCTGTCGCTCTTCGCGATCGCCATCTCCCAGATCGCGAGCACCCACGCATTCATCGAGAATCCGTTGCTGCTCTTCGGGTACAACGCGATCCTCGGCCCCATCGTCGGCGCCGTCCTCGGATATGTGACGCTCTGGATTCGCCGGCATCTGCGCAACCCGGCGCTGGAGACCGTGCAGGGGTTCGTGGTGCCGTTCGCCGCCTTCCTGGCCGCCGAACACCTGCACGCCTCCGGTGTTCTCGCCGTGGTGATCGCCGGATTCGTGGTGGGCTCCGGGTCGGTGCATGCCGGCTACCAGACACGGCTGCAGGAACGCTACGTGTGGAACTCGGTAGACGTGCTCCTCGAGGCGTTCGTCTTCGCCTACATCGGTCTGCAGATGCGCTGGATCGTCGAAGACCTGCGGGAGGCGCGGGAATCGCTGCTGCAGATCGCCATCGCCTCGATCCTGGTGCTGGCTGTCGTCCTGGTGATCCGCCCGCTGTGCGTGTTCGCCATGTTCGGTCGCGGTGTCGTCTCGCGGAGACTCGAGAGCGCGGCCGACGTCCAGGTGCCGTCCAATCCGCGTCGTGCGGCTGCGGGAAAAGTCAAGCGGGACAACGACTCCGCTTTGCAACGATTCCGCCGCCGCATCGACAACCGACCGCTCACCTGGCAGGAGTCGACGGTGGTGGCCTGGACCGGGATGCGCGGGGTGGTCACCCTGGCGGCGGCCTCCGGTATCCCGCTGACCATCGCCGACGGTGGGGAGTTCCCGGAGCGCTCGGCGATCCAGGCGATCGCTTTCGTCGTCGCGGTCGGCACCATCCTCATCCAGGGGCCGACGCTGCCATGGCTGATCAATCGTCTGCACCTGCACAACGACGACGAGGAACGCTACGACATCGAGCAGACCGCACGCGCCGAGGCGATCGTGCACGCCGCCGCCGACGGGGTCATCGCGGACTTCGTCACCAATCCGCCGCCCGGCCTCGACGCCGCGACGGTGGCCTTCATCGAGGAGACCGTCGCCCGCCAGTCCCGCGACGCCGAGGAGATGCCCGACCCCGAGGCCCACACCGCGCGCACCGACGCCTTCGCCGCGCTCTACCGCACGGTGCTGGCCGCCCAACGCGATGCCCTGGTCGCCGACCGCGATCGCGGTCTGGTGGAAGACGAGGCGGTGCGCGCCATGCTCGAGCGCCTAGACCTGCAGGAGGCGGGGCTCACCGCACGTCTGGAGAGTCGCCTCTGACGCGGAGGGTGACGGCACCGTCGGCGACGTGTCCGTGGGGCGCCGTAAGGTCGAGGGCATAGGTCACGGCGCAGCGACGCCGGGCGCGACGACACACATCGGGCGGACACATCGGGCGGAGGAGCCATGGGATCACCGGGCGGACCACGAGCCGACGGTGACGCCGCGGTCCCCGAGGGGCCCCGCCCCAATGGACCCCGTGACGACTACCGCACGCCCTTGTTGCCCGGCAATTACCCGCCGCTGGGATATTCGGCGAACGGGATGCCCCGCTACACCCCCGCCGACCTGCACCCCACCGCGGCCGATGGCCGTCGATCCGGCATCGGCGGTGTCGGACTGGCCACGGCCCCGCCGGCCGCATTGTCGACCACCGCGGCGACGGGCACGCCGGCGGCCGGTTACGGCGGTCGGGCCGCGGTTGGGGCGCCCGACGCCACGTCGTCACGCCCGGCGGGTGGCACGCCGGGCAGGCCCCGACGATTCCTGGGAATGGAACCCGGCGTGGGCATCACCGTCGGCGCCGTGGTGGTGGTCGGCGTCGTGCTCATCGGCCTGGTCATCGTGGGTATCGGATCGTTGCGTCAGCCCACACCCACGGTCACGCTCCCGCCGGCGACCATCACCGACGACCAGACCATCCCCACCCTGCCCACCGAGCCGTCGCTTCCGGGGACCGCCGAGCCGAGCGTTCCGCGGGGTGGCGGGACCGTGCCCGTCGGTGCTGCGGTCACCTACACCGTGACCATCGACGGCTCGGGAACGATTCTCTACGTCGACGACGTCGGTGTGCGGACCGAGTTCGCGCCGCCGCCGACGTGGACCGTGAGCTTCGAGGCGGGCCGTAATCCGCTGCGGCTACTGGTGGTGGCCGGGCGTGGGTCGTCGGCACAATGCTCGATCACCGTCGACGGTGAGCAGGTGGTGACCGATAGCGTCGACGCCCAGTCGACGAGACGAACAGCGTCCTGTCTCGCCTGACCGGCGGGTCAGTTTCCGGTACTCGACGTGTGGGCGCGACCGGGGGTCGCTACCGTAGTCCTGTGAGTTCTTCGCAAGCAGCCCCTGGCCAGGCACCCTCGGACACCGAGGTCGCCGAGTTCAAGACGATGATCACGTGGCGCGGTGTCGACACGAATCGTCTGGAGCAGGTCCGCGTCAACGTCCACGGTTCGCGCATCAAGGCCTACGGCAGGATCATTGCCGCAGCGACCGACGAGTACGACGCGTTCTCCGCGTCGTACGAGCTGGTCACCAACGATGCGGGTGTCACCAAACGCCTGTCGATCCACCTCGTCCAGGTGGGTGGCGAAACCCAGATCGGTATCTCCCGCGACGAGGAGAACAAGTGGCTGATCCACTCCGACGGCGACACCGTCCGCGGTGACTTCAATGGCGCCCAGGATGTCGATCTGGCCCTGTCACCGATGTTCAACGCCCTGCCGATCCGCCGCTTGGGTCTGGCTCAGACCACGGGTGTGGTCGATGTGCCGGTGGTGTACGTGTACCTGCCGACCGGTGTGGTGGAAGCCGCGACCCTGCAATACTCGGCCACCTCGGACGGCATCGCCGTGGTGTCCCCTGTCGCCCAGTCGACGCTCGGCGTCGACGACAACGGTTTCGTCATCGACTATCCGGGTCTGGCGACCCGGGTCTGAGGCGGGTTCGCGCAGTGCGTCAGTCCTGCTCAGTGCGCCAGTCCTGCTCAGCGGCCCAACGGTAGCCGCGACGGCCACCACCGAGGTGCACCACCCGGGCGTTCGGCATTGTCGATCGGGTCGTGGGTCCACACACCAGTGCGGCGAACGCCGTGGTGGCCGCCGGCAGTGGACACCACACCGGGGCCGAACATCACCGGCCCGAGCCTGATCGGTCGCCCCGCGGTGTGCCGACGCGTTCCCGCCGAGATGGTCAGCCCAACCAGACGTGACCACGGTGGGCCGCGCCACGCATCGTCTTCTGCCAGCCCGGCGCACCCACCTCGACACCGGTGATGGCGACGCGCGGTCGATCGTTCATCGCCTCATACGCCATCCGTGCGCGATGCCCGTCGTCGATGAGGACGGCGGTCGTGCCGTGGTCGCGCAGTTCGTCGCGGGCGGCGATGAGCCGGTCGATGGTCTCGCTGAGCACGTTGAGCACGGCCACCGAGTTCGCCTCGATCATCGCCCGCTGCAATTCCGGGGCCGACCCGGCGACTCGTGTTCCGTCACGGAAACTCCCGGCCGCCAGGCGCAGCGCGAGGTCGCTTTCGCCGGCACCCACGGCCGCCGTGGCCGCGGCGGTGAGGTGGGGCAGATGTGAGATGGCGGCGACCGCGCGATCGTGAGCGTCGGCGGCCGCCGGGACCACCGCGGCACCGAGCGACAGGGCAAGGTCGGCGACCACGGTCCAGTCGGCGGCGTCGGTGTCGTCCTCGGTGGTCACCATCCACATTGCGTCACCGAACAGGTCCGGGTCGGCCGCCTCCCAGCCGGACCGGCTCGTCCCGGCCATCGGGTGCCCGCCAACATATCGGGCCTGCGGAAACGCCCGGCGCAGGATCTCGGCGACGGGCTGTTTGACGCTGATGACGTCGGTCAGCAGACACGCAGGCGCATGCTCGGCGATCGCGGTGACGATCGGTTCGATCGTCGTCACCGGTGTGGCCAGCACGATCACCGCGTCCTCGGTGGCGGCGCGGCGCAGGGTGGCGGCAAGGTCGACCGTCGCGTCATGTCCGGACGCGGTGGCGGCGCCGGCGGCGGATCGGTTGTAGCCGAACGTCGCGCGGCCCGACGCGGCCAGCGCCTGCATCATCGATCCGCCGATCAGTCCGAGTCCGAGAATGCACACCGGTCGATTGCCGCGCTCCGTCACGACTCCAGATTTCCACATCGCCGGTGGGCGGGGACACGGAGATCGGACACCGAGATCGTCGGCGGGGCGGGGAATCCTCGATGTGGGTCATTCGGGACTTGGGGAGGGCGGCACCTTCGGGCTACCGTGACCTGCATGGCAGGTGCCGGAGCGGACGTATCGGGTTCCAACAGCAAGGATGCCGTCGACGGAGTCGAGGGCTTCGCGGTCGCAGTCGTACGCGAGGACGCCGCATGGCGCGTGACACCACTCAAGTCGACGGCCCTGACCGACATCGAGTCCGCCGAACGTCAGCTGCGTGATCTGCGGGTGGCGGGTGCGGTGTTCGGTCTGCTCGACATCGACGAGGAGTTCTTCATCGTGATCCGCCCGGCTCCCGGTGGGGCCCGATTGCTGCTCTCCGATGCGACCGCCGGCGTCGACTACGACATCGCCGCCGACGTCCTCGACGCGCTGAACATCGATGTCCCCGACATCGACCCCGACGACCTCGACGACGTGGATCCGTGGGAGGAAGGCGATCTCGGAATCCTCGCCGACCTCGGGCTCCCCGACGCGGTGATGGGTGTCATCGTCGGTGACACCGATCTCTACGCCGACGAACAGATCGGCATGATCGCCGCCCGCCTCGGGTTCGCCGACGAACTCTCGCACGTCCTGGACTCGCTGGGGCATTGACCGTCTCGGGCGCAGCGCAACTCGCCGCGTGGGAGGCGATGATGCGGTCCGCGCTGTCGGCGGCCGGCGAGTCCGGTGCCGACGACATCCCGATCGGCGCCGTCGTCTTCGACCCTGACGGGGTGGAACTCGCCCGCGCCGCCAACCGGCGAGAGGTCGACGCCGATCCGACGGCCCACGCCGAGATCCTGGCGCTGCGCGCTGCGGCCGCCGCCTTCGGTGACGGTTGGCGGCTATCCGGGTGCACCATCGCCGTCACCGTCGAACCCTGCACCATGTGCGCCGGCGCCATCACCCTGTCCCGGATCGGTGCCCTCGTGTTCGGGGCCTGGGAACCGAAAACCGGTGCGGTGGGCTCACTGTGGGATGTCGTCCGGGACCCACGGTTGACGCATCGGCCGCAGGTCCGCGGCGGGATTCTCGAGGACGAGTGTCGCGATCTGATGGTGGGTTTCTTTGCATCGCGACGCGACTCCTGACGCGTCGGTGCGGTTGTCGGCGGACATCCGTGCAGGCCGGGGTGATACCGCTCGGCCCGGCTCGTGCTGTGGCACATTGGACGAACAGCAGGCTGGCACCACTCACCGTCACCCACCGAGCAGGAGAACGTCATGTCAGACGCAGCAGACAAGGTCAACGAGGTCATCGGCACCGCGAAGGACAAGATCACCGAGGTGGCCGGCAGCGAGAAGGTCCAGGGTGCGATCGGTTCGGCCAAGGAGAAACTCACCGAGGTCGTCGAGAACGAGAAGGTGCAGGACGCCGTCGGTACCGCGAAGGACAAGATCACCGAGTTCGCCGGCAGCGAGAAGGTTCAGGGTGCGATCGGTTCGGCCAAGGGGAAGTTCGACGAGTTGAAGGGCAAGTTCGGCAGCTGAGTATCGGCGCCCGACGTCGTCGGCCGACCGTCGGTACGGTGGAGACGGGAACATCCCCCGCGTACGCACCACGCGTGACGTACGCGCCATCGATGCGGGGGTCGAGACGCGGCCCACCTGCATCTTCCCGCCGAGGCGGAACGCATTCGCGCGTGACGCCCAGGTACAGGAGGCACCACATGGCACTTTCCGATGACGCGAAGAACAAGGCCGAAGACCTCAAGGGTCGTGGCAAGGAAGCAGCCGGGAGTCTGACCGGCGACGATGACCTCAAAGCCGAAGGTCAGGGCGATCAGGCCGTCGCCGAGGGCAAACAGAAGATCAGCGACGTCGCCGATGCCGTCAAGGGCAAGGTGGACGACCTCAAGGACAAGCTGACCGGCCACTGACAGCGCCTTTACGGGCCTGACCAGCAGATTTAAGGCTGGACGGGCTCCTGCGGTACAGTCTTCGGCGGTGGCGTGTCCGAGCGGCCGAAGGTGCAGCACTCGAAATGCTGTGTACGGTAACCCCGTACCGAGGGTTCAAATCCCTCCGCCACCGCCAGAAATGGCCTCCCATCTGTACAGGTGGGAGGCCATTTTGGTTTTCGGCGCGAATGCGGGAGAGTTTCGTCGGCGAAATGTGGGGGAAGAACGTTCCTCCCCCAGAAGCCGCGTCGTCGGCGAGGAATTTCCACGGGACGAAGCGATTCCCCGCGGACGAACTGTCTTCCCCCATTTTCAGCAGCCCGCGCGACGGGGTGTCCACCAATTGAGCGAACCCGGTGGACCGACCACCGGTGATGGCTGATCATCGTAGAGGTGAGCTCTCCACAGAACCCGGACGACGCGCCGACCTCGTGCCCGCTCGATGGCCCCACCACGCAGTACCGGGTGCCGACCCCGCCCGGCGCACCACCGAGCACCGCTCCGACGTCGCCCCCATCGCCGACGCCCCCACCGCCGACGCCCGGACCGTCCGCGCAGACCACCCAGTACCTGCGTCCGCCGACGCCGTCACCGACCGCGGCACCGACCAAGGTGCACACCCGCACATCACCACCGTCCGGACCGCCACCGCAGGCCCCCGGGCAGGCCGGCTATCCGCCGCCGGGGCAGCGTTCGCGTCAGGCGCCGCCGCCCGTCCAGTCGATCCCCCTGGCGCCGCCCCGTCATCAGGCACCCGATGCCGGCGGACCGGGGCAGGCGCCGACGGTGGGGCAACAGGCCGGGCAGGTGCCCGTCGGTTACGGACCGCCGCCACCCCAGGCCGCCCCGTTCGCTCCGCCCGGTGCGCCGTCGAGCGCGGTCCCGGATGCCCCGGCGCCGTTCGGTCCGCCACCGGGGCAGGCCAATCCTGCTGCCGCGCAATCACAGTCGGCTCCGTTGCCGGCGATGACGGGGTCGTCAGCGCTCGCGCAGCCCGGTTCGGTACCGGTGGCCGACGGTCAACAGATGAAGCGGCGCAACACCATTGCGGTGTGGCTCGTATTGCCGATCATCACCCTCGGTATCTACACATTCGTCTGGTACTACAAGATCCACAAGGAGATGGCCGCCTTCGACCGCCGCAAGGAGATCCCGGTGGCCGGTCCGATGCTGGTCATCCTGTTCCTCGGCTGGACCGTCATCGCACCGATCATCGGCTTCAACAACGCGGGCAAGCGGATTCGCGACGCGCAACGCAGCGCCGGCCTCGCCGAGACGTGCAATCCGCTGCTGTGCTGGCTGCTGATGTTCGCTTTCGGACTGCACACCTGGTACATGCAGGGTGAGCTGAACAAGGTGGTCGATCGTTACGGCGCCGAACCCGGCACCACTGTGCCGCTGTTCGCCTAGAGGAAGTTGCCCGCCGCCCCGACCAGATCCAGCAGGGGCTGCGGGAAGAATCCCAGCACGATAGTGACGGCCGTGCACAACGCGATCGGCACCGTCGTCAAGGGACTGGGCCGCACCACATGTGGCGCGTCGACGGGGACGTCGGCGAAGAACATGGCGACGATGATGCGGATGTAGAAGTACGCGGCGATGGCGCTGCTGATCACGCCGATCACCACCAGGACCGCGCCGCCACTGCCGGCGACCGCGGCGAACACATCGAATTTGGCGATGAAACCACTCGTCAGCGGTATACCGGCGAACGCCAGCAGGAACATCGAGAACATCGCTCCGACAAGCGGATAGCGGCGACCCAGGCCCGCCCACTGATCCAGTCCGGTGGCCTCCCGGCCGGACAGGTGTGGGCCGGATGGCCCGGTGCGTGACTCGGCGAAGGTGGTGGGTTCGCGCACCACCGCCACCGTGGCGAAGGCTCCGAACGTCGAGAATGCATAGGCCGCAAGGTAGAACAATGTCGCACTCAGACCTGCCTCGTCGTAGGCGATCAGACCCAGCAGGATGAAACCGGTGTGCGTCACCGCCGAATATGCCAGCAGCCGTTTGATATCGGACTGTGTCACCGCCATCACCGCGCCGCCGAGCATGGTGAGGATGGCGATCACCCACAGCACCGGCCTCCAATCGTCGGCAACCCCGCCGAAGCCGACATAGAACACGCGCAGCAGCGCACCGAATGCGGCGATCTTGGTGGCCGCGGCCATAAATGCGGTCACCGGCGTGGGCGCACCCTGATAGACGTCGGGCACCCAGGAGTGAAATGGCATGGCCCCCACCTTGAACAGCAATCCCACCGAGAGCAGTGCGAGACCGATCAGTGGTAGGCCGACGGCGTCGTTGTTCGCGGCGTCGGTGACAGCCAACCCGATGGCATCAAGGTGCAGGGAGCCGGTGCCGCCGTAGACGAAGGCCGCGCCGAACAGGAAGAACGCCGACGAGAATGCCCCCAGCAGAAAATATTTCAGCGACGCCTCCTGCGAGAGCAGGCGTCTTCGGCGAGCCAGCGCACACAGCAGATACAGCGGCAGGGAGAACACCTCGAGCGCGATGAACATGGTCAGCAGGTCACCGCAGGCGACGAAGAGCATCATCCCGCCGACCGCGAGCAAGGTCAGCGGGAACACCTCGGTGGTGACCCCGCCCGCGCGGGTGGCGTCGGACTCGTCGTCGGAGTTGGGTTCGCTCGCCCCCGACGGGGTGAACATGTCGGCGTTGGCACCGTCGAGGGTCGCCTGCGCGGCCGCCCCCGGTCCGTCACTGAATCGTGCTCGTATCGAGGAACTTCGACCCGCCGGCGTCGCTCGACGTGTCGACGGTGTGACGACCCGTTCGAGTCCGCGTTCGGCCATGAACGCCACCGCCAGGATCGACACCACCACCAGCAGGCCCTGCAGGAACAGTGCCGGGCGATCGATGATCACCGCACCCGACATCGCCGACCGGCCGATACCGCCGTCACGGGTGACCCCGATCGCCACCGCGATCACCGCGATCAGGGCGGCGCCCAAGGCCGTCAACGACAGCACGAGCTGCAGCCGCCACCGCCCCGACCGCGGTGCGAAGGCCTCCACGATGACCCCGATCACGCCGAAGCCGAACACGAGGAGCATCGGTGACAGCAGCGAGTATTCGACGTCGGGTGGGGTGATCGCCGCCAGCGTTGCGGTGGTCATCGGGCACCTCCCGGGGGGATCGCGGGTGCGGGGTTCTCGGTACCGGAGGTCGACACGGTGTGCGCCACCGTCGGATTGATCAGGGTCAGCAGTGGTTGCGGGAAGAAGCCGAAGACCAGGAGCAGGGCGAGCAGCGGGGCGACGACGAGGCGTTCCCGCCCGCCGAGGTCGGGCATCGTCCGGCGCGCCGCACCCGGACCCTCGATGGGTTTCGGCGGCCCACCCATCATCCGTTGATAGGTCCAGAGTATGTAGATCGCCGACAGCACCAGCGCGCCGCTCGCAGCGACCGCGGCCACCGGATAACGGGTGAAAGTGCCGATGAGGACCAGGAACTCACTGATGAACGGTGACAACCCGGGTAGCGACAGGGTGGCCAGGCCGGCGACGAGGAAGGTGCCGGCGAGCACCGGGGCGATCTTCGCGACGCCACCGTAATCGGCGATCAGCCGACTGCCGCGCCGCGACACCAGGAAACCGGCGATGAGAAACAGTGCCGCCGTCGATATTCCGTGATTGACCATGTACAGCGTTGCGCCGCTCTGTGATTGGGTGGTCAACGCGAACACGCCCAGGATGATGAAGCCGAAGTGGGAGATCGACGTGTAGGAGATCAGCCGCATCACGTCGGTCTGGGCGATCGCCAGGATCGCGCCGTAGACGATACCGATCACGGCGAGTGCCGCGATCAGCGGCGCGAAGGTCCGCGACGCCTCCGGGAACAGTTGCAGACAGAACCGCAGCATCGCGAAGGTGCCGACCTTGTCGACCACCGCCATCATGAGCACCGCCGACGCGGGTGTCGCGGCGACCGCGGAATCGGGCAGCCAGGAATGGAAGGGCCACAGGGGTGCCTTGATCGCGAACGCGATCATGAAGCCGCCGAACAGCAATGACATCACGCCCGTGCTCGCACCGAGGTCGCCCCGAGCGACCGCCTCGGTGATGGCGGGTAGGCTGAACGTACCGCCGCCGCCCACGCCGAGATCGGCCCGGGCGGTCACCACATACAGCCCGATCACCGCGGCGAGCATCAGCAGCCCACCGAAGAGGTTGTACAGCAGGAACTTCACCGCCGCCGCCGCCCGATGATCGCCGGTGCCGAATCCGCCGATCAGGAAGTACATCGGGATGAGCATGGCCTCGAACACGATGTAGAACAGCAGCACGTCGGTCGCGACGAAACTCATCAACACCATCGCCTGCACCGACAGCATCAACGCGACGTAGGTGTGCGGGCCCTTCTGTCGTCGTCCGCCCGAATCGTCCAGGGAGCCGGAATGATCGGCGTCGTGCCAGCCCGCGGCGATCAGCAGCGGCATGAGCACGGCGGTCAACAGGATCAGCACCAGCCCGATGCCGTCGAGCCCGAGTTCGTAGCGGGCACCGAACGACGGAATCCAGCTCACGTCGGAAACGAACTGGTAGCGTGCCCCATTCGGGTCGTAGCCGACCGCGAGGCCGATCGCGCAGGCCAGCACCACCAGGGTCGCACCCAGACCCAGCCACTTCGCGATGTCCGGCCGCCCGGCCGGCACGGTGAGGACGGCGACCGCGGCGACGGCGGGCACCAGCCACAGGATCGTCAACCAGCTCATGGTCACCACGCCCTCATCATCATCACCGCGGCGACGATGATCGTCGCACCGGCCAACATCGACAGGGCGTAGGAGCGGACAAAACCGCTCTGCCAGTGCCGGATTCGCGTCGACGACGCGGTGACCACGGTGCCGATGCCCACCCCGGCGCCGTCGATGCCGTCGGATTCGACGGCATCCAATGCGCGGGTGAGGGTTTGTCCCGGTCGCATCAGGACCCGCTCGTTGAAAGCGTCGCCGTAGAGGTCACGTCGCGCCGCGACGGTGAGTGCGGTGACATCGTCGGGTGCGGTGAGCGGAATGGGGGTGCGTGCGTACCCGCGCCACCCGAGTGCCACCCCGATTCCGACGACCGCGAGAATCCCGACCGTCAACACCCATGTCGGAACGGCCAATTCGCTGTGCTGTTCCCCGACCACCGGTTCCAGCCAGTCGACGAGCGCATGCCCGGCGACGAGCAGCGCCCCGGAGGCCGCGGACCCGATCGCGATCAGGATCATCGGTGCGGTCATCACCGGCGGCGATTCATGGGGATGCGCCTCCGGGGCCCAACGGCGCTCCCCGAAGAACGTCATCACCATCATGCGCGTCATGTAAAACGCGGTGATTCCGGCACCGAGGACGGCCACGCTGCCCAGGATCGCGCCGCGGGCGCCGCCCGCCCCGAAGGCCGCCTCGATGATGAGGTCCTTGGAGAAGAAACCGGCGAACGGCGGGATGCCGATCAGGGCCAGGTATCCGATCCCGAAGGTGACGAAGGTGATCGGCATGACGCTGCGCAACCCGCCGTAGCGACGCATGTCGGTCTCGTCGTTCATCGCGTGCATCACCGACCCGGCGCCGAGAAACAGGCCGGCCTTGAAGAATCCGTGCGTCAGCAGATGCATGATGGCGAACGCGTAACCGGCGGGTCCGAGTCCGGCGGCCAGCACCATGTACCCGATCTGACTCATCGTCGACGCGGCCAGGGCCTTCTTGATGTCGTCCTTGGCGCAACCGATGATCGCCCCGAACAGCAGGGTGACCGCACCGACCACCGCGACGGCCAGGCGTGCGTCGGGGGCCAGATCGAAGATCGGGTTGGACCGCGCGATGAGATACACGCCGGCGGTCACCATCGTCGCGGCATGGATCAGCGCCGACACCGGCGTCGGACCCTCCATCGCATCACCGAGCCACGACTGCAACGGCACCTGCGCCGATTTCCCGCACGCGGCCAGCAGAAGCAGCAGACCCATCGCGGTGAGCACGCCCTGACCGGCCTGCTCGGCGCCGGCGAACACCGTGGAGAACGACACCGATCCGAAGGTCGCGAACATCACCATCAGCGCCACCGCCAGACCGATGTCACCGACGCGGTTGACGACGAACGCCTTCTTCGCGGCGGTGGCCGCCGACGGCCGGTCCTGCCAGAAGCCGATCAGCAGGTAGGACGCGAGACCGACGCCCTCCCACCCGAGATAGAGCCCCAGGTACGTGTCGGCGAGCACCAGGATCAGCATCGCGGCGAGAAACAGGTTGAGGTAGGCGAAGAATCGGCGTCGGTCCGGATCGTCGGCCATGTAGCCGATCGAGTAGATGTGGATCAGGCTGCCCACCCCGGTGATCAGCAGCAGGAAACACATGGACAACTGATCGAGGTAGAGTCCCATGCTCACCGACAGGCCACCGCTGCCGGAGTCGGCGGGCCCGACGTCGAGCCAGGTGTAGAGGACCTGATGCACCGGCCGGTCCGCGGCCGGACGGCCGACCATGCCGAGCATGAGAGCGGCACTGACGCAGAATGATCCGACCGCCAGGACGCACGCCAGCAGATGTCCCCAGCGATCGGTGCGGCGGCCGGCGAGCAGCAGGAACGCCGCACCCGCCGCCGGTAACGCCGGGACCAGCCAGAGCAGGTGCGCAGAGGCGTCGGTACTCACGTCATCTCCTCAGCAGTGCCGCATCGTCGACCGAGGCACTACGCCGCGACCGGAAGATCATCATGATGATGGCCAGTCCCACAACCACTTCCGCTGCGGCCACCACCATGGTGAAGAAGGCGATGACCTGACCGTCGAGATTGTTCTGGATGCGGGCGAAACTGACGAAGGCGAGGTTCGCGGCATTGAGCATCAACTCGACGCACATGAAGACGACGATCGCGTTGCGCCGCAACAACACCCCGGCCGCGCCGATCGCGAACAGCAGTGCCGCGAGGTACAGGTAGTTCTCCGGGTTCATCGTCGACCCCGATCCGTCTCGGCGGCCTCGCCGGCCGGGGAGTCGCCGGGTGACCGGGGCGTCAGGGTCGCACTCACCGACAACGCCGACGCGCTGCCGTCGGGAAGGCGGGCGGGGATGTCGACGGCGTTGTGCCGGGCATAGACCCCGGGACTGGGTAGCGGGGTCTGGTCGATGCCCTTCTTGAACCGGTCGATCGACATCTGCCGCTGGGATCGCTTGGGGCCGAAACGCTCCCGATGCGCCAGGACCATCGCGCCCAGGGTCGCGGTGATCAGCAGCGCCCCGGTGAGTTCGAACGCCCAGAGATAGCGGATGAAGATCAGCTCGCCGATCGCGGCCACCGCATTGTTGCCGGTGGGCAGCGGCGTCGGGGAGGTCGCCGCGACGGTGGCGGTGCCGATGCCGCCACACAGCAACGCGCCGAAACCGATTCCGAGGAGGACCGCCGCGATGCGTTGCCCGCGCAGCGTTTCCACCAGCGAGTCCGACGAGTCCACCCCGATCAGCATCAGCACGAAGAGGAACAGCATCATCACCGCGCCGGTGTAGACCACCACCTGCACAACACCGAGAAACAGTGCGCCCTGGGCGATGTAGAAGACGGCGAGCACGATCATCGTGGTCGCGAGGAACAGGGCCGAGTACACCGCCTTGGTGGCGAAGACGACGCCGAGCGCACCGGCCACCGCGACGACGGCCAGCACCCAGAACTGCACCGCCTCACCGGTGGAGGTGCGCGACGCGTCGGCGAGGACGGTGGCGAGCACCACACCGGACGGAGTCACCGGGTGGCCTCGGCGTCGGCGGGGATCACGTGCCCGGCGCGATCCACGCGTCCCTGGTAGTAGTCGGCCTCGGTGGGTGCCGTTCCGTCCGCCACTGCGGCGGTCGTATCGTGCGGCGCCGGTTCGGTTCCCGGCGCCAGCGGCGCGAGCAGCTGATGCTTCTCGTAGATGAGGTCGGCCCGGTTGTCGTCGGCGAGTTCGTACTCGTTGGTCATGGTGAGTGCGCGGGTGGGGCAGGCCTCGATGCACAGTCCGCAGCCGATGCAGCGCAGATAGTTGATCTGATAGACCCGGCCGTAGCGTTCGCCGGGCGAGAATCGTTTCGCGTCGGTGTTGTCGGCACCTTCGACGAAGATCGCATCGGCCGGACACGCCCACGCGCACAGTTCACATCCGACGCACTTCTCCAGGCCGTCGGGATGCCGATTGAGTTGGTGGCGACCGTGATAGCGCGGCGCGGTGGGCCGTCTCTCCTCGGGATACTGTTCGGTGACCGTCGGCGCGAACATCCCGGAGAACGTCACACCCATGCCGCTCAGCGGCTTCAGGAGGTCGGGGGGCTTCCGCGAGTCAGGCATCGGTGGTCTCCTTGGCGGTCGTCCCGGTGGCGGGGGTGTCAGTGGCGGTGGCTGTGCGGACTTGCCCGGGCAGCGGCGGGACGGGGAATCCGCCGGCCATGGCGTCGAACGGTGGCGGTTTCGAGGTGGCCGCGGCGCGTTCCGGTACCGCTGGTCCGGCCGCGGTGGTGCGGGGCCGGATCACCTGGCGCACCGCCCAGAACAACGCGACGGTCAGGACGAACCCGACGGCCGCCGAGGTCAGTGCGCGTGGGACCGTTGCGTTGACGGGGAACGACGCGCGGATCAGCGCCACCACCATCACCCAGGTCAGCGACACCGGGATCAGGACCTTCCAGCCCAGGTTCATGAACTGGTCGTAACGCAGGCGCGGCAGGCTGGTGCGCAGCCAGATGAACACGAACATGAACACCCAGACCTTGAGGGTGAACCAGAGGATCGGCCACCAGCCGGAATTGGCGCCGTCCCAGAGGCTCAGCGGCCACGGCGCCTGCCAGCCGCCGAGGAACAGGGTGGTGGCCAACGCCGACACGGTGACCATGTTGATGTACTCGGCGAGCATGAACATCGCGAACTTCAGCGACGAGTACTCGGTGTGGAAGCCGCCGACGAGTTCACCCTCGGCCTCGGGCAGATCGAAAGGGGCGCGGTTGGTTTCGCCGACCATCGACACCGCATAGATCACGAAGGACGGCAACAGGACCAGTCCGTACCAGTAGTTGTGCTGTCCGGCAACGATTCCCGACGTCGACATGGTGCCGGAGTCGAGGAACACCGCGGCAAACGTCAGGCCCATCGCGATCTCGTAGGAGATGACCTGCGCCGTCGACCGGAGCCCACCGAGCAGCGGGTAGGTGGAGCCGGAGGACCAGCCGGCCAACACGATCCCGTACACCCCGATCGACGCCATCGCCAGGATGAACAGCACCGCGACCGGGAGATCGGTGAGCTGCAGTGGCGTCTGATGCCCGGCGACCGACACCATCGGGCCGAAGGGGATCACCGCGAAGGCCAGGATCGCCGGGACGACGGCGATGATCGGCGCGAGGAAGTAGATGACCTTGTCGACGCCGAACGGGGTGATGCCCTCCTTCAGGGCCAGTTTGACGCCGTCGGCGGCGCTTTGCAGCAGGCCGCGTGGCCCCACCCGGTTCGGGCCGATGCGGGCCTGCATGCGGGCCATGATCTTGCGTTCGGCGAGGATCGCGACGAGCGGATTGGCCACCAGAAAGCCGAACACCGCGACGGCTTTGATGAGCACCAACCACCACGGGTCGTGCCCGAAGTCGGCGAGGGTCGGGTAGTCGGTGGCTGCGGTGATCATGCGTCACCTCCGGTGGCGATACCGATGTGAACGACCGCTCCCGCGCTCACCCCGAGTGTCGAGGGCACCTGCGAGCCCTCCGAGTTGGTCGGAACCCACACCACGTCGTCGACCATCTCGACGATGTGCAGCGGGAGGATGATGACGCCGCGGTCGGTGCCGATCGTGACCCGGTCACCGTCGCGGGCGTTGATGGATGCCGCGGTGGCCGCCGACATCCGGGCCAGTGGCGGATGCGCGGTCCCGGCGAGATGGGGTTCGCCGTCCTGCAGTCGGCCGCGGTCGAGGAGCTGATGCCAGGTGGCGAGTACGGCCTCGCCGGTGGTGGTGGCCGGGCGTGACGGAGCCGACACCGGTGAGGGCTCCGGTCGTGGTCCGGTCCACGGTCCCAACCGCGCCAATTGTGCTCGGATGTCGGCGATCTCGCGGCATCCGAGGTCGACGCCGGCGGACTGGGCCAGGGCGTCGAGAACGCGATGATCGGGGAGGCGGCCGGTGTCGGCGAGTGCGGCGGGGAAGGCACGGGCCCGTCCCTCCCAGTCGAGGAACATCCCGGCCTTCTCCGGGGCCGCCGCGACGGGCAGCACGACGTCGGCGCGTTCGGTGATCGTCGAGTGCGCGATCTCCAGGCTCACCACGAATCCTGCTGCGTCGATGGCACTGTCGGCCGAGTGAGGGTCGGGGAGATCGGCGGGGTCGACGCCGCCGATCAGGAGGGCATCGATGTCGCCGGAGGTGGCGGACGCGAGGATCTCACCGACGTCGCGCCCGGGTGTCTCGGGGACCGGATGCTCCCACAGATCGCAGAGATGCCGGCGAGCAATGGGATCGGTCACCGGGCGGCCACCCGGCAGCAGGGTGGGCAGTGCACCGACCTCGACGGCGCCGCGGTCACCGGCGCGCCGCGGAATCCACGCCAGGCGGGCGCCGGTGCGTTCGGCCAACCGCACGGCCGCCGACAGGGCCCCCGGCGACTGCGCCGTGCGCTCACCGACCAGGATCACCGACGCCGGATCACTCAGCAACGCAGCGGTATCGGGGGAGTCGAGCACCTCGGTCTCGCCGCCCGGCAGGGTGGGGATCAGCGTCCCGCCGAGCTTGGCGACACCGGGGGAACGCCACGCCGCCACGGCATACACCCGTTGCCGCGACTCACGGACCGCGCGTCGCAACCGCAGGAAGACGATGGGGGACTCCTCCTCCGGTTCGAATCCGACGAGCAACACCGCGGGGGCGGCGTCGAGGTCGCGATAGGTGACGTCGCCGGCTCGTGAGGCGATGTGGGTGGTGAGGAAGGCGGTCTCCTCGGCGCTGTGCGGACGGGAGCGGAAGTCGATGTCGTTGGTGTCCAGCACGGTTCGGGCGAACCGTGAATAGGCGTACGCGTCCTCGGCCGTCAGGCGTCCGCCGGTCAGGACACCGGCCCGGCCGCGGGCGGCACGCAGACCGTCGGCGGCGATGCGCAGGGCCTGCGCCCATGGCACCTCGCGGAGGTCACCGTGCCGGTCGCGGGCCAGCGGCGCCGTCAACCGGTCCCGGGTGGCGGTGTAGGCGAATGCCCAGCGGCCCTTGTCGCAGTTCCACTCCTCGTTGACCTCGGGATCGTCGGCGGCCAGGCGCCGCAACACCTTTCCGCGACGATGATCGACGCGCTGCGCGCATCCGCTCGCGCAGTGTTCACACGCGCTCGGCGTCGACACGAGATCGAAGGGGCGGGCCCGGAACCGGTAGGCGGTGCCGGTCAACGCGCCGACCGGGCAGATCTGCACGGTGTTGCCGGAGAAGTACGAATCGAAGGCGACGCCGGAACCGGCATCCTCACGGTCTGTGTTGACGACGCTGACCTGTTGCAGCGCACCACGATCGGCCAGTGCGATCAGCGGGTCCCCGGCGATCTGATCGGCGAAGCGGGTGCAGCGCGCGCACAGGACGCAGCGTTCCCGGTCCAGCAGGATGGCCGACGACAGCGGGAGCGGTTTGACGTAGGTGCGTTTGGTCCCGGTGAAACGGGACCGCGCCCGACCGGCGGTCATCGCCTGGTTCTGCAGCGGGCATTCGCCGCCCTTGTCACAGATCGGGCAGTCCAGGGGATGATTGATGAGCAGCAGTTCCATCACACCGCGTTGGGCGCGGGCGGCGTCGTCGGACCCGTACTGGGTGCGGATCTCCATACCGTCGGTGACGGTGGTGGTACACGACGCGAGGGGTTTGCGTTGGCCTTCGACCTCGACGAGGCATTGGCGGCAGGCGCCGACCGGGGCGAGCAGCGGATGGTCACAGAACCGGGGGATCTGGATGCCGGCCTGCTCGGCGGCGCGGATCACCAGGGTGCCCGGCGCCACCCGGATCTCGGTGCCGTCGATGGTGGCGCTCACCAGATCCGGGGGTTCGGTGACGGTCGGTCGATCGGAGAGCGCGGTCATCGGTTCACTCCCGGGATGTGAGGGATGCGGTGATCGGTGAACACCGTTGCGGCACCGGGGTCGAAGGGGCATCCGCCCTCGGTGCCAGTGCGGGCATGCGCGATGTATTCGTCGCGGAAGTACTTCAGGGAGGAGACGATCGGACTGCCGGCACCGTCGCCGAGGGCGCAGAACGACTTTCCGACGATGCTGTTGGTGACGTCGGCGAGGACGTCGAGGGCATCGGTGACCCCGTCGAGGTCCAGATCACCGGACTCGATGGCGTGCAGTTGTTGCACCAGCCAGTAGGTGCCTTCGCGGCAGGGGGTGCACTTACCGCACGACTCGTGTGCGTAGAACTCGGTCCACCGCAGCACGGCACGGACCACGCAGGTGGTCTCGTCGAAGATCTGTAATGCCTTGGTGCCCAGCATCGATCCGGCGGCGCCGACCCCCTCGTAGTCGAGGGGGACATCCAGGTGCTCGTCGGTGAGCATCGGCGTCGACGATCCGCCCGGCGTCCAGAACTTGAGCCGATGACCGTCGCGCACCCCGCCGGCCTGGTCGAGCAACTGCCGCAACGTGATTCCCAGTGGGGCCTCGTACTGGCCGGGACGGTTCACATGCCCGGACAGTGAGTACAGGGTGAATCCCGGTGATTTCTCGGTACCCATCTCGCGGAACCAGTCCACCCCGTTGCGCAGGACCGCGGGGACGCTGGCGATGGACTCGACGTTGTTGACGACCGTCGGGCTGGCATACAGGCCGGCGACGGCCGGAAACGGAGGCCGCAGGCGGGGTTGTCCGCGGCGGCCCTCGAGGGAGTCGAGCAGCGCCGTCTCCTCACCGCAGATGTACGCGCCGGCACCGGCATGCACGATGAGGTCGAGGTCCAGACCGGAACCGAGGACATTGGCTCCGAGATAGCCTGCGGCGTAGGCCTCGTCGACGGCGGCACGCAGGCGGCGCAACACTCCGACGACCTCACCACGCAGATAGATGAAGGCGTGCCGGGCGCGGATCGCATACGCCGCGATGATCGCACCCTCGATCAGGGCGTGGGGTGTGGCGAGCATCAGCGGCATGTCCTTGCAGGTGCCGGGCTCGGACTCGTCGGCGTTGACCACCAGATAGTGTGGTGGCGCATCGGAATCGGGCGTGCGGTCGGTGGAGGTCTGCGGAATGAACGACCACTTCATGCCCACCGGGAATCCGGCACCGCCGCGACCCCGCAGGCCGGACGCCTTGACCAGTGCGATGACGTCGTCGGGCGCCATCTCCAACGCCGCCCGCAGGCCGCGATAACCGTTGTGCCGCTCATAGTTTCGCAGTGTCCACGATTCCGTCTCGGACCAGTGCCGCGACAGCACCGGCGGGATGGACGGTTCGTCTTCGGGTGGTTGATCGCCGGAATCGGCAGTGGATGAGCGAGTCTCATCGCCTTCGAGTGAAGCTGCATGACCGACCCCGGCCAATGTTCGTGCCGTCCCGCGGAATCCGTCGACCGCACGGTCTCCACGACTCGGCATCACCTCGACGCCGGCGCGCAGGTCCTCGACCAGTTCGATCGCCGACCCCGGGGTCTGCCGGTCGAAGAACTCCCAGTTGGCCATCACCACCGGCGCGAGGTCGCACGCCGCGTTGCATTCGATGTGCTCGACGGTGATCCGCGAATCCGTCGTGGTCTCGCCGGGTTCGATGCCGAGGTGTTCGCACAGGCGCGCCAGGATCTCGTCGCCGCCGAGGACGCCGCACAGGGTGTTGGTGCACACCCCGATCAGGTACTCGCCGGTCGGCGTGCGACGGAACATCGAGTAGAACGTCGCCACCGCCGCGACCTCGGCCTCGGTGAGGTCGAGGACGTCGGCGCAGAATCCGATGCCCGCGAGCGAGATCCGCCCGTCCTCGGATTGCACCAGGTGCAGCAGCGGGAGCAACGCCGATCGGGCTCGCGGATACCGGGCGACGATCTCGGTCGCCTGCTCGCGCAGGCGGTCGGTGACCTCGACCGAATATGCCGCCGGAGCACCGAATTCGATGGCCGGAGCCGGCGTCGACGGGCAGTGCGCGGCCGGTTCCCGGGCAGGTTCACCCGGACCCACACCGAGTTCGACGAAGACGGGTTCACTCATCGGTCCACCCCTCCCATCACGGGATCGATACTCGCCACGGCGGTGATCACGTCGGCCACCATGCCTCCCTCACACATCGCGGCCACCGCCTGCAGATTGGTGAACGACGGATCGCGGAAATGCGCTCGGTACGGCCGGGTTCCGCCGTCGGAGACCATGTGCACCCCGAGCTCCCCGCGCGGCGACTCGACCGCGACGTAGCACTGGCCGGGCGGCACCCGCATCCCCTCGGTGACGAGTTTGAAGTGATGGATCAACGACTCCATCGAGGTGCCCATGATCTCGGCGATGTGGTCTGCGGAGTTGCCCAGACCGTCGGGCCCGAGGGCGAGATCGGCGGGCCAGGCGATGTCCGCCTCGGACACCATCACCGGACCGGGCCGTAACCGGTCCAGGCACTGCCGCACGATCCGCACCGACTCGCTCATCTCCCGGACCCGGATCACGTAGCGGCCGTACGAATCACAGGTGTCGGTGGTGATGACGTCGAAGTCGTAGTCCTCATATCCGCAGTAGGGTTGCGACTTACGGACGTCATGGGGCAGACCGGTCGACCGCAGCACCGGACCGGTGATGCCGAGCGCCATACATCCGGTGAGGTCGAGGTATCCGACGTCGCAGGTGCGAGCCTTCCAGATGTAGTTGTCGGTCAACAGGTCCGAGAGCGACTCGAGTTGCGGGGGCATGGCGTCGACGGTCTCGGTGATCTGCTCGACCGCCCCGTCGGGGAGGTCGGCGGCCAGACCGCCCGGTCGGATGTAGGCGTGATTCATCCGCAGGCCGGTGATCAGTTCGAACAGGTCCAGGATCTGTTCGCGGATACCGAATCCGGAGAACATCGCGGTGACCGCACCGAGTTCCATGCCGCCGGTGGCCAGGGCCACCAGGTGCGAGGAGATGCGGTTGAGTTCCATCAGCATCACCCGGATCACCGACGCCCGCTCGGGAATGTCGTCGGTGATGCCGAGGAGCTTCTCCACGGCCAGGCAGTAGGCGGTCTCGTTGAAGAACGGTGACAGGTAATCCATCCGGGTCACGAAGGTGACGCCCTGAATCCAGTTGCGGTACTCCAGATTCTTCTCGATACCGGTGTGCAGGTAGCCGATTCCGCAGCGCGCCTCGGTGACGGTCTCACCCTCGATCTCGAGGATCAGACGCAGCACACCGTGTGTCGACGGATGCTGGGGTCCCATGTTGACGACGATGCGTTCCTGGGAGGGTTGGGCCGCGGCACGCGCGGCGACCTCGGAGACGATCTCCTCCCAGTCCTGACCGGACACGGTGTAGGAGCGTTCGGGATGGGTGGTGCGTCCCGGGCGGGGATCCAGATCGGTCATGAGTACGACCTCCGTCGGTCGGGCGGTGCGACCTGTGTGCCCTTGTACTCCACCGGAACTCCGCCCAGGGGGTAGTCCTTGCGCTGCGGATGTCCGTCCCAGTCGTCGGGCATCGCGATGCGGGTCAGCGCGCGGTGGCCGTCGAAGACGATGCCGAAGAAGTCGTAGGTTTCGCGTTCGTGCCAGTCGTTGGTGGGGTAGATGTCGGTGAGGGACGGGATGTGCGGGTCGGCGTCGGGTACCGCGACCTCCAGACGCAGCCGGCGGTTGTGGGTGATGGAGGCGAGCGGATACACCGCGTGCAGTTCCCGGCCATGGTCTTGCGGATAGTGAACCCCGTTGACGCCCAAGCACAATTCGAAGCGCAGGGATTCGTGATTGCGCAGCGTCAGCGCGACCGCGGGGAGGTGCCGTGCCACCACGTAGAGGGTCATCTCGCCGGCATGGATCTCGACCTTCTCGATGGCCGCGTCGTAACCCGGTCCGGTGGAGTTCTCGAGTGCGGCCGCCAGCTCGTCGACGACCTCGTCGAAGTATCCGCCGTACGGACGCTGCGCCGCCGGCAGCGTGACCGTCTGCACCAATCCGCCGTAGCCGGACGTGTCGCCGCTGCCGTGCACCCCGAACAGGCCGTGACGCACACCGATGACCTCGTCGGCCGGGCCCGCGACCGAGGACGGACAGGACGCCGGCGGCGGCGACGACGGGGGCTTCTCGCTCATCGCAGCAGTCCCTTCAAGTCGATTGTCGGCGTTGACTGCAGCGCTGCCTGCTCGGCCGCCCAGATGGCCTCCTCACGGTTGACGCCCAGAGGCATCTCGCCGATCTTGGCGTGCAGCGCGAGAATGGCGTTGAGCAGCATCTCCGGTCGTGGCGGGCAACCCGGGAGGTAGATGTCGACGGGTACCACGTGGTCGACGCCCTGCACGATCGCGTAGTTGTTGAACATGCCGCCCGACGATGCGCAAACACCCATCGCCAGAACCCATTTGGGTTCGGTCATCTGGTCGTAGATCTGGCGTAGCACCGGGGCCATCTTCTGGCTGACCCGACCGGCGACGATCATCAGATCGGCCTGGCGCGGCGAGGCGCGGAAGGCCTCCATGCCGAAGCGGGCGAGGTCGTATCGGCCCGAGGTGGTGGCCATCATCTCGATGGCGCAGCACGCCAGACCGAAGGTGGCGGGCCACAGCGACCCCTTGCGCATGAATCCGGCGAGATCCTCGACCGTGCTCAGTAGAAAACCACTGGGCAGTCTCTCCTCGAGGCCCATCGTTTCACCTCCTCGTCGCATCGGACGGGTCGGCACGGGGTGTGCCAGGCTCGCTACCGATACCTCCCGTGGATCTGGCACCGCAGTGCCATCCCTGTGTGCTTCACGCCGATGTGGAACGCACGCGTCTGTGCGATGTCCCTGTCCGTCAAGTGGATTCGGGTCATCAATCCCAGCCCAGCCCGCCGCGGCGCCACTCGTAGGCGTAGGCCACCGACACGTTCACGACGAACAGCGCCATCGCCGCCAACCCGAACCAGCCGAGCGCGTCGAAGGCGACGGCCCACGGATACAGGAAGACGATCTCAATGTCGAAGATGATGAAGAGCATGGCGGTGAGGTAGTACTTCACCGGAATACGTTGCACAACAGACTGTCTCACCCCGGTGAGGACCGATTGCCCGCCGCCGATCGGCTCGATGCCGCATTCGTAGGCATCAAGTTTGGCGCGGTTGGCCCGGCGTGGGCCGACCACCGAGGCGATCACCACCGAGAACACCGCGAAACCCACAGCGATGGCCCCGAGAACCAGAATCGGGACGTACGCGTTCATGGGCAGGTGGACCCTCCGTGTGCTCAGCGCTGGGGCTGATGTGAGCTACACCACAACCTTACCGGCGGTGGCGCCGATGTCGAGAAGGTTTGACGGAGTTTTGCGAGCCGACCCGACCGTGCGTGGGCAATGCCCAGGTCAGGGGCGAATCAGCGGTTGTCGGAGGCGCGCAACAGTTGCGTGAGGGTGGCCGGCAGTTCGATCGGATCCACCGGCAACGACGCGGTGGCGTCGGCGCGTGACCAGTCGGCGAGCCAGCGGTCGGCGGTGCGCCCGATCAGCAGCAGCGTCGGTGGGCGCGGATCGTATTCGTCGCTCATCTGCTTGGCGATGCCCATCCCGCCCTCCGGCGTCGCCTCGCCGTCGAGGATGGCGACGTCGACATTGCCGGCATCGAGTTGCGCCAACACCATCGGCCCGGTGGCGACCTCGAGGAAACTCAACTCGGGCAGGTCCGGATCGGGGCGGGTGCCGAGCGCGTTGATCACCTGACGGCGGGTGTCGGCATCGTCGGAATAGACCAGTACACGCAGCACCGACGGTGGCTGGGCTGTCGCGTCGGTGCCGGTCACGTCGTCGATGCTACGTCACCGACCGGGCGAATCGCCGAGGTGCCAGGGTGTTTCGGGCGAGGGCGCTCGGCGAGAGCATGTCGTGATGGCCGGGGATCAGTGTTCGGTGGAGAAACCCGAACGCCGCCGGTGTAGATCGATCGCCAGGGTGACCAGGCGGTCGATCAGGTCGGGATAGGCCAGGCCGGTGGCGTCCCACAGCTTCGGATACATCGAGCCGGGAGTGAAACCCGGAATCGTGTTGACCTCGTTGAGGAGCCAGCCCCGACCGGATTCTTCGTAGAAGAAATCCACCCGGGCCATCCCGGAGCAGCGCATCGCACTGAACACCCGGGCGGCCAACTCGCGCACCTCCGCGGCCGCCTCTTCCGGCAGTGGTGCGGGGATCACCAGCTGGGCCGCACCGGTGACGTATTTGTCCTCGTAGTCATAGAATTCGCTGCCCGGCAAGATCTCGCCCGGCACCGACGTCTCGGGCGTCGCGTTGCCCAGCACCGCGACCTCCACCTCACGTCCGGTCACCGCCTCCTCGATGATCACCACATCGTCGTAGCGCAGCGCCAGATTGATCGCCGTGTCCAGTTCGGCGGCGTCGTGGGCCTTGGTGATGCCCACCGACGACCCGAGGTTGGCCGGTTTGACGAACACCGGCACTCCGAGTTCCTCGATGGCGCGGAAGGTGATGGTCCGTGAATCGTCCACCCCGTCCCGGAATTCGATCCACCGGCACTGCGGGATGCCGGCCTGTGCGGCGACGACCTTGGCCATCGCCTTGTCCATGCACACCGCCGACCCCAGCACACCCGCCCCGACGTACGGCATACCGAACAATTCGAGCATGCCCTGGATGGTGCCGTCCTCGCCGTGCGGGCCGTGCAGCAGCGGCAGCACGACGGTGACGGCGGCGTCGGAATGGCTCCGCAGCTCGGTGAGCGGCTCGACGGTCGTGCCCTCGATCTGCAGTTCACCCGGGAGCGGTGTGCCATCGCTCAGCGACGCGATCACCTTATCGTTGCGGACCCACGTGCCGTCCTTGGCGATTCCTATCGGCACGACCTCGTACTTCACCGGATCGGCGGCACCGATCACATGGGCCGCGGTGACCCGGGAGACGTCATGCTCCGCGGACGCACCACCGTAGAGCACCACCAGACGCAGCAGGGGAGAGGACATGGGTGTCACGATACGGGGCCCGATGTCCTAGCGTTGAGGGGTGCAGATGCAGGTGAGTGAGATCGCCGACGCTGTCGGCGGCCAGATGGTCGGGCCCGCGATCACCGTCGACGGCGCAGCAATCGATTCCCGGGCGCTGTCGCCGGGACAACTGTTCGTCCCGATCGTCGCCGAGCGCAACGGTCACGACTACATCGAGTCGGCCGTCGCGGCCGGCGCCACCGCCTACCTGACCTCCGAACCGCCCCGCGCAGGCGTCGACGCCACCGCCGTCACCTGCGATGACACCGCCGCAGCGCTGGCCTCGGTGGGACGACTCGTCCGCCGCACCCTGCCCGAACGGGTCGTCGGCGTCACCGGCTCGGTGGGCAAGACCTCCACCAAGGATCTGCTCGCCGGATTGCTGGCGACCACCTTCGTCACCGCGGCCAGCGAGAAGTCGTTCAACAACGAACTCGGTCTGCCGTTGACCCTGGCCAACGCCCCCGACGACACCGAGGCGGTGGTCGCGGAGATGGGCGCGCGCGGTATCGGTCACATCGCCTACCTGTGCTCGATCGCGCAGCCGACCGTCGGCATCGTCACCCGGGTGGAGGGCGTGCACCTGGAGTTGTTCGGCAACATCGAGGCGGTCGCGCGTGCCAAGGGCGAACTCGTCGAATCCCTGCCCGCCGACGGACTCGCCGTCCTCAACGCCGACCACAAGAGCGTCATCGCGATGGCGGCGCGGACCTCGGCGAAGGTCCTCAGTTATGGCATGACCCCGTCGGCGGACGTGTCGGCCACCGACATCAGCGTCGACGCCCAGTTGCGCGCCTCGTTCCGGTTGCACACGCCGTGGGGATCGACCGCCGTGCACCTCGGTGCGCGGGGTGAGCATCAGGTGTCCAACGCGTTGGCCGCGGCGGCCGCGGCCGGCGGGGTCGGCGTGCCGGTGGAGGCGATGGCCGACGGTCTCGCCGGCGCGGCACTGTCGGGGTTACGGATGGAGTTGATCACCACCGACTCGGGTCTCGTCGTGCTCAACGATTCCTATAACGCCAATCCGACGTCGATGTCGGCGGCGCTGCGGTCGCTCGCCGCGCTCGATGCGCGTCGACGGTTCGCCGTGCTCGGCACCATGGCCGAACTCGGTGAGGACTCGGCCGGCGAACACGAGGCCATCGCGCTGGAGGCGCAGTCGCTCGGTGTCGAGGTGATCGCCGTCGACGAACCGCACTACGGAACCACCGCGCAACACGTCTCCGGGATCGATGCGGCCGTCGCCGCTCTCGACGGCGTCGGCGACGGGGACGCCGTGCTCGTCAAGGGCAGCCGGGTCGCCGCGCTCGAGCGGGTGGCCGACGCGCTGAGCTAAACGGCGGCGAGCCCTTGCTTGTCGAGGTCGAGGCCTCGAGGCTCGACTGTAACTCCCCACGGCCGCAACGTTTCTGCGGCAGTGCGGCCCGGCCGGTGGGCGGGCTGGGTCAGGAGGTGTCGAGCCGGTGGTGGAGCCGGGCGGCCTGGACACGTTCGATGCGGCTGTTGCGTGGGTTGCTGCCGTTTTGTGAGCGATCCGCGTCGTCGGGTGTGTGATCCGCAGATCCCGGCGGGGTCAACTCAGCCCGCCGGTCAGCCCTGCTGCTCGGCGTTGGCCCGGATCACGTCGCGTAGATAGGCGGCCGATCCCGGCTCGACGGCGTCGTAGTGTTCGGTGAAGCGCGGATCGGCGACGTACATGTCGGCCAGGCACACCTGCATCTCGTATCCGCAGTCGTAGAAATTCTCGATGGAAGCGCGATGTTCCTCGGCGAGGGTGTTCGCCTCGGGGGAGCCGGGCGTCACCCCGCTGCGCATCGCCTCGGCCAGCCGCGCCTCGAAGGCGTCGGTCTCGGCCTTGATGCGCTGCCAGTCGGCCTTGGTGAACTTCGCGGTGCGCTTGCGGCTCTGCTCCCACTGCGGGGTGTCGCCCCAACGCTCCTGCGCCTCGTCGGCGTACTCCTCGCCGCGCCACTCGTCGCCGAAGATCTCCGCCTGCTCCGCCGCCGACAGCGAGATTCCGCTCTTCTTCGCGTTCATCATGTCCTCCACAGCCGCGACCATCCGGTGTAGTGCAGCGATGCGGTCGTTCAGCAGATCACGCTGGGCACGCAGGTGCGTCAGCGCGTCGGCGGTCGGATCGTCGAGCAGGGTCGCTATCTGCTCGAGTGGAAACCCCAGTTCACGGTAGGTGAGGACGCGGTGCAGACGTTCGATATCGCCGTCGGTGTAGATGCGGTACCCCGCGCTCGTTCGGCCCGACGGAACCACCAGGGCGATCTCGTCGTAGTGATGCAGGGTGCGCACACTCACGCCGACGAGTCGGGCCGTCGCGCCGACGGTCAACTCACCGTGGCGTACCGGGGTGTGTCCTTCGCTCACATCATCAACCTTCGGGCCTCACGTCGCGTGAGGGTCAAGTGCGGCGGGAGGTCTTCACGGCATGAAGCCGACGACCTTGTCGCCGTTCTGGCACGCCGCGAGAACACCGCGGACCTCCGACGGTCCGCACGTCCACGCCGAGATCCGCTGCTGGCGACCCGTCGCGATCTTCGGGCTGTACTCGTTCGCGATCTCCTTGGCGGTGTCGCAGTCGACGTCGCCGGCGAGGACCACCACGTCCAGCGAGCCGTCGGGGCCGGCCACCGACCCGCACTGGGTGCCGCCGACGGCCGCCGAGGTCGCGGCCGAACTCGACCCGCTCTGCGAACGGGGGCTCGGACCGGCGACGACCGGAACGCTGGTGCTCGGCGTCGTCACCTCGGGTTCGGACGCGACGGTGCTCGTCGTGGTGGACGGCTCGTCGCTGCCACACGCGGCGAGCGTGAGGGCGGCGATCCCGGCCATCCCGGTGACGACAATTCGGGCAGTGATGAATCGGGGGGACCGGCGACGAGTGGGATGCGACATGGTTTTCACCGTAGCGAACCGGCGCAGCGGTCCGGGGCACCGACGGCGTCCGGTTTGGGCACCCGGCCGTCCTCTTGGGAAGATGCTGGGCGTGAGCTCGCATTCCTACCGGGTCGGCACCCGACTGCCCGGGACGCTCGGCCGGACCGGCGTCATCTCGACCCCGCACGGCGAGATCCACACGCCCGCGTTCGTGCCGGTCGGCACCAAGGCGACCGTCAAGACGGTGCTGCCCGAGTCGGTCGAGGCACTCGGCGCGCAGGCCGTGCTGGCCAACGCCTACCACCTGTACCTGCAGCCGGGGGCCGACGTCGTCGACGCGGCGGGTGGCCTCGGGGCCTTCATGAACTGGCGTGGGCCGACCTACACCGACAGCGGCGGATTCCAGGTGATGTCGCTGGGTGCCGGGTTCAAGAAGGTCATCTCGATGGACGTGACCGGCGAGCAGGACGACCACAAGATCGCCGAGGGCAAGGAACGGCTGTCGCGTGTCGACGACGACGGGGTGACGTTCAAGTCGCACCTCGACGGCTCGTTTCACCGGTTCACTCCCGAGGTGTCGATGCAGATCCAGCATCAGCTCGGCGCCGACATCATCTTCGCCTTCGACGAACTCACGACCTTGATGAACACCCGTGGGTATCAGGAGAAGTCGCTGGAACGCACCCGGTTGTGGGCGATTCGCTGTCTGGCCGAACACAATCGGCTGTCCACCGAACGCAGTCAGCGGCCACAGCAGGCGCTGTGGGGTGTCATCCAAGGTGCCCAGTACGAGGATCTGAGACGCAAGGCCGCGCGCGACCTCACCGAACTGTCCCGCATCGACCGCGATGCAGGCGGAAAAGGCTTCGGCGGCTTCGGGATCGGCGGCGCCCTGGAGAAGGACAACCTCGGCACCATTGTCGGCTGGGTCAACGAGGAATTGCCCGAGGACATGCCCAAGCACCTGCTCGGGATCAGCGAACCCGATGACATCTTCACCGCCATCGAGAACGGTGCCGACACCTTCGACTGTGTCTCGCCGACCCGCGTCGCCCGCAACGGAGCCGTGTACACCCGCGACGGTCGGGTGAACATCACCAACTCGCGCTTCCGTAAGGACTTCGGCCAGATCGACCCCGAGATCACCAACTACACCTCGCAGTACAGCCGCGCCTACCTCCATCATCTCTTCAAGGCCAAGGAGGGACTGGCCGCAACCCTGGCCACCCTGCACAACGTCGCCTTCATCATCGACATGGTCGACGGTGCCCGCCGCGCCATCGAGACCGGCGATTACCAGGCCTACCGCGACGACTTCCTCGGCCGCTACTACGCCGGGTCGCCCCGCAACCACTGACAGCGCCCGCCTCCGCACTGACAGCGCTCGCCGGGAACTCCGAACCCGGGCGATTCGTTGGGTTTGCGTATCCTGGGACCTGCGCCGGCCGACTCGAGCCGGCGACGTCCACTCTCGACCGAAAGAAGCGATGACCCGCGCGCAGCGCAAACGCAAGAGACCCCGACGATCCGGCCCCCAATCGGGGGCATCCTCTTCTGACCGAGCCGTGGTCGCCACCCGCGAGAGCGGGGCGTCATGCTGCTGACCTTGCTCGGAATCCTGATCGGTATCGTGGTGGTCTTCTTGATCACCGCTCTGACCGGCTACTTCGTCGCCCAGGAATTCGCGTACATGGCCGTCGACCGGTCGCGCCTCAAGGCGCGGGCGGAGGCCGGCGACGCCGCCGCGAAACGTGCCCTGAACGTGACACGCCGCACGTCGTTCATGCTGTCCGGCGCGCAACTGGGCATCACCGTGACCGGCCTCCTCGTCGGCTACGTTGCCGAACCTCTCATAGGTTCGGGCTTCGGTGACCTCCTCGACGAGGTCGGCGTCCCGGTCACCGTGGGTGTGGCC
The DNA here is from genome assembly GCF_053587995.1 of Gordonia sp. NPDC003504. Lineage (NCBI taxonomy): Bacteria > Bacillati > Actinomycetota > Actinomycetes > Mycobacteriales > Gordoniaceae > Gordonia > Gordonia sp. NPDC003504. Next base: position 30,560 of record NZ_JBSFPC010000020.1, read on the forward strand.
ATCGGCACCGTGCTGGCCGTGCTGTTCTCCACGGTGATCCAGATGGTCTTCGGGGAGCTGTTCCCCAAGAACCTCGCGATCGCCCGGCCGGAACCGGTGGCACGCCGCCTGGCCCTGTCGACGAGTACCTACCTCAAGATCTTCGGACCCGTCATCACACTGTTCGACGCCGCGTCGAATCTGTTGCTGAAGGCCTTGCGCATCGAGCCGGTGCACGACGTCGAGCACTCGGCCACCCCGCGCGACCTCGAACACATCGTCGCCGAGTCCGCCGAGTCGGGTGAGATACCCGAGGAACTGTCACAGCTGCTCGATCGGGTGTTGGAGTTCCCGGAACGCACCGCAGAACACGCGATGGTGCCGCGACCGCGCGTCGACTCCGTGCCGGCCGAGCTCGATCTCGGAGAGGTGCGCACCAAGATGGCCACCGGACACACACGATATCCCGTGCTCGACAACGAATCCGGTGACGTCGTGGGTGTCGTGCACCTGCGCGACGTCCTGGAATGGTCGGCCACGCCGACGCCGACGGCTCGCATCGCCGGTGATCTGGTGCGCGACGCCGTGATCGTGCCCACCACGCTGCCCTTGCCTCGTGTCCTCGATCAGATCACCGAGGCCCGCGACGAAATGGCGGTCGTCATCGACGAATACGGCGGCTTCGCCGGCATTGTCACCGCCGAGGACATGGCCGAGGAACTCGTCGGCGAGATCGACGACGAACACGACCCGCTGTCCCCCGGGCCCATCGAAAAGACCGACGACGGTTGGCTGATCCGTGGCGACGCCCACCTCGACGAGGTCTCCCGAGCGCTCGGACACGAACTGCCCGAAGGTGATTACGAAACCCTCAGTGGTCTGATCATCGCGTCGGCGGGCGAGCTTCCCGGCGAAGGGGACACGATCGAGCTGCCCGTGGAACCCGACCCCGGTGCCCTCGCCGACGACGCCCCCGCGTCGGAGCCGCTCGTCACGGCGACGGTGGTGTCCGTCGCCAATCGGGTGCCCTCGTCGGTGCTGGTCACGGTGGAGATGAGCGAGAAGGTGGACGAGCGATGAGCAATCCGTGGGTTGTCGTCGCCGTCACGCTGGGGTTGATTGCCGCGAGCGCGTTCTTCGTCGCCGTCGAGTTCGCGCTGATCGCGGCTCGCCGGCACCGGCTGGAGGATGCTGCGTCAACGAGTCGCTCCGCCCGGGCGGCCCTGCGCAGCGCTTCGGAACTGTCTGTGCTGCTTGCCGGTTCGCAGTTGGGCATCACCGTCTGCACCCTGGCACTGGGTGCGGTGACCAAACCGGCCGTGCATCACTGGTTGACCCCGGCGATCGAGCACATCGGCGCGCCGCTGTGGATCGCCGACGTCGCCGGCTTCGTCCTGGCGCTCATCATCGTCACCTTCTTGCATCTGGTGGTCGGTGAGATGGCGCCGAAGTCGTGGGCGATCGCACATCCGGAGAAATCTGCTGTGCTGCTGGCCATTCCGATGCGGGTGTTCATGTGGTTCACCCGTCCGGTGATCGTCGTGCTCAACCGGTTCGCCAACCGGGTGCTGAAGATGGTCGGCGTCGACGCCGTCGACCAGGTGGCCGGCGGCGGAGACCCGGAGACCCTGCGGCAGCTCGTCGAGCATTCGGCGATGGTCGGAACCCTCGAGGAGCGCTACCGCGAACACCTCACCAGCGCTTTGGACCTCGCCGCGCTGACGGTCGGCGATGTGGCGACATTCGTCGAGCCCAACGGTGTCGGCGCCGACGCCGACACCCAGCAGATCCAGGACCGCGGTCGTGAGACCGGACATCTGCGCCTGCTGGTGCGCGAGGGAGATCGCGTGTGTGGCGTGGTGCATGTGCGTGACAGCCTCGACGCGCCGACCGGAGCCACCGCCGGCGATCTCATGCGTGACGTGCTCGAACTCGATCCGGGTCTGCCGGTGTACGACGCGTTGAGTCGGATGCGTCAGTACCGCAATCACATTGCGGTGGTCGTCGACGAGGGCCGGGTGACCGGTGTGCTGTCGATCGATGATGTGCTGACGAGGTTGCTCGCGACGGCCGGCTGATCCCGGCTGATGCCCAGGGGATGAGCGTCACACGGGCGGCTCAGTCCCACTCGTCCGCGGTCAGGATCCACGGCTGCCGGGGCAGCGCGGCAGGGTCGAAACGCTCTGCGAGCGTGACGATGTCGATGTGCTCGCCCGCCTCGGCCAGGGCCGCCGACGTCGCGATGTGGTCGAGAACCGTTGCGGCGTCGACGCCGCGTGCAGCGAGATCGGCGAGCGTCACCGCACCGTCACGCTTGCTCAACCGCACACCGTCAGGGTTGAGCACCATCGGCACGTGCGCGTAGGTGGGTGGCGCATGCCCGAGAAGGGTTGCCAGATACGCCTGCCGGGGTGCCGACGACAACAGGTCGTCACCCCGGCAGACCTGATCGACACCCTGCTCGGCGTCGTCGACGACCACCGCGAGGTTGTAGGCGGGTGCGCCGTCTCCCCGCTGGATCACGAAGTCGTCGACCGCACCCGTGTAGTTGCCGTGCAGGACATCGGTCACCGTGAACTCGCGGACATCGGCGACGATCCGGATGGCCGGTGGCCGCCCGGAGGCCCGCTTGCGGTCACGTTCGGCCGGGGTGAGGTGTCGGCATGTGCCCGGGTACGCGCCGGGCGGGGTGTGCGGCGCCGACGGCGCCTCGAGGATCTCCCGCCGCGTGCAGAAACACTCAAAGGTGCGACCGGCCGCGCGTAACCCGTTGATGATCTCCCGATACCGGCCGAGCCGATCGGTCTGATAGATCACCGGAGGCTCCCAGCCGATCCCCAGTGATCGCAGATCGGCGATCTGCCCGGCATCGGCGCCGACGGCCGTCCGGTCGAGATTCTCCATCCGCAGCAGGAACCGACGCCCGGTGGTCCGCGCGAACAACCAGGCCAGCACCGCGGTGCGCAGGTTGCCGATGTGCAGCGCGCCGGACGGAGACGGCGCGAATCGGCCCGCCGGTGTCACCGCGGGCGCCGGGGAACCGGAATCGCCGGAACTGTTGATCATTGCCCCCGAGGCTACAAGTGGGCGACGATGGACCCGTGGACCTCCCCGTGAACCCGCCCATCGCGCCGATGCTCGCCAAGGCCACCACCGGTATCCCCCCGCAACCCGCCGACGAACCCGAATGGTCCTACGAGCCCAAATGGGATGGGTTCCGCGCGTTACTCTTTCGGGACGGCGACGAGGTGGTCATCGGGTCGCGTGGCGGCAAGGACCTGGCGCGGTACTTTCCGGAGATCGTCGACGCCGCCCGCGACGAACTGCCCGACAAGGTGGTCCTCGACGGTGAGATCGGCGTGCCGTCCCTGATCGAGGGCACCCATCGCCTCGACTGGGACTCACTGGCCCAACGTATCCACCCGGCCGCGTCGCGGGTCACCATGCTGGCCGAGACCACCCCGGCGATCTTCATCGGCTTCGACGCGCTGGCCTTGGGCGCCACCAGCGTGCTCGCCGAACCCTTCACCACCCGCCGCAACACACTGCTCGAGGCGATCGGCCCGGGTGTGCGTGATCGCCGGTTCCACGTCAGCCGCGTCACCGACAGCCCGATCCAGGCGCAGGAGTGGTTCTCGGCGTTCGAGGGGGCCGGACTCGACGGCGTCGTCGCCAAACGTCTAGCCGGGCGTTACGTGGAGAACAAACGCGAGATGATCAAGGTCAAACACAAACGCACCGCCGACTGCGTGGTCATCGGATATCGAATCCACAAGAGCGGCACCGGACTCGGTTCGATGCTGTTGGGCCTCTACCACGACGGACAACCCAGGATGGTCGGCGGCGCAGGCGCTTTCACCGACGCCAAACGCATCGAACTGCAGGAGATGTTCGAGCCGATGCGGGTGGACCCGGACAAACCCGCCGCCGGCGAACCCACCCGGTGGCGGTCGGAGAAGTCGGGGGAGTGGATTCCGATCCGGCCCGAACTCGTCGCCGAGGTCGCCTACGATCAGATGGAGAACGGGCGCTTCCGGCACACCGTGAAGTTCTTGCGCTGGCGCCCCGACCGCGACCCCGAGAGCTGCGGCTATGACCAACTCGAGGTCCCGTTGACCTACGACCTGCATGACGTGCTCGAAGGGGAGGACTGACGTGGCTTCGCGATCGCCTGCCGAGGAACTCGACGTCGACGGCATCGCCGTCCGAATGAGCAACCCGGACAAGATCTATTTCCCGGAACTCGGCGAGAACGGTGGCCGCAAACGCGATCTCGTCGGCTACTACCGCACGATGGCACTACCGCATGACGATGCCGACGGCCCCATCATGACCGCGCTCCGCGACCGCCCGACGTTCCTGCAACGGTTCCCCGACGGCGTGGACGGCGACGAGATCTACCAGAAGCACATCGCCAAGAAACGTCCCGAGCACGTACTCTCCACCCGGATCACCTTCCCGTCCGGCCGCGCCGGGGATGCCCTGCGCCCCACCGTCCCCGCCGACATCGTCTGGGGTGCCAACCTGGGCACCGTCACCTTCCACAGCTGGCCCACCCACGACGACGACAACGACCATCCCGACCAACTGCGGATCGATCTCGATCCGCAGCCCGGAACCGACTTCGACGATGTGCGACGCGTCGCCACCGAGATCCTCGCCCCGCTTCTCGACGAGCTCGGCTACACCGGGTTCCCGAAAACCTCAGGGGGACGCGGCATTCACGTGTTTGTCCCGATCGAACCGCAATGGGATTTCATCGCGACCCGCCGTGCCGTCATCGCCATCGCCCGCGAGATGGAGCGCCGGGATCCGGGCGGTGTGACCACCTCGTGGTGGAAAGAGGAACGCGGCGAACGGATCTTCATCGACTTCAACCAGAACGCCCGCGACCGCACCATGGCCTCGCCCTATTCGGTCCGGCGCAGCGCCACCGCCCGGGTGTCGACGCCGGTCACCTGGGCCGAACTCGCCGAGGTGCATCCCGATGACTGCACGATGGCGTCGGTGCCGGATCTCGTTGCGCGGCGCGGTGATCCGATGGCCGACATCGCCGACCACCGGAAAGGTCTCGAGCCACTGCTGGAGATGGTGCACCGCGACGACGCCGACGGTCTCGGTGACATGCCCTACCCGCCGAGCTATCCGAAGATGCCGGGTGAACCCCCGCGGGTGCAGCCGAGCAAGAAGGTCGCCGCACACTGGGACGAGAAGGGCAACCGCATCGAATGACCGGTCAGCCGAAAGCGCCTGCGGCCCACTCGGCGAAGGACTGCCACCCGATGCTGGGGAAATCGCGGTGCAGTGCCGGGATGTCGACGGAGTAGCCGGTTGTTCCGAGGAAGGTGAACATCGCCCGCATGTCCGGTGATGAGATCCGTTCCGGATCATAGGCTTCCGCGCGGATCTCGGTGCCGAGGACCGAGGACAGGACCGCCGCCATCTGACCCGGCGTCACCGAGTCCGATGCGATGTCGATGCGTTGCCCGACGTGCGCCTGCGGATCGGCGAACAAAGCCGCGACGAAGTCGCCGAGATCCGCATGCGACAACTGTTGGAGCGGCTGGTCGGTCGGCATACCCATCAGCAGCAGTCCCGCGTCGATCGCATCCTTGCTGCCGAAGATGTTGTCGTAGAAGTAGGTCGGGCCGACGATGGTGTGGGGAATGCTGGTCGCGGCCAAGCGCTGTTCGACCCGGTACTTCGAATCGAAATGCGGCACACCGGTATTCATGTTCGCACTGGCCACCGAACTGAACACCAGATAGGGGAGCGCCGACGCAGTGGCCGCGGTGATGATGGCGTCGCCCTGGACCAGCTCGGCGTCCACCCCGGTCTCGAATGGCGTCGTCAACGCGAACGCCCCCGCGACGCCGGTGAATGCCTCGGTCAGTCCATTGCCGCTGACGATGTCGCCGACGACGAGTTCGACGCCACGATCGGCCAGAGCCCGGGCGCGTTCGGAGCCGGAGGTGCGCACCACCGCGCGCACCGGCACCCCGGCGGCGAGGAGTGAGTCGACGACGGCGCCGCCCTGGCCCCCGGTGGCGCCGAGGACGGCGATCGGTACGGATGGGCTCGACGGATCAGACATGGCTTCCTCTCGACGGCGGCATCGGTGCGGGTCGGGTGACCGGTACGGGTTGCAGACCCGACGACATCGAGCGTACGTCCGTTGTCCGGGCCCGAATGGGTGGTCGCGGCCATCCCGATGGCGCGGTGCGCCGCTGGGCTACCCTTCACATGTTCTGCCGGAGGCATACCCGGCGGGACACCTGACGCGACTTCGGCGGAAGCCGGTGCGAATCCGGCGCTGTCGGCGCAACTGTGAGCCCGAGGGTGAGCCACGTCAGCCGATGCGTCGGGTAGCCAACTGATCCTCGGACGAAGGACGGTGCCGTGTCACGACGCCAATCATCGCTGTTCGCCTCGCTCATCGCGGTTCTTGCACTGCTCGCGGCGTGCGCGGACACCGACACCACCCCGGCGGACCGGAGTGGGGCGGCGCACCCGGACAGCATCGTCTCGCTGAGCCCCACGGCCACCGAGATGCTCTTCGCCGTGGGCGCGGGGGATCAGGTGAAGGCCGTCGACGACCAGTCGAACTACCCACCCGATGCACCGAAGACCAGGCTCTCGGGCTAGACGCCGAACCTGGAGGCGATCCTGGGTTACGACCCCGACCTGGTGGTCCTCTCCGACGACAGCGACGGCATCATCGCCAAGCTCAAGCGATCCGGTGTCGAGGTCCTGCAACTGCCCGCAGCCAAGACCCTCGACGACACGTACACGCAGATCGAGCAGGTGGGTGCGGCGACCGGACATGTGGGCGATGCCGCCGAACTGGTGTCGTCCATGCGCACCCGGATCGACAAGACCGTGCAGTCGGTGCCCACCCGGGAGACCCCGCTCACCTACTACTACGAGCTGGACAACACCTTCTACTCGGTCACCGACGACACCTACATCGGGCAGATCATGACAATGCTGGGGCTGAAATCGATCGCGACCGGCGGCAACGGGTATCCGCAGCTGTCGGCCGAGAACATCCTCGACGCCGACCCGCAGGTCATCTTCCTCGCCGACGCGCAATGCTGCGGGGTCACGCCACAAAGCGTTGCGGCGAGAGCGGGTTGGGACCAGATCGCCGCGGTCAAGGACAATCAGGTGCATGTCCTCGACGGCGACATCGCCAGCCGGTGGGGCCCACGCGTCGTCGACCTCGTCGATCAGGTCGCCGGAATCGTGAAGGGTCTCCCCGTCACCGCGCCCGCACCATGACCGGAGTGGGTCGGCGTGGCGTGGTCGCGCTGAGCATTGCCACCGTCGCACTCATCGCCGCCATGCTGGTCGGCATCCTGGTGGGGCCCGCGGGTCTGACGCCGGGCGGCGTGCTCGCCGACATCGCCGACCGGCTGCCGTGGGTGAACATCGACTCCGGACTCACACCCCGCCAACAGGCCATTCTCTGGGACGTGCGGATGCCACGGGTGGTGTTGGGCGCCATCGTGGGCGCGATGCTCGCGATCGCGGGCGCCGCCTACCAGGGTGTGTTTCGCAACCCACTTGCCGATCCCTACCTGCTGGGCGTCTCCAGTGGGGCGGGCCTTGGTGCGACGCTGGCGATCGTCGCAGGCGGGGTGATGGGGTCGACGGGAGTTCCGGTGGCCGCCTTCGCCGGTGGCATGATCGCGGTGTTCGCCACCTACGCCCTGGGGCAGACCGTGGGTGGTGGGCGCAATGAGGTGGTCATCATCCTCGCCGGCGTCGCGGTGGCCGCCTTCACCAACGCGATCCAGACGTTCTTCATGCAGCTCCACGACGACACGCTGCGCCAGGTCTACTCCTGGATGCTGGGGCGGTTGTCGACCGACGGCTGGACCGAGGTGACCCGGGTGCTGCCGTATGTGGTGGTGTCGGTGGCGGTCATCACCCTGTACCGGCGGACGCTGGACGTGATGGCGGTCGGTGACGTCGAGGCGTCGAGCTTGGGCATCGCGCCGGAACGGGTGCGGCTCTTGCTGATCGGCGTGGCGACCCTGGGTACCGCCGCGGTGGTGTCGGCGAGCGGGCTCATCGGTTTCGTGGGCATCGTGATACCCCATGCCGTCCGGCTGATGATGGGGCCGGGGCATCGTCTGCTGTTGCCGCTGTCACTCCTGGTGGGTGGTGCGTTTCTGGTGCTGGCCGACATGATCGCGCGGACCGTGACCGCGCCCGGCGAACTTCCCATCGGCGTGGTGACCGCGGCCATCGGTGCGCCGTTCTTCCTGCTGGTCCTGCGCCGCAGCCGGAGCGCGGCATGACCGGGACGGTGAGGTGTGCGGGCCTCGCGGTGCAGCGCGGCGGCCGGCGGGTACTGCACGAGGTGAATCTGGCGGTTACCCCTGGCGAGTGGGTTTCGCTGGTGGGGCCCAACGGTTGTGGCAAGACCACTCTGCTACACGCGATGGTGGGCCTGGTGCCCTTCGACGGTGAGATCGAGGTCGCCGGGCTGATGCCGGCACGCTCACCTCGGCGCGCGGTGGCCCGGGCCGTGGCCCTGATGCCACAGCGACCGGTGGCACCCGAGGGCGTCACGGTGCGCGAACTCATCCGGCTGGGCCGCACACCGCACATTCGGCGCTTCGGCACGGAGACGGCGCACGACGACGAGGTCGTCGACGCGGTGATCGCCCGTCTCGGTCTCGGTGGTCTGGCCGACCGCCTCGCGACGGCGCTCTCCGGTGGAGAACTGCAACGGGTGGTGTTGGGGCGCTCGCTGGCGCAGGAGCCGCGGGTCCTGCTGTTGGACGAGCCGACCAGCGCACTCGACATCGGGCATCAGCAGCAGGTGCTTGACCTCGTCGATTCCATGCGGCGGGACGCGGGCATCACAGTGATCGCCGCGATGCACGATCTCACGGCGGCCGCGCACTACGGGGCGCGGCTTGTGATGATGGCGCAGGGGCGGATCGTCGCCGACGGGTCTGCGGCAGAAGTGCTGACCGCACAACGTGTTTCGGAAGTCTACGGTGCTCGGGTCGAGGTGCTGGGCCGGCCCGATGGTCCGGCGGTGGTGCCGCTGCGCGGGCCGGGCGATGTCATGGAGGTGACCGTGAAGGATGGTGCAGGTCGGGGTACGCGGACGCTGGTACTCGGCGGGGTACGGTCGGGCAAGTCGCGGTATGCGGAGTCGTTGCTGGCGGACAGATCCGATGTGACGGTGGTGGCGGCGGGCGCCGCGTCCGACGGCGACGCCGAGTGGGCGGCACGGGTGGCCGAGCATCGTCGCCGACGCCCCGCCGCCTGGGTGACCGTCGAGACGACCGACGTGACCGCGGCGCTGCGCGAGGCCACCGGTCCGGTACTCGTTGAATGCCTGGGCACCTGGTTGACGGCACGGATGGATCTGCACAGGGCGTGGGACAGCGGTGACCTGACGGCGGTGGAGGCCGACGTCGCCGGACTGGTGTCGGCATGGACGGCCTGCCCGCAGCCGGTGGTCGCGGTGAGCAACAACGAGGTGGGCAGCGGCGTGGTTCCGGCCGCGGAATCGGGCCGGCTGTTCCGGGACGCGCTGGGGCGTCTGAACACGGCGATCGCGGATGCCTCGGAGTCGGTGGTGCTGATGGTCGCCGGGCAGCCGCTGTCGGTGAAGGGCTGAATGACGGCACCCGTGCCCGGCTGAAGGCAGCTCATCGTCGGCGGGATCGGCGGAGCCGGCACCGGGCGGTTTGGGTTGCGACGGCCCGACCAGTATCATCGACCGACGTTGGAGGATTCGCCTAGTGGCCTATGGCGCTCGCCTGGAACGCGGGTTGGGTTAACAGCCCTCAGGAGTTCGAATCTCCTATCCTCCGCCGAAGCCCCGGCCTCGCTGTGATCCAGCGGGACCGGGGCTTTTCTCATCGGCGGTGGATATCAGTCCTCCGCCGGCGCCACCGGATGCGGATCGGTGCTGCGTTTCTGCACGATCACACCCGCGCCGACGATGATCGCGGCCGAGATCGCGGAGAAGAGGATGGCCTGGCGCTGGCCGTCGTCGAAGATCATCAGGATCAGGATCGCGACGATGAACACCATGACGGCGCCGGTCAGGTAGGGGAACAGCCACATCGTGACCGGCGGCCGATGCCCTTCCAACCGCAGACTGCGTCCGAGTTTCAGCTGGCTCGCGGCGATGGTCAGATAGACGAACAGGGCGATCGCACCGCTGGTGGCCAGGAGCCACGCGAAGATCTTGTCGGGCAGGACGTAGTTGCCGATCACCGCGACGAACCCGACCACCATCGACAGCAGGACCGCCACCCACGGCACCCCGTTGCCGGTCAGTCGTCGTACCGCCCACGGGGCGTCGTGCCGGGTGCCGAGGGAGAACAGCATGCGGGAGGCGGTGTAGAGCGCCGAGTTCAGGCACGACGCGACGGCCGTCAGGATGACGATGTCCATGATCACCGCGGCGCCCGGGAAGCCGATGGCCTGCAGCACCGACTGATACGACCCGTCGGGCAACTGATCGTAGGGCAGCAGGGCGACGACCACGAAGATCGAGCCCAGGTAGAACAGCGAGATACGCCAGATCACCGAGTTGACGGCCTTGGTGATGCCCTTCTCCGGGTTCGGCGATTCGGCCGCGGCGATGGTGACGATCTCGGTGCCCATGAACGAGAACATGGTGATGAGCATGCCGGCGATCACCGCGCCGAAACCGTTGGGCATGAAGCCGTCCGGCTCCCAGAGGTGACTGATCCCGCTCACCTCGGAGCCGGGAATCCAGCCGAGCATGGCGGCGACACCGATCACGATGAACGCGACGATCGCGACGACCTTGATGAGGGCGAACCAGAATTCGAACTCGCCGTAGTTGCCGACGCTGACCAGGTTGGTGACGGTCAGCAGCACCGTCACCGCCAGGGCCCACATCCATTGCGCCCCACCAATCAGGTCGGTGAGGATCGCCGCGGCCGCCGTGGCCTCGACCGGGATGACCAGTACCCAGAACCACCAGTACAGCCAGCCGACGGAGAATCCGGCCCAGCGGCCCAGCGCGCGGTCGGCGTAGACCGAGAACGATCCGGTGTCGGGGTTGGACGTGGCCATCTCGCCGAGCATCCGCATCACCAGAACGACGAGCGTGCCGGCCATCGCGTAGGAGATGAGGACGGCGGGCCCGGCCTTCTCGATCGCGTTGGCCGAGCCGACGAACAGGCCGGCGCCGATGACCCCGGCAATGGAGATCATCGTGATGTGACGTGGTTTGAGGCTCGATCCGAGCGAGCCGTGCCCGGTGGACGCGGGCGCCTTCTGGTCGACAGAGGCCATGGGTTCTCAATCTCCTGGGTGGTGAGATGTTGTCGTGCGATGGACGATCCCTTGTGGGGATCTGCCCGACGCTACGGCGGCGTCACCCACCGCGCAGCCGATGCCGCAATGGTCGGGTTTGACCGTTTGTGGGCGCAGTTTCGGGGGTGGTGATGCGGGCCCGGTCCGACTCGCTACACTTGACGACGGATCCCGCGCGGCGTGCATCCTGTGAACTCCCCCAGGGCCGGAAGGCAGCAAGGGTCAACGGGCTCTCTCGGGTGCGCGGGGTCCCCTACAGATCTCCCAACACCAGATCACTTTCGCCGACGCCCACCCCATGCGTCGGCTTCGCGAGAGGTCCCGCGTTGAACTTTCACTCGAAGAGTGCCGACGAACTCCGCGCCACCCAGGACGACCTCCGAAAGCTCTACGACGCGCTCTGCGCGACCGGCCTGAAACTCGATCTCACCCGCGGCAAGCCCGCGCCCGAGCAACTCGACCTGTCCAACGAATTGCTCGCGTTGCCCGGTGACGAATACAAGGCCGCCGACGGCACCGACACCCGCAATTACGGGGGCCTGACCGGACTTCCGGAACTCCGCGCGATCTTCGGTGAGCTCCTCGCCGTCGACCCCGCCAACCTGATCGCCTTCGGCAACGCCAGCCTCGACCTGATGCATCACCTGGTGACCTTCGGCCTGCTCAAGGGCACCCCGGACGCGGCGCAGCCGTGGGGCTCGGGGCCGGTCAAGTTCCTGTGCCCCGCGCCCGGTTACGACCGCCACTTCGCGATCACCGAGCAGTACGGCATCGAGATGATCACCGTGCCGATGAACCCCGACGGCCCGGACGTCGCGGTGTGTGCCGAACTCCTCGCCGCCGACCCGAGCATCAAGGGCATGTGGGCGGTCCCCACCTACTCCAACCCGACCGGCGTGACCTTCAGCGAGGAGGTCACCCGAGCGCTGCTGTCGATGCCCGCGGCCGACGATTTCCGCATCTTCTGGGACAACGCGTATGCGGTCCACACTCTCGTCGACGCCCCGCCGCCACCGTTCCCGGTGCTCGACTGGGCCGCCGAGGCCGGGCACCCGAACCGCGTGTACGTGCTCGGCTCGACGTCGAAGATCACCTTCGCCGGTGCCGGCGTCGCCTTCTTCGGGTCGTCGAAGGCCAACGTTGACTGGTTCGTCAAGAACGTCGGCTTCGCCACCATCGGCCCGGACAAGGTCAATCAGCTGCGGCACGTGCAGTTCTTCGGCGACGCCGACGGCGTGCGCGCCCACATGGCCCGGCACCGCGAGATTCTCGCGCCGAAGTTCAAGATGGTCCTCGACATCCTCTCCGACCGGCTCGCCGAATCCAAGGTCGCATCCTGGTCGGAACCCGAGGGTGGCTACTTCATCAACCTCGACGTCATCGACGGTGCCGCCAAGCGGACCATCGCCCTGGCGAAGGAGGCCGGTATCGCGTTGACCGGCGCAGGCTCGGCATTCCCGTACAAGAACGATCCGCACGACCGCAACATCCGGCTCGCACCGACCTTCCCCAGCACCGATGACCTCCAGGTCGCGATGGACGGCGTCGCCACCTGCGTACTGCTCGCCGCCACGGAGACGTTGATCTCCGCGATCGACTCCTGAGGAGTGGGTGTGCCGGTACGCCGATGCTGACGGACGGTGAGCCGACCACCGACCGGGTGCGCCGCACCCCGACGCTCATCGCCCGGCAGGTGGGCCTGGTTGCGCTCGGACTGATCCTCGCCGCGGGCGCACTGTGGTGTCAGCACGCGATCATGCCGTTCACCACCCCGTTCTGGGGATTGTTCGACTACCAGCTCGATCTCGACGTCTATCGCGAGGGCGCCCGGACCGTCTGGGACGGCGGCAGCCTCTACGACGCGAAACTGCTCGGGCAGATGGACTACACCTATGCGCCGGTCTCGGTCGTGGTGTTGATGCCGTTCGCGTGGATGTCCTTCGGGGCCGCGCGGATCGTGTGGAGTATCGGCATCATCGTCGCGCTCTACGTCGTCATCATGTTGTGCTTCGCGGCGTTGGGTCGACGCGCGACGTGGCCACTGCGGAGCCTGGCCGTCGGGCTGGTCGCGGTGTCGATGCTGCTCGAACCGGTGCGCACGACGATCTGGTACGGCCAGATCAACGTCTTTCTGCTGCTGGTGATCCTCGCCGATCTGCTCCGGCCCGACGGTTCACGACTCAAGGGCATCGGTGCCGGCATCGCCGCCGGGATCAAACTCACCCCGCTGATCTTCCTGCTGTACTACGCGCTGCTGCGTCGATGGCGGACGATGGCCGGGGTCGTGGGCGGCTTTCTGCTGACGATGGTCGTCGGTTTCGTCTTCCTGCCGAGCGCCTCGTGGTCGTACTGGACCGACAAACTCTTCGACTCCAATAGGGTCGGGGCGCCCCAGACCCTCGGGAATCAGTCACTGCGCGGCATGATCGCCAACCTCGCACATTCCGACGCCCCCAATCAGTTGCTGTGGCTGACGGTGGTCCTCATCGCCCTCGGGCTGGGCATGGCCGCGGCCGTCCTCGCCCACCGCAACGGGCATGAGCTCTTGGCGTTGTCGGTGGTCGGCATGACCTCCTGCGCGATCTCCCCGATGTCGTGGGGACATCATTGGGTGTGGTTCGTCCCGGTGCTGGTGATCTGCGTGGACCTGGTGCTCCGTACCGATCTCTCGCCGATCCGACGGGTGCTCGCGGGAGCCGGCGGTGTGCTCGTGATCCTGGTGGCGTTCGCGTGGCGCACGCATTTCGCGTACCCGATGTGGTTCGTCAACCGCGTCATGCCCGACGCGTACCTGATGGGTCTGTTCTTCAAGGCCGAGACCGGCCCGGCCTGGGCACAGTTCTTCCTGGTATACCCCTACAACGCGATCTTCCTCGGTACGGTGCTGGCCACCATCGTGGTGCTGGGGCGACGGTCCGCGGTGCCGGATCCGGCCGACGTGACACCGGTGACGCCACATCCCGAGAAATTGAGTTAGTCGAAATTCACCGAAACCTCTCCTGTGATGCGGGTTACGTTCTACGCTGTCAGCGTCGGCGGCCCCGAGCGGCCGTCCCGTCAGCGCATCCCTCGTCACAGGAGAATCGTCATGACCCGCGTGAGGACCCCGGAAACCATGGATCTCGGCTCCTGGATCGCGCGCCGCGCCGCGATCGGTCCACATCGACCCGCCATCACGTTCGGTGACCACACGCTCACCTTCGGTGACCTCTCCGATCGGATCGACCGCCTGGCCGCCGCCCTCGTCGACGGTGGCGTGGGTGCCGGCGACCGCGTCGCCTACCTCGGGCTCAACAACCCGATGTTCCTCACCGCCATGTTCGCCGCCGCCCGGGCCGGTGCGACGTTCGTGCCGTTGAACTTCCGGCTCACCGGAACCGAGTTGGCCTACATCATCAACGACTCCGGGGCGCACACCCTGATCGCCGACCCGGATCTCGCCGCGGTCGTCGACGCCGTGGACGAACCGCTGCCCCTGCAGCGTCGCATCGCAGTCGGCGCGCGGGACGGCTGGGCCTCGGTGGAGGAACTCATCGCCGGCAGCGAGCCGATTTCGGCTCCGGCGCAACCAGATTCCGACGCAGTGGCCGTGATCATGTACACCTCGGGGACCACCGGTCGCCCCAAGGGAGCCATGCTCACGCACGGTAATCTGTTCTGGAACAACGTCAATGCGCTGTTCTGCCTCGACGTCGACTCGTCGGACATCAGTTACTGTGCCGCACCGCTGTTCCACATCGGAGGTCTCAACGTCACCACGCTGATCACCCTGCAGAAGGGTGGGCACATCGTCCTGGCACAGTCCTTCGATCCGGTGGCGGCCCTCGCCGACATCGAAAAGCACCGCGTCACCACGATGTTCGGCGTTCCGGCGATGTACCTGTTCATGAGTCAGGTGCCTCAGTTCGAGACCGCGGACCTCTCCTCGCTGCGCTACCTGGTGTGCGGTGGTGCACCGGTTCCCGAACCCCTGATGCGACGCTACGCCGAGCGGGGTCTGGCATTTGCCCAGGGGTACGGCCTCACCGAGACTGCGCCCCTGGCGTTGGTGATGAGCGTCGACGAGTCCGCCGCCAAGATCGGCGCGGCCGGCAACAAGGTGCTGCCGCTGTCCGACGTACGACTCGTCGATGCGGCGAATTCGCCTGTCGCGGTGGGGCAACCGGGTGAGATTTGTGTGCGCGGACCGCAGGTGATGGTCGGCTACTGGAACAATCCGGGTGCCACCGCGGCGGCGATCGACGACGGCGGATGGTTCCACACCGGCGATGTCGGGCGCGAGGACGACGACGGCTACATCTACGTCGTCGACCGCGTCAAGGACATGGTGATCACCGGCGGTGAGAACGTCTACCCTGCCGAGGTGGAAAGCGTCCTCTACAGTCATCCGGCGATCGCCGAGATCGCGATTCTCGGTCTGCCGGACGCCAAGTGGGGTGAGGCCGTCACCGCGGTGATCGCCACCGCCCCCGGACACGAGGTCTCGCTGGAGGAGTTGCGCGAGTTTGCGGCGGAACAGTTGGCGCGGTACAAGCTGCCGCTGCGCCTCGAATTCGTCGACGCATTGCCCCGAAACCCGTCCGGAAAGGTGTTGAAATACCAACTGCGGGAACAGTTCACCAGCGTGTCTACCGTGTGAGTGTTTACCGTGTGAGCACGCAGCTCACACGGTCGATGACGGCGGGTTCACCGGTGGCCGGTCAGACCGCCGGCATGCCCGTCGCCGGGAGCTCGCCGGTGTTCGGTTCGACGATCTCTTCGCGGATCGCGCCCGGGCGAAGTTCGACGAGGCTGGGGATGGCCGCGGCCATCGAGACGAAGCCGACGGTCAGCAGCAGGTGCGAGGGAATCCGCATCTGCAGGCGACTGAGGACGGGCATCAACACGAACGCGGGTCCCTGCAACAGCAGGAAGATCAGGCCGGAGTACAGCGGGCTCCACGGTCAGCCCGGCGGCCGGGATCGATACGACGACGACCGCCAGATACGACGCCTGCGACCAGCCGAGGTCGGCGAGTACGCCGCCGAGAAGTGGCGAGACGGCCGAACCGGCGGACAGAAAGCCCGCCCCGACGGCGATGCCACGAACCCGCTCGGGCACCGTCGTCGCGACCGGCGCGACGAGGGCGAGTGAGGCCGGGAAGACGGCACCGGCGCCGAGTCCGTTGACGCCCGAGGCCACCCACATCATCTGGATCGTCGAGGCGGACATGGCGACGAGTGAGCCCGTTTCCTGCGGCGGCGCCAGTGCCGGACGGTCGGGACCGTCGGTCGTCGGTGATGTGTCGGTCCTCGGGAGTTCGGTCAGCGGGCTATTGGTCAGCGGCTTATTGGTCTTGAGCAACCTCCGGCACAACGCCTGGTTCGGCGGTGGGGATCTCGCCTGGTGCCGAACTGTGATCTGCACAACTCGGATGGCAAATGACCCAAGACTCACTTAACTCTATGCCAAGTAGACGAATCACCCGTAAGTGTTAGATACGAATAGTCAAACTACACCGACGAGAGGCCCTATGGGGGAGAGGATCGGACTGTCGGTGATCGCCGGTACTCTCGACGCGTGGCTCTGTATCGCACCTATCGCCCGGCGACATTCGCCCAAGTCGTGGGGCAGGAGCATGTCACCGATCCCCTCAGCCGCGCGCTCGACAGTGGCCGGATCAACCACGCCTATCTGTTCTCGGGGCCGCGCGGATGCGGCAAGACGTCCTCGGCCCGCATCCTGGCGCGGTCGCTGAACTGTGCACAGGGTCCGACGTCGACGCCGTGCGGTGAGTGCGCGTCGTGTGTCGCCCTGGCACCTGGCGGTCCGGGCAATCTGGACGTCATCGAACTCGACGCGGCCAGCCACGGCGGCGTCGACGACACCCGTGAGCTGCGGGATCGCGCGTTCTACGCTCCCTCGGAGTCGCGGTACCGGGTGTTTATCGTCGACGAGGCCCACATGGTCACCAACGCGGGCTTCAACGCGTTGCTCAAGATCGTCGAGGAGCCGCCGGAGCACCTCATCTTCGTCTTCGCGACCACCGAGCCGGAGAAGGTGCTGCCGACCATCCGGTCGCGTACCCACCACTATCCATTCCGGCTGCTGGCGCCGCCGGTGATGCGAGGACTGCTGGAGAACATCTGCGCGCAGGAAGGCGTGCAGGTCGGCGCCGACGTCTACCCTCTGGTGATCCGCGCCGGTGGCGGTTCGCCACGTGATTCGCTGTCGATTCTGGATCAGTTGCTGGCCGGTGCCGGTGAACAGGGCGTCACCTACGACAGGGCGCTCGCGCTGCTCGGCGTCACCGACATCGCGCTCATCGACGACGCCGTGGACGCCCTGGCCACCGCCGACGGTGCCGCACTGTTCGCCGTCGTCGAAAAGGTCGTCGACGCCGGACACGATCCACGCCGCTTTGCCGTGGATCTCCTGGAACGACTTCGCGATCTCATTCTGCTGCAGGCGGTTCCGGACGCGGCCGAACGTGGCCTGGTGGAGGCGCCCGGTGATCAGCTCGCGCGCATGACCGCGCAGATCGAACGACTCGGACCGGGCGGACTCACCCGCTTCGCCGAGATCGTGCACAACGCGCTCGGCGAGATGCGCGGCACCACCTCGCCGCGACTGCTACTCGAGGTGATGTGCGCACGCATGTTGCTGCCGACCACCTCCGCCGACGACGCCGCGTTGCTGCAGCGTCTGGAACGGCTCGAATCCGGGGTGGTCGTGGCCGGGCCCGCAGCGTCGGGTGCTGCGGCGGCATCCGCGCCGACGGTGCCGCCGACGTCTGTGTCGTCCTCACCTGTGCCGCAGGCGCCGGTGTCCGCCTCGCCGGCCGACGAGCCGCCGCCGAAGTACGTCCGTCCGTCGCAACGCAAGGCCGCAGAGGAACGTGCGGCTGCACCGGAACCGGAAGCCGTGGCCCGGCCGGAACCCGTGGCCCGGCCGGAACCCGAAGTCCAACCGGCGCAGCCGGACCCGGCTCCGGCGGAGTCGATCCCCGCCGTGGAGTCGACCCCCGTGGACTCGACCCCCGTGGAGGTGGCGCCGAAGCCGGAGCCGCCGCGACCCGACGAACCCCGGCCCGCCCCTGCTTCCGCACCGGAAACCGGCACCACCATGCCGGGTCCGCGCGGAGGCGGGAATCCGACTGCGCCGCAACCACCGTCACGCCCGCAACCACCGTCACGCCCGCAACCGACCCCGGCGCCCGTCGCCGCCGTTGACGACATCCCACTGCCGGACGAACCCGTCGACGAGTACGAGGTGCCGCCGGACGAGCCGGGTGTGGCCACGCCGCGGCCCGCACCGACACCTGTGCCCGACCCGGAGCCGGCACCGTCGACCGGTCTCGACCTCGACACCGTGCGCAAGCGGTTCCAAGAGGTGCGCACCGCGGTCAGGTCGCGGTCGAAGAGCCTCGAGCCGATGCTGTCGGCGGCCGTTGTCGACGACTTCGACGGCACCACGGTCACACTCGGGCATCCCATCGAGGTGCTGGTCGGTCGATTGTCGTCGCAGCACGCGGTGGGGATCATCCGTGAAGCACTGAGCGAGACCTTCGGTGGCGATCTCGAGGTGCGCATCGTCCTTCGTGACGCCACCGCCGCGGCCCCGGCCACCTCGACCGCACCGCAGCAGGGGGCGAGCGCGGCCAAGCGGCAGACCTACGCGCGGCCGAGTCGTGCCCGCCAACCCGAGGCGGGCTCCGAGGCGGTAGCTGCGGAACCGGAACCCGAGCCCGAACCCGAACCGGAGCCGCCACGACCGGACGAGGAGATCCCCGACGCGGAACGCGCCGAGATGGTCGCCGACGCCCACAACGCGACGCCCGACGCCCGAATCGATCCCGACAAGCTCGCCCTCGACCTGCTGCAGACGGAATTGGGTGCTACGCCGATCGACTCGTCCGAACACGGACTCTGACGACGCACTGACAGCGCTCTGTCTGACGTTGACAGCGCTCGCGTAGTCACTGACAGCGCTCTGTCCTGCACTGACAGCGCCTCGTAGGACGTTGACGGCGCTTACGTAGTCACTGACGGCGCTCGGATTGATGGTCCGCGTGGTCTGCGGATTCAGCGTTGAGCGCTGTCAACGGGTGGGAGAGCGCTGTCAACGCACCGTAGAGCGCTGTCAACGGGTGGGAGAGCGCTGTCAACGATCGTGCGGCGGACGTAGGCCCACGATGAGCGGGAATCTCCGACCAGCGGAAGGAACAGTGGCGGTGACACAGGCGGGCATCGGTGACCCATCCGGCGGCGTGAT
>NZ_JBSFPC010000021.1:0-44353 GCF_053587995.1 Gordonia sp. NPDC003504
ACCTGCTTATCATGGCTGTCGTGGTGGCCGTCATCTTCGCCGTGGTCTGGTTCGTCTTCGGTCTTCGTATCAGCTGTTCGCGTCGGCCATGGCCGACGATCGGTTGGCCGACGATCGACTCATCCACGTCAGCAAGCCGGCGAACGCCGTGGTCAGGACGGTCCACAGGATCACCTGATTGGCGATTGCGTACACCCGGAAATCTCCGATGACCGCGCTCGGGAAACCGGGGAACACGATCCGATCACCGTTCATCAACGGTTCGGGAACCTCGTGGAACTCCGGCAGCAACGCGATCGCGATCGTGACCACCACCAGGAATCCGATCGCCGCAACCACGGCCGAGCCGAGGCCACCCCACCGGGGCCGCAGCCACAATGCGAGGACGACGGCCGCAATCATCGCCACCACTGCGACGATCGTGATGGTGAGGTAGGCACTCGATCGTGCCCCGATGGTGTCGTCGTCACCCACTGCCGGCGGATTGGCCGGGTAGGCGAAGAACGGGACTCCGAAGAACGCGATGAAACCCAGCACGCCGACGGCCGCCGACGCCCACCGGGGATCGGTGTCCGGGAAGTGATGCCCCAGATAGGTCCACAGGATGGTGAACGCGACCGCGAAAAAGGCGCCCATCGCCACCGCGAAGATCACGGTGCCGACGCCTGCGCCGATGTTCTCCTGCACGGACCGGGTGAAGAGCTCGGCACCGTGCTCGTGGCCGGCGTGACCATGCGCGGCCTCGAGTGCCTCCTGCGCCTGCGACCGACCGTCCTCATAGTCGATGGCCTTGGCGACCTGCGGCTCAATGAACAGCCGGGCGAAAACATATGCGACGATGCCGGCGACCAGGCCTGACAGCACGCCCGCGCCGATGAACTTTCTCTCCATGTTCGGTTGTCTCCCTTATCTCGGATCAGTGGCAGGGGAATCCGAGGAAGTGCCGGGAGTCGTGGACGAACTCATGGATGTGGGTGTCGCTGCCGAACACCGACCACGCGCCCTGGTCGTAGCCGATGAAGTAGTACGCCATGGCGGCGAGGATGACGGTGGCGGTCAGCCACAGTGCGGCCGACGCAGCCGAAAGATTGGGAACCGCAAGGGACAGACCCTTGCCGTGATGAGTTGTTGCGACCATCGAACTGATGTCCTTTCGTGGGATGACGCGTCCCTACGGGGTGTCGGGCTCGACATTGTGCGGTGTTCTGACTCGCCCCATCCCGGGGAGGCGTCCCCGGCATACGGCTCACAGTGGCGCGACCGTCCCGGGCTTTCACCGGGTTTCCCGTCCAAAGTCTGAAATGACCATATACCGGATCGCCCCGGGGTCACGACCTGATGTTGCGAGCACACCTGCGGCGATGTCGGCACCGCCGACTGTCGGTGCCCTCGTGGATGATGGATTCATGCCCACCCCGGCCGAGGTTCTGCACCGCTTCACCGCTCCCACCCGACGGTGGTTCGGCGGCGCGTTCGCCGAGCCCACCCCGGCGCAGGTCGGCGCGTGGTCGGCCATCGCCGACGGTGACAACACACTGGTCATCGCGCCCACCGGGTCGGGTAAGACGCTGTCGGCCTTCCTGTGGGCCCTCGATCGCCTCGCCGCCCGGCCGGAACGGTCCCGAGGCACCACCCGGGTGCTCTACATCTCCCCACTGAAGGCCCTCGCGGTCGACGTGGAACGCAATCTGCGGGCGCCGCTGACCGGCATCACCCGCGCCGCACAGGAACTCGGCGAACCCGAACCGGCGATCACAGTCGGCCTGCGTTCGGGTGATACCCCGGCGGCCACCCGCCGCTTGCTGGTCCGCACACCGCCGGACATCCTCATCACCACCCCCGAGTCGCTGTATCTGATGCTGACGTCGTCGGCGCGGGAGACGCTGACCGGCGTCGAGGCCGTCATCGTCGACGAGGTCCATGCGGTGGCCGGAACCAAACGCGGCACCCACCTCGCCCTGTCGCTGGAACGTCTCGACGAGCTGCTCGAGCGGCCCGCCCAGCGCATCGGATTGTCGGCGACGGTCCGGCCACCGGAGGTGGTCGCCGACTTCCTCACCGGAGCGGCCGGCGCCACCATCGTGCGGCCGCCCGCCGCCAAGACCTTCGATCTGCGGGTCGATGTGCCGGTCGAGGACATGTCCAACATCCCGCCGCCGTCGGACGCCGGGGACGCCGACCTCGACGACGCCTTCTCCCCGACCGCGGGATCGCTGTGGCCCTACGTCGAGTCCGCGATCGTCGACCTCATCGAGGCCAACCGCACCACCATCGTCTTCGCGAATTCGCGCCGCCTCGCCGAACGGTTGACCGCCCGGCTCAACGAGATCGCCGAGACCCGGGCCGCCGGCGACAGCCCGGTGCGCGAACCACCCCGTAACACCCGGGTCGGTGGTGGCGCCCCCGCCCTCGTACTGGGCAGCGGCGCCACCACCGGCGCTCCGTCGGTGCTGGCACGCGCCCACCACGGATCCGTCAGCAAGGAGCAGCGCGCCGAGATCGAGGACGACCTCAAGACCGGTCGGCTGCGGTGCGTCGTGGCGACCAGCAGCCTCGAGCTCGGCATCGACATGGGGTCGGTGGATCTCGTCGTGCAGGTTGAGGCGCCGCCGTCGGTGGCCAGTGGCCTGCAACGCATCGGGCGTGCCGGCCATCAGGTCGGCGAGATCAGCCAAGGTGTGCTGTTCCCCAAACACCGCACCGACCTCATCCACTGCACCGTCGCGGTGTCCCGGATGCGCGCCGGGGAGATCGAGGAACTGCGCATCCCCATCAACCCGCTCGACGTGCTGGCCCAGCAGACCATCGCCGCCGCTGCCGTCGACGACCTCGACGTTGATGCCTGGTTCGACGTGGTGCGCCGCGCCGCGCCGTATCGCGAGCTCGCCCGCTCGGTGTACGAGGCGACGCTCGACCTGATCTCCGGACGGTTCCCGTCGGACGAATTCGCCGAACTCCGCCCTCGGGTGACCTGGGATCGGGACCGCAACCTGCTCAGCGGCCGGCGGGGGGCACAACGCCTCGCGGTCACCTCGGGCGGCACGATTCCCGACCGCGGGTTGTTCGGTGTGTTCCTTGTCGGTGAAAAACTCAGCCGCGTCGGCGAACTCGACGAAGAAATGGTCTACGAATCCCGCGTCGGCGACGTCTTCGCCCTCGGCGCCACCAGCTGGCGCATCGAGGACATCACCCACGACCGTGTGCTGGTCACCCCCGCCTTCGGCCAGCCCGGACGTCTGCCGTTCTGGATCGGTGACTCCGTCGGCCGCCCCGCCGAACTCGGTGCGGCCATCGGCAGATTCACCGCCGAGATCGCCAATGACGCCGAACTCGATCGTCGCGCAACCGAACTCGGTCTGACCACCTTCGCCCGCGACAATCTCGCCGCACTCATCGCCGAACAGCGCGACGCCACCGGATACCTGCCCAGCGATCGCACCTTGGTGGTCGAACGATTCCGTGATGAACTCGGCGATTGGCGCGTGATCCTGCACTCCCCCTACGGGTTACGGGTACACGCCCCGTGGGCGTCGGCGATCTCGGCACAGCTCAAGACCTCCCTCGGGCTCGACGGCGCCGTCACCGCCTCCGACGACGGCATCATCGTGCGCCTGCCCGACACCGACGACACCCCACCGGGCGCCGCGGTGTTCACCATCTCCCCCGACGACATCGAGCAACTCGTCACCGATGCACTGGCAGACTCGTCGATGTTCGCCTCCCGTTTCCGCGAATGTGCGGCCCGAGCCCTGCTGCTGCCCCGGCGCGATCCGGGCCGTCGCGCACCGCTGTGGCAACAACGCCAGCGCAGCGCCCAATTACTTGCCGTCGCTTCGCAATTCCCCGACTTCCCGATCGTCCTGGAGGCGGTCCGGGAATGCCTGCAGGACGTCTACGACCTGCCCGCGCTGACGGAGTTGTTACGCGGCATCGGCACTCGTCGCATCCGGCTCGTCGAGACCGAGACCGAGGCCCCGTCGCCGTTCGCGGCGTCGTTGCTCTTCGGCTACGTCGGGGCGTTCATGTACAACGACGACGCCCCGCTGGCCGAACGCCGGGCGGCGGCCCTGTCCCTCGACACCGCGTTGCTCGCGCAACTCCTCGGCCGGGTCGACCTGCGTGAACTCCTCGATCCCGCGGTCATCGCCGAGGTCACCGCACGCCTGCAACGCACCGACCCGGCGCGCGCCGCGCGTGACGCCGAGGATGTCGTGGACCTGTTGCGCTGGCTCGGGCCACTGACCACCGACGAGGTGGCCACCCGATACCGGGGCGATCCGGAGGACCAGAACACTTCCGCAGCAACGGTTCTCGCCGCACTCCACCGCGACGGTGCGATCATCTCGATCAGTCACCGCGGTCGACCGCTGTGGGCGGCGATCGAGGACACCGCTCGACTACGTGATGCGCTGGGCGTCCCTGCTCCGATGGGCGTGCCCGCGGCCTTTCTGGAGGCGGTCGCCGACCCCCTGGGCGATGTCGTCCACCGCTACGCCCGCACCCACGGTCCCTTCACCGTCGAACAGGCCGCCGACTCCCTGGGACTGGGAGCGGCCGTCGTCCGCGACACCCTGATCCGCCTGGCCGGCGACCGCAAGATCATCGAGGGCGATTTCCTTCCCGATCAAACGGGGACCCAGTGGTGTCACAGCGAGGTCCTCGGTCAGATCCGGCGCGGATCCCTGGCCGCCGGCCGCGCCGAGGTCGCGCCGGTCGATCCGGCCACCCTCACCCGTTTCCTGTTGTCCTGGCAACACGTCACCCCCACCGACGACCGACTGTCCGGCATCGACGGCGTCGCCGTGGTGATCGATCAGTTGGCCGGTTATCCACTGCCCGCCTCCGCGTGGGAATCGTTGATCCTGCCGGCCCGCGTCACCGACTACTCCCCCGCGATGCTCGACGAACTGCTGTCCTCCGGTGAGGTCACCTGGTCGGGTGCCGGACGCATCGGCGGCTCCGACGGCTGGATTCGCCTGTGTCCCAACGATCTCGCCGAGGTCATCCTCGGTGAACCCGACGAGATCGATGTGACCGACGCACACCGCCTGGTGATCGACCGGCTGGCCGGCGGCGGTGGCCTGCGCTACGCACAGATCCTCGACGCAGCACCCGACGCCGGGTCGGAGCGTCCCGGGGTCGGCGGCGCCGAGGTGGAGGCCGCGCTCTGGGACCTCGTCTGGTCGGGTCGGGTGTCCAACGATTCCTTCGCACCGATTCGGGCACTGCTCATGCCGCGCCGGGCGTCGGGTTCCCGCTCCGCCGCGACCCCGGCCCACCGCACGCGGGCCCGCGCGCCCCGCCTGCGGCCGTCGCGGCTGACCACACGCCACCTGATCTCCACGGTGGGTACGCCGGCCACCCCACCACAGCTCGCCGGACGGTGGTTCTCCCGCTCCGCCCTCATCTCGGATTCGACGCTACGCACCCAGGTGACCTGCGACCAACTGCTCACCCGCTACGGCGTGGTGACGCGCGGACCGGTCGTCGCCGAGGGCATCATCGGCGGGTTCTCCCGGATCTACAAGGCCCTCAACGTCTTCGAGGACAGCGGACAGGTTCGGCGTGGCTACTACGTCGACGGGCTCGGCGGCGCCCAGTTCGCCGCCCCCGCCGTCGTCGACGATCTCCGCCGGCATGCCCTCGAACCGGGCGAGGACTCCCGTCGTAACCGCGGCACCGCCGTGGTGATCGCCGCCACCGATCCCGCCAATCCGTTTGGCGCAGCACTGGAGTGGCCATCCCGGCCCGACGGCGAGAACCGATCCGGCCATCGCCCGGGCCGCAAGCCGGGCGCCCTGGTGGTGCTGGTGGACGGCCGGCTCGCGGCCTTCGTCGAGCGGGGCGGCAAGACGGTGCTCACCTTCGGTGATTCCGGCCAGGCCGTGCGGGTCGCCGCCGGCGCACTGGCCGAGGCGGTCGGCACCGGTCGGGTCGCACGGCTGTCCATCGATCAGATCGACGGCGTCGAGGCCCTGCGATCGGACCTCGCCGCCGTCTTCGTCGACGCCGGGTTCTCCACCACTCCCCGCGGACTCCGGATGCGGCACACCCATGCCCGAGGGTGACACCGTCTTCCGCGCCGCCGACCGACTACGGCGCGGATTGGCCGGAAAGATGTTGACCCACAGCGATTTTCGGGTTCCCTCGCTGGCCACCGTCGATCTGAGCGGCCACACCGTCACATCGGTACGGTCGCGCGGCAAGCACCTGCTGATCGATGTGACCGACCCCGAGGGCGGCCAACAGGTGAGCATCCACTCGCATCTGAAGATGGAGGGGATCTGGATTGTCGCACCGCTCGGCACACGCTGGCGCCGCCCGGCGCATCAGGCGCGCATCATCCTGCGCACCGCAGCGCACGAGGCGGTCGGATTCGCCCTGGGAATCCTGGAATTGCTCGACGACCCCGACACTGCACTGGGCTACCTGGGGCCCGATCTGCTGGGCGAGGACTGGGATGCCGCCGAGGCGGTGCGCCGGATCGAGAGCGACCCGGACCGCGCGATCGGCGACGCCCTGCTCGATCAGCGACTGATGGCCGGCGTCGGCAACGAGTACCGCAGCGAATTGTGCTTCCTGCGTGGGGTGCTACCGGGCACCCCGGTCACAGATGTCGACGTTGCACCGATGGTCGATCTGGCGCATCGGATGTTGTGGGCCAATCGGCTCAGAACGGCGCGCACCACCACCGGTGACACCCGGGGTGGTGCGCGTGTGTGGGTCTATGGCCGACGCGGACGACTGTGCCGTCGATGCGCCACACCCATCGAGAGGGGGTTTCTCGCGACCGACACCGAGGACCGCGTCATCTACTGGTGCCCGCGGTGCCAGACGTGAGAGACACGCCCTACACCGGGTAGCGCTCCGGCTCCGGTCCGAATTCGAAACGCCGGGCAGTGATGTCGCCGACACTGATCTCGACGTAGTTGTACTTGATGGTGGGAACCCACGGTGTGAGCGGCAGGGTGTCGGCCTCGGCGATCTCGTCGCCGCGCGCGAGCACCCGTGCGGCGCCCTTGGCCACCACACTCCACCCGCCGTCGTCGGTGTACTCGTCGACCTCGAAGGCCACATGCTCGTTGACGACGAGTTCGGACAGCTTGGTGCCCTCCGCGGAGCGGAAGAGAATACGGCCCTCGTCGGAGTAATAGTTCACCGGGAAGATGTCCGGTTGTCCACCAACGCTCACCGCGAGGCGACCGAGTTGCTTCGAGCCGAGCAACTTCCAGGCCTCGTCAGCGGGAAGTTCCTGAATCGGGTTGTCCACCATGACCTGTCCTTTTCCCATACCTCATCGTCGCATCCTCGACGTTACCGGTCCCAGAGCCAAAGGTCCTGCCGAAACTCTTAAAGCCGTGTCCGCACCGTCCACGGCATGTCACCTCACGTCTGGGGCACCGGCACCGGTTCGAGGATCTCGGCGCGCGACTCGGGCGCGGCGGCGCGTAATGCGTCGGCCGACGAGTCGTCGGGTTGCTGCTGCGACGCCACCTCGGCGGCCACCCGGGCGTTGTAGGTCTCCACCTCGAAGGCGATCCGCTCGTCGTCCCAGCCGAGCACCGGCGCCAGCAACTCGGCGACCTCCTGCGCACAGCCCACACCACGATGGGAGTACTCGATGGAGATCCGGGTCCGCCGGGCCAGCACGTCCTCGAGATGCAGGGCCGCCTCGTCGATCGCCGCGTAGACGATCTCCACCCGCAGATACTGCGGGGCGGCGGCCAGCGGGCGCAGCAACGACGGATCGGCGTCGGCGTAGTACAGCACGTCGTCGATGAGCGAGCCGTACCGGTTGAGCAGTCGTCGAACCCGGTAGGGATGCAAGCCGAACCGCTTGCCGAGGTGCTCGCACTGATTGATCAGCGCGAAGTACCCGTCGGCGCCGATCAGCGGCACCCGCTCGGTGATCGACGGGGCCACCCGGGTCGGGATGAAGTCATCGCAGGCGTCGACGGCGTCGGCGGCCATCACCCGATAGGTGGTGTACTTGCCGCCGGCGATCGACACCAGTCCGGGCGCCACCCGCGCGACCGCATGTTCCCGTGAGAGCTTCGAGGTCGCCTCGTCCTCCCCGGCCAGCAGCGGCCGCAGACCGGCGTACACCCCCTCGATGTCGTCGTGGGTGAGTTTGGTGACCAGCACCGTGTTCACATGCTCGAGGATGTAATCGATGTCGGCCCGCGTCGCGGCCGGATGAGCCAGATCGAGATTCCAGTCGGTGTCGGTGGTGCCGATGATCCAGTGCGTCTCCCACGGGATGACGAAGAGCACCGACTTCTCGGTGCGCAGGATGATCGCGGTCTCGCTGACGATGCGGTCACGGGGCACCACGATGTGCACACCCTTGGACGCCCGTACCCGGAAGTGGCCACGCTGATGCGACAGCGCCTGTACCTCGTCGGTCCACACGCCGGCGGCGTTGATCACGCAGTGCGCCCGGACCTCGGCGGTCTCACCGTTCTCGGTGTCGCGGACCTTGACGCCCATCACCCGGTCGGCCTCCCGGAGGAATCCGACCACCTGCGTCGAGGTGCGGATCACCGCGCCGTAGTTGGCTGCGGTGCGCGCCACGGTCAGGCTGTGCCGGGCGTCGTCGACAACGGTGTCGTAGTAGCGGATGCCGCCGATCAACGAATCCCGCTTGAGCGCCGGGGCCACCCGCAGCGCCCCGGAACGGGTCACATGCTGTTGTCCGGGAACCGATTTCGCGCCGCCCATACGGTCGTAGAGGAAGATTCCGGCGGCCACATACGGGCGTTCCCAGATGCGTTGGGTCAGCGGGTAGAGAAACGGGAGGGGTTTGACAAGGTGCGGGGCCAGCAGCCGCAGCGACAGTTCACGTTCGCGCAGAGCCTCGCGGACCAGACCGAACTCGAGTTGCTCGAGATAGCGCAGCCCACCGTGGAACATCTTCGACGATCGGCTCGAGGTTCCCGACGCGATGTCGCGGGCCTCCACCAGCGCCACCCGCAGGCCGCGGGTCGCCGCGTCGAGTGCGGCGCCGACGCCCACCACACCGCCGCCGACGACGACGATGTCGAATTGCTCACTCGAGAGTCGTTTCCAGGCCTCGGCCCGATACAGCGGACCCATATCCGCTGGTCGGTCCGGGTTGAATCCGGTCTCATTCGGCTCGGTGTCCATACCGGCCAGCGTAATTGATCTCGGCGGAACCCACCGTCTGCGACCCGCACCGTGCGACACTGACCCCCGTGGATAGCGCTTCCGGATACGTCGCGGCCATCGATCAGGGAACGACGTCGACGCGGGCCATGGTCTTCGACCGCCGCGGACAGGTCATCGCCGCCGAACAACTCGAACACCGACAGATCTTCCCCCGCGCCGGATGGGTCGAACACGATGCCGCCGAGATCTGGCGCAACACCCGCCGCGTCGTGGCATCCGCACTGGCGTCGGCCGATCTGACCTCCGACGACATCGTCGCGTGCGGACTGACCAATCAACGGGAGACCACCCTGGCCTGGGACCGCACCACCGGCGAACCGCTGCACAACGCGATCGTCTGGCAGGACACCCGCACCGGCGAACTGTGCGACCGGCTCGCCGGCGATGCCGGCGCCGACCGGTACCGCGACCGCACCGGGCTACCGCTGTCGACCTACTTCGCCGGGCCCAAGATGCGCTGGCTGCTCGACAATGTGGAGGGCGTTGCCGAACGTGCCGAGGCCGGCGAACTCTGTTTCGGCACAATGGATTCCTGGATCGCCTGGAACATCACCGGAGGCGCGTCCGGCGGCCTGCACATCACCGACGTCACCAACGCGTCGCGCACCATGCTGATGGATCTTCGGACACTGTCCTGGGATGAGGAGATCTGCGCGGAGATGGGGATACCCGTCGACGCACTCCCCGAGATCCGCAGCAGCTCGCAGGTGTACGGGACGCTACGCGAACAGGGAACCCTGCACGGGGTGCCCCTGTCCGGCATCCTCGGCGATCAGCAGGCGGCGACGTTCGGCCAGGCGTGCCTGTCACCCGGCGAGGCGAAGAACACCTACGGCACCGGGAACTTCTTGTTGCTCAACACCGGAACCGACGCGGTGTTCTCCGATCACGGACTGCTGACCACCGTGTGTTACCGCATCGGTGAGGCACCGCCGCACTATGCCCTCGAGGGCTCGATCGCCGTCACCGGTTCGCTGGTGCAGTGGCTGCGGGACAACCTCGGCCTCTTCTCCTCCGCCGGTGAGGTCGAGCAACTCGCGGCCGGCGTCGACGACAACGGCGGCGTGTACTTCGTCCCCGCCTTCTCCGGGTTGTTCGCGCCGCGGTGGCGACCCGATGCCCGCGGCGTCATCGCCGGCCTGACCCGCTTCGCCAACAAGGGGCACATCGCCCGGGCCGCGTTGGAGGCCAGCGCTTTTCAGACCCGGGAGGTGATCGAGGCGATGCAGGCCGACTCCGGTGTCACCCTGTCGACCCTCAAGGTCGACGGCGGCATGGTGGTCAACAATCTCTTGATGCAGTTCCAGGCCGATATCCTCGATGTGCCGGTGGTGCGGCCGGTGGTCAACGAGACCACCGCCCTCGGCGCGGCATACGCGGCCGGACTGGCCGTCGGCTACTGGGACGACGAGGACGAGATCCGGCAGAATTGGGCCGAACACACCCGGTGGACACCCGCGATGGACACCGACGAGCGCGACCGCCTGTACCGGGAGTGGAATCGCGCTGTGGAGCACAGTTTCGGGTTGGCCTGACCCGGCCGGTCGAGGACGATCGGGCGCGATCGAGCTCCAGCCGGTCACACCACGAATTCGACGAGGACCGCGACGACGCCCGCGGTCCCGCCCATCGCGATCGCTGCCTCGTAGGCCGCTTCGGAGAGTCGCTCGGCGGCATCGACGTCGGGATCGACGGCGATGCTCAGCGCATGCACCGCCCGGGCCCGCACGAATGCCGCTCGCTGCATGGCGATGTCACCGGACCGGTGCGCGACGGCGGCGTCGATGTCACGACGGGTCAGCGCCGCGACCAAGCGTGAACGCGTCGCCGGCGACACCCGACCCTCCTCCCGCCACTGCGAAAGGGCCTCCCGGACAACGGCATCGGCATTGGCCTCGGTGACGTCGATCGCCGAGATCACCAGCATTCGCAGGCAGTCGTCGATGTCGGCGGCACCTACCCGGGCGACGAGCTCCGCTACCGCCGCACCCGGAAGTCGTGCCAGCCGACCGCGAATCATGTTCTCAGCCATCGCGATCGGCGCCCCCGGCTCGCGTCGGCGGGACGGCATCACCGTCACCACCGCCTGCCGCGGAGTCGACGGGAACCGCATCGCCCGCCGAGCCGGCGGCGCCCACCGGTTCGCGATCGCTGACGGGCACGGTGGCCGCCGACGAACCGCCCGGATCCGCGGTCGCGGGATAGGCCTGCGGAGTCCAGTCGCCGATGACCGGCGGTCCGACGAGCGGCAGATCTCCGACGATGTCGCGGCCGTGCTCGCCGTGATGCAGGTAGGGGGCGGGCCGGTGCCGGGTGTCGCGATCGCGACCCGTCGGCGCCGCGCCCGGGCCGGTACCGGGCGGGGTACCACGCAATCCCGGACCCGACGACGGGGCGCCCGACCCGGCGGGCGCAGCGGAGGCCACCGGCCCCGCGGAACCGGCAGCGAGGAACGGGGGCACCACGCTCGGCACCCCGGACGGCGCGCCGCCGACCGGACCGACCGGATTCGACCCGCGCCCGCCGCCGCCCTCACCCGATCCGGTGGTTCGCCCGCCGGGTGCACCGGCCCCGCCGCCGACGCCGACCGGGTCGCCTAGCCCGCCACGGGTCAGGGTGGACGGATCCTCCCCGTCATCGGCCGACGGGGACCCGGTGGTGGTCGACGTCGTCACCGGGGTGGTCCCGGTCGCCGGGGCGGCCGGTGTCGCGGTGTCCGGGTCGGTGGTCGTCGGAGAGAGTTCGATGACCCCGCCGGGTGCCGACGGATCCGCGCCGTCGATGTCGGCGATGGCGCCCGACTGGCCACCCCCGGCCGGGCCGGAGGTGGAGCCGGCACCCGTCGTCGTGCCACCGGCAACCCCACCGGAGTGGAAGTTGTCCTTCTCCACACTCGTGACCTCGGGCAACGCGTCGGCCGCCTCGAGCATCGGAGAACTGTAGCTGCCGGTCATCAGCCGGGTGACCAGCGCGCGCACGGTCGCCGCGTCCTCGGGATGCTCCTGCAGTCGACGCTGATGCTCGACCAGGACCGGCTCCTGCGCCCGGGTGGCGCCGAGGACTCCGGCGGCGGCACCGATGGCCGCGGCGCTGGTCGCAGCACCCTCGGCGGTCGCGCGGATCTCGGCCACCAGACGATCCGCGGCGTCGACGGCACCCTCGGCGGCCCGGCCCCGCAGCACACCGACGTTGTCGAAGGCGCCCGCGAGAGCATCCGCGATGCCCGCGATGGTGGCGATGGCGATGGTCACGGCTTCGGCGTCACCGCGGGCCGAACTCTCGCTCATCGTGGTGAGGATGTGCAGAATCTCGCCGATGCTCATCGATCCCCACGGGGTCTGCGCACCGGGACGGCAATGCTCCGCGCCGGCGGTGGGCCGCTCACCCCGCCCAGATGTCATCGCTGTCGCCCCCCGGGATCGTCGCCGGTGCAGGACGCGAACGGTCCGGCACCCGTGCACGCACTCTATCGCCGTGCGTGCCGTCGCGGCGTGCCCGGCGTTCGGTTGTGGATCGGGGATCGGTCCGCCTCGACCGGCCCGCCCGGTCAGTCGAGGTCGTCGTGGCGCACGAGCTGGCGGGCCGCCTCGGTGACCGACCCGGACAGCGACGGATACACCGAAAAGGTCTGGGCCAGATCGGACACCGTCAGCTTGTTCTGCACCGCGACCGCGATCGGCAGGATCAGCTCCGACGCCGTCGGCGCAACCACCACGCCGCCGATCACCACACCGGTCGCCGGTCGGCAGAAGATCTTGACGAAGCCGCGTCGTAGGCCGCTCATCTTGGCGCGCGGATTGGTCGCCAGCGGCAGCATCACCGTGCGGGCCGGGTACTCACCGGAGTCGATCGCGTTCTGCGACACCCCGACCGTGGCGATCTCCGGACGGGTGAAGATCGCGGACGCAACGGTTTTCAGCTTGATCGGGCTGACGCCCTCGCCGAGGGCGTGATACATCGCGATCCGGCCCTGCATCGCGGCCACCGAGGCCAGCGGGAACAGTCCGGTGCAGTCGCCGGCGGCGTAGATTCCGGCGACCGAGGTCCGCGAGACGCGGTCGACGGTGATGTATCCGCCACGGTGGGTGTCCACGCCGGCACCACTCAACCCCAGGTTGTCGGTGTTGGGCACCGATCCCACCGTCATCAGCACATGCGAGCCGGTCACGGTCCGGCCGTCGGCGAGGTGTGCGGTCACCGTGTTGCCGGTCCGCACGACCCGATCCGCCCGGGCGTGTTTGACCAGCTCCACACCACGCTCGGCGAGCGCCTCCTCGAGCACGAGGGCGGCGTCCTCGTCCTCGTGGGGAAGGACGCGATCGCGACTGGACACCAGCGTGACCTTGACGCCGAGTTCGGTGTAGGCGTGGACGAACTCCGCACCGGTCACACCGGATCCGATCACCACCAGGTGCTCGGGCAGGGTCTCGAGGTCGTAGAGCTGACGCCAGGTGAGGATGCGTTCGCCGTCGGGCTGCGCGTCGGGCAGTACCCGGGGTGAGGCGCCGGTGGCGATCAGCACCACATCACCCTCGAAGTGTTCGGTGGACCCGTCCGGCAGGGTCGCCGTGACGCCGTGGGTGGACACCCCGACCTGGGTCTGGTCGAGTGCCGCGTGCCCGGACACCAGCTTGACGCCCTCGCTGACCAGTCGCGATCGGATGTCGGCGGACTGCGCGAACGCCAGGTCGCGGACGCGCTGATGAATCTGCGGGAGCGTCACCAGCGTGTCGTCGGTGCGGATGTTGATACCCAGATCGGCGGCACGACGCACCTCGGTGCGGATACCGGTCGAGGCGATGAACGTCTTGGAGGGGACACAGTCCCAGAGCACACACGCCCCACCGATGCCGTCGGAGTCGATCAGGGTGATGTCGGCGCCATAGGCCGCGGCGGCCTGCGCCGCCTCGTAGCCCGCCGGACCTCCGCCGATGATCACGATCCTGGTCACTGGTGTGTCTCCTCCGCGGGTGCGCCGGGCATGCGATTTCTCCGCTCACCAACCTAGGCCATCGGACCGGCGGACCGCCGCGCGGGCGACCCGTGGGGCCGGGTGGGGTGTGTTCGTGAGCGTCGTGCGATCGGCGTCCGCGTAATACGATCATCGTGGCCACCGAGGGCCACGCGGTGCGCAAAACGATGAGGTCGGGCCCATCCCGACGGGAAAGTGCAGGTCAGAGGCGACTATGCCCATCTACGCGGCTTACGGCAGCAACATGCATCCCGAACAGATGGCGGAGCGCGCGCCGCATTCGCCGATGTCGGGGACCGGGTGGCTGCACGGGTGGCGACTGACCTTCGCCGGCGGTGACATCGGGTGGGAAGGATCACTGGCCACCGTCACCGAGGACCGCGACGACCCGGACGCCAAGGTGTTCGTGGTGCTCTATGACGTCCCCACCGAGGACGAGGACAACCTCGATCGGTGGGAGGGCTCCGAGCTCGGTATCCACCGCAAGATCCGCGCCCGCGTCGACACCGACGGCGGTGACGGTGTGCTGGCCTGGCTGTACGTCCTCGACGCCTACGAGGGCGGACTCCCCTCTGCGCGCTACCTGGGCGTGATGGCCGAGGCGGCCGAAATCGCCGGTGCGCCTGCTGAATACGTGCAGGATCTCCGTCTGCGCGAGTCGCGCAACGTCGGTCCCGGCCCGGGCGCCGCGGAAGCCTGAGCGGCGCGGGGCCGAATCGGCCGAGGGCTCAGCCCCCGGAATCGACGCCGAAGATCACCCCGGCCAGCGCCCGTACACCCACGTCCAGGGCGCGCTCGTCGATGTCGAAGTTGGGGCTGTGCAGATCGACCTGTGGGCCGAAACCGCTCCACACGCCCAGGCGTCCCATCGCCCCGGGCACCTGCTCGAGATACCAGGAGAAGTCCTCCCCGCCGGGCGACTGCGGGGTGTCGGCCACGGCATCCTCGCCGATGGCCGCGACCGACCGGGTCAGCATCTCGATCGCTGTCGCGTCGTTGACCACCGGTGGGACACCCCGGAAGTAGGACAGGTCGTAGGACACCCCCAGCGGCGCCAGGAGTTCACCGACGACGCTGCGCACCAACGGTTCCATCTCCGCCCAGGTGAGATGTTCACCGGTGCGCACGGTTCCCCGCAGTTGCCCTTCCTGCGGGATCGCGTTGGGTGCGTTGCCGGCGTGCGCCGCCCCCCACGCCATCACGGTCCCCGACCGCGGATCGATCCGCCGCGAGAGGATTCCGGGCAGTCCGGTGATGACGGTCCCCATCGCGTACACCAGATCCCCGGTGAGATGCGGTCTCGAGGTGTGTCCGCCGGGTGAGCGCAACTGTAGTTCGATGTGGTCGGCGGCCGAGGTGAGCGCCCCCTCCCGCAGTCCCACCGAGCCGACGGGCAGCCGCGGGTCGCAGTGCAGCGCGAAGATGCGGCTCACGCCTTCGGTGACCCCGGCCGCGACCGCGTCGAGCGCGCCGCCGGGCATCACCTCCTCGGCGGGCTGGAAGATCAGTCGCACCCCGACGGGCAGGGCAGGCGCCGAGGCGAGCACCGCGGCGGTACCCAACAGGATCGCCGTGTGCGCATCGTGACCGCAGGAATGCGAGACGCCGTCGGTGGTGGAGCTGAAGGGCAGACCGGTGTGCTCGGTGATCGGCAGGGCATCCATGTCCGCGCGCAACGCCAGCCGCGGCCCGGTGGCGGGCCCCAGATCACAGACCACGCCGGTGCCCAGCGGCAGTCGACGCGGCGACAGCCCGAGGGTGGCCAGTTCGGTCATCACCAGTTCGGTGGTGGCGACCTCCTGCCGCGAGAGTTCCGGAGTCGCGTGGATCCGCCGCCGCCACCCGATGAGCCGATCGCGGTGCGCCGCCAGCCAGGCGTCGATCACGCCGCCGGATGGGTCACCGATGCCCGCCTGTGTCACCGCCACTGTTCCTTCCGCTGGTCGGAGATTCCCGCTCATCGTGGGCCGATCACAGCAGCGACGGCGGGGTGGGTACGGCCAGGTCGGCGAGTAACGGCTGCCGCAGTCCCTGCTTGATCAGTGTCTGCGTCGGGCCGGCCAGCGGAGCGCGTGCTGCGGCCACCTCGGCGGCCCGTCGGAGCAGGTCGGTGGCCGGCACCGCCTCGTCGACGATACCGGCGGCCACCGCGTCGTCGGCGCCGTAACGACGTGAGGTGAGCATCGCCTCGGTGGCGGCCCGATCGGTCAGCCGGGTGCGGACCAACGAGGCCATCCCCTTGGTGAACGGCATGCCCAGGGCCGCCTCGGGCAGCGACCAGAAACCACGTTCGGTGCGCATCACCAGGTGATCGGCGCAGAGCGCCAGCATCGCCCCGGCTCCGAAGGCGTGACCGTTGACGGCCGCGATCACCGGCACCGGCAGGGTCAGCACCGTGCGGTAGAGCGCATGGACCCGGTCCAGGTAGGCCGGGAGGTCAGCGGCGTTGGTGGCGATGTAGTCGGTGTCGAGGCCGTTGGTGAAGAACTTGCCGGTCGCGGTGATCACCACGGCCTTCGCCCCACCGGAGACCGCCCCGTCGAGCAGCGAGGTGACGGTGTCGATCCACTCGAGGCGGAAACGGTTCTCCGGATTCGCCTCGTCGAGTTCGACACCCGGGGTGCCCAGGAAGAGTTCCGCGACGCCGGCGGCGGTGGGCTGTTCGCTCAGAAATGGCATGCAGAGACCTTATCGCCTGAGGCCAGGCGATCTTCGGCGCCGTCGACGCCGGGGTCCCCGCAACCACTCATCCATCGTTGCCGCGCACATCGACGACGATCTCGCCGCCCGTGCGCGTCGTCGTATGAGATCGTCGGCTCGGGCCACTAGGGTTGGCGGCATGGATCCCACCGTCGACGCGGACGCCGCGGCGATCGCCGCCGCCGCCACGATTTCTGCCGAAACCGATTGTGCCGCACATGATATCGCGGTGATCCTGGGTTCGGGGTGGGCGCCGGCCGCGGACGCCTTCGGCACACCGATCGCGACCGTGGCGATGTCGGATGTCCCGGGATTCCTCGCCCCCTCGGCCGCCGGTCACGGTGGCACCATCCGATCGGTGCACATCGGCGACCGGCGGGTGCTGATCATGCTCGGCCGCACGCACGCCTACGAGGGACACGATCTGGCCCGGGTGGTGCATCCGATCCGCACCGCGGCGGCGGCCGGGGTGCACACGGTGATCCTGACCAACGCCGCCGGCGGGCTCCGCGAGGGCATGAGCGTCGGTCAACCCGTGCTGATCTCCGACCATCTGAACCTGACCGCCCGGTCCCCGCTGGTCGGCGCGCGTTTCGTCAACATGGTCGACGTCTACGCCCCGCGGCTGCGGGAGATCGCCCGCGGCGTCGACGCCACGTTGACCGAGGGCGTGTACGCGGGACTGCCGGGCCCGCACTACGAGACGCCCGCGGAGATCCGCATGCTGCGGACCCTCGGCGCCGACCTCGTCGGCATGTCGACGGTCCACGAGACGATCGCGGCCCGCGAGGCCGGGCTGGAGGTCCTCGGGGTGTCACTCGTCACCAACCTGGCGGCCGGGATCACCGGTGAACCGCTCGACCATGCCGAGGTGCTGGAGGTGGGCCGCGCGTCGGCCACCCGCATGGGCGAACTGCTGGCGAGCATCATCGGGACCCTGTGACCTATGCGAGTACCCACCGACCGTGACGGATCAGCGCCCGACGGACCACCGACCGAACGCAAGGGGATGCGATGACCTATCCGCCCGACAATTCCGGCGGGTACCCACCCGCCGGCGGATACGGATATCCGACGCCGCCGCCGCAGGGCTACGGTCCCCCGCCGCCGCGGTCGCCGTGGTCGTCGCCCCTGGTGATCGCGGCGATCGTGCTCGGCGTCGTCGTGGTGCTCGGCGCAGGCGTGGGCGCTTATCTGCTGCTGCACAACAGCGGCGGCTCCGACGAGGCGGCCGCGTCGTCATCGACCACCACGACCACCGCGCCCGGGGTGACGCAGGTCCCCGGCGGAAGATCGACGTCGACCACCACCACGACCACCACCCTCACCCAGGCCCGCCCGTCACCGACCGTGTCGGGGGCCGACTGGCAGGGCTTCCTGTCCGGCCCGCGCTGTAATGCCGCCGACGATCCGGCGGTGGCGATCGGGCGCACCGCCCGATCCCGGGTGGTGATCTGCCAGGTGGGTGACCAGACCGGGCGGTACTACTACAAGGGCGCCGCGGACGCGGGTGAGATCGAGGTCGGGTTCCCCCAGCATGTGGGCAACACCTTCATCGCCCGCAACGGATCGGTGACCTACACGGTGTCGCCGTCCGCGCTGGTCATCGCCGACGGTGGCGTCACGCAGTCCACCGAACCGATGCTCGAATACTGGGCGGCGAGCTGACGCCGACCGTCCGCGCCGCCGACCCCTGGGTCCAGAACCACCGACCCCTGGGTCCAGAACCGCAGACCCCTGGGTCTAGAACTGAACGGGTGCCCCCGGTTCTCGATGCCCGCCATCTCGATGTGATCCGCAGTTCGCGTGCGCTGTTGCACGATGTGAGTCTGACCGTGCACCCGGGTCAGCATTGGGCGCTGCTCGGCCCGAACGGCGCCGGGAAGTCGACCCTGATGGCCATCCTCGGTGCCCGATCGCATCCGACGACCGGCGTCGTCGACGTGCTCGGCAAGCGGCTCGGTCGCGTCGACATGCGCGAATTGCGCACGCACATCGGACATG
This sequence comes from Gordonia sp. NPDC003504, assembly GCF_053587995.1. Taxonomy (NCBI): domain Bacteria; kingdom Bacillati; phylum Actinomycetota; class Actinomycetes; order Mycobacteriales; family Gordoniaceae; genus Gordonia; species Gordonia sp. NPDC003504. Next base: position 18,866 of record NZ_JBSFPC010000021.1, read on the forward strand.
TCGATCCGCGGTGGCGCATCGACGTGCCGATCAGCGCGCACGATGTGGTGCTGACGGGATTGACGAACACACCCGAACTCGACCGCCGACACCATTACACCGACGCCGAACACCGGCGCGCCGACGACCTGTTGGACCTGCTGGGGATGACCGAGCGACGCGACTCGGTGTGGCCGGTGATGAGTCAGGGCGAACGGGGACGCACCCTCATCGCACGGGCGCTGATGCCGCAGCCGGCGTTACTGCTCCTCGACGAGCCGGCCACCGGCCTCGACCTCGCCGCGCGGGAGAAACTGCTCTCGGCGATCGATCGCCTCCGCGGCGACGTGCCGGATCTGGCGAGCGTGCTGGTCACCCATCACCTCGAGGATCTACCGGCGAGCACCACCCACGCGATGCTGCTGCGCGAGGGCGAGGCGATCGCGGCCGGCGAGGTCGACGACACGCTGACGTCGGCGGCCATCAGTACCGCCTTCGATCATCCGGTGACGGTGCGCAGGCACGGCGGGCGCTGGTCGGCGGTCGCCGCCTGAGATATCTGCTCGGCGGTGGCCGCCTGAGGTATCTGCTCAGCAGGTATCTGCTCAGCGCGGGCCGAACTGACGATCCCCGGCGTCGCCGAGGCCGGGAACGATGTAGGCGACGTCGTTGAGACCCTCGTCCACCGCGGCCACGAACAACCGGATCGGATGACCCGACTTCTCCAGCGCCGCAACACCTTCGGGGGCGGCAACCACGCACAGCGCGGTGATGTCGGTGGCACCGCGGGCCACCAGCAACTCGATCGTGTACAGCAACGATCCGCCGGTGGCCAGCATCGGATCCAGCACGAACACCGGCTGATCCGACAGGTCGTCCGGCAACGATTCCAGATACGGCACCGGGGTGGCGGTGGACTCGTCGCGGGCCACGCCGACAAACCCGACGAGCGCCTCCGGGACCATCGCATGCGCCTGTTCGACCATGCCGAGTCCCGCCCGCAGGACCGGAACGAACAACGGCGGCTTGGCAAGTCGCGACCCGGCGCACCGGGTGATCGGGGTGTCGATCGTCTCGGCGACCGTCGGGGCGTCGGCCAGTGCCTCGTAGACGAGCATCTGCGTCAGGTCCGACAATGCCGCCCGGAAACCCGCATTGGCGGTCGTCTTGTCGCGCATCGTGGTCAGTCGTGCCGCGGCGAGCGGGTGATCGACGATGTGAACAGCCATGAGCAAACCATAGTGCGCACACCTGGCCGGGGCCCGGCAACGAAAATCGTCCACATCAATACCGGCCACGATGGAACCGTCGGGGGTTTCGCCGCGTCCAACCCTGCATGACCACCACTCCGCCACTCTCCGTCTCCCCCGCAGCCGTGCAGTCCTTCGCCGGCCACGAGGCCACCACCGCCACCCGCCTCGGGATGCACACCGCCGCCACCGACCTCACGCCGCTGGCCCTGACCTTCGGCCTGATCGGTTCGGATTTCCTGGCCGCACTCGGACAGGTGATCGACGTCCGACGCACCCGCCTGCGCCGCATCGCCGAGACCCACCTCGCCATCTCCGCTCAGAGTTCGGCAGCGGCGTCGGGGTACACGAGCACCGACGACACGGCCGGCGCGGTGCTGACCGGCGCTGTGCCGGGCCCCACGATGCCGACCCGCACCATGCCCGCTCCCACCATGCCCGCCGCCGACATGACTGCCGCCGACATGACCGGGGTGCGACTCTGATGCTGACCGCCGATGTGTTGATCGCGCCCCTGCGCATGCTGATGCCCGCCCTGGGCACCGGTGTCCTTCCCGGAAACGACCCGGTGACCGCGATCGCGGCGTTGGCGCCCGATCTCGCCGCGATCCGGGACGAGGCCATGGCCGCGGCGTCGAACGTGGAGGCCGCATGGGACGGTGCGGGCGGGACCGCGGCGACCGCCGCCGCACGACGCGCCACCACCACGACCGTGGCGATCGAGGAGGACACCGCCGACATCGTCCGCATCACCGGGACCGCGGCCGGCCGTGTCGAACGGGCGGCCGCCGAACTCAACGGACTGCTCGACTCGTTTGCCGCGGCGGCGCGGGCTCTGGGTGACGGGCTGTTCACCCCGGCCGGGCTCATGATGCTGCTGCCCGTGGCCCTCGACCACATCGAACGCGGCGTGACGGTCGTCGCCCGGACCCGGGCCGAACTCGCCGGCGACACCCGCGAATTGATGGCGTCGGCGCAGACCGAGGCCCCCGCCGGTGTGCCTGCATCGCTGCCCACCCCGGCCTCGGTGCCCGCCGGTCCCGGCACCGATCACGGCGGTGTCGCGATCACCCTTCCCGACGGGTCGGTGGCGTACGCACCGAACGAACGCGCCGCCACCGCGGTCCGGGCCGCGCTGAGTCAGCAGGGTGTGCCCTACGTGTGGGGCGGCACCGACCCGAGCGGATTCGATTGCAGCGGCCTCACCCAATGGGCCTACCGGCAGGCGGGACTCGAGCTGCCGAGGCTGGCCCAGGAGCAGGACACCGCCGGGATCGCGGTGGCGCAGGGCGACCTGCTGCCCGGCGACCTCGCCGTGTGGGACGGGCACGTCGCGATGTACATCGGCAACAACCAACTCGTCGAAGCCGGCGATCCGGTCCAGGTGTCACCGCTGCGCACCAGCAACGCAGGGCAGGGATTCCAGGGTTTCTTCCGGCCGCGGTGATGCCCGCGATGACGTCCTCGTCGTCGGTGCACCGAGGTGTTCATCAACTCGTCGTGGGGTCGGTATGGATGTCACAGGCATGATCGCTACGCTGTGACGTCATGGCCGGAGACATCGTCCCCATCGAGCTCGGACTCACCGACGGAAACAGCTTCACGCTGTGGGCGCCCCGCTGGCGCGAGGGCGACGACGAGTGGGAGGCGTTCCTGGGTCTCGACGAGGACCTCTACGTCTTCCCGGGCGTCGCCGAACTCGTCGCGTTCATCCGCACCGACGACGACAACGACCTCGTCGAGCATCCGGCGTGGGAGACCGTGAAGGGTCTGCAGGCCGACGAGCTGGTTCCCGACGACCGGCACACCTATGACCTGGTGGGCGTGCCGGAGCTCGCCGCCGAGGATCCCACCCCCGAGGTCATCGCCGAACTCGAGGACGCGCTGGAGATCGTGCGCATCCTCGGTGAGGTGTGCGAGCTGGTGGTGATCACCAAGTTCTTCAACGGCAACCCGATCCTGGGTGCGGTGACCACCGGCACCCGCAACTTCGAGGGCCGCGACGGCACCGACCTGTGGGTGCGCATCGGCCGTCTCATCGCCAAGCACTGGGACAACGTCCTCGACGCCATCGACGAGGTCATCACCACCCCCGACGTGCCCGACGACGCCGTCACCACCGCCGCCGCCGAACTCGAGGCCGCGGCGTCGGCGGAGGACGAGGACGAGCCGGATGAGGATCTCGACCTCGTCGGCGACGCCGACGCGGAGGCATCCGAGGACGACGAGGCCACCGAGGAGACCGACGACGACCTCGACGACTCCGACTCCGACGACGACGAGGACGAGGACGAGGACGAGGAGATCGACGACGACGATTTCTGGGCCTCGGTCGGCATCGACCCGATCCGCATCGTCACCGGCGCCGGGGAATACCTGTCGCTGCGCTGCTACCTCGGTGACGACCCGGTCTTCCTCGGCAAGGACGGCAAGATCTTCGTCTTCACCTCGCCGCGGGTGCTGTCGAAGTTCCTCGCCGACGAGAACAGCCACGACTTGTCGGGTGTGTCGACCTTCGACGAGGTGCGGGTGGCCGCCACCGACGGTTCACTGGAGTTCGACGTCATCGACGACAACGTCTACGTGCTGCCCGGGCTGAGTGAGGACATCTCCGACGGCCCCCGCCGCATCGACCGCAACCAGCTCGAGCTGGCCGTCGAATTATTCACCGACGCAGCCGATTACGCCGACGACGACTCCGTCGGCGAGGCACTCGGGTCCACCACCCCGCTGGGCTGGTTCGTCGACTACGCGATCAACCCGGATCCCAAGCGGCTGGCCCCGAGCCCGCCGTTCGAGAACGAGGCCGAGGCGTGGCGCGCCCTCGAGCACGAGTTCGAGGATCGGCTCGTCAAGAAGCGCTGACGCCGCGCCACTAATGGGTCGTGTTGGAGAAGGTGGGTGCTACCGCACCCACCTTCTCACGCACGACCCACTTTCCCGCCGACCTGATCAGCCCTCGATCAGCACCGCATAGCCGGGCTTGATGACGTTGTCGATGACCGCGAGACGCTCGTCGAAGTGGATGAACGCCGACTTCATCGCGTTGACGGTGAAGCGTTCGAAGTCGGCCCAGCCGTAACCGAACTGCTCGGAGAGCTTGGCGAATTCCTTGCTCATCGTGGTGTCGCTCATCAGCCGGTTGTCGGTGTTCACCGTCACCCGGAAACGCAACCGCGCGAGCACGTTGAACGGATGCTCCGCCAGCGAGGCGACCGCGCCGGTCTGCACGTTCGAGCTCGGGCACAGCTCCAACGGGATTCGCTTGTCGCGCACGATGTTCGCGATAAGGCCGAGTTCGGCTCCGGGGAACGCCTCGTCGTCGGGCCGGGACCCGGCCGGCAGCACGATGTCGTCGATGACGCGCACCCCGTGACCGAGCCGGTCGGAGCCGCAGAAGCCGATGGCCTCGTGGATGGACGGCAGGCCGAACGCCTCGCCGGCATGAATGGTGAACGGCGCACTGTTGGCCCGCATGTACTCGAATGCGTCGAGGTGCCGGGTCGGCGGGTGGCCCGCCTCGGCGCCGGCGATGTCGAATCCGACCACCCCGCGGTCGCGGTAGCGCACCGCCAGTTCGGCGATCTCCCGGGAGCGGGCGGCGTGCCGCATCGCGGTGACCAGGCAGCGCACCATGATCCGACGGCCCGACGCCGCGGCGATCGCCTCCCCCTCGGCGAATCCGGTCAGCACCGCCTCGACCACCTCGTCGAGGTCGAGTCCGGCCTCGAGGTGCTGTTCGGGGGCGTAGCGCACCTCGGCGTACACGACGCCGTCGGCGGCGAGATCCTCCACACATTCGCGGGCCACCCGGACCAGCGCGTCGGCGGTCTGCATCACGCCGACGGTGTGCGCGAAGGTCTCCAGATATCGTTCCAGCGAGCCGCTGTCGGCGGCCTCGCGGAACCAGATGGCGAGATCGTCCGCGGTATCGGCGGGCAGTTCGTCGTAGCCGGTCTCCCGCGCCAGCTCCAGCACCGTCGACGGCCTCAGTCCGCCGTCGAGATGATCGTGCAACAGCACCTTCGGGGCGAGCAGCAGTGCGGCGGGATCCAGCGGTGAACGCGGCGGCATTGACGTCATGCCCCGAACCTAACGCGTTCGATCACGCGGGGCCGGACGACGGGCGTGTGCGCCCCGATGTCGACGGCGCCGACCAGCGCGGCCCGCGCGGCGGCGAACCGCTCCGGGGTCTGCGTGTGCATGACGAAGAGCACCTCGCCGGCGCGCACCTCGTCGCCGGGTGCGACGTGCACGATGACACCGGCCTCGGCCTGCACCGATTCGCCGGGGACCGATCGTCCGGCGCCGAGTCGCCAGGCCGCATCGCCGACGGCCCGGGCGTCCACCCGTGCGACGATCCCGGCCCGCTCGGCGGTCACCACGTCGGTGTGCCGTGCCCGCGGCAACGGGGCGTCCGGATCTCCGCCCTGCGCGGTGATCATCGCCCGCCACGAGTCCATCGCCCGGCCGTTGCGCAGATTCTCCGCCGGGTCGACGTCGGAGACACCGGCGAGGGTCAGCATCTCGACGGCCAACGCCACGGTCAGTTGCACCACGTCCGCCGGTCCGCCACCGGCGAGCACCTCGACGGATTCGGCCACCTCGACGGCGTTGCCGGCCGCCCGGCCCAGCGGCGTGTCCATGTCGGTCAGCAACGCCGAGGTCGCCACCCCGGCCCGCTCGCCCAGGTCGACCATGGTGGCGGCCAGTTCGCGCGCGTCGTCCTCGCCCGGCAGGAACGCACCCGAACCCACCTTCACGTCGAGCACCAGGGCGCCGGTGCCCTCGGCGATCTTCTTGCTCATGATCGAACTGGCGATCAGCGGGATCGACTCGACGGTGCCGGTGACGTCGCGCAGCGCGTAGAGCAGGCGATCGGCCGGTGCCAGGTCGGGACTGGCCGCGCACACCACCGCGCCGACCTGCTCGAGTTGGGTGATCATCTCCGCGACGGTGAGATCGGCCCGCCATCCCGGAATGGACTCGAGCTTGTCGAGGGTTCCGCCGGTGTGGCCCAGGCCGCGTCCGGACAACTGCGGTACCGCCACCCCGTACGAGGCGACCAGCGGTGCGAGCGGAAGGGTGATCTTGTCGCCGACCCCACCGGTGGAGTGCTTGTCGACGGTCACCAACCGTCGGCCGTCCCGGCTCAGTCCGGAGAAGTCGGCCTGGGCGCCGCTGTCGATCATCGCCTGGGTCCAGGTGGAGATCTCCCGGCGGTCCATCCCACGCAGCACGATGGCCATCAGCAACGCCGACATCTGTTCCGGCGCCACCACACCGTGGGTGTAGGCGTCGACGACCCAGTCGATCTGCGCATCGGTCAGTGCCCGGCCGTCCCGTTTGGTGGTGATCACCGAGATCGGGTCGATCCCGACGCTCTCCCCGCTCACCGGGACGCCTCGCCGAGTTCCCCTGCGGCCAGATCGTCCGGTCCGAACGCGTCGGGCAGCAACTCACCGAGCGCGCGCGGACCGGCGGGGTGGTCGATGAGCAGCTCCACGCCACCGTGTTCGAAGAGCACCTGCCGGCACCGGCCGCACGGCATCAGCACCTCGCCGCGGGAGTCGCTGACGCTGACCGCACGCAGCCGACCGCCACCCGATCCGATGAGGTCGGTCACCAACGCCACCTCGGCGCAGACGCCGAGTCCGTATGAGACATTTTCCACATTGCAGCCGGCGACGTTTCGCCCCTCGGTGGTGCTCCCGGCCGCACCGACCGGGAACCTCGAGTACGGCGCGTAGGCTCGCCCCACCATTTCAATTGCCTTGTGGCGCAGCATATTCCAATCAATGTCGGCAGTCAGCGGAAACTCCTTCTGAACGGGGATACAACCGGACACAGACGACTCTGCGGTCACCGTTGCAATGGTAAGGCAAACCTAAGTCGGAATCTCTTGTGGCCCAGATCTGTTCGGGCAATTCACGGCTGCCCTCAGCATAGGTTTAAAGTCTCTTGCATGGGTCCATGGTGGAGCCTCCACAAGGCGGCTCCCTGCGTCCATCGACGATGTTGGAGGCCAATTTCGCAATGAGCACCCCGACCGAAACCGCACCGGAGCCGGTGCGTAAGCGATCTCTGTATCGAGGCGACCCCGGGATGTGGTCATGGGTGCTCCACCGGATCACCGGTGTCACCATCTTCTTCTTTCTCTTCGTGCATGTTCTGGACACCGCGGTCATCCGCATCGATCCGAACAAGTACTCCGAGATCATCGAGACCTACAAGACGCCGCTCATCGGCCTGATGGAGATCGGTCTCGTCGCCTGTGTTCTGTACCACGCCTTCAACGGTGTGCGGATCATCCTCGTCGACTTCTGGTCGAAGGGTGCCAAGTACCAGCGACAGATGCTGTGGGTGATCCTGTCGATCTTCGCGATCGTGTTCGCGGCGGCGGCGGTCCGCCTCCTCCAGATCCTGATCACGCACTCGTTCTAGGAGAGATCACCGATGACTGCATCCTCCCCGCACCTCGCCAAGACACTCGGCACCGACTACGACCGGCCGGCCAGTCTCGACAACCCGCGCTCGCCGCGCGCCCGCAAGGGCGGCAACTTCGAGAAGTACGCATGGCTGTTCATGCGCTTCTCCGGCCTGGCGCTGATCATCCTCACCATCGGCCACATGTTCATCATGCTGGCGTGGGACAACGGCGTGCACCGCATCGACGCGTCCTTCGTCGCCGCCCGGTGGAAGGAACCCTTCTGGCAGATCTGGGACCTCACGATGCTGTGGCTGGCCCAGTTGCACGGCGGCAACGGTGTGCGCACCGTCATCGCCGACTACTCGCGCAAGGACTCCACCCGGTTCTGGCTGAACGTGCTGCTCGGCATCTCGATGATCCTGGTGCTGGTGCTCGGCACCTATGCCCTTCTGACCTTTGACGTCAACAGCGCGAGCTGACGCGCCCCACGTCGACCACAGGAGACACGAATACATATGCAGGAACACCGCTACGACGTGCTGATCGTCGGCGCCGGCGGCGCCGGGATGCGCGCGGCCATCGAGGCCGCTCCCCGCGCCCGCACCGCGGTCCTCACCAAGCTGTACCCCACCCGCAGCCACACCGGCGCGGCCCAGGGCGGCATGTGCGCCGCGCTGGCCAACGTCGAAGAGGACAACTGGGAGTGGCACACCTTTGACACCGTCAAGGGTGGCGACTACATCGTCGACCAGGACGCCGCGGAGATCATGGCCAAGGAGGCCATCGACGCGGTGCTCGACCTGGAGAAGATGGGTCTGCCGTTCAACCGCACCCCCGAGGGTCGCATCGACCAGCGCCGCTTCGGCGGTCACACCCGCGATCACGGCAAGGCGCCGGTCCGTCGCGCCTGCTACGCCGCCGACCGCACCGGTCACATGATCCTGCAGACCCTGTACCAGAACTGCGTCAAGCACGACGTCGAGTTCTTCAACGAGTTCTACGCGCTCGACCTGTGCCTGTCCGAGAACGAGAACGGCGAACCGGTGGCCACCGGCATCGTCGCCTACGAACTCGCGACCGGCGAGATCCACGTGTTCCACGCCAAGTCGATCGTGTTCGCGACCGGCGGCTCGGGACGTATGTACAAGACCACCTCCAACGCCCACACCCTCACCGGTGACGGCATGGGCATCGTGTTCCGCAAGGGACTTCCCCTGGAGGACATGGAGTTCCACCAGTTCCATCCGACCGGCCTGGCCGGTCTGGGCATCCTCATCTCCGAGGCCGTCCGTGGTGAGGGCGGCATCCTGCGCAACGCCGAGGGCGAGCGCTTCATGGAGCGCTACGCCCCCACCATCAAGGACCTCGCCCCCCGCGACATCGTCGCCCGTTCGATGGTGCTCGAGGTCCTCGAGGGCCGCGGCGCCGGACCGAACAAGGATTACGTCTACATCGACGTGACCCACCTCGGCGAGGACGTGCTCAACGAGAAGCTCCCCGACATCACCGAGTTCTCCCGCACCTACCTGGGCGTCGACCCGGTCACCGAATGGGTTCCGGTCTTCCCGACCTGCCACTACGTGATGGGCGGCATCCCGACCAACATCGAGGGTCAGGTGCTGCGCAACCCCACCGACGTCGTGCACGGTCTGTACGCCGCGGGCGAATGCGCATGCGTCTCGGTGCACGGCGCCAACCGCCTGGGCACCAACTCGTTGCTCGACATCAACGTCTTCGGCCGTCGCGCCGGCATCGCCGCCGCCGACTACGCCAACTCGGCGTCGTTCACCGACCTGCCGGAAGAGCCGACCGCGATGGTCGACGGCTGGCTGGAGACGATCCTGTCCGAGCACGGGCACGAGCGGGTCGCCGACATCCGCACCGAGCTGCAGGCCTCGATGGACGCCAACGCGTCGGTGTTCCGCACCGAAGAGACCCTCAAGCAGGCGCTCACCGACATCCACGCCCTCAAGGAGCGCTACGCCCACATCCGCGTGCAGGACAAGGGCAAGCGTTTCAACTCCGACCTGCTCGAGGCCATCGAGCTCGGCTTCCTGCTGGAGATGGCCGAGGTCACCGTGGTCGGGGCGCTCAACCGCAAGGAGTCGCGCGGCGGTCACGCCCGCGAGGATTACCCGAACCGCGACGACGTCAACTACATGCGGCACACGATGGCCTATAAGAAGGGCACCGACCTGCTCAGCGACATCGAGCTGGACTGGAAGCCCGTCATCCAAACCCGCTACGAGCCGATGGAGCGTAAGTACTGATGACCGCCGTCATGGACAACCCGGCTCCCTCCTCCGACGAGCCGCCACTGCCCGCCGTCCCCGACGAGGCGACGATGGTGACGCTGAAGATCTACCGGTTCAACCCGGAGAATCCCGATGCCCAGGGCTTCGAGAGCTTCCGCGTCCCCGCCCTGCCGACCGACCGGCTGCTCAACCTGCTGCTGTACGTGAAGGGCTACCTCGACGGCACCCTGACGTTCCGTCGCAGCTGCGCGCACGGCGTCTGCGGTTCCGACGCGATGCGGATCAACGGCGTCAACCGGCTGGCCTGCAAGCTCCTGATGAAGGATCTGCTCCCCAAGGACAAGAGCAAAGAGATCACCATCACCATCGAGCCCATCAAGGGGCTTCCGGTGGAGAAGGATCTCGTGGTCAACATGGAGCCGTTCTTCGACGCCTACCGCGCGATCAAGCCGTACCTGATCACCACCGGCAACGAGCCGACCCGCGAACGCATCCAGTCGGCCACCGACCGCGCCCGCTTCGACGACACCACCAAGTGCATCCTGTGTGCCTGCTGCACCACGAGTTGCCCGGTGTTCTGGAACGAGGGCAGCTACTACGGCCCCGCCGCCATCGTCAACGCTCATCGCTTCATCTTCGACAGCCGCGACGAGGGTGCCGTCGAACGACTCGACATCCTCAACGACGTCGACGGGGTGTGGCGCTGCCGCACCACCTTCAACTGCACCGACGCCTGCCCGCGTGGCATCCAGGTCACCCAGGCCATCCAAGAGGTCAAGCGCGCTCTGATGTTCTCGCGCTGACACGCAGACCACCTCTGCAGCCCAACGAAGGCCCGCGCCGCACGGCACGGGCCTTCGTTGTGTCTCGAGAGATGTGGTGTCTCGGGCTCAGCCGACGAGTTCGGCCGGGACCACGCTCACCGGGAACGGCCGCTCGACGGTGAACGTGTCCTCCCCGGTGACCCGCCCGACCTCGCGGTAGGCACCGTCGATCAGTTCCCACGCGAGGATCGACGGCTCGTCGGGATCGACCACCCAGTAGTGGGCGCAGGCGGCGCGTTGCAACCGTTCCTTCTTCAGCAGCAGGTCCACCCCCCGCGTCGACGGTGAGAGCACCTCGACGGCCAGCACCGGCGGTCCGGGAAGTCCGTCGTCGGTGAACGCCGCACGCGGCGCGACCAGCAGATCGGGCTGGATCACGGTGTTCTCCGACAGGATCACGTCCAGTGGGGCGAAGAGCACCTCGAGGTCGGCCGGGCAGGCCGCATGCACACGAAGAAAGAGATCGCGGATGGCACGCTGATGTCGCGGCCGCGGAGCCGGACTCACGATGAGGACCCCGTCGATGAGTTCGTAGCGCCAGCCGTCATCAGGAGCCGCGTCGAGATCCGCGCGGGTCAGTTCGCGGCCCCGCGGCAGGGTCCAGGTCTCGCTGGTCATGGATGTCATGGTAGGGCGCCTCCTTGATCATGGCGACGAGTATGGACCGGACAGCTTGCGAGACCAGCACCGTTCTTGCCGGCCTGTGGACAACCGGATCGGATGGAACCGATCGCGCCCGGGCTGCGTCCAAACCGGCATGACACACACCATCACCCGCGGTGCCGCCGCGCTCGCCGCCACCCTGCTCCTGATCGTCCCCGTCACGATCATCGGGGGTTCTGCGTCACACGCCTCCGCACAACCCCCGGCGCCGGTGACCATCACCCTGACCTCTGATACCGAGATCAACGAGCAACTGCTCTGGTACGACTCCGCCGGACGTCCCCGGCATCAGTTCGACGTGCCGCTGTCCGACGTCGACGACGACACGGGACACCACGTGGCGATGCTGACCTTCCTCCCCGATGATGCCGAGACCTTGCTGCGCGTCGTCTTCGTCAGCGGCGGTGAGTACGCGGCGTGTGCCATCGCTCGCGGGGACTCCACGGTCGCCGAGGACACCGCAGAAGGTGAACGAGCGATGGCCATCTGTGAGTAAATCCCGACAAGAGATCACGAATGTGAACTGAAATCGAGGCAATTTCCGCCCGAAACCACTGATTCCGCGATAGCGCTGCGCGTCGGCAACGGAAACCTTAGTCTGAGTCCCTGCATGCGCACGCAAGGTGGGAGTAGCACATGACCGAGAGTGTTCAGGCCGAGCTCCAGGGCGGCGACAAGGGACTACGCGCCGGCTCCATCGGCCTCGTCGGCAACGTGATCATCGGGCTGTCGGCGGTGGCGCCGGCCTACAGCCTGGCCGCCACCCTCGGATTCGTCGTCGCCGCGGTGCACACCAAGGCGCCGGCGATGTTCGTGGTGGCGTTCATCCCGATGCTGCTGGTGGCCTTCGCCTACCGGGAACTCTCGCGCGACACCCCCGACTGTGGCACCACCTTCACCTGGGGAACCAAGGCCTTCGGACCGTGGATCGGGTGGATCGGCGGATGGGGTCTGGCGGTGTCGGCGATCATCGTGCTGGCCAATGTCGCCGAGATCGCCGCGGTCTATCTGCTGGAGTTCCTCGGCTTGGAGTCGCTGGCGGACACCCTCTGGATCAAGGTTCTGCTCGGCTGCGTCTTCATCGCCGGCATGACCTGGGTGAGCATCCGGGGCATCGTCATCAGCGAGCGGCTGCTCGTGGCGCTGATGTTCATCCAGTTCGGGGTGCTCGTGCTGGCCAGCGTCATCGCACTGATCAAGGTGGGACTGGGAACAGCTGGACCGCAGGCGATTTCACCGGAATGGAACTGGCTGTGGCCGGGCGGGCTGAGTCAGTCGGAGATCGCCGCGGCGGTGATCCTGTGCATCTTCATCTATTGGGGCTGGGACGCGTGTCTCGCGGTCGGTGAGGAGACCAAGGATCCGGAAAAGACCCCCGGGCGTGCGGCGGTGATCACCTGCGTGATCCTGGTGGCCACCTACGTGCTCGTCGCCTACGCCATCCAGTCCTTCGCCGGCTTCGGCGACACCGGCATCGGACTGAACAACGAGGACAACGTCGACGACGTGCTCACCATCCTCGGCGAGCCGGTGGCCGGCGGCATCATGGCATCGGCGTTGTTGCTGACGGTGAGCGTGTCGGCGATCTCCTCGACGCAGTCGACGATCCTGCCGACGGCCCGTGGCTCACTGTCGATGGCGGTGTACAAGGCGATCCCGGATCGGTTCTCGAAGATCCATCCGCGCTACATGACCCCGGCCTTCGGTACCGCGGTGATGGGGGTGTCCGCGCTGGTGTTCTACCTGGTCCTGTCGATCGCGAGCCAGAACACCCTGGCCGACTCGATCGCCTCACTCGGGCTGGCGGTCGCGTTCTACTACGGCATCACCGCATACTCCTCGGTCTGGTACTTCCGCCGCACCCTGTTCGACTCGGCCCGGAACTTCTTCATGCGCGGCCTGTTCCCCCTCCTCGGGGGGATCGCGATGACCTGGGCGTTCGTCAAGAGTGCCATCGACATGGTCCAGCCCGACTACGGTTACACCTCCGTGGGCCCCATCGGCGGCGTGTTCATCCTCGGCGTCGGCATGCTCGTCCTGGGCATCCCACTGATGCTGGCGTGCTTCGCCCAGCGCCGAGAGTTCTTTCAGGGCAAGACATTGACCGCGAACACCGAAGTGAAGGTGCCCGATGTCTACTGACACCCCATCGTCGCCGTCTACTGACACCCCATCGTCACCGACCCCCGAGAACCCGACCCCCGACACCTCGACCCCCGCGCGGTCGTCGGCCTGCCGGGGACGCCTCGTCGTCGGCTATCTGGCGACCCCGTCGGGCAACGACGGTGTCGTACTCGCGGCGGCACTGGCCCGCAAGACCGGCGCGTCCATCGACCTGGTGTGCGTGGTGCATCCCGTGCCCTACGACGGTTCGCCCGGACTCGAGCAGTACGAGGCACGCCTCGAGGAACAGGCGGGCCGGTGGCTGGCCGAGGGCGCGACCCTGGTTCCCGACGACATCGAGACCCGGGCGATCGTCACCGTCAACGAGTCCTTCGCCGCCGGACTGATCGAGATCGCCGAGGAGAACGGGGCCGACCTGATCGTGGTGGGCGGTACCGGTGACGGCCTGTTCAGCCGGCACAACCTGGGAACGGTGAGTACCGAACTACTGCACTCGGCACCGCTGCCGGTGGCGTTGGCGCCACGCGGGTACGCCACCCGCTCGGAGGTCGCCCTGGACATGGTGACCGTCGCCGTGCCGGTCCGGCCGTCGGCATCGGACCCGTTGCCGTTCGCGATCGAGCTGGCGGAGTCGGCACACCTCGATCTGCGCCTGGTGTCGCTGGTGTCCCTGGATTCGCCCTTTGAGGACGACACCTCCCGCGCGGCCCGCGCCAAGCAGGTCGAGGTGGCCCGCGACCTCCTCGAACACACCCGCGCGGCCGTCGAGGCCGACCTGGACATCGAGGTGCTCGTCGCCGATGGCCCGACCCTCGACGAGGCGCTGGACAATCTCGAGTGGGACCAGAACGATCTCGTCGCCGTCGGCTCGGGGCACCTCGGCGCGGCCAATCGGGTGTTCCTGGGCAGTACCGCCGCGCGCATCCTGCGCTGGACGACCGCGCCGGTCATCGTCATCCCGCGGACGGGTGCATGACCCGGGCGCGGGTGCTCGAACTCCGCCACGCCGAGTGCGAGTCGCCGGGAGCCTACCTGGCCGGGCTCGACGAGGTCGCCGACGTCCGCACGGTGCGCTCCTGGTGCGAACCGATGCCCGACGATCCCACCGACTTCGACGCGATCCTGGTGATGGGCGGTCCGATGGGTGCCAACGACGGCCCGACCCTCCCCTGGATCGACGCCGAGATCGCGTTTCTGACCGGCGCGATCGCCGCCGGCATCCCGATCTGGGGAGTCTGCCTGGGCTCGCAGCTGCTCGCCCGGGCGCTCGGCGCGGCGGTGCGGACCGGTCCGGAACCGGAACTGGGGATCGCCGACGTCACCCTCACCGCGGACGCCGCCACCGATCCGGTGTGGGCCGGCACCGCCACCATCCCGGCGATGCACTGGCACTACGACACCTTCGACCTGCCCGGTGGCGCAACACTTCTCGGGTCGTCGAAGCTCTGTGCTCATCAACTGTTCCGGCACGGACCGCATTACGGCGTGCAGTTCCACCTCGAGGTCGACACCGCCCTGTTCGACGAGTGGCTCGGGGTCCCCGAGTACCGTCGTGAACTCGAGAGCGCTCTGGGTCCCGACGGACCCGCCGGTATCCGAGCCGATGTCGCACGGGCGCAACAGATCACGCGTCCACTGGCCGCGACGGCGATCCGCCGGTGGGTCGAGGTGGTCGTCGCCGGGTGTGCCGATCTCCGACGGGTCTGAGGTTCAGCTGTCGAAGCCCAGCCCCAGCTTGTCCATCGCGCTCAGCCACGCGCCACGACGCCCCTCACGCCGTTCGCTGCGCGCCAGCTGGTGACGGGTGATGGTGATCCCGGCCCACCGCAGCGGCTCCGGCGGAAAGGGAATCGGCTTGGACCGCACCATGTTCAGAGCCGTGCGTTCTGTGTCGAGGCCGTCGAGGAGATCCAGCGCGGTCGCCGCGGCGAAGTGCGAGGCACCCACCCCGAGCCCGGTGAAGCCGACCGCGCTGACCACGCGGCCGCCGAAGGATCGGTCCCAGAACGCGCAGAACCGCGAACACGTGTCGATCGCACCGCCCCAGGTGTGGGTGGCGCGGATACCCTCGAGCTGCGGGAAGAACTGCAGCAGGTGCTCGGCCAGGAGCGCGAATTCCCCCGGCTCGAACTCGTGCCGCCGCGCCCCGTCGGACCCGTAGTGATACAACGCATCCCAACCACCGAAGAGAATACGATCGTCGGCGGTGAGCCGGAAGTAATGAAACCTCGGTCCGGAATCGGCCAGTCCCTCGCGCCCGGCCCAGCCCAGCGACGCACGCTGCTCGGCGGTCAGTGGCTCGGTCATCAGGGCGTAATCCCACACCGGGACGGTGAACAGACGCAGCCGGCGCAGAACCGACGGACTGGCCGACGTCGCCAGCACGATCCGGCGGGCGAGCACGTCACCATAACCGGTCTGTGCACGTAGCCACTCACCTTCGCGCCCGATCCCGGTGATCTCGGTGCCCTCGTAGATCCGCACGCCCAGCCGCTGCGCGGCCTCGGCGAGGCCCCACGCCAGCTTGGCCGGATCGAGCATGAGCACATCCGGGTCGTGCACCGCGGCACGCACCATCGGCGAGTTCACCCGATCTCGGGCCTGCGGGCCCGGCAGCATGGTCAGTTCCTGACCGAGAAACGCTGCTGCAGAAGATAATTCGCGAAGTCCGTCGACCTGCCAGTCGAAGTTGGCGATGTCGAGTTCACCGGTGCGTTCGGCGTCGGCGTCGATACCCAGACGGTCCATCGCCGCCTCGATACCGTCGAGCGTCTCGCGGCCGAGTCGCGTCAGGGTCGGCATCTCGTCGGCGAAGCGTTCCAGACCGTTGCCGATGCCGTGGGTGAGGCTGGCCGAGCAGAATCCGCCGTTGCGACCGGAGGCGTGTTCGGCGATCCGGTCGCGTTCGACGAGGACCACCCGACGCCCCGGGTCGCGTTCGGCCGCGGTCACCGCCGTCCACAAGCCGGTGAATCCCCCACCGACCACCAGCAGATCGGCGTCGACCTCGTCGGAGAGCCGGTCGCACGCCGCGGGCCGCTTCGGCCGGTCGAGCCAGAAGGATTCCGGCGACGCCTGGGCCACCATCTCGACCGCGCGCCGGCCCGGCCGCGTTGCCCAGGTCATCGGACCGCGCGCCCCGGGTTGGCGAACACCGTTCGGTGCCAGTCCTTGTCGACGACACCGGCGATGTCGCTCATGACGTGTTTGACCGACAGGTACTCCTCCAGTGAGTACATCGACATGTCCTTGCCGAATCCCGAGGCGCCGACACCACCGTGCGGCATCTCGCTGATGATGGGGATGTGGTCGTTGATCCACACGCAGCCGGCGTGGATCTCCCGCGACGCCCGCTGCGCCCGGTAGACGTCGCGGGTCCACGCCGAGGCCGCCAGGCCGTAGACGGTGTCGTTGGCCCGGCGGATCGCATCGTCGTCGTCGGAGAACGACGAGACCGTCAGCACGGGACCGAAGACCTCGTCGCGGTAGATCTCCGATGATTCCGCGACGTCGGCCACCAGGGTCGGCGGATAGAAGGCGCCACTCCCCTCCGGGACCGCACCGCCGACGACGATGCGGGCGCCGTCGGCGCGCGCCCGCTCCACCATGCCGGCGACCTTGTCGCGATGCGCCCGCGAGATCAGCGAACCCAGATCCGTTGCGGGATCGGTCGGATCGCCCACCGTCACACCCGACATCAGCTCGGCCACGCCGGCGACGAAGTCGTCGTAGAGGTCGGCGGCGACGATGGCCCGGGTGGCGGCGGTGCAGTCCTGCCCGCCGTTGATCAGTGACGCGGCCACCGCACCGGCGATCGCCGCGTCGAGGTCGGCATCGTCGAAGACCACGAAGGGTGCCTTGCCGCCGAGTTCGAGTTGTACGCGCGTACCGTTGCGCGCAGCCTGGGCCATCACCATCCGGCCCACCGGTGTCGATCCGGTGAAGGTCACCATGTCGACGCCGGCATGGCCCGCGATCGCGGCTCCGGCCTGCGCCCCGGTCCCCACCACGACGTTGAGCACGCCGTCGGGCACACCGGCCCGGGTGGCCAGCCGCGCCAGCGTCAGGGTGGTCAGCGGAGTCAGCTCGGCGGGTTTGAGCACCACCGCACATCCGGCGGCCAGCGCCGGCAGCACCTTCCAGATCGCCATCTGCAGCGGATAGTTCCACGGGGTGATCGACCCGATGACGCCCACCGGCTCACGCCGGATGCTCGAGGTGTGATCACCGGAGTACTCCGCCGACGCCTTGCCCTCCAGGTGCCGTGCGGCACCGGCGAAGAACCGGACGTTGTCGACGCTGCCCGGTACATCGAACTCGCGGGCGAGCCTGATCGCCTTGCCGGTGTGCGCGGTTTCCTCCGCCGCCAACGACTCCGACTCGGCATCGAGGGCGTCGGCGAGGGCCATGAGAACCTCCGACCGTTCCGCGGGCGTCGCACCGCCCCACTCCCGTTGGGCGTCACGAGCCGCGGCCACCGCGGCGTCGACGTCGGCGGGACTCGCCAGAGTCAGGGTCGCCAGCGCCTCATCGGTGGCAGGATTGACGACGACGTGGTCGGGACCGGAGCCCGGCACGGCTGCTCCGGCAACCCAGCCGGACGGGACGGTTGCGGTGTACGGCACGACGGCGATACTACCGGCAGGACAACGAATTCGCGACAGTCAACGGAATCCTGATTGCGAAATCGTCATAAAATGTTGCGCCAAACCACGAAATCCGTCAGGATCGTCGTGTGCCTGACACACCACCCGCACATCTGGACAACACCGCCAAACGCATCATCGAGCTACTGCAGGCCGACGGACGCAGCTCGTACGCGTCCATCGGCAAAGAGGTCGGCCTCTCCGAGGCCGCCGTCCGCAACCGCGTCCAGAAGCTCGGGGACAGCGGCCTGCTGCAGATCGTCGCTGTCACCGATCCGTTGAAGCTGGGCTTCTCGCGCCAGGCCCTGATCGGCATCCGCTGCACCGGGGACACCGAGGCGCTGGCCCGCGCACTGGCCGACCACGCCGAGATCGACTACGTGGTGTTGACCGCCGGGTCCTTCGACATCCTGATCGAGGTCGTGTGTGAGGACGACGATCACCTCCTGTCGATTCTGAACAAGACGGTGCGCCGCCACCCCGAGGTGACCGCCACCGAAACGCTCGTCTATCTGAAACTTGTCAAACAGCAATACAATTGGGGTACACGATGACCGCAGTCGCACAACAATCCGCCGGCTCCAGTTCATGGGGCGAACGCAGCGCCGCACATCTGTGGGGACACTTCGCCCGGCACGGTGAGGGCATCGCCCCGCCGGTGATCACCAAGGGTGAGGGGGTCCGCATCTTCGACGACCGCGGCCGCAGCTACCTCGACGGCCTCGCCGGCCTCTTCGTCGTCCAGGCCGGGCACGGTCGCACCGAACTCGCCGAGGCGGCCGCCAAGCAGGCCAAGGAGCTCGCCTTCTTCCCCGTCTGGTCCTATGCGACCCCACCGGCGATCGAACTCGCCGAGCGACTCGCCGCCTACGCGCCGGGCGATCTCAACCGGGTCTTTTTCACCACCGGCGGCGGCGAGGCCGTCGAGAGCGCCTGGAAACTCGCCAAGCAGTACTACAAGCTCGTCGGTAAACCGTTGAAGCACAAGGTGATCTCCCGATCGGTCGCCTATCACGGCACCCCGCAGGGAGCACTCGCCATCACCGGCGTGCCCGCCCTCAAGCAGATGTTCGAGCCGCTCACCCCGGGCGGTTTCCGCGCCCCCAACACCAACATCTACCGCGCACCCGACGCCGAATTGGCCGCCGATCCCAAGAAGTTCGGCCGCTGGGCCGCCGACCGTATCGCCGAGGCCATCGAGTTCGAGGGCCCCGACACCGTCGCCGCGGTCTTCCTCGAGCCGGTGCAGAACGCGGGCGGGTGCTTCCCACCGCCGCCGGGATACTTCGAGCGGGTGCGCGAGATCTGCGACGAGTACGACGTCCTGCTGGTCTCCGACGAGGTGATCTGCGCGTTCGGCCGCATCGGTTCGATGTTCGCCTGCGAGGACTTCGGCTATCAACCCGACATCATCACCTGCGCCAAGGGCATGACCTCGGGATACTCACCGATCGGTGCGATGATCGCGAGTGAGCGACTGTTCGAACCGTTCAACGACGGTTCCACCACCTTCCCGCACGGCTACACCTTCGGTGGCCATCCGGTGTCGGCGGCGGTGGCCCTGGCCAATCTCGATCTCTTCGAACGTGAAGGGCTCAACGATCACGTCAAGACCAACGCACCGGCCTTCCGCGCGACGCTGGAGAAACTGCACGACCTGCCGATTGTCGGCGATGTGCGCGGCGAGGGGTTCTTCTACGGCATCGAGTTGGTCAAGGACAAAACCACCAAGGAGACCTTCTCCGACGCCGAATCCGAGCGCATCCTGCGCGGATTCCTGTCCTCGGCGCTGTTCGACAACGGTCTGTATTGTCGCGCCGACGATCGGGGTGACCCGGTCGTCCAGCTGGCCCCGCCGCTGATCGCCGGGCAGGCCGAGTTCGACGAGATCGAGCAGATCCTGCGGACGGTGCTGACGGAGGCCTACACCCTGCTCTGAGACGACCCCACCGATCCGTCTACACCGGACCGTCGGGCCGGGGTCACCGCTGGTAACCTCCCACCGGTGACCTCGCGCCACCGCCTCCTGGCCCTTGCCGTCGCCGCCGTGGTGACCGGCCTGTCCGGTGCTCCCGCCCTCGCGGCCCCGGTGGCCACACCGGTGACCGATCACTGCCCGCACCGGGTCGCCACGCCCCCGGCGGTGGACACCTCCGAGGTCGTCGCACCCGGTTCGGCGGCGCCCACCCCGCTACCGGTCCCGTCCGCGACCGTGGGCGGCGACGCGCTCGCCGGCTGCGGGGTGATCGCCGATCCGGCGGCCGGGCCGGTGCCCGATCGGCTCACCTCGGCCGGCTGGCTGGTGGCCGACATGGACTCCGGAGCGGTCATCGCGGCCAAGGACCCGCATGGCCGCTATCGGCCGGCGTCGACGATCAAGGTGCTGCTCGCGCTCACCGTCCTCGACAGCGGACTCGATCTCGATCGCGTGGTGGAGCCGACCGTCGAGGACTGGAGCGCCGAAGGCGACTCCTGCGGGATGGGACCGGGCGGGCACTACGCCGTCCGCGACCTGCTCAGCGGTCTCATCGTGGTGTCGGGCAATGACTGCGCGAATGCGCTGGCCCGACAGCTCGGCGGCGTGGACGCGGCGCTGACGAAGATGAACACGCTGGCCGGCGACCTGCACGCCCTCGACACCCGCGCGGCGAGCCCGTCCGGACTCGACGCCGCCGGGATGTCGACCTCACCCTATGACCTGGCACTGATCTTCCGCGCCGCGATGGACAACGCCACCTTCGCCGAGATCATCGCCAAGCCGACGTACTTTTTCCCCGGCTATCCGGCCCGGGCCGACGTCCCCGGCGACAACGACCACCCGGGCTATGAGATGCAGACATCCAATCACCTTCTGCTGGAAGGCTATCCGGGTATGCTCGGCGGCAAGACCGGGTACACCGACGACGCCCTGAAGACCTTCGTCGGGGCCGCACAGCAGGGGGATCGTCGCATCCTGATCGTGCAGATGTACGGGCTGTCCACCGCCGACGACAATTACTGGACACAGGGCGCGTCTCTTCTCGATTACGGATTCCGGTCACCTGCGGGAATCCGCGTCGGCGAGTTGGTGGCCGATGACCGGCCGGCGTCGGCAAGTCCCACCGCCGGTGCGGCGCCACAGAATGCGAGCCTCGCCGACCCGGCCACCAACCGGAGCACATCGACACGCCTGCTCATCGGACTTGTCGCGGCGCTGGCCGTCGTCGCCCTCGTGGCCGCCGCCCGGCGCATGATGGTCCGCCGCCGCAGCCGATGACCAGCAGTACCGATCAGTCGCGAAACCTCCTGAGCGCCAAGCCGACCAGCGTGCCGAACGCCGCAGCCCCGGCGACCACGGCGGCGCGTGGCATCGGGTTCACCTCCACCGTCGGGCGGACGACGACGGCCTGCTCGGCCGGATCGACCTCGTCGGCGACCTGGTACGGGGCGTTGACCGGATCGGTCGCGCACCATGCGGTGGCATACAGGATGATGCGAGAGGCCAGGTAGGCGAAGACCATCACGCCGAGGATGGGCCCGAACGCCACCCCGGCCGGGCTGCTCAGCACCGACTTCAGGTAGATCCCGCCGACCGCCTTGACGATCTCGAAGGCGATCGCGGTGATCAGGCCGGCCCTCAGGGTGTTGCGGAAGGGTAAGGGCACCAACGGCAAACGCGACAAGATGAAGGTGAACAACAACCAGCTCGCCAGCACCGAGATCACCACCGCCACACCACGCACCACCACCGGCGCCCAGGCGGCGTCATCGGCCTTCACCCAGCGCAGGATCGTCGACACGATGCCGCCACCGTTGGCCAACGTGGTGAACGCCATCGTCACCGCGAACGCGACTCCGAGGAGGGCGAAGGTCAGCAGGTCGGTTCCCTTGGACACCAACGCATTACGATTCAGGCGCCCACCGAACATCTCGGTCATCCCCGCTCGGACCCCGGCGATCCAGCCGATGCCGGTCAGCGCGGCACCGAGAAGACCGACGACGCCCACCGCGGTGCGTGAGGCGATCGCGGAATCGATGACCTGCTCGACCTGGCTGCCGAGTTCGCCGGGCAGTTCCTTGACCACCGACTCCTGGATCTGGTCGATCAGGTCCGGCCTACTGGCCAGCACAAAGGCGGCGATCGCGAAGGCCACCATCACGATCGGGACGAGCGCCAGGATGCCGTTGAAGCTGATGCTCGCCGCATACAGGTTGCCGCGCCGGGTGGTGTATCGCTGCTGCATCGCGATCAGGTGCTCCAGCCATGGCCATCGTCGGCGTGCGTCGGCGAACTGCTGTTGCGCGAGCGCGATCAGTCGCTTGATCCGGTCGATCATCGCACCCATATGTGCCACCCTCCGCCTCGGTGCGGAGCGCACGCTCCGCGATCACGCGACCCGCCGGGCGTGGACTACACCGACGGCGGGTCTACTCCCCTACCGTAGGCGCGAGGAACCCCACCTTGTCGTATACCGATGCCAGCGTGGCGGCCGCGACGTCGCGGGCCCGGCCGGCGCCCCGTGCCAGGATGGCGTCGAGTTCGGCAGGGTCGTCGAGGTACTCGGTGACGCGGCCACGCAGCGGCGTCACGAAGTCGGCGA
Organism: Gordonia sp. NPDC003504; assembly: GCF_053587995.1. Classification (NCBI taxonomy): domain Bacteria; kingdom Bacillati; phylum Actinomycetota; class Actinomycetes; order Mycobacteriales; family Gordoniaceae; genus Gordonia; species Gordonia sp. NPDC003504. The sequence goes on from NZ_JBSFPC010000021.1 coordinate 41,617, forward strand.
GTACCTCGGCGGTGTCGACCTTGAGGTCGCCGTACCCTTTGCCCTCGTACTTGGCGACGAGATCGTCGACGCCCACCCCGCTGAGCGCCGACTGGATGGTCAGCAGGTTGCTCACTCCCGGCTTCTCGGCCGGGTCGAACCGGATGACCGAATCGGTGTCGGTGACCGCCGAACGGATCTTCTTCGCCGAACGCTTCGGGTCGTCGAGGAGGTTGATCAGACCCTTGTCGGTGTCGGCGGACTTGCTCATCTTGGCCGTCGGATTCTGCAGGTCATAGATCTTGGCGAATTCGGAGACGATGTGCGCCCGCGGGACGACGAATGCCTTCCCGAATCGCTTGTTGAACCGCTGCGCGAGATCACGGGTCAGTTCCAGATGCTGACGCTGATCCTCGCCGACCGGCACGAAATCGACGTCGAAGGCGAGGATGTCGGCGGCCATCAGGATCGGGTAGGTGAACAGGCCCACGCCGGTCGCGTCGGTGCCCTGCTTGGCGCTCTTGTCCTTGAACTGCGTCATGCGACTGGCCTCACCGAATCCGGTGATGCACTGCAGGACCCAGGTCAGCTGCGCGATCTCGGGGACGTGGGACTGCACGTACACCGTCGCACGAGCCGGGTCGACGCCGACCGCGAGCAGCTGGGCCACCGACAGCCGGGTGCGGTCGGCGAGGGTCTTCGGGTCGAACTCGACGGTCAACGCGTGCATGTCGGGGATGAAGTAGAACGCGTCGAAATCGTCCTGCAGTTCCACCCACTGCTTGACCGCGCCCAGGTAATTGCCCAGGTGGAAGGAGTCGCTGGTGGGTTGAATGCCCGACAGCACACGCCGGCGCGGCGCGGCGGAATCCGAAACGTCACTCATGACACCAGATTCTCTCAAACGCACTCACTCGTAGATCACGGTGACCGGCGCGTGATCCGACCAGCGGCGGTCGTAGGAGTCGGCGCGGTCGACGAAGGCCTTGACCGCCCGCCGGGCCAGGGCCCGATTGGCGAGTTGATAGTCGATCCGCCACCCCGAGTCGTTGTCGAAGGCCTTGCCCCGCCACGACCACCAGCTGTACGGGCCGTCGACGCCCGGATGCAGTTCGCGCACCACGTCGACCCAGCCGGTTCCGAGGCGGTGCGCCACCCACTCCCGTTCATGGGGCAGGAACCCGGGGTTACCGAGATTGCCCTTCCAGTTCTTGATGTCGGACTCGGCGTGGGCGATGTTCCAGTCGCCGCCGACCACGACGTCGCGGCGGCGTCGTGCCGCGGTGGTCAGGTAGTCGCCGAATTCGGTGAGGAACCGTTTCTTCTCCTCGAACTTCGCGACGTCCTTGTCGGTGCTCGACGGCGTCGGGGCCCCCGCCCCCTTCGGGAGGTAGAGACTCCCGACGGTCAGCGGTCCCGCTCCAGATGCGACGCCGGTGGCGAAGTCGGCCTCGAGGTAACGCCCGGTCGGGTCGAACTCGGCACTGCCAAAGCCTGTCCGCACCGCCGTCGGTGTGACCTTGCTCATCACTCCCACCCCGGCATGGCCCTTGACCACCGATTCGGTCATCGTCAGCTGCCAACCCCGATCGATCATCGGCCCGAGCGCCTCCCGTGCCTGTTGTTCGCTCGCCCGGATCTCCTGGAGCAGCACGATGTCCGGATCTGCCGAATCGAGCCAGGTCAGGAGGCCGGGATTGATCTCGGATCGCGCCTTGGTGGCCGCCCGGATGCCGTTCACGTTGACGGTGGTGATCGTGGTTGTCACGGCTCCACACCCTACGTCTACGCTCCGACATCCCAATCTGGACTGGGTCCAAGGTTAGGCAACCCTTGTGCACCACGGGATTTTATGTAATCCTCACCTAATAGTCAGATGAGGTGAGTTCCGATGTTCGTTTGTATCTGCCGCGCGGTGACCGAGGACGAGGTCCACGAGCACTGCTCCCAGGGTGCGCGGACCGTCGACGCCATCAGCGATCGCTGTGGCGCCGGTGAAGGATGCGGAACCTGCCTCGAACGACTCTCCGAGATTCTCAGCGAAAGGACCGCCGTCACCAGCGCCGCCTGACACACGCCGAGTTCGACCTCATGTGAATGCCTCACATGGGGCCATTGGTCGTGTTACCGTTCGACTCATCATTCTTTGACCCGAGCGGAGTTGTGTCATGCGTGGAGATGACGAGGTCATCGCCCTGTTGAACGAGCAGCTGACCAGTGAGCTGACCGCCATCAACCAGTACTTTCTGCACGCGAAGATGCAGGACAACTGGGGTTTCACGGAGTTGGCCGGCAAGACCCGCGCCGAATCGATCGAGGAGATGACCCACGCCGAGATCCTCACCGACCGCATCCTGTTCCTCGAAGGCCTGCCGAACTATCAGAAGCTGCTGCCGCTGCGCATCGGGCAGACCCTGCGCGAGCAGTTCGAATCCGACCTCGCCATCGAACTCGAGGTGGTCGACCGGCTGAAGCCTGGAATTGCCTTGTGCCGCAGCAAGGGTGACATCACCTCGGCGAAGCTGTTCGAGGAGATCCTCAAGGACGAGGAACACCACATCGATTACCTCGAGACCCAGCTCGAACTGATGGACAAGCTCGGCGAGCAGCTGTACATGGCCAAGATCGTCGCGACCCCGCCGGACGTGGGCTGAGTCGCCGGGATTCCCCGAGCATCAGACTTCAACGCATATCAGTGGCGCCGCCTGTCCGACACGCCGCGCCCCAGGTGTCTGACCCCCCGGGCGGGAGAACCAGT
>NZ_JBSFPC010000022.1:0-36328 GCF_053587995.1 Gordonia sp. NPDC003504
GGCACTCGATCGTGCCCCGATGGTGTCGTCGTCACCCACTGCCGGCGGATTGGCCGGGTAGGCGAAGAACGGGTCTGAGCCGCGCCTGGCGTGTGTGTCTAGCCCTTGCCGAAGAACCGAGCGAACATGCCCGGCTCGCCCGCATGCCCTTGGCAGCGTTGCGATTGCGGGATGCCGCGCATCACCTGGTCGACGTGATTACCGCAGCCTCGCCAGCTGGCCTTTCCGCATTTCCGGCAGGTCGTTCGTTGGCACATGGGTACTCCTCGGGGTTGGTGAAGATGGGGGGTCGGTGAGATGGGGTGGGTGTGATGGTGCGAGGTCAGGCGGTGGTGCGTTCGTCGGCCACGATGTGGTCGGCGGCCGCCGCACCGAACCAGCCGAGGAAGGTCAGCATCCCGCCGGAGAGATTCGCGACGTCGGGTAGGGACGCGGACAGGGCGCGGGTGGCCAGGTATGAGCGCATGCCCGAGTGGCAGTAGACGCGCACCGGCCGGCCGTCGGCGGCCGCCCGGACCTCCTCGATCCGCTCACGAATCTCGGTGTGCGGGATGTTGAGTGCTCCGGGCAGGTGTCCGCCGGCGTACTCGTCGGCCGAGCGGGCGTCGAGCACCAATGACGAGACGAGGACGGTGTCGACGTCGGCGGCGTGCCAGAGTCGCACGGTGCCGGTGGCGATGTTGTCGGCGATCATGCCCGCGAGGTTCACCGGATCCTTGGCGGATCCGTAGGGCGGCGCGTAGGCGAGGTCGAGATCGATCAGATCGGCGGCGCTCATGTGATTGCGGATCGCTGTGGCGAGCACGTCGATTCGCTTGTCGACGCCGTCGAGACCGACCGCCTGGGCGCCCAGCAGGAGTCCGTCACCCGCGCGGACGTGCAGCATCAGACTGATCTGTTCGGCCCCCGGGAAGTACCCGGCATGACTGTTCGGATGCAGATGCATTGTCCGATAATCGATTCCGGACACATCCAGAGCTGACCGGTTGGCGCCGGTGAGGGCGGCGGTGAGCTCGCCGACGCGGACGATCGCCGTGCCCAAGGGGGCCGGGATCGGCCGGGCGGTCTCGGGTCGGAGGATGGCGTCGGCGACCTGCCGGCCCGCGCGATTGGCCGGCCCGGCCAGGGCGACGGGGCGTCGCATACCGGTGACCGCATCGGTGGAGACCGTCGCATCCCCGACGGCCCAGATGCGGTCGAGGTTGGTCCGGCCATGCTCGTCGACGACGATCGCACCGCGTTCGCAGGCCACGCCGGCGGCCTCGAAGGGGGCGGTATCCGGGATGACGCCGATGGACAGCACGATCACATCGGCGGGAATCCGGGTGCCGTCCGACAGGATCACCGTCGCGGTCGGGTCATCGGAATCGGCTGTGGCGCCATGGTATTCGACCTCGGTAGCGGCGATACCGTCGTGAACCGCGATGCCCAGGCGGGTCAGTTCATCGCGCACGGCGGAGGCCAACTCGCGTTCGAGGGGCGGCAGCACGTGGTCGGAGAGTTCGACGAGGGCCACCTCGAGGCCACGCAGGCGCAGGGCCTCGGCCGCCTCGACGCCGATGAAGCCGGCACCGAGGACCACGGCGCGCCGTGCGCCGTCGAGCACGCGTTCGCGCAGGGCGACGGCGTCGCCGACGGTGCGCAACGTGGTGACGCATTCGGCGTCGAGGCCGGGGATCGGCGGGCGGACGGCGCGCGCTCCGGGCGCCAGGATCAGGTGGTCGTAGGCCATCTCGTCGATGCCGCCGGCGGTGGCCACGCGCACCCGACGGGTGTCCGGGTCCACCGCGATCACCTCGTGGTTGACCCGGACGTCGAGGTTCAGTGTCTCGGCGAGGGTTTCCGGCGTGTGCAGCAGGAGTTCGTCGCGGTCGGCGATCTCACCGCCGACGTAGTACGGCAACCCGCAGTTGGCGAACGACGGGTGCGGACCGCGTTCGAGGACGATGATCTCGGCATGCTCGTCGAGACGCCGAGCACGGGCCGCCGCACTCATACCTCCGGCGACACCGCCGACGACAACAATTCTCATACCCCCGAGGGTATATACCCCCGGGGGTACAAGGCAAGCGGTGTGGCGCAGAACTCAGGGCGCGACCGACAACCAGTCCGCGAAACCCGACGGATCGTGGCGGCCCAGCGCGCCGTGCTCGAAGAGTCCCCAGCCGTCGCGGGTGGTGCCGTCGGCCTCCCGGCAGATCGCGTGTCCGACGTGATCGATGACCCCGAACGGGATGCGGCCCGCGACGGCCGGATCGGACAGCGAGTACGTGCGACGCTCGGTGAAATCGGCGCCCTTCCACACCCCGTGCGTCCAGTCGGGATCGCCGCCGTAGCCGCCGCCCACGTGGATCGGTACCGCCAGCCGCGACGTGACCTCGAGGTGCACGGCCGCCCCGGACGGGTCGGTGGCCTCGATGGTGGCGCCGGTCGGAATCCTGGTACCCGGACGGTAGCGGACGGTGATCCGAGGCCAGCCCAGTTGCTCGACGCGGCCGTCCTTCCACACCCGGCTGCAGTCGTTGAGCGTGCGGAAGCCATCCGGGGATTCCTGCACGATCAGCACGAGCTGGAAGTCGTCGAAGGCCATCGGGATGTAGTTCCACCACATGCCCTCGAAGGGTGGATCGGCCGGGCGACCCGCGGGCTCGGGTTCGCCGACCGGCCGGATACCCCAGGACCGGTCGCGGGTGCCGATCCAGGTGGCGGGGTTGACGGTGATCTCCTCGCCGTCGACGACGATGCGGCCCCGCCACGTGCCGACCTGGGCGAAGCGCTGGGCGTCGAGGGTCACCTTGGGGCCGGTGCGCATCAGGTGCGGCATCTCCTGCAGGGCGTCGAACAGCCCGGTGAAGGTGAGGTCGATCTCGATGCCCTCGGTCTCGGCGAGGCAGATGTGCAGCGAATGCAGGGGATCGGTGACGTCGATGCGGTAGTCGCCGACGTGCTGGTGCAGGCGATCGGCGTCGATCGCATCGGACAGGTGCACCGCGGTCTGGGCGTCACCACCTCGATTGATCAGTACGAACGCATCTTTCACGCCCAGATTCGGGTAGTAGCCGATGCCGGTGATCAGGAAGATCTCACCGCTCCGGTCGTGCGCGTTGAAGTAGGAGCGGTCGTAGAAGTTGCGATCGGAGCTTGCGGGCCAGGCAATCGGTTGGGGTACTTGATGAATCGGGAACTCGTCGGCGGGGCCGAGCATCAGTGTCCTTCCTCGGGTGTGGTGATGAGACGTTCGAGCAGGATACGGTGATAGAACAGTTCGGCGTCGATGTCGCCGGGCGGGTCGATCTCCCCGAAGTGCACGCGTCGCGCGCCGGCACGCATGAAGACGCAGCACCAGATGACGCCGGCGAACACCGAGAACCACTGCAGATCACCGAGTTCGACGCCGGTCGCGTCGCGGTAGGTGGCGCGGACGTCGTCCTCGCGCATGAAGTCCGGCAAGCCGGGCAGGGCCGCCAGGCCGGACAGCTCCTGGAATACCCGGTGGGCGAAGATGATCCAGGCAACATCGAGTTCCCGTGGGCCGAATGTGGCCATCTCCCAGTCGAGTACGGCCACCGGTGCGAAGTCCCGATAGATCACGTTGCCGATGCGGGCGTCACCCCACACCAGCACCGAGGGGCGGGCGGCCGCGTCGGTGGGGAAGTTCTCCCGTAGCCAGATGAGCGCGCGGTCGACGAGAGGCGAACGGCCGATCGCGGCAGCCGACGACTCGTACCATTCGACCAGCCAGGAGAACCGGCTGCCGAGGTCGGTGTCGGATGGCGGTCCACCATCGCGCAGGAAGTCGAAGGTGGCGGCTGCGTCGGGTATCGAATGCAGCTCGGCGATCAGGCGCACCGTCGAATCCTGCAGGACTCGTTGCTCTTCCGTCGACGCGTCGAAGAGCCAGTTGTCGCCGAAGGTGTATGGCATGACATCCGGCGGTACCAGACCGTCGACGCGGTCCATCAGGAAGAACGGAGAGCCGGCCACGTCGCCGGTCGGTTCGAGCCAGTGCACTTGCGGAATCGGCACGGCGGTGGCCGCGGCCGCGCGGCGCATCGCCTCGTATTGATGATCGAGGCGGTAGGTGTCGAAGACCGGGATGTCCTCTGCCCGTGGCGCCATCCGCATCACCCAACGCTCCGGAGATTGCTCACCGGGCCAACGGGCGTCGACCATGATGGTCTCCGACGACATGCCGTTCGCGTCGCCGCCGGCGTCGATGTGCAGGTCCGGGCGACCACGATCGGGTGCCCGGACGGCGATCCAGTCCGCGAGAGTGTCGGCGAGCGACGAGGTGTCGCGCGCCGAGCGCTGGAGAGGATCCACATGGGTGTCGACGGTGGGAGTGCCCGTCGAGGATGCCGATTCGGTCATGATGCTCCATTCGCCCCGATTCCGCTACGCTCGGTTGCGTTATGACAGCAGACCAGGTGTCCCCGCGCAGCGAAATCCGGAAATCCGCCGGGAGACCTCGCGATGAGGCGATCGACGGGGCAGTCATCGGCGCGACCCGTGAGCTCCTCGTCGATGTCGGATACGCCCGGTTGACGATGTCGGCGGTGGCCGAACGCGCCGGGACCACCAAGACGGCCATCTATCGTCGGTGGACGGGTAAACCCGATCTCGTGCACGACGCGACCCTGCGCCGATTCACCACGCTGGTGTCACAAACCGGCGACCTCGACGCCGACCTCGCCTCGATGATCGCCGAGGTGCGCGAGGTGTTCGGCAGCCCGGTTACCCGCGCCGCGTTACCCGGCCTGATCGCCGACATGGCCGCCGACCCGGCACTGCATCGGCAGGTCCTCGAAGGCTTCGGCGGGGTTTTCGGGGCCGTCGGCGTGCGGCTCGAGGCCGCGCGTGACGCCGGTGCCATCGGTGCGGACGTCGACGCCACTCTGCTCATCGAGATGCTCGGTGGCGCGGCCATTCTGCACACCCTGATGCGGCCCGAGGCGCCGCTCGACGACTACTGGGGGATGCAGATGAAGCGCATGGTCGCCGCGATCCTGGCGCCGGCGTCGTCGGGGTAGCTCCGCGCGCAACTCCCGTTTGCGCGGAATGCATTGCGCGCAAACGGGAGTCGAGCGTGCAGTTACCGTGGACCGGTTGACGCAGTGGCTCAGAGCCGCTTGGTCATGTCCGCCTTCGGGCCGGGCGTGCCGCCGGCGCTCGCGAGGCGCTGCGCGTACTTGTACAGTCCGCCGACGAGCAGAACGAAGAAGACGACGCCGAGCCAGATCGCGTAATTCTCGAAGCCGTCGCCGACGACGGCGAGTGCAGAATCGTCGCCGGTGGCCGCAACGATGCCGGCGAAGATGACACCGAAGAGGCTTTCACCGACGATCAGGCCGGTGGCCATCAGCACGCCGATCCGCTTCTTCTGCTCGGCGTCGCCGCCGGAACGATCGGCCCACTTGTTGTAGAAGACACCGAGGATCGCGCCGATCGGGATGACCAACGTCAACGACATCGGCAGGTACATCCCCATGCCGACGGCGAGCGGCGGAACCCGCAGCCGCCGAGTCGTGAGACCGAGTACCTCGTCGACGATGATGACGCCGATCCCGATGAGTGCGCCGATCCCGAGGAGGCTCCAGTTGAGCGAACCGCCGAGGACGCCGGTGGCCAGGGTGGACAGCAACTGGGCCTGCGGTGCCGACAGGGCATCATCGCCGGCTCCGGGCATCCCGGCGAAGCCGAAGGTGTTGTTCATCAGTTCCAGGATGGGCGGGATGATGATCGACCCGAAGAGGACGCCGATGATCAACGCGACCTGCTGCTTCCACGGTGTGGCGCCGACGAGCTGGCCGGTCTTGAGGTCCTGGAGATTGTCGTTGGAGATGGTGGCGACGCCGAAGACGATCGCGGCGGCGAACAGCGTGTAGGCGATGAGCGCGTCGATTTCGCTGCCCGACGCCGTCCCGTAGACGATCTTCACCAGGACCGCGGCGATGATGACGACGAGGATGCCGACACCCGAGATGGGGCTGTTGGACGAACCGATCAGGCCGGCCATGTAGCCGCACACGGCGGCGATGACCAGACCGATGGTCACCACGAACAGGATGGTGACGGAGATGATACCGCCCGACGACCCGTCGATCGGGTTGGTGGACTGCCCCGACGCGGGGGTGTGTACGAAGTCCCAGAGCAACAATCCGATCGGGATGAGCATCGCCACGACGGTGGCCCCGACGTAGGTGATCGGGATGTCGCGTTCGGTGATGTCGACGGTGACCCCCGCGCGTCGTGAACGCGAGGACGTCAGGGCATTGGAGATGCCGGTGATGATCGGCCGCAGAATCTTGATCAGGGTCCACACCGCCGCCACGGCGATCGCGCCCGCGCCGATGAGCCGGACGTCGTCGGAGAAGACGGTGTCGAGGACGTCGCCGATGGCGCCGGTGGATGCGGTGAAGTCACCCCACGAGTAGATCGGCATCAGGATGAAGTAGGAGATGATCAGACCCACGAGCATGGCGATGCCGACGGTCAGGCCGACGAGGTGCCCGACACCGATCAGGGCCAGCGATAGGCTCGCGCCGAAAATAGTTCCACCGGAACCGATTTTGAGGTATGCACCCAACGAGTCGGTGACGATCCGCATCTTGGCCAGCAACGCGAACAGCGCCGATCCGAGCGATCCGGCGATGATCGCGATGAGGCCGGCGCGGTTGCTCTCCGCGCCCGCCTCGGTCTCGCCGACCTTGAGAACCTCTGCTGCGGCAACACCTTCCGGATATGGGAGGTCGGAGCCGGTGACGAGTGCGCGGCGTAGCGGGATCGAGTACATCACGCCGAGGATGCCGCCGACGGCGCAGACCGCCATCGTGATCCAGTAGGGGAATCCGGTCCACCAGCCGATCATCACCAGGCCCGGGATGACGAAGATGATCGCCGACAGCGTGCCCGCGGCCGAGGCGATCGTCTGGACGATGTTGTTCTCGATGATCGAGTGATGGGCAAAGAACCGCAGAACGGCCATCGAGATCACCGCTGCGGGAATGGCTGTGGCGAAGGTGAGACCGACCTTGAGGCCGAGGTATACGTTCGCGGCGGTGAACACGAGGGTGATCAGGCCGCCGAGAATGATGCCCCGAACGGTCAACTCCCGCAGGGTCGGTGACGCGGCGGGAGGGGTGGCGACAGGAGATTCAGACATAGCGGGCTCTCCTTCGTAGATGGGTTTGTCACACCATAAGCCCGGGTTGGTGCGGATGTCGCCGAACGCCACGGTCCTCGATACCGCGGCGATGACGGCCGCCAATGCGCTGTGCTGTGGTCTCCGGTCCATCGGTGTTCTCCGGTCCATCGGGGCCGTGCCCATGGTTAGGGTGGCGGTATGCCCAGAACCATCGCCACCGCCACCGACGTCGAGAAGGCCGAACTCATCGACTTCGTCACGCCTCGCCACAAGATGCTCCTGCTCACCACCCGTGGCTCCGGCGCGCCGCAACTCTCGCCGGTCAGCGGTGGTGTGGACGCGCAGGGCCGCATCGTCATCGCGACCTATCCCGCTCGTGCCAAGACGGTCAATGCCGCACGGCGACCGCAGGTCAGCGTGTGCGTGATCTCCGATGAATGGAATGGCCCGTGGGTGCAGGTCGACGGCACCGCCGAGGTCCTCGACATGCCCGAGGCCGAGGACGCGCTGGTCGACTACTTCCGGTGCATCTCCGGTGAGCACCCGGACTGGGACGAGTACCGCGAGGCGATGCGGGTGCAGAACAAATCGGTCATCCGCATCACCCCGACGTCGTGGGGACCGGTGGCCACCGGCGGATTCCCCGCCGAGGTGGCCGCGGCTCTCGACGCGAAGGACGGCTGACCTGCCGGGTCACGCGTCGAGTTCGGCGATGGCCTGCTCCAGGATCGACAGACCCAGTTCCAGCTCGTCGTCGGAGGCGGTCAGCGGCGGCGCGATTCGGAAGGTGCCGCCCATGCCGGGTAACTGGACGACGTTCATGTGCAATCCGAGGTCGTAACAGCGGCGGGTGACCTGGGCGCCGAGGCGGTCGGCGTCAGAATCGACGAGCTCGAGTCCCTGCAGCAGCCCGCGGCCGCGGACGTCACCCACCACACTGTGGCGGTCTTGGATACGAAGCAGGCCGTCGCGCAACAGTTTTCCGGCGTGTGTCGCACGGGTATCGAGGTGATCGCGTTCGAGGACGTCGAGCACGGTGTTGCCGACGGCGGCGACGAGCGGGTCGGAGACATGGGTGGTGAAGAACAGGAAGCCGCGGTCGTGGGCGGCCTGTTCGATCTCGGTGCTGGTGATGGTGGCCGCGAGGGGCAGGCCGGCGCCCAGGGTCTTGGAGAGGGTGATGATGTCGGGGACGACACCGTCACGTTCGAAGGCGTACCAGGTGCCGGTCCGGCACAGCCCGGTCTGCGCCTCGTCGAGGATCAGCAGCATGTCCCGTTCCCGGCATTTGCGTTGCAGCGCAGCCAGATAACCCGGCGGAAGGTCGATGACCCCGCCGGAGGACAGGATGGGTTCGACGATGCAGGCGGCCAGCGAACCCACCGACTGCGCGTCGATGAGACCGAATCCGAAGTCGAGTTGCCGTTCCCAGTCGAGGGTGCCGTCGGCGTGGGTGAAGTCGGGACGGAACGAATCCGGTGTCGGCAGAGCATAATTGCCGGCGGCGACCGGACCGTAGCCGCCGCGTCCCGCGCTGTAGGTGGCGGCGGCCGCCGCGTGCGTCATGCCGTGCCAGGAGCGGGCGAACGAGACGATCTCGTGCTTGCCGGTGACGAGTTTCGCCAGGCGGATCGCGGCCTCGTTGGATTCGGCACCAGTGGTCAGCAGCAGCACCTTGTCAAGCGGATCGGGCAACGAATCCGACAGACGTGCAGCCAGTTCCAGCACAGGCTCGGACAGCATGCCGCTGAAGAGATGATCGAGGGTGGCGGCCTGCCGGGAGATGGTCGCGACGATCTCCGGGTGCGCATGCCCGAGGATCGCCGACATCTGCCCCGAGGTGAAGTCGAGGATGCGTCGGCCGTCGGCGGTGTAGACGAAGCTGCCCTCCGCGCGGGCTATCAGCTCGGGTGAGAAGGTCCCGCCGTACCGAATCAGGTGGCGGGTGTGGTCGGACGTCATGGGGCCGAGGTTACGAGGGATTGGCTGTGGACGCATGTTCGTCAGGTGGCTCTTGTGTCCCGTCTTCCTCGAACCTGGGCGCTGTCAGCGTTGGAGAGGGCGCTGTCAGCGTTGAGGTGAGCGCTGTCAACGGGTGCGTGTATGAACGAGGCGGTCGGGTTGGCTCAGTGTGCCGTCGGACCGCGCTCGACGAATTCGGTTGCCGCGCTTGCCGCGTGCCGGGCAGCGGCCAGGAGGTCGAGGCCACCGGCGAGATGGGCGGCCAGGACTCCGGCGAAGACGTCGCCGGCACCGGTGGTGTCGGTGGCCGTCACGGCGCGGACCTCGATGTGATGTTCACCCGCGTCGTCGATCACGACGACCCCGTCGCCGCCGCGGGTGATCACCACGCTGCGACACGTCGAGCCCAGCTTCTCCGGACCGCCGTAGTAGGCGTCCTCGACCTCGTTGACGATCACCGGATCCGCGATGGCGAGAATGGAATCATTCAGCGGCGCAACCGGACTGGGATTGAGAATGAATCGTCGCCGGTGGCCGCGGCACCAGTCGGCCACCGCCTCGGTGATCGCCATGGGGCACTCGAGTTGGGTCAGGACGACGTCGGGATCGAGTCCATCCAGCGCGGTGAGCGTGTGATCGATGGGCAGGTCGGCGTTGGCGCCGGACAGGACGATGATGCGGTTGGTGCCGTGCGCGTCGACCTCGATGACGGCCCGTCCGCTGATGCCCTCGGCGCGGTGGATGTGGTCGACGTCGACGCCGGCGGATCGCTGATGAGTCAGCATCGTCTCGGCCGCGGCGTCGTCGCCGACGGCGCCGACCAACGCCACCCGGGCGCGTCCGGCGGCGGCGAGGGCCTGGTTGGCGCCCTTGCCGCCGGGCCGTTCGGTCTGCGTCAGGCCGAGGACGGTTTCGGAGTCGGCCGGAAGTCGATCCACGCGGACCACCTGGTCGAGATTGAGGGTGCCCACCACGGCGACGGCGCCGGTGTCCTCGGATGGCGCTGCGCTCGGGTCGTGAGTGGTCATCGACGATGAGTATGCCCGGTCGCCAGAACCGGCCGCTGAGCGCGACTCTACATTTAATATTTTAAGTATGTTAGCCTGACCGGCAGAACCTGAGATATCAGTCACAAGCGGACACTCCTCTGCGGGATGATCGTCGGAGCACCACTACGGCACAGGAGTCGCCGTCGTCCACGGCACCCGCTTGGCGGGCACCCGGCGACTCGGTCGGTCACCCGGGCGGACGCGCTCGTGGTCCGGCCTCGCGAGAAAGAAGACGTCCATGGCCACCACCTACCTGCCCGATCTCGACGAGGCGACCGCGGTCCTCACCAACGCGCAGACGCGCATCGCGATCCCGCGGCGCAGGCGGTACGCCATCGGCCGGCACACGACTCCGTCACGACAGGGCGATCGTGTGACGCGCAATGCCCGTTCGGTTGTCCCGATCGGGGAACGCATCGACGAATTCGGGCACGAGACAATAAGGTTCGGTAGGGGAAGTGCGGTCGGGGATGACGAGAGGAGACAAGGCGATGGCAGCTGTGCGGCTCGGTCGTAAACAGCTCACCGATGAGGTCGCCGACCACTTGCGTACCCGGATCATGACCGGAGACATCCGTCCCGGTCAGTTCATCCGGCTCGACGAGACAGCGTCCGCGCTCGGATGCAGCGTCACGCCGGTCCGCGAGGCGTTGGTCACGCTGCGGGGTGAAGGTCTGGTCCGGTCGTCCCCTCATCGCGGGTTCATCGTCGAGAATCTCGAACGCGGTGACATCGTCGACCTCTTCTGGATGCAGGCCGAGTTGTCGGCGCGCCTGGCGACCCACGCCATCGCCGATCCGGAGTTGGCGCGCAGCCTCACGGAATTGGCGACCATCGTCGATGAACTCGAGGCCGCCGTCGACACCGGCAATGCCGATCGGGTCCTCGATCGCGAGTTCGCCTTTCACCGTCACGTGAATCTGATGGCGCACAGCAAGAAACTCGCCTGGTTCCTGTTCGAGGCCAACAAGTACTCACCGCATCAGCTCTATGCGCACGATCCGGAGTGGGGCCGCCAGGCCGTCGCCAGCCACCGCCGACTCATCGGTTTTCTGCGCGATGGCGACGAGGCCTCGATCCGGACCGAGATCCACGCCCGGTTCGCCGACGCCCGCGATCGGCTGATCCGCAGTCTCGACGCCGTCAACTTCTGGGACGACGACGAGTCCCGCGAGCACGCGTCCTAAAGGGCTGCCGCCTCGCCGATGGGTGCGTCGCGTAGATTCGCCAGGATGTCGAGCCCCGCAATCGCGCCGAAAGACAACGAGGCGCCGTCCACCGCCGAAGGTGCGCTCCTCGTCCTGCGGATGTTGGGAGGCCACCAGGTGGCCCCCGACGTGCAGACCGAGCACACCGTCCTGCACACCGGTGAGCACCGGGAACTGCGCAGATACGGCAGTGACGCCGATCGTGCCGCGGCGCGCGTCGCCGGTCGTCCCCCGGTGCTGCTGGTACCGCCGCTGGCGGTGTCGGCCCGCTGCTACGACCTCGGCCCGGGGCAGTCGGTGGTGGCGAAGCTGCTCGAGGACGGACGGGTGCCCTACGTCGTCGACTTCGGTGACGTCGGGCGCGCCGACCGTGACATGGGCTTTTCCGACTACTTCGACGACATCGTGCCCCAGGCCGTCGGCCGGGTTCTCGCCGACTATCACGGTGGCGACGAGGCGTCCGCGTCGTCGACGGGCGACCTCGTCGATCTCATGGCGTGGAGCATCGGCGGGACGATCACGTTCCTGACCGCGGCCGCGCATCCGGAACTGCCGATCCGGTCGATCACCGCCATCGGCACGCCCCTCGACTACGCGAAGGTTCCGCCGTATCCGCTGGTCAAGACGCTGATGAAGCCGACCGGCGGCACCCTGATCTCCGGTGCGCTGCGCGCCCTCGGCGGCATCCCGGCACCGCTGGTGCGGCTCGCCTACCGGGCGACGGCGTGGGAGCGGGAACTGAAGAAACCCGCTTACATCATGCGCAACGCCCACGACACCGATGCGCTGGCGCGGATGCAGGTGATCGACCGTTTCCAGACGACGATGCCGGGATATGCGGGCAAGGTATCGCTGCAGATGTGGGAGAACTTCATCTACCGCGACGAACTCGCGTCCGGGGTGCTCAATTTCGACGGCAGGCTCGTCGACCTGACGTCCATCACCGCACCCATCCAGCTGTTCGGCAGCCACCGCGACGCGATCGTCAGCTGGGCCGCCGCCCGGCACGGAGTCGACCTGTTCGCCGACTCCGAGCAGGTCCATTTCGCGACCGTGGAGACCAGTCACCTCGGTCTCATCGCCGGTGATGCCGCGACCCGCGAGACCTGGCCACGGGTCCGGGAATTCCTCGCCTCGCTCGACTGAGTCGATCGCGCCCGGGTCTCGACGCGCGGTGTGCGGGCGGTCCGACCGTGACGCTCTGACTTGATCGGCTGTCATGGAAACCGCCGTGGTGATCCTGTCCGCATCCGACGCCGGCGAGTTGCTCACGTTGCAGCGTGCCGCCTACGTCACCGAGGCCCAGGCGCATGACGATGTCTGGCGACCCCCGTTGGTGCAGTCGCCGGACGAGGTGACGACCGAGCTCTCGGCGTCGAACGTCCTGGCGCTGGGGCTCCGGGACACCAACGGGCGTCTCGTCGGCGCCGTCCGGGTGACCGTCGATCCCGCGACGACGATCGCCGAACTCGGCCGGCTCGTCGTCGCTCCGGATGTCCAGGGCCAGGGTCTGGGTAGCCGGCTGCTGGCATTGGCCGAGCAGCGGCTGCCTCCCGAAGTCGGCGAGATGCGCCTGTTCACCGGCGACCGCAGCGTCGGCAACCTGCGGCTGTACGCCAGAGTCGGTTTCCGGGAGACACACCGAACACCGACCTCGGGTGGATACGCACTGGTTCACCTGACCAAGGATGTGCGGTAGACCGGCTCCGACGAAGGGCGGCGTCGCCGGGTGGGCTCAGGCCCGCACGCAGGTCTCCACCCACTCGTGGACCAGGGGCACCACGCTCGCGCCCTCACCGGATGCCGACGCGACCCGCTTCATCGAACCGGCGCGGATGTCGCCGGCGGCGAACACCCCCGCGGCGCTGGTCGCGAGGTTCGCCGGGGGCAGGCCGTCGGCCCATCGGTTCTTGGGGACGTCGCGGCCGGTGAGGACGAAGCCGTGATCGTCGCGCGCGATCTCCGTGGAGACCCATTCGCAGTGCGGTTCGGCACCGATCAGCAGGAACAGCCCGCCGACGGCGCGTCGCTCGTCCTCGCCGGTGTCGCGATGATGCAGCGTCACCCAGTCCAGCGAACCGTCGCCGCCGCCGTCGACGACCTCGCATCGACCGCACACGCTGATGCGCGGATGGAAGGTGATCTCGCCGATCAGGTACTGCGACATGGTGGCCGACAGGTCATCGCGGCGGACCACGATCGTCACCGACCGCGCGAACCGGGCCAGGTGGATGGCCGCCTGACCGGCCGAGTTGCCGCCGCCGACGACGATCACGTCGCGGCCCTCCATCTCGCGGGCCGCCGACATCGCCGCGCCGTAGAAGACGCCGACGCCGACCAAGGCCTCCAGTGAGTCGACGCCGACCCGTCGGTAGTCGACGCCGCTGCTGATCAGGACGGCGTGCGAGCGCACATCGCCGCCGTCGGTGACGAGGCGGTGCGGGGTGTGCTCGCTGCCGAGTTCGAGGCCGCCCGGTTCGAGGCCGCCGAGTTCGAGTCTGTGGACCGGCCACCCGGAGTAGAACCGCGCACCGAAGCGCACCGCCTGCACCCGGGCCCGCTGGGCCAGCCGCATCCCGGAGATCCCGCGCGGGAAACCGAGGTAGTTGCGGATCATCGAACTCGTGCCGGCCTGCCCGCCGATCACCGACGATTCGATCACCACCGTCGACAGTCCTTCGCTGGCCGCGTAGACCGCGGCCGCCAGACCGGCCGGGCCGGCGCCCACGATGGCCAGATCCACCACCGCCTCCTCGTCCACATCCGAGGGCCGCCCGTAGAGCATGGCCGACACCTCGCGGGCCGACGACGGTGCGATGACCAGCCCGTGGTTGAGGCTGATCATCGACTGGAGCAGCGGGAACGACGGTGCGGAGTCGGGATCGTCGGGCTCGGGCACGTACGCGGCGAGCGCCTCACGCCCGGCCGGACTGTCGGGGGGATAGGTGCGATGCGGCATGCCCGAACGGTCGAGCATGTCCCGGATCTCGAGGGTCAGTGCGGTCGGCTCGTCGGTGATGATCCGGACGGCCTCGACGACCGGGGCGGCGATGGTCGAGCCCCAGTCGGACAGCATCTCGGTGATCGCGTAGTGGAACTCCTCGTCGCGGGCGCCGCGCGGCATCAGCAGGAAGGTGTCGAACTTGCCCTTGCGCAGCGCCGGACGCAGTGCCGCCGAGGTCACCGCGAAGGTCTCCCAGGCGATGGCGACGACGCGGCGTGCGGTCGGCGTGATGGAGCGAAAGGTGTGCAGCGCCTCCATGAGTGGCATGTCGGGCAACTCCGAATCGGCGACGATGAGCGCCACCGGATCACCACGGCCGGCCAGCTGACCGAGTGCCACGATCGCCTCGATCGCCGACGCCACGCAACGCACGTGGTAGTCGCGGCGGTACCGGCCGAACTCGTCGGCGAGGGCGTCGGCGTGGGTGCCCGACACCAGCAGGATCGTGGGGGTTGCGGCGTCGGCGGGTGCCGCGGTGCCGGGGATCGGTTCGGTGTCGACGCTGGCCGGATCGGGATGAGACGCGGGGTCGGGAGCGGTCGGGCCGGTCACCGGGCTGTGCCGGGGATGGGGTGCAGGGACGAATCTGCCATGGGTCCAGTGTGACATCGCCCGGCCCGGCCCATCCGGCGCGAGACACTTCGCCGATTCCGTCCCGCAGGCCTCGGGGTAGTGGTGCACATCACATCAAAAGAGTCAGAGTTGACTGTTCCGAGGTTGGGAGGGCCGTGCCATGTCCGAAGGTGACGAAAGAATCGACGGATCGGGCGGAGGGCCGGGAGTCTCCCGGCGGTCGCTGCTGACCGGCGGTGCCGCCGCCGCGGTGTTGGCCGGGACGGCCGTCGCCATGCCCGGGGTGAGCGTGCCGTCGGCGCGTGCGGTGCCGCCCGCGGCGGGTCGGCGACGCTCGGTGGCGGTGTTCGGCGGCGGCATGGCAGGACTCGCGGCCGCCCACGAACTGATCGAACGCGGCTTCGCGGTCACCGTGTACGAGCCGGCCTACCTCGGTGGCAAGGCCCGCAGTCTCGACGTTCCCGGAACCGCGGCGGGCGGGCGTAAACCGCTTCCCGGCGAACACGGCTTCCGCTTCTTCCCCGGCTGCTATCAGCACGTCACCGAGTCGATGCAACGCATTCCGGTGCCGGGCGGCAACGTCAAGGACCGGCACCTGATCAACGTCGAGACCGCGATCGTCGCCTTCGACGAATCCGGGTACGCGCCGACCGTCGCGCCCGCATCGATCATGGGATCGATCACCCACGCGGGTTCGCTTGCGACACTAGAGAATCTACGCAACGCGCTGACCACCGGACTCAAGTTCGTCGTCGACATCCCGCCACAGGAGTTGGCGTACTTCGTGAACCGCGAACTGATCATCGCCACCAGCAGTGACGAACGCAAGGTGGGCCAGTGGGAGAAACAGTCCTGGGTCCAGTTCGTCAAGGCCGACGGCAAGTCGCCGGCCTACCGCAAGTATCTCGCCGGCGCCCTCACCCGCGCCCTGGTGGCCGCGAAATCCGGCACCGCGTCGGCCCGCACGATCGGCCAGATCGGTTGGGCGCTGGCCGTTTCCGCGACCGGTCTGATCGGCCAGTACGACGCGGGACTCGTCCACGGTGGTGTCGACCGAATCCTCAACGGCCCCACCAATCATGTGTGGATCGATCCGTGGGTCGCGTATCTCCGAGGACGCGGCGTGCGCTTCGAGATGGGTGAGGGCGCCGCGGCATTCGACGTCTCGGGCGGACAGATCGCCGGGGCGCGCACCTCCCGGGGCCGGACGGTGACCGCCGACTGGTACGTCGCGGCCATGCCGATCGACCGGCTCCGACCCCTGCTGACCCCGCAGATCCTCGGTGCCGCACCGGAACTCGGTGGGATTCGTCATCTCGAGGACGACTGGATGGTCGGCATCCAGTACTTCCTGTCCCGCAGGTCGGACCTGCCGCCCGGACACATCGCCTCCCTCGGCACACCCTGGGCGCTCACCGGGTTGTTCCAGGCCGGTCCGTGGAACGTCGACTTCGCCCGGACCTACGGCGACGGCCGCGTGCACGACTGCCTGTCCATCGACATCTCCGATTGGGAGACACCGGGAATCCTGTTCGGCAAGAAGGCAAAACAGTGCACCAGGGACGAGATCGCGAAGGAGGTGTGGTCGCAGATGGCGCGCGCGATGAACTCCGGTTCGCGGCGCATCCTGCGCAGCGAGGACATCGTCACCTGGTCACTCGATCCCGGGATCACCTGGTCACCGACCATCGCCAACGCCACACCACTGATGGTCAACACGGCCGGTTCGCTGCAGCACCGTCCCACCGCAGCCACCTCCATTCCCAACCTGTTCATCGGCGGTGATCATGTGCGCACCAACATCGACCTGGCGACGATGGAGGGGGCCAACGAGGCGGGACGGCGCGCGGCGAATGCGATCCTCGACGCCGCCGACAGCCCGGCCCGCCCCGCTCCGGTGTTCCCGCTGTGGGACCTGCCGATCCTCGACCCGATCAAGGCCGCCGACCGGGACCGCTACCGTGCGGGTCTGCCCCACATTCTCGACTTCTGACGTCTCGGCACCCCGATGGCGGAACCCGGCTCGTAGACTGGCCCGGTGACGATGCGCCCGAGCAGTGCGCTCACCCCGAACAGTGTGCTCACCCCGATGGAGGCACCCCGGCAGCGGCGCAGCGACGAGACCCGCACCCTGATCCTCGACGCGGCACTGCGTGTTCTGGTGGCGCGCGGCTATGCCCACACCAGCACCGTGGCCATCCAGTCCGAGGCGGGCGTGAGCCGCGGCCGGATGCTGCATCATTTCCCGTCCAAGGACGCCCTGCTGACCGCGTCGGTCGGGCATCTCGCGCGGACCCGGATCGCCGAACTGCCCGCACAGATCGACTGGCCCGAGGATCCGGTCGAGCGGATCTCGGCGGCCACCGACCTCGGGTGGTCGACCTTCCATCAGCCGTACTTCGTGGCGTCGATGGAGTTGTGGGTGGCCGCACGCACCAACGAGTCGCTGCGCACGGTCCTGCTGCCGGCCGAGCGGGAGATCGGCCGCACCGTGGCCGCCGTCGTCGCCGACTTCCTCGGCCCCACCCTGACCTCGGCGCCACGCTATCCGGAGCTCTATCCGATCCTGTTCTCCAGCATGAGGGGAGCGGCCACCACCTACCTCATCGACCGGCGCGATCCCACCACAGATCCGCACCTCGCGCTCTGGAAGCGGATGCAGCAGGACTATCTGATCACCGGATGAGTACTGCGCGGCCGGTGTCGCCCGCCCCTTGCGTAGGCTTTCGGCCATGGCTCTCGATCCCACGGTTCCCGCTGTCGCTGTCGGCCTCGTCGGCGGGTACGCCGCCGCCCGCTACACCGGTCGCCGCGAACTGGGCGGCGTGGTTCTCGCGGCCGTCGGCGCGTACTGCACCAACGAATGGCGCTCCCGCGGGCCGGCCGTCGCCGCCGGACTGCTCGGCACCTATCTCGTGGCATTCGGGGCGTCGCACCCGCTGGCCAAGAAGATCGGTGCCTGGCCGTCGGTGTTCACCGTGACCGCCGCGACGAGCGCGGCCACCCTTGCGGTGACCAGCGCGGTTCCCGCCTCCCGCTGACCCCGACCGCGGACAGCCACCGCCTCGCCGGGTTTCTGCCACAATCGGCGGGGTGGGTGTATCCGACTCCGGCCGGCGCGGCCGGCCGCATGTGGTCATCATCGGAGCGGGTTTCGGCGGCATGAACGCCGCCCGGCGTCTGCGCCGAGCCGACGTCTGGGTCACGGTGATCGACCGCGGCACCAGCCATCTGTTCCAGCCGCTGCTCTATCAATGCGCGACCGGACTGCTGTCGGAGGGCTCCATCAGCAGCCCGATCCGGCATCTGCTGCGCCGGCAACGCAACGCCGAGGTGTTCTGCGCCGAGGCGACCGCGGTGGACCCGGCGGCGCGCACCGTCACCGTCACCCGGATGGATTCGACGGTCACCGAGGTCACCTACGACTACCTGGTGGTGGCGGCCGGGATGCGGACGTCGTATCACGGCAACGAGGATCTCATCGAGCACGCCATCGGGATGAAGACGCTCGACGACGCCCTGGCCATCCGCCGACGCATCATGGCCGCCTTCGAGATGGCCGAATCCCTGCCCGACGCCGAGCAGCGTCGTCCGTGGCTGAGTTTCGCCGTCGCCGGCGGTGGTCCGACTGGTGTCGAATTGGCCGGGCAGATACGGGAATTGGCGCACGTCGCACTCGAGAGCGAGTTCCGCAGCATCGACCCCGACGAGGCCCGGGTGATGCTGTTCCACGGCGGTGATCGGGTCCTGCCCTCGTTCAGTCCGACGTTGTCGGCGAAGGCGCAGCGCACCCTCGACCGCCTGGGTGTGGAGACGCACCTCGGCGTGCACGTCACCGATGTGGATGCCGATTCCGTCGAGATCACCGAGAAGGCCACGAAGAAGGTGTGCCGATATGACGCGCGCACCACACTGTGGACCACCGGCGTGGAGGCCGTCCCATTCGCCGGGGCGCTGGCCGACGCGCTCGGCGTCACCACCGACCGGGGCGGCACCATCCCGGTGGGCGACGACCTGTCGGTGCCGGGGCATCCGGAGGTCTTCGTCGTCGGCGACATGAGTTCGTACCAGAAGTTGCCCGGGGTCGCCGAGGTCGCCATGCAGGGCGGGCGGCATGCGGGTGCGGTGATCGCCGGAGTGGTGGCCGGCGACACCGACCGGCCACCCTTCAAGTACCGCGACTTCGGCACCGCCGCATACATTTCCCGCAAGAATGCGATCCTGCAGACCGGGCCGCTGAAGCTGTCCGGGAGCATCGGCTGGTTGGCGTGGGGCGCGATCCACATCGCCTTCCTCGCCGGTGTTCGCAACCGCACCGGAACCGTCGTGACGTGGGCGGCCACCCTGCTCACCGACACCCGACGCGAACGTGCGATCACCTACGGGGATCCGAAGACCGCCCGAAAGTCGTTCTGAGCAGACCGACCTCGCCGTAGGGTGGGCCCATGAACGGCCGCACGCTGGCAACCTCCGCCCTCGATGGATTCCGCCGCGCCCGCATCGCGTGGCTCCGATTTCGTGGCACGACGCCCGACGACGTCGCGCAGGCGCGGGTCGCGTCCGGGCAGGCGTGGGAGGAGTTCTGTGACACGCTGAAATCGGCCGGCGCGTCGATCATGTACCCGGGCACGCCGACCGATCCGCTGACCCAGGCCGAGGGCTACCGCTACCTGTCGCGGCTCACCCGTGCCGGACTCGAGGCCTTCGTCGAGTACGCCGACCCGCGAGCCCCGGTGCTGCGCCGGATGATTCACGAGACCGCCAAGATGGGCTCGGACAATCCCGACAACCACTACCAGAACGCCACCATCGACGGCACGCTCAGCTACCGGATCTCCGGCACCCGTGGCACCGTCGACTACCTCGGCTTCGGCACCCAGGAGGGCAACTACGGACAGGGTGGCCAGATGCCGACCACCGGATACGTGGAGGCCTCGGATCTGGCCATCGGCGCCGACGGTCGGTTCGAGCTGATCGTGAGTGCCGTTGAGCACGAGGGCAATTGGTTGCCGATGACGGAGGCGTCCGGGTTGCTGATCGTGCGGCAGACCTTCGCCGACCGCAACACCGAGACGCCCGCGGACCTGCGCATCGACCTGATCGACGACGCCGCCGAAGGCACCGACGCGAGCCCGCCGGCACCGGCACCGCTGACGGCCGCGCAGCTCGACGCCGGGCTGGGCAAGGCGAGTCTGCTGGTGGCCGGTGCGTCGATGCTGTTCGCCAAGTGGGCACACGACTTCGCCAAGCACACCAACGAACTGCCGATGTTCGACCCGGATCGTTCCACCAAGGCCGGTGGCGATCCGAACATCATCTACTACCACAGCTATTGGCGGCTCGGACCCGACGAGGCGCTGGTCATCGACGCCGAGATCCCCGACTGCGAGGCGTGGAACTTCCAACTCGACAACCACTGGCTGGAGTCGTTGGATTACCGGTACTCCACGATCCACGTCAACAAGCACACCGCTGGCTACCGTCCGGACGGCAGTGTGCGCGTCGTCGTCGCCCACACCGATCCTGGGGTGCCCAATTGGATTCACACCACCGGACATTCGAGTGGCGGCATGACGTTCCGATGGATTCGGGCGACCGATCATCCCCAGCCGCGCACCCGCGTCGTGCCGGTCTCGCAGGTGAGAGATCTTCCGTGACCGACGGTTTCGTTCCCCTACAGCGTTGGCCGATCACCGCACTCAACGCCCTCGGGCGGCGCCTGACCGACCGCGGCCACGGACCGGAACTTTCGGCGGATGCGTTGCGCGCGCGGGCATCCCGGGTCGCCGGACTGCCCTGGCAGGCCGACCCGCTCACCGAGGAAGCCCTCGAGGTGCTGACCCGATCCATCATCGACGAGGCCGACCTCTCCTACTTCGGTGCGCTGGTGATCCGGGCGCGTCTGACCGGCCTGCTCGGCACCCGACTGCGGGTGGCCGAACTCCTCACGCGCCGGCCGGAGATCGCCGACGAACCGATCACCCCACCGATCGTGATCGCCGGACTGCAACGCAGCGGAACGACCATGCTGCACAGGCTGATCGGATCGGACTCCCGGATGCGTGCGGTGCAGTCGTGGGAGGTCGTGCACCTGTTGCCGCACCGGTGGGAACGTCCGGGCCGGCGTCCGTGGATGCGGATCGCACAGACCAAGGCCGCCGAGTGGTCACTGCGCTACCTCAACCCGCAGTTCTTCGCGATCCACGCGGTGGAGGCCGACGGTCCCGAGGAAGATGTTCTGCTGCAAGAGTATTCGTTGCTGTCGCAGGTGCCCGAGGCGATGCTGAACGTGCCGTCGTATGCGCGTTGGCTCGCCGAACAGGACCCGCGACCGTCCTACGATTACCTCAAGCTGTTGCTGCAGGTGCTGGCCCAACAGGATCGCCGACCGCACTGGGTCCTCAAGACTCCGGCTCATCTCGAGCATCTCGACACCCTGCTCGACGTCTTTCCCGAAGCGGTCATCGTAGGCACCCATCGGGATCCGGTCCGCACGACGGCATCCTTCTCCAGCATGCTCGCCCACGGACACTCGATGTTCTCCGATCACGTTGACGCACAAGCGGTTGCGCGGCATTGGCTGCACCGCAACGTCGACATGGCCGAACGGTCCCTCGCCGTGCGCCAACGTCACCCGGACCGATTCGTCGACGTTAACTACGACGACCTCATCGATGACCCGCTGGCGCAGGTCGAACGCATCTACTCCGCAGCGGGCATCGACCTCGGCGCCGACACCCGGGCCGAGATGACGCGGCACCGGGAGTCACACCGCCAGCACTCCCACGGCGTGCACCGGTACTCCCTCGCGGAGTTCGGTCTCACCGACGACGAGGTCGCCGAGGCGTACGCCCACTACCTCGAGGTCATCTTCCCGGACCGGTGAACCTCAGTCGGTGGACTCGGCGGCAGGCGCGGATTTCTTGGCGGCTGTCTTCTTTGCCGCAGTCTTCGTCGCGGCAGTCTTCGTCGCCGCGGTCTTTCGCGCCGGGGTTCTCTTGGCAGCAGCCTTCTTTGCCGGTGCCTTTGCCGGCGCCTGTGCCGCGGTCTTCTTCGCGGGAGCTTTCCTCGCGGTGGTTTTCTTGGCAGGTGCCTTCTTTGCCGGTGCCTTTGTCGCCGCAGCCTTCGTGGCAGCGGTCCTACGGGCCGTAGCCGGTGTCGCAGATGCGGTCTCGAGGCCGTCGGCCACCTCGTCGGCCGCCGGCTCGGTGGTCACCCGCTCGACGATCATCTGCTCGACGATGACCGGCTGGGCCGCGACGAGCGCGGGTTGCGGCGCGGCGGGGGAGGCGCTGACGGCCTTGGCGGTCACCGCGACACCGAGGCCGAGGGCCACCGCAACCGGCCACTCGATGGCCCCGGTCGCGGCCAGCGCACCGAGCACCCCGTAGAACGCCAACTGTTTGGGTTGCGGCACCGCGACCTTGCCGACCAGCGGCAGATTGATCGAGAAGCGACGTGCGTCACGCACCATCTTGGAGACGTCGTTGTGGGTCGCGACGAGGTGACGAACATCGTCGAGGACCGAAGTCCCTTCTTCCGGTTTGCCCCTATCCGTTTCCGTAGGACTTGGGGTAGGCTCACCTGTCATGACGGAGATCACTCGCTCTCTCGGGCCCGATGCCCTGGTCGACTCCGGCGTTCGTCTGCTCACTCCTGCTCTCGAGCACGTCTACGCCGTCCTCGTCCGTGTCGGTGTGCTGAGCATCGACGAGTAGTTTAGGAAGTTCCTCTGCCAGCCGGTCCATGACGCCCGGCATTGTCTTGGCAATGGCAGCGGCCGCGAAGGCCGCAGCGAATGCCTCGCCCCACCCGATGGGTCCCACCGGAGTACAGCCGAACACCTGACTGACGCCCGGGATGCTGATGATTCCCGCCATCACCGCGAAGGTGCCGACGTTCGTCGCGACGACCAACGGCCCGTGCGAATCGCCCAGGGTCTCCATCATCTGGGTCAGCACCAATCCCACCAATCCGATGGTGGCCGCCCGTTCGGGTGTGCCCGTGAGGCGCCCCAGCGTCCAGGCGAGCGTCGCGCCGGTGGTGGTGAAGACGCCACGGACCGCCACCGCACGCCAGATGGTGGCCTCATCGTGACGCCCGGCCACGTCGGGCTCGTTCTGCGGGCTCATCGCCAATGCCGCGGCCGGCAGCGCGTCGGTGAGCATGTTCACCAGCAGCATCTGACGGGCGTTCAGAGCGGGCGATCCGGTCAGCACCGTCGTGATGAGACCGAAGCTGACCTCACCGACGTTGTGCCCGAGTAGGACCGACACCGCCGACTGCACACGCCGCCACAGCTGCTCACCCTCGTCGAGGGCGTCGATGATGGCGCCGATGTCGCCGTCGAGGAGCATCACGTCGGCGGCCATCCGGGCCGGGTCGCTGCCCTTCGACGCCACCCCGATTCCGACCGATGCGGCGCGGATGGCGGCGGCGTCGTTGGCCCCGTCGCCGACCATGCCGGTGATCAGGCCGGCCGATTCCAGTGCCGCGACCACCTGCACCTTGTGTTCGGGTGACATCCGCGCGAAGACCTGGTGGGTGCGGGCGGCCTCGACGCGCGCCGACGCGTCGAGCACGTCCCAGTCCGCCCCGGTCATCACGTGGCCGTCGTCGACGTCGAGACCGAGTTCGCCGGCGACGACCCGCGCGGTCACCGGATGATCACCGGTGATCAGCCGGACTCCGATGTTCCGGGCCTGCAGGTCGGTGAGCAGTTCGCGGGCGCCCTCGCGGGGCGTGTCGCTGAGACCGATCGTGCCGATCAGCCGCAGCTCCGAGGAGCACAGCTCGGCCAGGACGGCGGGATCGGCGGCTGCGGTGGCCTGGGCCGCGGTCAGGGTGCGTTCGGCGACGGTGAGCACGCGTAAACCCTGCAGTGCCATGTCGGCGACGGTGTCGTGCAGGATGTCGCGGTCGGCCGGGTCGAGTGCGCTCACCAGCGCCTCGGGTGCGCCCTTGACCATGAGGCGGCGGCCGATCACGGCGGCCGCGAGTGGTCGGTCGGATTGGAAGGGCAGGAATCCGTCAAGGGTCGCCAACCCGATCCCGGCCTCGGTGGCTGCGCGGTGGATCGCCGCGTCGGTGGCGTGCTCCACCTTGCCTGCGCGGTTGACCAGCATGGTGGCCCCGGCCACCTCGAGGACGTCACGTTCGGTGGCGCCGTCGAGGGCACGCACCGACGTCACCCGCAGACGGTTCTCGCTCAGCGTGCCGGTCTTGTCGAAGCAGACCACGTCCAGCCGGGCGAACGCCTCGATGGCGCGCGGGTTGCGTATGAGCACCGACGACCCGGTGAGCCGTCGCGCCGATGCGGACTGCGCCAGGGTGACGACGAGCGGGAGGCCCTCGGGAACAGCGGCCACACCCACCGAGACGGTGCCGGAGGCGGCCTCGTGGACGGGGGTGCCACGCAACAGACTGAGGGCACCGACCAGGGCTCCGCCGGCCAGGCTCCACGGCAGGGCGCGTTTGGTGATCTCGCCGAGTTGGGCGGCCAGTCCGACGGACTTGGACTGGGCGGGGGAGAGCGCCAACGCGCGGTCGACCTGTGTCGCCCCGTCGGCGGCGGTCACCACCGCGTGGGCCTTGCCGGCCACCATGGTGGTGCCGGCGAACAGCATTCCGGTCCGCTCGGCCAGCGGTGCTCCCGGGGTGTCGGCGGTGTTCTTGGCCACCGGCAGGGACTCGCCGGTCAGCGCCGATTCGTCGACCTCGACGGCGTCGGCGTCGATGATGCGGGCGTCGGCCGGGACCACCTCACCGGAACGGACCTCGATCAGGTCGCCGGGCCGCAGACGTCCGGCGCGCACCTCGTCGTAGTCCGCGGCGCCGAGTGCACCGGCGTATTCGGTCGACGTCAGGCGCCGGGCGAGGGGTTCCTGGACGGCCAGCATCGACCGCAGGAGGCGCTCGGCATGCAGCGATTGCTGGGCCGAGATCGCGGTGTTCAGCAGCAACACGCCCGACACCATCACCGCGTCGAGCGGTGAGCCGAGCAGCGCGCTGGCGGCCGCGCCGGTGGTCAGGATCGGGGTGATCGGATCGGCGAGATCGTCGCGCATCGTGTCGGTGAAGTCGCGCACCCGTCGCCATGCGCCGCTGATCGTGGTCCAGGGAATCCGGATCGGTGGTGACGAGGTGACCCGGTTGGTCAGGCTGGTGTCGATCGGCTCGGGGGCCGGCATCGGCAACAGCGCGCGCACCTCGTCGATCGGCATCGCATGCCAGTCATGCCCCGAATCCGGTTGCGGCAGTTGCTCGTCGAAGACCTCACGGCCCACCGAGAATCCGGACCAGAACGCGTACATCGCCGAGACATTGGCCGAATCGGGCCCGTACCCGGGAACACTGGGGATCAGCATGAGCGTGCCGAGCAGCGACGCGCCCGTGGACAACGCCTTTCCGTGTTGCGCAGCCTCACGGGCCGCGGGCAGGGCGTGCAGCACGCGCCAGGCCGCGCCCAGGTCGGGGACCAGGATGTCGGCCGACCAGCTCGGTGAGTCCACCCGGTCCATCAGGCCGACCGAGAGGTGAGCGGCGTGCGCCGCGTCGTCGGCACCCCGGCAGATGAGTGCGACGCGCGCGCCGTCGGCGCGTAACCGTTCCACCGCGTCGAACAGATCCTGATCGGGGTCCTTGCCGTCGGGTAGGAGTTCGTCGAATCCCTGTCGCAGCGAATGCAATCCGTCATTGGCGAAGGTGATCACGCGAACCTCGGCCCGGCGTGCCTCCATCAACAGCGCCGAGGCCATCGGCTGCCGGATCGGGCTGATGAGCGCCGACGCATCGGGCGCGTCGTCGACGTGGTGCGCCAACGGATTCCAGCCGGGCTCGAGGATGCCCTCGTCGAAGGCCTTGGTGGCGGCCTTCCAGACGCGGGAACGGTCGTCGTGATCGACCCCGGTGATCTGGGTGACGGCGAGTTCGTCGGTGAACAGCACCCGCGGGTCGACCACGAGGGTGTCGATGTCCTCGAGGCGACGCAGGACGCGCGGGTTCATCACCAGGGCGCCGTGGCGAAGGTGCAGCCCCCGCGACAGGGCGGCGGCGAACGACTCGCGCACGGCCCGTGCGGCTTTCGGGGCGGAGACCAGGGTGGCGTCGGCGGCGGTGCGCAGTCCGTCGGCGAGGGCGAGGATCCCGGAGCCACCCAGGCCGACATTCATCGAGATCTCATCGAACCGGGACCCGTGGCGTGTGTGCCGACCCGCCGGGCCCGCCCGCAGCGGTGCCACCACATCGACCTTGCGTGCCTGGCCGGCGAGAACGGTGGCATGTTGCGCCCAGGCGCGGCGCGCGTTGAATGCCTCGGCGCTCTGCACCGCGCGGGCGGTCGCGGTGACAAGGACGGACATCGGGGCCGCTGTGACGATGCCGGTCACCGATTGGAATGACGAGAGGAGCAGGTCCGCGCCCTCGGCGCCGAGGCGATCCTCGACCATGCCGCGCAGGCGGGGGTGATTGTTGAGCAGGGTTGCCGGGACGGCGGCGACATCGGAGACCACCGGCAGCGGCAGGAAGCGGTACACGGCCGCCGAGACGAGCGCGGTGCCCGCGACACCCAACCCGATCAGATCGGCCGCGATGACATTGTCGTCGCCCGGCAGCGGAGCCAAGGCGGGGGGTGTGGCCTCGCGTGGGGCCCGGCGTTCGGCGTCGGCGATCACCGCCGCCAGGTCCGCAGCCGACGGCCCGCCCGCGGCGACGGTGACCATCACCCGCGACAGCGGCCCGTTGACGTGGACGTCGGTGACGCCGGGGGTGGCGTCGAGTGCGATGGCGACGGCCTCGGCGAGGGCGTCGAAATCGGTGTCGAGGCCGCGGACCTCGATCCAATGCACGTCACCGTTGCTGGTGATCCGGCGTGCGGGGGTGCCCCCGAAGGCCTCGGCGATCATCCCCGCGGATGCGGACGCCGTGGTCTGCGCCATCGAGGTGACGTCGGCAGCGATCGAGGACAGCGTTGCCCGGGTGGTGTCCTCGGCCCAGCGTCCGGCTCGCACCGCCGACTCACCGCCGACGAGGGCGGCACCGACAGCGATCTGAACCGCCTTGATCGGAACGGAAAAAAGCGACATTGCGCGGCCTCCAATCCGCATTCAACTTTACCCAAGTCACCTCGTATCCCCGGGCCGGCCCGAGGGACTGTGGTGCCAACCGGGGCCGGGGTCGTCGACCGCGGATGTGGCCGGAGCGCTACAGCCAGTCGCGCCGTCGGAAACCCACGTAGAGCGCGACGACCACGACGAGGATCACCAGCGTGCTCACCAGGAAACCGGTGAATGTCTGGAACAACGGGAAATCCAGATTCTGGCCGTAATACCCGGTGATGGCCGTCGGCACCGCCACGATCCCGGCCCACGCGGTGAGCTTCTTCATCACCGTGTTCAGACGCGCGTCGGCCAGCGACAGATTGGTCTCGAAGATGGTGGTCACCATGTCACGCAACGACTCCGTCCACTCCGCGGCGCGCAAGGCGTGGTCATAGAGGTCGGAGAAGTGCGGATCGAGTTCCGGTGGGGCCTGATTCTCGAATCGTCGACGTTGAATGCCGGCGATCACCTCACGCATCGGCACCACCACGCGCCGCAGCAGGACGAGATCCTTGCGCAGATCGAAGGTCCGTCGTTGCAGATCGTGGGAACGCATCGTGTCGTCGAACAGGGACTCCTCGAGGTCCTCGATGTCGGAGTCGAGTCGCTGCACCGCGTCGAAATGGCCGTCGACGACGACGTCGAGCAGGCCGTGCAGCAACGCGCCGATCCCGTATTGCTCACCGCCGACCTCCTCCCACCGGGTGGCCACCTGGCCCATGTCGAAGCCCGGTGAGAGCCGGACGGTGATCAGCGCATTCTCCTTGAGGAAGATCGAAATCCGTTGCAGGGTGAACGTTTTGGCGCGCCACGCGAAGGGGGAGTGGTGGTCGGGGGAGCCGGCGACCGCGTCACGCGGCGGCGGTACCGTGCCCGGCTCGCGTTCGGAGATCGCGTAGACGGTCATGAAGGTGTAGTTGCGGTAGTTGACGGTCTTGACGCGTTCGGCGGCGGCGATGGTGTCCTCGATGGCGAACTTGTTGAGGTCGAGTTCGTCGGCGAGTGCGGTCAGCGTCTCGTGTGAGGGGCAGTCCAGGTCGGCCCAGATGAGGGTGTTCTCGCAGCGGAGGTGCTCGGAGATGCTCGCCAGATCGAAGCCGTCGACCTTGTGTCCGTCGCGCCAGATCTGACCGCGGATGACCTCGTGGTGGCCGGAGTCCGGCGTGGCCGACATGGTGTCATCGTGCCATCTCCCCGGTACCTCATCTCCCACGGCTGTGGTGGCCGAGCGTTTCGCCCCTGGCAGGATCGGGCGCATGGCCTCGCGTGTCCCCTCGCTCACCGGTGTGCGTACCGTGGCCGCGGTGTCGGTCGTGGTGACCCATGCGGCGTTCTGGACCGGTCACTACACCGACGACGTGGTGGGACGGCTGTTCGCGCGGTTCGAGGTCGGGGTGGCGATCTTCTTCGTGCTGTCCGGATTCCTGCTGTTCTCCCCGTGGGTGCGCGCGGCCCGCTCATCGACGGAGACACCGGCGCTCGGGCGATACTTCTGGCATCGGGCACGACGCATCCTGCCCGCGTACTGGATCACCGTCATCGGCGTGTATCTGATCTACGCCCTCGCGCCACCGGCCGGTGAGCCGTCGCTGACCGGTGCCGGCTGGTCGGGGTTCCTGCGCAACATGACGCTGACGCAGGTCTACGGTCTCGGGTACCTGCATTCGGGGCTCACCCAGATGTGGAGTCTGGCCGCCGAGGTCGTCTACTACCTGGTGCTGCCGCTGATCGGCTGGGTGCTGGTGGTCGGCGTCGGATGGCTGACCGGGGCGCCCGGCCGGTGGCGGCCCGATCTGCTGCTGGCCGGTCTGTCGGCGCTGCTGCTGGTCAGTCCGGTCTGGATCGTCATCGTCGCCGGCAGCACCGGGCTGAGTCCGACGGCGCGGCTGTGGGCGCCGTCGTTCTTCGGATGGTTCGTGGCGGGAATGATCCTCGCGGTGTGCGCGCCGATGATCCGGCGGTCCCACGCCACCGGCTGGGTGCTCGCGGCGGTGGTGGCCTTCGTGGTGTCGGCGGGCGAGATCGCCGGTGAACCGACCATCACGCCGACCACCGCGTCGGCGACGATCGTCAAACACGTGCTGTATCTGATCGTCGCGGTCGGCCTGATAGTGCCGTTGACCTGCGCCGATCAGCGGTCCTGGTGGGCGCGGGTGTGTGCGAGCCGGCCGATGGTGTTCCTCGGCGAGATCTCCTACGAACTGTTCTGCGTGCACGTCATCGTGCTCGAGGTGGTGATGGCGGTGCTGGGGTACCGGGTGTTCACCGGGAATCTGGTGATCGCGTTGCTGATCACCGTGGTGATCAGCACGCTGCTCGCCTGGGTGTTGCATCGGGTGACCCGGCCGCTGTGGCGGGCGCGAACGCCCGGTTCCGTCGCAACCCGCCGGTAGCATGGATGCATACGGTCGCCGCCGTTTCTCACCGGCGCATTCGACCACGTCAGGAAAGGAGCCGGGAACGATGATCGACGACGCCCATCGGCCTGCTCAACGCCCCGGTGCCCGCCACCTCAGCGGACCGACCGGCGCCGAGATCCGCGAGTGGTGTGATCGCGCGGCCATGCCCGGCGACCGACCGGAGCTCTCCGACGTGGCCGCGGTCCTCGTCGCGTCCGGATACCTCACCCCCGCCGGTCGTGCGATCGTCATCCGCCGTGTCTCCACCGGTCTGCCGATGCCCACGCTGCCCGGCGGTTTCGGGGAGCTGCGCCGCCTGCAACGCACGATCGTGCAGACCGAGCAGCAGTTGTCCGGGGCGATGATGCCCAGTGTGGTGGCCGCGGTGTTCCGCAACCGATTGTCGGGGCTGGCGCGTCGCCGCGATGAGGCCCACAAGGCCATCGTCACCGGCAAGGGCGTGTTCGCCGGGAGCACCCGGGCGATCCGCCGGGAGCGCCGGGAGAACATCTACCTCGAGATCGAGGAGCGGGAGCGCCTGTTCGCCGGGTTGTTGTGTACGCCGACCCCCAACGTGGGAACACTGCGGGCGGTGCGGCGGGCCGGGACGGCCGCGGTGGACCTCATCGCCGGCGTCGTCGGACAGGTCGCGGCCCGCTCGGGTAAGCGGCAGGTGGAGCAGTGGGCCGATCAGGTCACCGCGTCGATGCCCCGAACGGCACCCGCGGCACAGAATCAGGTGCCGGCCGCACCCGGGTCGTCGAACTTCGTCGACGGATACGAGGCACTGCTGTTCATCGCCGGTCACTACTACGACCGCATCATGATGAATCCGGCGTGGCGCTCGGATCACTTTGCGGTGCAACGCACCCAGGTGAATCTGCACGCCGAGCTCGTCGAGATCGCCGCCGACATCATCGCGCTGCGCGCCGTCCGGGTCGAGCTCGATCGGGCCAAACGCAGCGGCGGATTCGATGCGGCGTTCGCCGAGCAACTCGATCGTCGGGAGACGACGCTGCGCCCGGTGTGGACCGAATTGATCGGCCGCGTGCAGGCATTGTCCGAGGTGGCCCACGTCGTGGAGTCGGCCGCCGTCGAACTGCGTATCCTCGCCGAGTACGACCGGGCCGCCACCCTCGACGACCGGATCGATGAACTCGTTGCCCGCTCGGGTGATCGGGAGATCTCGATGGACAATGCCAAACGGCTCTCCGAACAGGTACGCAGCGGCGAGGAACAACTGCGCATCTACCGAGACGTGTTGGCGGGCAACATTGCTCGGCTGTCGGTGGGTCAGGAACTGCCGGCGCGGTACGAACCGTAGTCGCCTCGGGTGCCTCAGCGTGACCAGGCCGTGAGGTACCCCTTTTCGGTGGTGGTGAGTCGGCGCAGGCTGTGCTTCTCGATGTCCACCACGGCCATCTGGGTGCTCGCGACGCAGGCCGGTTTCGACGCCGGATCGGCGTCGGCGCCCCGGATCTCGTAGCCGATGGTGAAGTCGACCGAGCGAAAACCCTTGATCCACATCCCGATTGCCAGCGGCGAATCGTCGTGGCGGAGTTGGCTCTGATAGCGGATCTCCACGTGCACGATCATCGCGCTCTTGATCAGCGGGGTGTACTCCTCACCCGCGGACAGCAACCACTGGATGCGAGCCTCCTCCATGAGGGTGACCATGCGCGCGTGGTTGATGTGACCAAAGGCATCCATATCCGACCAGCGGACCGGAATCGTTGCCAGAAATGCGAATTCGCCTGCGGTGAGGCGGCCGCCGGGAGCGGCGCCGGCAGGGTCCGTGTTGCCGCTCTCACCTGCGGTGTTTGCTGCCCTGCGGGTGGGCTTTGTGGTACTCACGCGTGTGTGCTCCTGAATGCAATCTGTGAAGTACTCGTCGAGGGTTCACGTGATGGTCACCCGTGCGTATCCTTTCAGGCTGAGACTGTTGGTGATGAGTCTGGGGGAGACGTCAACACCCCGCGTCGGTGGTTCATCGTCCGGAATTCGCCGGATCAAGTGGAGCGGAATGGTGATGATGGCAAGGCGTATGGCTGTGCTGGCGGCGTCGGTGTTCGGCGTCGTCGCCCTCGGCATGGGTGTTGCCGCGCCCGTCGCCGACGCGGCCCCTCGACAGGTGGCCCGCATCGTCACCACCACCCCGGTGAGCGTCCTGCGCACCGACATCTGGGTCGACTCGCCGTCGATGAACGAGCGCGTGAAGGTGTCGGTGCTGACCCCCGAGGGGGCGTCGGGTCCGCGTCCCACCGTGTACATGCTCGACGGCGCCGGTGCCGAGGGTGGCGTCAGCGACTGGATCACCAAGGGTCATGCCGGACGATTCTTCGCCGACAAGAACGTCAACGTCGTGCTTCCCGTCGGTGGAGCCGGAACCTTCTACACCGACTGGCAGCGGACCGACCCGAAACTCGGCAAGCCGATGTGGGAGACCTTCCTCACCAAGGAATTGCCCCCGCTGATCGATTCGACCTTCAACGGCAGCGGCCGCAACGCCGTGATCGGTCTGTCGATGGGTGGTCAGGCCGCCTTCGCGCTCGCCATCCGTCATCCCGACCTCTACTCCGGGCTGGCCTCGCTCAGCGGTTGCCCGCCGGTGTCGGGGGCGGCGAATGAGGCCTACGTCCGCACCACCGTCGGCCGCGACGGCGGGGACGCCACCAACATGTGGGGGCCGTTCGGCTCGGCGGGGTGGCAGGCCCACGACCCGTCGCTGCATCTCGATGCCCTGCGCGGCAAGAACATCTTCATCTCCGCCGGGTCCGGAGCGATCGGGCCGCTCGACCTGCAGCGCCGGATCGAACCCGACGAGGGCCCGCCCGAGGCGGTGACCGCGTCGTCGTCGGCGCTCGAGGTCGGCGCCTACCGCTGTTCACTCGAGTTCGCCCTGGATATGCGTACCCACGGCGTCGCCTACACCGACGGCTTCCGGCTCATCGGCACCCACACCTGGGCCTACTGGGAGCGGGACCTGCCGGCCGCCTGGAACACGGTGTCGCGCGGGCTGTACTACTGACCCGTTCCACTGCTGAGCCCGGCGGCCGGTCCGGCTCTCACGCGACGGTTGCCGTCACCAGCAGATACTCCCAGCTCATGGACGGCCGGTGATGGACCTGTCGGCCAGTGCCGCGAGTGCATCGTCGAGTTCCGCGGTCCGGGTGGCGTCGTCGGCGACCGTCCGGTACGCCGCGATGGTCGGGCCGTAGCGGGCCTTGAAGAAGTCACGGAACGTCGCACCGTCGGTGAACTGCGTGATGTCGACGGACGCGGTGTGCGTCTCGAGGTCGGCGACGGATGTGCCGAACAGTGCGCGCACGTGGTCGGCGTCGCCCCAGCGGATACCCGGCTGGGTGCCGGGCGGTGGCGTCGGCGCGTAGGGCTTCAGTTGTGCGAACAGTTGCCCGATGAATCCGGACGGGGTCCAGTTGATGAGCCCGATGCGGCCGCCGGGCCGGGTGACCCGGACGAGTTCGTCGGCGCAGCGCTGGTGGTGCGGGGCGAACATCACACCCACGCAGGACGCCGCGACATCAAAGGCGTCGTCGGCGAAGGGGAGGTCCTCGGCGTCGGCGGTGCGCCAGACGATGTCGTCTCCGGTGGCGAGTGCCTCGCCGACCGTGAGCAGTTCCGGCGTCAGATCGGTGGCGACGACTCGCGCACCTGTCGTCGCTGCCGGGATCGCGACATTCCCGGCGCCCGCGGCGACGTCGATGACGCGCTCGCCGGTTGCTCGACGAGCGATGGACGATACTCGTCATCCGCGAACTCCTCTTGGGCAGCAGACATTTCAATGAGTTGAGACGGGGCGTGCCGAAGATGTCGCCGGCATTGCTGACCAAACGGCTTCGGGGACTCGAGCGGGTCGGGGTGGTGCATCGAGCCGAGGTCGGTGGCCGCAGTGTCTACACGCTCACCGAGATGGACGAAGAACTCTCCGGGGTTGTGAATGCGCTGAGCGCGTGGGGAATCCGCTGGATCGGCGAACTCGGCGACGCCGATCTCGATCCGCATCTGCTGCTGTGGGACATGCGTCGCACGATCTCACCGGAGCGGTGGCCACGTCGACGGACCACGGTCGTCATCAGCTTCAGGGACCTCGTCGGTAAGGCGTCGTCGTGGTGGCTGGTGGTCGACGACGACGTCGAGGTGTGCGACTTCGATCCGGGCTTCGACGTGGATGCCTCGATCCGCACCGATCTGCGAACCCTCACCGAGTTGTGGCGCGGAGATGCGAATTGGGCAACCATGCTCAGGGACAATCGAATTCGCATCGGCGGTGCGACCGAGGTGAGGCGCACGATACCGGCGCTGGTCGGGCAGGGCACCTCGGCCGCGATCGCGCGTCCGGCCTGATGCCGACGACGTCGACGCCTCCCGATGTCGTCAGCGGCCCTTGCGGATCCAGCCCTCGGCGAAGGTCAGGAAACGGTCGTTCTCCTCGGCGTGGGTGACCGTCACCCGCACTCCGTCGCCGGCGAAGGGGCGCACGACCACGCCGCCACCCACGGCGGCGGTGGCGAAGTCGATGGCGCGTTCGCCGAGGTCGAGCCAGACGAAATTCGCCTGCGAATCGGGCACCCGATAGCCCGCGACGCGAAGCCGGTCGGTCACCCGGGTCCGTTCGGCGACGACGTCGTCGGTGCGGGCGAGCAGTTCGTCACCGGCCTGTAGACACGCGATGGCGGCTGCCTGAGCGACGCTGTTCACCGAGAACGGGACATGGGCCTTGCCCAGCGCGGTGATCACCGCGGGATCGGCTACGGCGTAGCCGACGCGCAGGCCGGCCAGTCCGTAAGCCTTCGAAAAGGTACGCAACACAACCAGATTGGTGAACTCGCGATGCAACTCAAGGGCGTCGTACCGGTGCTCGACGTCCAGGCGCATGTATTCGAAGTACGCCTCGTCGAGGGCGACGATCACGTCGTCGGGCACCGAGCGCAGGAACGTACGCAGGT
Source organism: Gordonia sp. NPDC003504 (assembly GCF_053587995.1). Lineage (NCBI taxonomy): Bacteria > Bacillati > Actinomycetota > Actinomycetes > Mycobacteriales > Gordoniaceae > Gordonia > Gordonia sp. NPDC003504. The sequence continues at coordinate 34,405 of NZ_JBSFPC010000022.1, forward strand.
CGTCGGCGGTCACGACGGTGCCCGTCGGGTTGTTGGGATTGCACACGAAGATCAGCCGGGTGCGGTCGGTGATCGCCCGCGCCATCGCGGCCAGGTCGTAGACGTCGTCGCCGGTCAGCGGCACCTGCACCGGTGTGGCGCCGACGAGACGGGTGGCCAGCGGATACGTCTCGAAGGACCGCCACCCGAACACCACCTCGTCACCCGGCCGGCACGTCACCAGGATGAGGTTCTGGCACAGGATGACCGACCCGCAGCCGACCTGGATCTCCTCGGGACTCACGTCGAGATTCTTCGACAGGGCCTCGGTGAGATCGACCATCGCGTTGTCGGGATAGCGGTTCGCATTCGACGCGGCCGTTGTGATCGCGGCGAGGACCGACGGGAGCGGTCCCTGGGTGACCTCGTTGCTGGCAAGTTTGACCGCGTCCGGAAACGTCTTGCCGGGAACGTAGACCGGCAGGTCGTCGAGGTCTTCTCGGATGCGCATGCTCACCGCTCCACTGTAGGTGTCCGACGGTGCGTGACCACGTTCGGGGCGCGCGGGCCCGTCGGGCCGGAAACGGTGCCCGCAGCCCGCTGACCGCGCGGTTTGCTTCTGTGGGCAACCGGTGTGTAATCTTTCGATCCGGCAGTTCGAAAGGACTCCGTCAGGAGGCGTGCCAGAGCGGCCGAATGGGACTCACTGCTAATGAGTTGTCTCGCTAAAACGGGACCGGAGGTTCAAATCCTCTCGCCTCCGCCGACCGCAGTCGCGCCGACCGCGGTGACAGTCTCTCGTAGACTGTGACAACTGAATAGCTACGCGCCCGTAGCTCAACGGATAGAGCATCTGACTACGGATCAGAAGGTTTGGGGTTCGAATCCCTACGGGCGCACCACATCCCGCCCTCGGTTCATACCGGGGGCGGGTTTTTCTTGCGCCGGCCGACGATGTGCGACCCACGGCGTGATTCTCGCCGGCCGGTCTCCGCCGGGTCTCGTGACGGTCACCGTTCGGCCGCAAAGGTAGACCCTACTCGGTGATTGCTGTCCACTTGTGGTGCTGATGTTACTGATGTGACCATGATCATTCTCGTCCGTCTGCTCTGGGAGGTCGCCCATGATTCCCGCTCCCATCACCAAATACCTCGCCGAACTATTCGGCACCTTCTGGCTCGTCTTCGGCGGTTGCGGCACCGCGATCTACGCCGCCAAACAGGTCGCCGAGGGCGACGACAAGGGCACGCTCATCCAGGTCGGCGTCGGCTACCTCGGTGTCGCCACAGCCTTCGGGTTGACGGTCGTGACCATGGCGTACGCGCTCGCCCATATTTCCGGAGCGCACTTCAACCCGGCCATCTCCCTCGGCGCGGCGGTCAGCGGACGGTTGGCCTGGAAGGACCTGCCGGGCTACTGGATCGCGCAGGTCGCCGGTGGCCTGCTCGCCGGACTCATGCTGTTCGTCATCGCCTCGGGCCAACCGGGATGGACGGCGACGGGCAGCATGGCGGCGAACGGGTACGGTGACCACAGTCCCGGCCATTACACCCTCGCCTCGGTCATCATCGCCGAGATCCTGCTGACGGCCTTCTTCCTCATCGTGGTGCTCGGTGCCACCGATGGCCGTGCACCCGGCGGGTTCGGACCCCTGGCCATCGGTTTCACTCTGATCCTGATCCACCTGATCTCGATCCCGATCAGTAACACCTCGGTCAATCCGGCGCGCTCGACCGGAGTCGCCTTCTTCAACGGCGACGGAGCCCCGGGCCAGCTGTGGGTGTTCTGGCTGGCGCCACTGATCGGTGGAGCGATCGGCGGCCTGATCTATCCGCTGCTCTTCGAAGACGGAAAGTTCAAGTACGGATCGTCGTCTCCTGCCGACGAGACCGCTGCGGCCTGACTCCTGCGTTTCTGAACCGACCGGCCGCCCGGACCCCCCGGG
>NZ_JBSFPC010000023.1:0-34316 GCF_053587995.1 Gordonia sp. NPDC003504
GCCGAGCGTTGCTGCGAGCTCGGCGACGAGGCGGTGGGCGATGGTGGTCTTGCCGGCGCCGGGTGGTCCGGTGATACCCACTACATGACGTGGTGACCCGGCGGCCGCCGCGATGATCTCCGTGGTGACCGACATACGCCGAGCCTATCGGCCGCGACGTTCGGTGGGTACAGAGTCAGCGGACCTCGGCGGTCGGCGGATTCTGCTGTGGGTCCCACTGCACGAGCACGGTTTCGGGACCACGGAAGGACGTGTTGGGGGAGTAGGTCCACCGTTGTGGTTCGACGAGGCGGAGATGCGGGAGCCGAGCGGTGGTCTCCTCGAGCATGACGGTCATCTCCATGCGCGCCAGCGCCTGACCGAGGCAATGATGCACTCCCCAGCCGAAGGCAAGGTGATCCTCGGCGTTGTGGCGGTGAATGTCGAACGTGTCACCGTCAAACCGTGCCTCATCGTGATTGGCCGAACCGGTGAGCAGCAGGATGCGTTGCCCGGCGGGGATGTCGAATCCGCCGATGGTGACGGGGCGAGTGGTCACCCGACGCCACGCCGGCACCGACGAGGCGTAGCGCAAGATCTCTTCGACAGCGGCGGGAATGAGCGCGGGATTCTCGCAGAGCTCGCGCCACTGATCAGGGTGCTCGAGCAGCACTTTGAAACCACTGGCCATGGCATTGGTGGTGGTCTCGTGCGAGGCGTAGAGGTGACTCTGCATGATCGAGGCCAGATAGGTGCGATCCCAGACGTCGTCGTTGCCTGCCTTCTGCCACGCCTTGATCGCGTTACTCATGTAGTCGTCGCCCGGATTGTCGATCAGACGCTCCACATGTTCCCGCGCATAGGTCAGGTACGCGGCGAACTCCTCGGCGAGCGTGACCTGTTGGTCGTCGCTGGGGCGACCCCAGATCCACAAGGCGAACCGGGACGCGTACCGACGGGCCCGCTCCACCTCGGCCTCGGGCACCCCCATCAGGACGAAGGCGGTCTGGGCGGGAACCTGAAAAGTCATATCGGAGACCATGTCTGCGTGTCCCGCATCGACGATCGCGTCGAGGCACGTGCGGACGAATCGACGGGTGTACGGCTCGATCTCGGCGACCTTGTCCGGCGTGACGCCCTTGCGCAGTACGCGCCGGCGCTTGGTGTGCAGGGGAGCGTCCTCGTCGACGAGCATGGTCGAGGGAACGTAGTCGACGGCGGCGAGCTTGTCCATCGCTGCCGGGCATGGCGGCTTGATCAACTCACCGGCCGCCGTGGCCGAATAGGACTCGGTGTCGCGGAAGATCGCGAGCACGTCGTCGTAGGTGCTCACCACCCAGTAGTCGATCTCTGGGCTGTAGAACACCGGCTCGTCGGCTCGTGCCCGGGCGAACACGGAGTAGGGATCTTGCAGATACGCCTCGTCGAATGGGTTGAACTCTGCGGCAAAGTTACTCACCGGGCAGCGACCGGCGGATGTCGCGGCGGATGTGGTGGTGGGTGCGGTACTCGGCGCATGGGTGTTGGTGGGGCGCACGGGTGTCTCGGTCATCGTCGACTCCTTGTCGAATTGGGGGGGGGGCTGAACTCCGATGGGGCAGAGGGTGTGTGGCAGAGGTGATGGTCACAGGTCGAGGACGAGACGATCCGATGTGGCGCGCGAGCAGCAGATCATCATGACCTCGTTCTCCTCCTTCTCGTCGTCGTCGAGGATCTGATCGCGATGGTCCACGGTGCCCTCGACGATGGTGGTCTCGCACGACCCGCATACCCCTTCGGCGCAGCTGTTGGGGGCCTTGATGCCCTGTGCGAGTAGGGCATCGAGAATGCTTTGGTCGGCACCCACGGTCACCACCGCGCCCGAGCGGGCCAGTTCCACCTCGAATGCCCGCTCCTTGTCGGCGTCGAGATCGACCGCGGTGCCGACGAAGCGTTCGATGTGTAGATGGCGCTGACGGTCGGCGCGTCGGCAGTGGTCGGTCAGTTCGTCGAGCAGTCGTGGTGGGCCGCAGGCGAATATCTCGGCCGCAGCGTGCGTGTCGTCGTCGAGTAGTCCTGCGACGTCGAGCCGGCTGCCCTCGCCCGATACCAGTAGTTGTACCGACGGATCGTGGGAGAGCAGGCCGGAGAAGGCCATTCGCGATCGGTCTCGTCCGGCGTAGACGAGCCGGTACGGCCGGTGGCGTCGCTGGGCGGTCACCATCATCGGGATCAGGGGGGTGATCCCTATTCCACCGGCGACGAACAGATATTGCGGGGCATCGGTGAAGGGGAAGTTGTTGCGTGGCAGGGAGGTCGATAGATGGTCACCCTTGGCGAATGTGTCGTGGATGTAGCGTGAACCGCCGCGACTGTGTGGATCGAGGAGCACCGCGATCGTGTAGTGGCCGGGGTCGGCGGGGTCGCTGCAGATCGAGTACTGGCGGCTGAGTCCGTTGCCGAGGTGTACCTCGATGTGTGCGCCGGGATCCCAGGCCGGCAGGTCGGTACCGTCCGCGGCCACCAGTTCGACGCAGACGATGCCGTCGCATTCGGTACGTAACTCGTCGATGACGAGCGGGAGAGTGGGGGCAGGATGCATGAGAGACCTCCGGGCGGTGTGCGAGCGACGTCGCCATGCGGCACGGATTTGGTCCGTGGCGGTGCGGTGGTGTCGCGCTCGGCGTCGTGATGCGGTGACGCGCTGTGTGACTCGCTGTGGTGTCGGGGGCGAGGGCACCCGATGGATATGTCGTATATCACCCAACCGTAGGCAAGTGGGACAGCGCACATCTATCCGCGCAGCGGCGCGGTCCTATCCGATTTGCGCCACGGCACGTCCTCGCGCTACCGGTTCGACCGACGACCCCAAATTGTGCGACCGGTGGCCTTCAGGGTCTCCGACGGTGAATGTCCGTGCAGCCGTTTGTAGTCCGCGGAAAATCGACCGAGATGGTAGAAGCCCCATCGGCCGGCGATCGCGGCGACGGTGGTGGTCGCCGGGTCGGCGGCAAGGAGATCGCGATGAACGTTGTGCATCCGAACGGTCCGCAGATAGTGCATCGGGCCGAGGCCGACGTGTTCGCGGAATCCGCGCTGCAGGCTGCGGACACTGAGGCCGGCCTGTCGGGCGATGGATGTCGGGGTCAACGGAAGTTCGGCGTGGGCGTCGATGAACTCCATGGCCCGCCGGATCGCGACCGGCGCGGTGGCCGGTGCCGCCGCCTCGAGGGCGTCGGTGTGCCCATGGTCGATGAGTGAGAGCAGTCCGGCGATGATCGAATAGTTCAGCGGCTCGGCGACCACCGGGTTGGTGAGCATCGCATTGGGGACGGCAGCGACGTAGGTGTTCAGGACCAGCGATCGCCAGGCCAGCCCCGCGCGAGCGGAGAGGTTCAGGCTCCCGCGCAGGTGTACCCCGGGGACGGGGGCGCCCACGATGTCGGCGAGCACGTTCTCGACAGCGTCACGGTTGAACTTGAGCGCCACGATGTTGAGCTGGCTGGCGGAGGGGGTCACCAGGCGGGCATCGGCGTCGTGGTCGTAGACGACGCCATCGAGTTCGTCGATCGTGGTGCGTACCCCCGCCGACTCGGAGATCAGGCGCCCGGCGATCGGAATGTTGACGTGAAAGCCGTCGATTGCGGGGCAATACAGATCGCTGTTGCTGTTGTAGCGGATGCGCCCGGCCACTATCGGTCCGGTGGCCACCGCGCTCAGGTCGGCCTCGAATGTGCCGGTGGTCTCGACCCGGGTGAGTTCGTGGGGATGAAACAGTCGTCCGACCTCGGCGGTCGCTTCTTCGACGTCGGCGCTGTGCATTTCGACCGAGGTCGGCGGTGTGGGTGGGCCCGCGCCCGGATCCGGTTGCGATGGGCGGCCCGGCGAGTGTGGCATCCCGACCTCCTCGGACGTTCACGGCGGTCGCGGTGGCCGACCGGCCCTCACTGTGGGTGTGGTGAGAGCACCCTGCCGTGGTCGCCACCCTCGCGGGTCGCGACCACGGCAGGTCAACGCCGCAGCCTACGCGGACTGGGACTCGAAATGCATGATATGCACGCCATGTGTGGCGAAGTTCCCCACATCGGCTTGTGCCGCTTGCCCTTCCGGTGAGTCGAGTGCGGCGCCCATCGCTTCGACGCTGTCGAAGTCGGCTTCGAATACCGCGAAGTAGGGCGACGGTGAACCGTCGGGCGTGGCGATCTCGAAGGAATACCGCGATGCCCGGACGTTGGGAATCTTTGCCGCCAGCGGTAGGTGGGTTTGCGCGTAGTAGCGACGGAACTCTACCGGATCGGCCGGGTGCGGGTAGGCGACCATCAACGTGTGCATGATGTGGGTAGTCCTCTCAGTTGCCGAAGAAGCTGACGTCGTCGTTGCCGATGAGGTCCGGGACGGTCCAGCCGTCCAGATCGTATTCGGACAGGCAGGCCTCGGCGAGCCCCTTCATCTGGTCGACGCCACCGCGGTTCTGGGCGGCGAAGAGCAGTTCGGCGTGCACGTTCTCGTGATTGCCGGAGTAGTTGCGCTCGTAGAGTTCGTGGCGGCCACCGAATTCGGAGCCGATCGAATCCCACAGGGCCTTCATGACTTTCACCCGATCGACGGCGGTGATGCCGTTGGAACCGCGGACGTACTTGTCGAGGTAGGGGCGCACGGTGGCGCTCTTGAAGTCCGCGGCGCTCGAGGGCAGGTAGATCAGGCCCGACGCCACGTCCTGCTCGATGATCTCCTTGATGCGGGGGTAGCCGCGCATCATGAACATGCGGTAGATCAGCCCGTATTCCAGGCGCGGGATGACGGTGTCACCGATCCACGGTTCCGGATTGTGGGCCATCGCGTCGGTGATGGTCCAAAACAGATTGCGCCAGCCGATGACCTCACCGACGCGGGTCTGCACGCCGCGGAATCCGCCGGAACCGGTGCAGTCGAGGGCCTTCATCAGCAGACCGGCGATGAAGTCGAGCTTCACCGCGAGGCGGGTGCAGCCCTGGAAGGTGAAGCGCGGCAGGAAGCCCGATTGTGGGAAGAACGCGTTGATGCGTTCGACGTCGCCGTACATGAAGACGTTCTCCCACGGGACGAGGACCTTGTCGAAGACGAAGATGGTGTCGTTCTCGTCCATCCGGCTCGACAACGGGTAGTCGAACGGGCTGCCCATCACCGCGGCCTGCTGGGTGTAGGAACTGCGGCAGATCAGCTTGATGCCGGGAGCGTCCATCGGCACCGTGCAGATGAGGGCGAACTCCTTCTTCTTGATCGGCAGGCCGTAGTGGGCGATGAAGTTGTAATTGGTGATCGCCGAACCGGTGGCCACCACCTTGGCACCGGAGACGACGAGGCCGGCGTCGGTCTCGTTCTCCACCTTCATGAACACGTCGCCGACCTCGTCGGGCGGCAGTTGGCGATCGACCGGTGGGTTGATGATGGCGTGATTCCAGTAGAGGACCTTCTCCTGCGATTCGCGGTACCAGCGTTCGGCGTTGGCCTCGAACGGTGCGTAGAGATCCTTGTTGGCGTGCAGGGTGCCCAGGAAGCTGGCCTTGTAGTCGGGGGAGCGGCCCATCCAGCCGTAGGTCATCCGGGCCCACTCCGCGATGGCGTCGCGTTCCTTGATGAGATCCTCGCTGCTCGTCGGCGCCTTGAAGAAGGGCATGGTGACACCACCGTTGCCGGTGTCGGTGGGCGTGGTGACCTTGTCCCGGGTCTGCGGGTCGTGCATCGAGTCGTAGAGGCGGGCGGTCATCCGGATCGGATTGCGGAAGGCCGGGTGGGTGGTCACGTCCTCGACGCGTTCACCGTGCAGCCAGATCTCACGACCGTCCCGGAGTGATTCGATGTATTCATCGCCGGTCATCGGCCGGGATGCGAAGTTCTTCTTCTGATTGTCGGGCGAATCGGCGGCCGGATTGACGGTGGGGGCTCCGGTGTCGGCAGGATTGCCGGTGGAAGTGCTATTGGGGCGTTCGATGGTCGTCATGATTCATACCTTTTTCTGATGAATGGAACGAATGTCGTTATGGATCAGGCTGATACGGGAGTCGTGCTGGACGTCGGGGTTTCTGCGTTCCCTCCTCGGGTGAGATGGAAGGGGGTGAATGTGGCGGTGGCGTCGAACCATCCGGAATGCGGATCGTCGGCGCACAGCGTCCACAGCGAGTTGACGCTGGGCTCGCCCAGATCGTGGAAGGTGCTGCGGTAGTAGAGGAGTGGGGGATTCCCCGAGGCCTCGGCGTCGACGATCTCGCCGATGAAGATCAGGTGATCGCCGCCGTCGTAGGACCGCCACGGCGTGCAACTGAGAACCGCCGCGCTGCCCTTCAATACCGGTGCGGTGGGTCCGTCGACCCAGGTCGGGCCGGGTTCACTCGGCCGGCCGGCGAAGTGCATGGCGGTGTCGAGTTGATCGGCCGCGAGGATGTTGACCGCGAACGGCGCGTCGGTCAAGTACTTGCACGCCTTGGACTTTCGCGTGAGTGTGACCTGACACAGCCGCGGTTCGAGGGAAACCGCGGTGAACGCGGTCACCGTGGCGCCGTGCGGTTCGCCGTCGGCGTTGGTGCAGGTGATGACGGTGACGCCGCTCGCGAACTGGCCGAAAACGTTCTGAAGCGCTTTCTTCTCCATGTGCTTCGCCTTTCCTCTCGGGCCGAATGTGATGTAGAACATAAGGCGACCGAGAAGACGTTGGCGATCCGATCTGCGCGGTGTCCATCCGAAAAGCGCGTCGGGATCTCTCAGTCGGAGCCGCGTCCCCCGGTCCGAGGAGGTGTCAGAACATGGGTTCGGTGGACCATATCCAGGTGCCGGGTACGCCCGAGTGGGATGCGGCCCGCGACGCCGTGTCGGATGCGTACTTCCCGCACGAACTGACGCCCCTCGACGCGGGGAGTGTGGCCACCGAGGCCGACGTGAACGTGACGGTGGTCGGTCCGTTGCGGATCGCTCGGATCGGTTGGGGGGCCGAGGTGGCCATCCGCAGTGACCATCCCGGGGCGTACGGGATCAACGTGCCGCTCGGAGGGATGCTCGAGACCGCTGTGCACGGCCGAACGGTGGTGTCGACGAGCGGCTATGCGACGGTGAACCCGCCGGATACGCCGGTCGACATCACCCGCTGGTCCGATGACTGCACGATCGTGGGAGTCAAGATCGATCGGGACTTCGTGCACCGCGAGGCGATCCGCGTGGCCGGCGACACCGACGTGGTGATCCCGGATCAGCTGGATCTCGGTGTGCCCGAGATGGCGAGTTGGTTCCGCCTGGTGCGGTCGGTGGCCGGTCAGCCCGGCGACGACCCGTTGCTGTCCAATCCGTTGATCGCCGAACAGCTGGCGACGTCGCTCACCGACGCGTTTCTCGTTGCGGCACTTCCCGAATCGCCGTCGGACCGGCAGGCGGTGCGGCCCCGGATCGTCACCCGGGTACTGGATGCGATCCGTGCCGATCCGGCGCGGGCGTGGTCGGCGGCCGACATGGCCGAGGTGGCCGGGGTGAGCGTGCGCCGACTGCAGGAGGGCTTCAAGGAGTACGTCGGCAGGACACCCCGAGAGTGCCTGACCGACATCCGGTTACGTGGCGTTCACGACGAATTGGCCGGTGAGACGGCCGATTCCGTCACCGAGGTCGCGCTGCGGTGGGGATTCACGCATTCGGGCCGGTTTGCCGCGGCGTTCCGCAACCGCTACGGGGTGTGCCCCTCGGATGTGGTGGGCGGCAGAGGGATATAGGCATCGGGGAGAAGAAAGTCCGACGCCGATCCACCCCCGCGACGGGCGGGTGATGGATCGGCGCCGGAGCTGTGCGGGTCGACTCAGGCGTCGGCGCCCGCCCGGACGGCGGCGGCCGCCGCGACCAGGTTGGTCAGCGACGCGATGACCTCCTCATTGCCGCGGGTCTTGAGCCCGCAGTCGGGGTTGACCCAGAGGCGTTCCGGCCCAACGGCCTTGAGGGCCGCGCGCAGCGACGTCTCGATCTCGCCGGTGTCCGGGACACGCGGAGAGTGGATGTCGTAGACGCCCGGACCGACACCGTTGGAGAAGCCGACCGAGTTGAGATCGTCGAGCACCTCCATGCTCGACCGGGCCGCCTCGATGGAGGTGACGTCGGCGTCGAGGTCGGCGATCGCCCCGATCACCTCACCGAACTCCGAGTAGCACAGATGGGTGTGCACCTGTGTCGTGTCGGCGACACCCGAGGTCGACAGACGGAACGCACGGACCGCCCAGTCCAGATACGCCTGCTTGTCGGCGTTGCGCAGGGGGAGCAGTTCGCGCAGGGCCGGCTCGTCGACCTGGATGATGCCCACTCCGGCGCGTTCGAGATCAACGGTCTCGTCCCGGATCGCCAGGGCGATCTGATCGGCGGAGTCCGACAGCGGCTGATCGTTGCGCACGAAGGACCACGCCAGGATGGTGACCGGGCCGGTGAGCATGCCCTTCACGGGCTTGCCGGTCAGCGACTGGGCGTAGGTGATCCAGTCGACGGTCATCGGCGTGGGACGCGACACGTCGCCGAACAGGATCGGCGGGCGCACGCACCGGGTGCCGTAGGACTGGACCCAGCCGTTGGCGGTGGCGAAGAATCCGTCGAGTTGCTCGGCGAAGTACTGCACCATGTCGTTGCGCTCCGGCTCGCCGTGGACGAGCACGTCGAGCCCGATCTTCTCCTGCAACGCGATCACATCGGCGATCTCGGCGCGCATCCGTCGCTCGTACTCGGCGTTGTCGATCTCGCCGGAGCGCAGCGCGGCGCGGGCCAGACGGATGGCCGAGGTCTGCGGGTAGGAGCCGATCGTCGTGGTCGGCAGGACCGGCAGTCCGAGTCGTTCGTTCTGCGCCGCCAGGCGGGCGGTGGCCTCGCCGCGCGTGGCGTCGGCGTCGGTCACGGCGGCGAGGCGCTCGCGGACCGCCGGGTTGTGGACGCGCGGGTCGGTGTCGCGGGTCGCCAAAGCGGCGGCAGAGGTGGCGAACGCATCGGCCTGCGCGTCACGACCGTGGCGCAGCGCGTCGGACAGGACCGCGACCTCCTGATACTTCTCGGCGGCGAAGGCCAGCCATCCGCGCAGATTGTCGTCGAGCTCGGTCTCCGGCTCCAGCGAGTACGGCACGTGCAGGGTGGAGCACGAGGTGGACACCGCCAGTGACCCGGTGGAGCCGAGCAGCGTGGCCAGGGTGCCCAGGGCCTTCTCCAGGTCGGTACGCCAGATGTTGCGTCCGTCGACCACACCGGCCACGACCAGCAGATTCGCCAGTCCGGGGACGTCGGCGACCGATTCGATGCTGCCCTCGACGAGGTCGACGGCCACCGCCTCGACACCCGAGGACGCCAGCGGTCCGAGGGATTCGCGGGCGTCGCCGAAGTAGGTGGCGACCAGGATCGACGGACGAGAGTCCGCCTGGGCGAGGGTCGAGTAGACCGAGCCGGCCAGCGCCGGGAGTTCGGGAGCGACGTCGGTGACCAGGATCGGCTCGTCGATCTGCACCCACTCGGCTCCGGCCTCGGCGAGGCGGGCGAGGAGGTCGAGGTAGAGCGGGAGCAACTCGTTGAGGCGGTCCAGCGGCGGCGCGGCGTCGTCGGCGCCGACCGTCTTGGACAGTGCGAGGAAGGTGATCGGACCGACGATCACCGGTCGCGGATTGATGCCGGCGTCACGGGCCTCGGCGAGTTCGGCGAGAACCTTCTCCGGGTGCAGCGAGAATCGGGTGTCCGCGGAGATCTCCGGAACGATGTAGTGGTAGTTGGTGTCGAACCACTTGGTCATCTCCAGCGGCGCCAACTCGGCGGTGCCACGGGCGGCGGCGAAGTAGCGGTCCAGCGCATCGTCGATCGCGGCGAAACGCTCGGGCAGCGCGCCGAGCATGACGGCGGTGTCGAGGACCTGGTCGTAGTACGAGAACGAGTTGACGGGAATCGAGTCGAAGCCCGCCGAGGCGAGTTGCGCCCAGGTGTCGCGGCGCAGTCCGGCGCCGACGGCGGCCAGATCGTCTGCGTCGACGCGCCCGGCCCAGTAGCCCTCGATGGCGCGCTTGAGTTCGCGGCGCGGGCCGATACGGGGCGTACCGAGGACGGTGGTGGTGAACGGTGCAGCTTTCGGAGTAGAGCCGCTGGTGGTACTCACGGACATGAGTGTGATGCTCCTGCAATGGTTTCCGACGGTCCGTCGCCTTTGCAGGGTGGGTCGATCAAGCCCCGTGGCGAACCACGGGAAGTGGTTCGCCTGATGCTGCCTGTCCGACCAACGCCCGGTCCACGAGGCGACGATCCACCGATCGCGGCGCGACCGGTACAGCAGGCAGGTCTTCGGACTCGTCGGCGGGCAGGTCATCGTTGACCCGGTTCCTAGTGGCCGTCGCTTCCCGGGCGTTGCGCCCAGTGCGTGTGACGGCGGTCGTTCCGACATACCGCTGCGGGACAGTTCCGGATTCACACCGGATTCCCTCTTTCGACGCCGACCCGGGTGTAGGGGCTCCATGACATCCCGGGGTGGCGAACCAACTGCGCAGGCCAGGATACACACGCCCCGGCGTCGACCGGACCGGAGGTGCGCACAGTGCCCCCCGCTCGGGTGCCGGGCGCTGTCAGTGTCGTGCCGGGCGCTGTCAGTGTGGGATAGGGCGCTGTCAGTGGGGGATAGGGCGCTGTCAGTGTCGTGGTGAGCGCTGTCAGTGGGGACGGGGTGTGCTCAGCTACCGCGGTACGTCGAGTAGGCGAACGGGCTCAGCAGCACCGGAACGTGATAGTGGCGATCCGGGTCGTCGACGGTGAAGCAGATGTCGATCTCGGGATAGAAGCCGTCGATGTCGTTGTCGGCGAACCAGTTTCCGGTGTCGAACACCAGATGATAGATGCCCGGGATCAGGGGTTCGGTGTTTACCTGACCGATCCGGCCATCCGAATCGGTGATACCGGCGGCCACCTCGCCACCGGCGGCGTCCTGCAGGGACACCGCCACACCGACGGCCGGCGACCCCGAGACCGCGTCGAGGACGTGGGTGGACAGACCGGTCATCGGTGTTCGCTCCCTTGCGATGTCGGGCCGCCGGGTGCGGTGCGACGTTCAGTCGTCAACATACTCGATGGCGGGGGTGAGCATGCGCTGCAGCCGGGCGCGGTTGATCTTCGCCAGCTCCATGCGCATCACCCGCCGTTCGGTCGCGGCGTCGTTGCGGATGCGTTCCTTGAGGATGGCCAGCAGTTCCGCGGCCGGTCTGCCGTTGGCGAACACCAGGTAGACGTGCCCGAACTTCTCGTCATAGGCCTTGTTGAGTTCCTTGAGCTCATCCAGGACGGCCGGGTCCGCGCCGGCGACCCCCGACTGCTCCCGCTGTGAGGAAGCGTTGTCGGGGCGGTCGCCGATGCGCGGATGGCCGGCCAGAGCCTCGTCGAGATCGGCCTCGGTGAGTTCGGCGAGGATGAGGTCGGCGTACTCCAGCAGCGCCTCGTCATCGATGAACGGCCGTGCCTTGGCGACGCGCAATGCCCAGATCGACGAGCTGCAGCACTCGTACAGTGTGCCGATCGCCTGCCGCTCGGACAGGTCGTTGAAGCTGGGCAGACCGCGCCAATCCACTCGTCGCACTGCCCCAGCCTAGGAGAGTTCGGGCTGTCGGCCGAATCGCACCGACGTCAACGGGTTGGCGTCGGCGACCAGGTCGTCGAACCGGTAGTTGACGATCTTGGCGATCTCGATCAACGCAAAGGACTTCTCCGAGGTCTCGGAATTGTCCATGCGCGCCCAGCCGTTGCGCAGCACTCGATCGTAGCGCTCGGTCTCACGTGCGCAGATCACCAGCGGGAAGCCGAAATGCTCCTGGTAGGCGTTGGCGAGGTTGACCACGTTCTCGTGTTCGGTCTCTTCCAGGTGCGACAGGCCCTTGTGGTCGGCGGCCCGGAGTTCGCCGGTCTCCTCGTCCTCGGCACCCAGGTCGGGGAACGCGCGGATCAGGTCCAGCTGCTCGGTGTCGCTGCCGGTGAGCATGCCCTCCTGGAAGGCGCTGCGCAGATCGTGGACGTCCTCGAACGGGCGCTGCTCCCAGGCGCGGTCGAGCACCCAGTCGACGCCCTGGACAACCTCGCCGAAGGTCTCCCGGAACTCCTCGCGCGACATGGTGTTGACCTCGTCGAGGGTGATCGAGCCCTTGCCGGCGACCGCGGGACCCTTGCCGCCGACGTGGAAGAACAAGAGATTCAACAGGATTGCGCAGATCGCACCCATGGTGATGCCGGTGGAGAACGGGATCTGCAACACCATGTTGGGCATCGCCTGATCAACACCGGGCAGTTCCGGGACGTCGGTGATGCTGCCGTTCTTCTCGATCACCTGGGAGGGGACCGACGACTGCGAGAACTGCACGTACAGGGCCACGGCAAGGGACGTGGCGGCGATGATGAGGTTGCGGTGGTCGGTGAAGTCCACCGACGTCAGGGTCTGGATTCCGACGATCGCGACGGTTGCGAACATGATGAGGGCGGCACCGCCGAGCACCGGGGCCGGAATCGACTCGACGACCTTGGCCAGCTTGGGCAGCAGACCGAGGATGATCATGATGACACCGGCGCAGGCCACCACCCACCGGCTCTTCACCCCGGTCAGGCGCACCAGACCGACGTTCTCCGAGAAGGCGGTGTAGGGGAACGAGTTGAACGACCCACCGATGACGGTGGCGACACCGTCGGCGCGGACCGCTGCGGCGACGTCGTCGGCCTTGATGCGTTTGCCGACGATCTCGCCGGTGGCGAAGATCGAGCCGGTCGACTCCACCGCGACCACCAGCAACACCACGATCATCGAGACGATGGCGACGATATCCCAACGCGGCCAACCGAATGCGAAGGGCGGGGTGAAGCCCAGCCAGTTGGCCTCGCCCACCGAGGAGAAGCTCGCGTCACCGCACAGCCAGGCGATGAAGGTGCCGATCACCAGGCCCAGGAGGACGGCGATGGTGGCCATGAAACCGCGGAAGAACCGTTGCATCAACACGATCAGCAAGATGGTGCCCAGGGCGTAACAGACCCACCGCCAGTTGGCGGCGTCCTTCAGATGCTCGTTCGGGTTGGTGACCGCGTCACCGGCGCCCACCGGGATCAGGCAGATGCCGATGATCGTGATCAGGGTGCCGGTCACGACGGGCGGGAGGAAACGGATGAGTTTGGCGAAGAACGGTGCGATGAGGAAGGTGAAGACACCCGCCGCGATCACCGCCCCGTACACCGTCTGCAGGCCGACACGTCCGCCGCCGTTCTGGTTGGCGATCTGGATCACCGGGGCCAGCGTGGCAAACGTGATGCCCTGCAGCAGGGGCAGCCGGACACCGATCTTCCAGATACCCACCGACTGCAGCAACGACGCGATACCGCAGGTGAACAGGTCGGCGGTGATCAGCATGGTCAGCGCCTCGGAGTCGAGGCCGATCGCGCGGGCGATCAGCAGCGGTACCAATACCGCCCCGGCATAGAACGCAACAACGTGCTGGGCGCCCAGTGCGACGAGTTTGCCGGGTGGTGGCACCTCGTCGACGGGGTGGACGCGCTTCTTCTTTTTCGGTGCCGCGGCCGGGGCCGAATCGGTGGACATCGCCTGACTCCCTGCGAATATGAACTTCTGACGTCGGTGGACCGGGGATGTCCGGTGCACAGCAGGTCAATAGTGGACCCACGCAACCCTTTTCGCGACCGTCGGATCGTATATTGCGATCAGGTAAAAGGGATATACCGGGCGTGGAGCCGGATCGCCCGGCGGGCAGTTCGCGGGCGCTCGGGCGGGCCCGGGCGCACAATGGGAACCATGCCGGAGGTGGTGGTCGGAGCCGTGCTCGCCGCGGGTGCGGGACGCCGCTACGGGATGCCCAAAATTCTTGCGCAGCAAGGTGAATGGCTTCAGTCGGCGGTTCGTGCACTCGGTGATGGGGGCTGTGACGAGGTGGTCGTCGCGATGGGTGCGGCCACGGTCGAACCCCCGTTGGGGGCTCGAGGGCTGATGGTTCCGCGGTGGTCTGACGGGCTGTCGGAAACGGTGAGGGCGGTGCTCGCCGACGTGGCTGCGAGACCGGAGGTCGCGGCGGTGGTTTTACATGTTGTTGACGTGGCCGACGTCGACGGTCAGGTGGTGGCCCGGATTCTCGACGTGGCCGACGGCCGCCGGGACCGGTTGGTGCGGGCGAGGTTCCGGGGGGTGCCCGGTCATCCGGTCTTCATCGGTGCCGCACACCATGCGGGCGTGCGAGACGCCGTTCGGGGAGACGTCGGCGCTGCGGTCTATCTGCGCGCCCACGCCGATCGCGTGATCGAGGTGGAGTGCGGTGACCTGGCCCGCGGAACAGACCAGGATCACCGCCGGGGCTGATGTGCTCAGTCGGGTTGCGGATAGGAGTAGAAGCCCTGACCGCTGGCCACACCCAACTTGCCCTTGTCGATGTAGTTCGCCTTGAGCCAGGCGCCGAGGTGACGGTTGCCCTGATCGCCGTTCATCAGGATGTTGTACGGGGTGTTGAGTCCGATGATGTCGAAGATCTGCAGCGGTCCCATGGGGGCCCCGGTGGCGATTCGCCAGGTGCGGTCGACATCGCGCGGGTCGGCGTAGCCGCCGGCGACGAGTTCCAGCCCGGCATTGAGGAACGGGATCAACAGCGAGTTCAGGACGTAGCCCGGCTTCTCCTTGTGGATGCGGATGGGCACCATACCGATCTGCTCGGCGAACTCGGCCACCGCCTCGTACACCTTCGGGTCGGTCTGGGCGGTGCCCATGACCTCGGCGGTGTTGAACTGCCAGACACGGTTGGCGAAGTGCAGGGCCAGGAATCGGTCCGGGCGTCCCGTGGCGGCCGCGAGATCGCTGGGCAGCAGAGACGACGAATTGGTCGCGAAGATGGTCTTCTCCGGAGCCAGGCTCGCCAGTTCCCGATAAATCTTCTCCTTCAACTCCAGGACCTCGGGCACGGCCTCGATGACGAGGTCGGCATCGGTCACCGCCTGCGCCAGGTCGGTGGTCAGTGTGATGCGGGCGCGTCCCGCCTTCGCCGCCCCGTCGCCGGCTCCGGCCACCTCGGCCTCGTAGGTGGACACGAGCGAATCGAGACGGGTGGCCGCCGCGGCCAGGGCATCGTCGGAGACGTCATAGGACGTCACCTCGAAGCCTCGGAACGCTGTCTGGAACGCGATCTGTGAACCGAGGACCCCGGCCCCGAGCACCGTGATCTTGTGGAATTTCGTCATCGTTGACCTCCGATGGGTGTCGTCACGAGGTGTCGAACGGTATCGACACGACCTATTCAGTCAACGTGTGTGCGACGCCGGATCATGGCGGTATGGGCAGATTCGATCGGTCACATCGGCCGGTCGGTGTCTGCCACGAGACACCGCGGCTCGTCCCGGCTCGCGCGAGCGGGCGACGCTCATGTGGGTCTGCACGAGCGCGAGCGGAACGGGCGAACAGGTCAGCGGTGTGACGGGATCTGCGGCGAGACCGACGGCGAGGGGCGCAGGTCCAGCGCGCCGTCGGCGAAACGGGAGACCGGTGCAAGAGCAGCCGCCAGCGCCTCGTCGTAGCCGGTACGGGCCCGGCCCCACAGGGTGCCGGCGTCACCGTCGGCGGTGACGCCGATCAGCGCGATGAGCTCACCGGTGGTGGGAATGCAGACGGCCCAGGCGAATTCGGTTTCGTCGGCCCACCGGGCGTCGGATGCGGCGACGAATCCGACGGGGTCATCGACCCCGAGATCGGACAACGCCGGGACGTCGGTGATCCGGTCGTCGGCGCGAAGCCCACGCAGATACCACGTCCCGGCGTTGATCTCGACGGGTTGCAGCGGAATGTCCTACTTCAGTTCGAGCAGGGCGGTGCCCTGGGTGACCGCGGCGCCGGGTTCGACGGCCAGGCCGGTGACCACACCGTCCTTGTGGGCGGTCACCGGGTTCTCCATCTTCATGGCCTCGAGCACGACGACGAGGTCGCCGGCGGCGACGGTCTGTCCCTCCTCGACGGCCACCTTGACCACAGTGCCCTGCATCGGTGCGGTGACGGCGTCACCGGAGGCGGCGGCACCGCCACCCTTCTTGCGGGTACGGGCCTTGGGCTTCTTGCGGATCACGCCGTTCGCGGCGCCACCGCCGCCGCCGAGGGCGAGATCGCCGGGCAGGGTGACCTCGACGCGGCGGCCGCCGACCTCGACGATCACCTTCTGGCGCGGGGCCTCGTCGTCGTCCTCGATGGCCTCGCCACCGGTGTACGGCTCGATCGGGTTGTCCCAGTCGGTCTCGATCCACTTGGTGTAGACGTCGAAGGTCTCCACGCCGTCCTCGTCCTTGTGGCCGATGAACGCCGGGTTGCTCACGATGTGGCGGTGGAACGGCAGCACCGTCGCCAGGCCCTCGATGTGGTACTCGTCGAGGGCGCGTCGCGCACGCTCGAGCGCCTGCTCGCGGTTCTCGCCGGTGACGATCAGCTTGGCCAGCATCGAATCGAACTGACCGCCGATCACGTCGCCCTCCACGACACCGGAGTCGACGCGCACACCGGGGCCGGCCGGCTCGCGGTAGACGGTGATGGGGCCAGGGGCCGGGAGGAAGCCGCGGCCGGCGTCCTCACCGTTGATCCGGAACTCGAAGGAGTGTCCGCGCGGGGTCGGGTCCTCGGAGATCTCGAGCTTCTCGCCCTGGGCGATGCGGAACTGCTGGCGCACCAGGTCCAGACCCGAGGTCTCCTCGGTGACCGGATGCTCGACCTGCAGTCGGGTGTTGACCTCGAGGAAGGAGATCAGGCCGTCGTCGCTGACCATGAACTCCACGGTGCCTGCGCCGTAGTAGCCCGCCTCGCGGCAGATGGCCTTGGCCGACTCGTGGATGCGGGTGCGCTGCTCGTCGGTCAGGAACGGTGCGGGCGCCTCCTCGACGAGCTTCTGGAAACGACGCTGCAGCGAGCAGTCACGGGTGCCGGCGACCACGACGTTGCCGTGCTGATCGGCGATCACCTGCGCCTCGACGTGGCGGGCCTTGTCGAGGTAGCGCTCCACGAAGCACTCGCCACGGCCGAAGGCGGAGATGGCCTCGCGGTTGGCCGACTCGTAGAGCTCGGGGATCTCGGCGATGGTGTGGGCGACCTTCATGCCGCGCCCACCGCCGCCGAAGGCCGCCTTGATGGCGACCGGGACGCCGTACTCCTCGGCGAATGCGACGACCTCGGCCGCGCCGGAGACCGGGTCCTTGGTGCCCGGGGCCATCGGGGCATCGGCCTTGAGGGCGATGTGGCGGGCGGTGACCTTGTCACCGAGGTCGCGGATCGACTGCGGGGACGGACCGATCCAGATCAGTCCGGCGTCGATGACGGCCTGGGCGAAGTCGGCGTTCTCCGACAGGAAGCCGTAGCCGGGGTGGATGGCGTCGGCACCGGACTTCGCGGCCGCGTCGAGCAGCTTGTCGAACACCAGGTACGACTCGGCAGAGGTCTGACCACCCAGGGCGAAGGCCTCGTCGGCGAGCTTCACGAAGAGCGCGTTCGCGTCCGGCTCGGCATACACGGCGACGCTGGCGATCCCGGCGTCCCGCGCGGCACGGATGACGCGAACGGCGATCTCGCCGCGATTGGCGATGAGGACCTTGCTGATAGTGGGCACTTGTTGTTCTCCTGGGCCGGACATCGGGATCAGGTGTGACGGGGGTACATCACACACGTGGTCGTCCGGCGCCCGGATGGGGCGCCGGGGGGCTCGTACCGCTCACGAACGCGTCGTACGCGGCGTCGCGCACCGCCGGGATGACCCATGGCGGATCTCTCGGCAGTGCGCGCTCCGGGCTTCACCCTAACGCACCGAGCAATCGTTCGGTGGAGGCGTGGGTCACTTGCGGGAGTTGAATGTGCTGTCATCGCCCAGCGTGCGCACGAGATCGGCGAAACCGCCCAGCAGACGTGCGAGTGGGCTGTCCTCGGGCGCGGCGGACCCGCCGGATCCCGACGTGTCGGCGACGACAGGTGAGCGCGCCGAGAACCGCAGGCCCGACGGTGTCCGATTGATCCAGATGAGCACCTCGTCGGGGGAGTAGGAATGACTGCGCAGTACGGTGGCGCGACCGGCGTCGGCCTCCGCGGCGCCCGGGGCGTAGCGGGTGTCGATGAACGAGATCACGAAGCGCGGCGACCCCTGATACCCGATCAGGTCGGCCACGCGCAGGAACGGCAGCGCCGCACCCTGCCGTGAGCGCTTGAGCTCGGCGGTCGACCGGGCGACCGCCTGGTCGAACGTCGGTGAGTCCGACATGTCGAGGCAGAACGGTGCCAGCGCGACGAACCAGCCGAGGGCGGTGAGCCAGCGCGCGTCGTCACGGGTATGACGCGGCAGGACGCACCGGAACTCCGGGTCGCCGGTGAGGTCGTGGTGGACCATCGCGAACGCCGCCAGGACGCCCGCCGTCAGCGATCCGCCGGCCTCCGAGCACACCGCGGTGAACCGATTCGCGGTCGCGTCGTCGGCGATCATCCCGGACAACGATGGTTGCGCCACCGCGTTCTCGGTGTCGGTGTTGTGGCCGGGTGGGGGTGTCCCGGCCGGTGGGGTACGAAACATCGGCGGCATGTCGCCGTCGCCGGAACGCAGGAATCCCAGCCAGGTGGACACCGCCGGGTGATCGGCACCGGACTGATCGGCCTCCCGCCGTTCGGCGGCACTGAAGTCCACATAACTGCCCACCGGCGGCAGTTCGGGCTCGTGATGGTCGCGCGCGGCGCGGTACAGCGCGGTCAACTCGAACTGCGACATGATCAGCGAGTAGCCGTCCACCAGCGAGTGATCGGCGGCGAACAACAACGTGAACGACGACTCGCGCCCGACGGTGGCGAACATGTACGCGGGCCACTGCAGCGGGGCGGTGGTGCGGTCGAACGCCCCGGCGATCTGCTCGACGAGCGGTCCCGATTCGTTGTACCAACCGATCCGGCCCATCTTCAGCTGCACCGTACCCGGATCGGTGCTCAGCCGGGCCAGCCCGTCGTGGCGAATGATGACGTGACTGCGCAGCACCTCGTGACGGTCGATCCAGCGCCGCAGCGCGGCGCGCAACGCCGGGATGGACAACGGCTCGTCGAACTCGATCGCCACCCCGAGCCACGATTCCCGCCCACCCTCGCGACGGGTGCGCAGACGGTACTCGAACGCCCCGCGCAGATGCTGCTCGTGGTTGTGCGACGTCAGTCGCGGGTCGCGGTGCCAGGCGCCCAGACCGCCGGGCACGAATGGTGTCCACTCGACGAGTCCGCCGGGTTCGATGGGCTCCTCGAGGATCTGGATGAACTTCATCCCGGCTGGGCGGAGCCTGTTTGGGTCCGCACCGCCGCCTTGATCCGGCCGAGCATCCCGGCCATACCGCGCAACCGCAACGGACTCACCGCCGACGCGAGACCGAGATCGTGATAGAAGTCGCCGGGCACCTCCAGGATGGCCGCGGCGGACGCACCGTCGAGACCCTGGCTCAAGATGGAGGCGAACCCGCGGGTCGTCGGGGCCTCGGGCGGCGCGCTGAAATAGAGGCGCACCGCGGCGGCATCTGCGGCATCGACGGACAAGAACACCGGTGACTGACACTCCGGTACCGGCTCCATCGCCTCGACCGCCAACGAGGCAGGCAGTTCCGGCAGCTCGCCGGCGAACTCCAGGAGCAGGGTGACCTTGTCCGAATCGCCCAGTGCCGCAAAGTCATCGACGATCTCGGCGAGGGCTGGGGGAAGACTCATGACGCTTCTGGCCTCAGGAATCGGTGGGCGGATCGCCGGGCTCGTCGCCGACGGAGATCGGTACTCGCACCGCGTTGCCCCACTCGGTCCAGGAGCCGTCGTAGTTGCGGACCGAGGTGAAACCGAGCAGATGGGTCAGGACGAACCAGGTGTGACTCGACCGTTCCCCAATGCGGCAGTAGGCGATCGTCGGGGTGGCGGGATCGAGGCCGGCGTAGACCTCATCGAGTTCGGCACGCGACCGGAACCGGCCGTCGAGGGCGGCGGCCTTGGCCCAGGGGATCGAGACCGCAGTCGGGATGTGGCCGCCGCGCAGCGCTCCCTCTTCGGGATAGTCGGGCATGTGGGTCCGTTCGCCGGTGTACTCCTGCGGCGACCGCACGTCGATCAGCGGTTCGGTGCCCAGCAACTCGCGAACCTCGTGGGCGAAGACCCGGATGTCGGCGTCGTCGCGCTCGACGACGGGGTAATCCGAACGTGGGTACTCCGGGACGTCGAAGGAGGTGTCCCGATCCTCCGACATCCAGGCGTCGCGGCCACCGTCGAGCAGGCGGACGTCCTCATGACCGAACAGGGTGAACACCCACAGTGCGTAGGCGGCCCACCAGTTGGACTTGTCGCCGTAGATGACGACCGTGTCGTCGCGTTCGATTCCCTTGTCGCGCATCAGTTCCGCGAACTGCTCGCCGTTGATGTAGTCGCGTTCGACCGGATCGTTGAGGTGTAGGTGCCAGTCGATCTTCTGGGCGGTCGGGATGTGGCCGATGTCGTAGAGCAACACGTCCTCGTCGCTCTCGATGATCTTGAGGCCCTTGGACCCCAGATGCGCCGACAGCCACTGGGTGGTGACGAGCCGCTCGGGGTGCGCATAGGCGGCGAAGGCCGGATTCGGATCGGTCTCAACGCTCAACTGAAGAACCCCTCCCGGGTGATCGTGGTTCGGTGGGGCACCCGCAGTGCCCCGCGCAAAGCCTACCCAGTCGTCTCGGCGCGTGGGTGGCGGCGGCCCGATCGTCGCGCGACCGGCGCCGCATCGGTGCCGACGACGGGTCTGCGCATCATTCGAAGAATGTCGCGATGGTCCGGATCCGGCGCCGGAGTTGCTAGATTCATGAGCCATGAAAGCACTGGTCACCGGTCATGTACGACTTCGCGTGCTGGTCGCCCTCGCCGTGACGGTGGTAGGGCTCGCGGCGTGTTCGGGCAACGACGGCCCCACCGCCTCCGATGCGACCTCGTCAGGCACCGGCGGCGCTTCGTCATCGCGGTCATCGGTGCCGTCGTCGACCGTCGACGGCGACGTGCCCGGCGAGTGCACCGAATCGGCGTGTCCGGAGTTGCCGGTGCCGGGTGCCGACCTGATGAGCGGCAGCATCACCCGTGCCAACGCACAGGAGGAGGTGCCCGGCTATCTGACGTCGGTGCTCGACGATCTGGACGCGACGTGGGGTCCGTGGTTCGACAAACTCGGTTGGGGGCAGCCGTATCCGGGGCGGGTGCTCGTCGAATCGGGGCGCTACACCTCCGACTGCGAAGATGAGGACGGCGTGATCGTCGTCGAGCCCGACACCCCGAACGCCTTCTTCTGCCCGCTCGACACCGCCGAGGACGGTGAGGGACAACGAGTCGAGGGGTCGATCATCCTCCCGGTGGAGACCTTCGTCGGCATCTGGACGGGGGTGTTCCTGGTGGAGGGGCCGCTGGACTCGATCAGCGGCTTCCAGGGGGAGTTCACCGCGGCCACCGTCGTCGCCCACGAGTACGGTCACGCCGTCGTCGATCGCATCCTGACCGCCGGCGATCTCGATCCCGATCAGGAACCACGCGGTGAGAACAGCGAACTGATCGCCGACTGCCTCGCCGGGAACTGGGCGGCCACCGTACTGCGTCGGGACCAACTGTCGGTGGCCGACATCGTGCAGGCCGCCACACTGCTCCAGAAGATCGGCGACCCGGCACCCGGTGAAGGTCACGGCACCGCGACGCAGCGGATCGCGGCGATCTCCCGCGGCTTCTTCGGGCCGTCGCTGAGTCAGGCACTCGGTCAGGGCGAGCAGGGACAACCCATCGACTGCCTGGGCAAGTACTGGCCGGAGCTCTTCGGATAGGGCCTGGGCCAGCTGGGCCGCGATGCGGCGCGATCAGGCCGGGGCGGCCCACAGATCGGTGACGGCGAGGCCGACCCGGCGCAGCAGGTCGCGCACCGTCGGCAGGCCGATGCCGAGCACCGAGGACGGATCGCCGTCGACGCTGTCGACGAACCAGCCGCCGAGCCCGTCGAGGGTGAATCCGCCCGCGACCTCCAGGGGTTCACCCGTCGCGACGTACGCCTCGATCTCGGCGTCGGTGACGGGCGCGAACGAGACGGTGGTCGAGCGGGTGGCGGTGGCCGATGCAGTGACCTCCAGGCCGCGCAGCACGGCCAGGTGATGGCCGGTCAGCAACTGAGCCGAATGCCCGCGGACCTTGTGCCACTGGGCGATCGCCGCCTCCGGTGTGTGCGGTTTGCCGGTCAGGCGGCCCCGGAAGAGCAGCATCGAATCGCACGTCAGGACCACGGTGTCGGGACGGGCGGCAGCGTCGGCCGTGCGCTCGGTGAGCAGGGCGGCGACGACGGAGTCCGCCTTGGCCATCGCCAGACGCGACACCACATCGTCCGGCGGCGCGCCGACGAGGCTCTCGAGGACGGCATCCTCGTCGACGTCGGACACCAGGACCCGCGGATCGACCCCGGCCTGCCGTAACACCGACAGTCGCGCCGGCGACGCCGATCCGAGGACCACCTGATACCGCGGGGTACCGGTGCCGGTGCCGGTGCCGGTGAAGCTGTCGGTATGGCCGGCCGGTTCGCTCACCGGGTCAGTATCGCAAATTGGTGAAGCTGGTCGACGCGCCCCACTGCGGACGCAGACGATCGATCGGGCTACCCCAGTCGTCACGGATAGCGGAAGTGCCGGAGCCGGCGTCGCCGCCACCCACCGAGGCGAGGACGGCCACCAGCGCGGCCACGTCCTCGTCGGTGGGATTGCCGGACACGACCGTCAAAAACGGTGCGCGAGTATCCTTTTCGCCGTCACTATGAGGCCCGGCGTTGGCGCCCTCGGCGGTCACAGCGGGATGTTCCCGTGCTTCTTGGGCGGCAGGGTGACGAACTTGCGCTCGAGCAGGCGCAGTGCGGTGGCCACCTGACCGCGGGTGTGGCTCGGCGGGATGACGGCGTCGACGTAGCCCCGCTCGGCGGCGATGTACGGGTTGACGAGGGTGTCCTCGTACTCCTGCTGCAGTTCCAGACGCAGCGCGTCGACGTCCTCGCCGTTGGCCGCGGCCTCCTTGAGACGGCCCCGATAGACGAAGCCGACCGCACCGGAGGCACCCATCACCGCGATCTGGGCGGTCGGCCAGGCCAGGTTGACGTCGGCGCCCATGTGCTTGGACCCCATCACGTCGTACGCACCGCCGTAGGCCTTGCGGGTGATGATGGTGACCTTGCCGACGGTGGCCTCGCCGTAGGCGTAGAGAAGCTTGGCGCCGCGTCGGATGATGCCGTTGTACTCCTGGTCGGTACCCGGCAGGAAGCCGGGGACGTCGACGAGGGTGACGATCGGGATGTTGAACGCATCGCAGGTGCGGACGAACCGCGCGGCCTTCTCCGAGGCGTTGATGTCGAGGCATCCCGCGAACTGGGTGGGCTGGTTGGCGACGATGCCGACGCTGCGGCCGTCGACCCGGCCGAAGCCCACGAGGATGTTGGTGGCGTACTCGGCCTGGATCTCCAGGAATTCGCCGTCGTCGAGGATTCGCTCGATCACCTGGTGCATGTCGTACGGCTGATTCGGCGAATCCGGGATCAGCGTGTCGAGTTCGAGGTCCTCGTCGGTCAGGGTGTCCTCGATCGACCCGGCGGCCGGGGCCGCGACCGGCAACCGGGGAGCGTCGGCCCGGTTATTGCTCGGCAGGTAACTCAGCAGGTCCTTGACGTAGTCGAGGGCGTCCTGCTCGTCGGAGGCGACGTAGTGGGCGGTGCCCGACTTGGCCATGTGGGTGTTGGCCCCGCCGAGGGCCTCCATTGTGACGTCCTCGCCGGTGACGGTCTTGATGACGTCCGGGCCGGTGATGAACATCTGGCTGCTCTGATCGACCATCACGACGAAGTCGGTGAGTGCGGGGGAGTAGACATGCCCGCCCGCGGCCGCCCCGAGGATCAGTGAGATCTGCGGGATGACGCCGGAGGCGCGCACGTTGCGGTGGAAGATCTCGCCGTACAGGCCGAGTGAGACCACGCCTTCCTGGATGCGGGCACCGGCGCCGTCGTTGATGCCGATCAGCGGACGGCCCGTCTTGATCGCGAGATCCATCACCTTGACGATCTTCTCGCCGTAGACCTCGCCGAGGCTGCCGCCGAACACGGTGGAGTCCTGGGAGAAGACGCAGACCTCGCGGCCGTCGATGGTGCCGTACCCGGTGACGACGCCGTCACCGAGGGGGCGGCGCTCGGCGAGCCCGAAGTTGGTGCTGCGGTGGCGGGCCAGTGCATCGAGTTCGACGAAGGAGCCGTCGTCGAGGAGATGGAGGATGCGCTCACGCGCGGTCAGCTTGCCGCGCGAGTGGATCTTCTCCACGGCTGCCTCACCCACGGGGTGGGCGGTCTCCTCGAGGCGTTGGCGCAGATCGACGAGTTTCCCGGCCGTCGTGTGGATGTCTGGCGCGGCGCCGGAGTCTGACGAAGCTGTGGTCATGGGAGTCGATGCTAGCGACATATATGTGAGCCACGTCAACCACCCCAATATGAGCAAATCCTCATGTTTCCGAGCGATCGGTCGGTGACCTGCCACATCGCCCGCGATGCACCCCGTAGGCTCATGTCACATGAGCGACGATGTGTCCGATCCCACTGGCGCCGATTCCACCGCCACCACCGATCTCCGCACCGCGATCGAGGCCGCGGACCTGTCCGGCAGCGGATGGCACCGCATCGAGGTGGTCGAGTCGACGGGGTCGACCAACGCCGACCTCGCCGCGCGGGCCGCCGACGACGACATCGTCGGAACCGTGCGGATCACCACCGATCAGACCGCCGGACGAGGGCGGCGCACCCGCGTGTGGTCGGCACCCGCGGGCGCTCAGATCGCGATCTCGGCGGTGGTTGCCGTCGGCGACAACGCCGACCGGCTGGGCTGGCTGTCGTTGGCCACCGGTATTGCGGCCGCCACCGGCATCGAGAAGGCCACCGGTATCCGCCCGGTGCTCAAATGGCCCAACGATGTCCTGATCGGGGAGCGGAAAACCGCGGGCATCCTCGCGGAATACGTCAACGGACACGCTGTCGTGGGCATCGGCATCAACACCAACATGAGTGAGTCGGATCTACCGGTCCCCACCGCCACCAGCCTGCAGATGGAGACCGGCGCGCCGGTCGACGTCGCAGTCGTCGCCATCGAATACCTGCGTGCGCTCGCCGCGGTGGGATGGCCCGACGACATCGACGACCTCGCCCAGCGCTACCGCGACCGCTGCGACACGATCGGCCGGGCGGTGCGCCTGGAACTGCCCGATGGTGAGGTCACCGGCACCGCCCGGGACGTCGACCGGGAAGGCCGCATCGTCATCGAGGCGGCCGACGGGCGCACGGTCACCGCGGCCGCGGGGGACGTGGTGCATCTGCGCGCGCAGTGACCGACCCCGAGCAGATACGTTCAGCGCGCGGTGTTGCGGCTTTTGTGACCCATCGCCGGGATCAGGGACAGGACAGGCAATCCGATCATCAGGTGCATGATCGCGGTACCGAGGCCGACGGAGAACTGCGCCGACAACACCAGCGGGACCACGACCGCGGCGGCGATGAGCAGACCGACCACCCAGCGATAGAACTGGTCCGGTGACGGCGTGATGATCTGCAGGACATACCAGAGTGCGCCGCCTGCGAGAGCCACCAGGAACCCGACGACCGCGAACCACGCCGGATCCTGGGCCACCGGGTTCCACACGCCGAACTTGCCGGCCGCGTTCACCCGATCGACGATCGCCCGGATGATCCACGCGACCAGCCACGCGGCGAGTCCGGTCACCACACCTGTCATCACCACACCACCGACGAACATGCCCGGCGAAATGTCCGGGCCCACCTTCTTCCGTGGCCGCGCGGGAGCCGGTTGCTGGTATCCGCCCCGGTCGTAGCGGGTCTGGTCGTATGGGGACTGCTCGCCGCCGGAGGTCGGGTGGTACGACGGATCCTGCTGACTGTAGGCGCGCGACTGGGGTGCGTACCCGGGCTCGTACTTCGCGGTGCGGGGATCGCGGGGATCGCGGTAGGTCATGAGTGCTCCTGCGCCGGTGGTCGCTGTGGTCTGCGTCATTCTACCGACTGCGACGGCGGGTCCCGGTGGGTCGACGGGCGCCGGGCCCGAGAACCCGCGCCACGCCTATGCTTGCTGCCATGGCCTACCCGCGGGAAAACCTGGCCCCCGGTGAGCGGATCGTGCTGCATCGACATCCCCACTGGAAGTGCCTGCTGGGACCGTTTCTGTTGTTCATCCTCGCCACGGCCGTCGCCGGGGTTCTGGCCGGTCTCATCGAGGCGTCGTCGTTGGCCTCCACGGGTGCGTTGATCGCCTACCTGGTGGTGGCGGTGCTGTGGGCGGCCGCGGCGATCTGGTTCTTCCTGCGGCCGCTGATCTCTTGGAAGACCACGCATTTCGTGCTGACCGATCGCCGGGTGATCTTCCGCAACGGCGTCCTGACCCGCTCCGGCATCGACATCCCGATCCGACGCATCAACACCGTCGAGTTCCGTCACGGTCCGATCGACCGGATGCTGCGCACCGGCACCCTCGTCATCGAATCGGCGTCGGACGATCCGCTGTCTTTCGACGACATCCCGCAGGTCGAGAAGGTGCACGCGCTGCTCTACCACGAGGTCCTCGACGTGGCCGATCACGCCGCCGACGAAGACTACGACGACGGGGGCGACATGGACGACGACGGAGGCGCCGACGGGGCGGAAGTGCGTGCGCGAGGGGGACGCCGATGACCGACGTACTGCTCGCCGAGGACGACACCGCCATCGCCGAACCGCTGGCCCGGGCGCTGGCCCGGGAAGGCTACGGATGTGAGGTCGTCGGCACCGGCACGGCGGCCCTGCACCGCGTCGACGAGGGATCGTTCGAGTTGCTGATCCTCGATCTCGGGCTGCCGGAGATGGACGGTCTGGAGGTGTGCCGTCAGGTTCGGGTGCGCCGACCGGAACTGGCGGTCCTGATGCTCACCGCCCGCACCGATGAGGTGGACTTCGTCGTCGGTCTCGACGCCGGCGCCGACGACTACGTCGGCAAACCGTTCCGGCTCGCCGAACTACTCGCCCGCGTGCGGGCGCTGCTGCGTCGCCGTCAGACCACCGACGACGTCGTCCTCGAGGGTGGGGACCTGCGTCTGGATGCGCGTGCCCGTCGCGTTACGCTCGACGGCACCGATCTGATCCTGGCCAACCGTGAGTTCGACCTGCTGCGCTTCCTGATGGAGCGGTCCGGGCAGGTCATCGGACGTGACGAGATCCTCACCGAGGTGTGGGGTTCGGCGGATCTGCGGTCGTCGAAGACGCTCGACATGCACATCTCCTGGTTGCGCCGAAAGATCGGCGACGACCGCCGCGATCGCCCACGCCACATCGTCACCGTGCGCGGTGTCGGGTTCCGGTTCGATCCGTAGCGACCCCCGAAAGCCCCGAAATGCGTCGCCGGATTCTGTACACGATGGTCGCCATGTTGCTGGCGGTCGGTGCCGCCCTGGGCATCCCGTTGTCGGTGATCGCGTGGTGGTGGGTTGCCGACAACGCCCATCAGACGCTGGACTCCCGGCTGAAATCCATCTCCGATCAGCTCATCCGCACCGACGACGGCCGGGACGCCACCCTCGATCCCCAGCTGCTCGATTCCCCGGCCCTGCGCTCACTCATCCCCGAGGGCGGGCACCTGAAGCTGACGTACGCGACCGCCGACGGCTCCACCGAGGACCGGACGGTCGGCGCGACCTTCGACGGTCCCGCGCTCTCGGATTCGATCGGGCTCGGCGACGCGGGATCGCTGCTCCTGGAGATCCCCGCCGACGGCGTCCGCAAGGATCAGCTCGCCGCGGTGGGCATCGTCACCATCGTCGTCGCGTCGTCGCTGGCGGCCGGAACACTGGTGGCCGCGGTGACCGCCGGGCGCATCGCCGACCCGGTGATCGATCTCGCCGACCGGGCCGCGGCGATGGCCCGCGGCGACTTCCGGTCGGCGTGGCCGACCTACGGGATCTCCGAACTCGACCGGGTGTCACGCGCCCTCGGCGATGCCAACGCCGAGATCGCGGTGCGACTCGAACGTGAGGGGGAGATCGTCGGTGACGTCTCGCATCAGCTGCGCAGCCGGCTCACCGCGATCCAGCTCCGCCTCGACGAGCTGTCCCTGCACGACGATCCGGCGGTGGTCAGCGAGGCCGAGGCCGGCCTGGACCAGATCGAACGGCTCTCCGCCGAACTCGACGAGATGGTGGCCGCCTCCCGCGACGATCCCGCTGATCCGCAGGCGGTCGACGTGGGTGAATTGGTGACGACGCTGGTCGGCGACTTCCGGGCGGCGTTCGGCGCGGCCGGACGTGAGATCCGGACGGGTTTCGACGGGGCCGGTGCGGCACTGAGCGCCCGTCCCGGACGGTTGCGGGAGGCCATCAGTGTGCTCGTAGACAATGCGCTGCAGCATGGCAGCGGCACCTGTGAGATCGCCGTCGACGACCTCGCCGGTGACATGATCCGCATCTCCGTCACCGATGAGGGTGCCGGTGTTCCCGACGATCTCTCCCAGCTGATCTTCCGTCGGGGATTCTCCGGCGGCAGCGGCAACGGGGTCGGATTGTCACTGGCCCGCGCGCTGGTCGAGGCCGATGGTGGTCGACTGGAGTTGGCGCATCGTCGACCGCCGGTGTTCCGCATCGTGGTGCCCGCGGCGTCGGGCCGACACGGCGGCGATCCGCGCGTGCCGGCCGATCCCGCATCGTCGGGGCCGGACGGCGCCGAACCGGCTCCGGCGTCCCGCTCACCGATCAGGCGTGACCGAGTTCCTCATCGTTGAGTTCGGCGAGGCTGGGGTGCAGATCGGTGGAACCGGCGTCGCCGCCGCGCAGATTCTCCTCGGGGAAGGCGAACTTGCGCAGTGCCCAGAACCGGAATGCCATCTGCAGCACGTTGCCGATGAGGAAGCCGAGGATGAAGTCGACGACGGCCAGCTCCAGCGACCCCAGGTTCGATCGCAGGTCGAAGACGTTGTTCGCCAGCCACAACGGTGCCGCCGCCAGGATCACGCCGACGCCGCTGATGATGAAGAACAACAGCGCCTCGTGCGAGCGTTCCCGGCCGCCGCGATTCTTGAAGGCCCATTCGCGGTTGAGGATGTAACTCAGGATGGTCGCCAGGGTTCCGGAGATGATGCGGGCGACGACCGGTTTGGGACCGAGCACAGTGAACGTCAGCGTGTAGAAGATCGCGAGGTCGAACACGAACGTGGTGCCACCGACGAGAGCGAATTTGATGAGTTCATGATGCTGCATCATCAGCCGGCGAACCGGTTCGGGTAGACGGACTACCACCTCGTCGATGAAAGGCACAAGACACGAGTGTAGGGCCCCCGTCGATGCCCGCCGCACCACGGTCGGTCATGCGTCCGACATGCCCGTCATGCCACGATGGTTCGCGTGAGCTCATCGAAGGACGATCCGACCCCACCGGCGCCGGTCGCCGACCGCGCCGGCCC
Organism: Gordonia sp. NPDC003504; assembly: GCF_053587995.1. NCBI lineage: Bacteria > Bacillati > Actinomycetota > Actinomycetes > Mycobacteriales > Gordoniaceae > Gordonia > Gordonia sp. NPDC003504. The sequence continues at coordinate 29,458 of NZ_JBSFPC010000023.1, forward strand.
GAATCCGTCGGGATCGAGTGTCGGGATGCCGACGGTCACCATGATCGGCGGAGGGCAGTTGGCCCGGATGACCCATCAGGCCGCGATCGCGCTCGGTCAGTGCCTGCGGATTCTGGCCGGCAGCGCCGCGGACCCGGCCGCCCAGGTGAGCGCGAATGTGGTGCTCGGTTCCCATGATGACCTCGGCGATCTGCGCCGCGCCGCCGCCGGGGCCGCGGCGGTGACCTTCGATCACGAAGGGGTCCCACTGGAGCATCTGCAGGCGCTCGAAGCCGATGGGATCTCGGTGTTGCCGCCGTCCAAGGCCCTGCGATTCGCCCAGGACAAGCAGGCGATGCGCGTGCGGCTCTCGCAGCTGGGCCTGCCGGTTCCCGACTTCGCCGACCTGACCGGTGACCCCGATGCGGCACGTGCACTGCTGATCGACTTCGGGGAGCGGCACCGCTGGGCGGTCGTCCTCAAGGCGATCCGCGGGGGATACGACGGTCGTGGCGTGTGGATTCTGGACGACCGCGAGGAGGTGCTGGCGGTGTTCGACGAGCAGGTCGGCGCCGGAGCCGAGCTGATCGTCGAGCAGAAGGTGGCGATGCGCCGGGAATTGTCGGCGATGATCGCCCGATCGCCGTTCGGCCAGGGTGGTGCGTGGCCGGTGGTGGAGACCATTCAGCGCAAGGGTCAATGTGCGGTCGTGCTCGCGCCCGCGCCCGGCCTCGATCCCGACGTCGCCACGGCGGCCCAGCAGATGGCCCTGGGGCTGGCCAATGAGCTCGGCGTCGTCGGCGTGATGGCGATGGAACTGTTCGAGACCGTCGACGGCGGCCTGCTCGTCAACGAGTTGGCGATGCGCCCCCACAACAGCGGTCACTGGACCATGGACGGCGCGGTCACCTCGCAGTTCGAGCAGCATCTGCGCGCGGTGCTCGACTATCCGCTGGGGGCGACGACCCCACGGGCGCCGATCACCGTGATGGCCAACATCCTCGGTGCCGACGACGCACCGAGGATGTCGATGGACGAGCGGCTGCACCACCTGATGGCGCGGATGCCCGACGCCAAGGTGCATCTGTACGGCAAGGGGGAGCGGCCCGACCGCAAGATCGGGCATGTCAATATCGTCGGGGTCGGCGACGAGGATCTCGCCTCGGTGCGTGAGCGCGCCGAACGCGCCGCACAGTGGATGTCCACCGCGGTGTGGACCGACGGATGGGAAGGGCACTGATGACCGAGGTGAGCGACACCGACAACCGTGACCAGGTCCCGGCGCGGGCGCGGGTCGGCCTGATCATGGGAAGCGATTCCGATTGGCCGACAATGCAACTCGCCGCCGAGGCGCTCGCCGAGTTCGACGTACCGTTCGAGGTCGGGGTGATCTCGGCGCATCGCACGCCCCAGCGCATGCTCGACTACGCGACCGGTGCCGCGGAGGCCGGGATCGAGGTCATCATCGCCGGTGCCGGTGGTGCCGCTCACCTGCCGGGCATGGTGGCGTCGGCGACGCCACTGCCGGTGATCGGGGTGCCGGTGCCGTTGCGTACTCTCGATGGACTCGACTCGCTGCTGTCGATCGTGCAGATGCCCGCCGGGGTGCCGGTGGCGACCGTGTCGATCGGCGGCGCGCGCAACGCCGGCCTGCTCGCGGTGCGGATCCTGGGCGCGGCGGATCCGGATCTGCGGGCCCGGATGGAGACCTTTCAGCGCAACCTCGAGCAGCTCGTGCTCGACAAGGACACCGCCCTGCGGCAGCAACTGCTCGGCGACTGAGCCGGCGCGTCGCTGGGTTCTGCCCGGTCGGCTACCGCTCGTCGCCGGTGTCGGCGACGAGGGTGCCGTTCAGTACCCATTCGAAGCCGCGGGCGAACAGCCGCGCCCCGCGTGCCACATCCGGCGAATCCGCCGGGATGATCCCGGGTCGGATGAGGCGAAAATGCTTGTCGCGTCGAATGATCGAACATCCCGGAGCGGCCAGGACGTTGCGCACCCAGTCGGTGTCACGGCCGTACGCGAGGACGATGGAGATCCTCTGGCCGTCCACCCAGGCGAGCACCGGGGTCTCATACCGGCGTCCGGATCGGCGGCCGGTGTGGACGACGACCGCCCACGGGGCCAGGTGCGGCGCCCACCGGCGCTGAATCGGATTGGTGACGTGCTTGTTGATCGTGGCCACGATGGCGGGGACCTGCATGCCACCACTGTGCCGCATCGGGTGGCCGTGGGCGGCGTGACCGGGGATTCGGGGTGCTCGCCGAAGCGCGGCGTGGCCTGCGGACTGGGGCGAGACGCGCAGTCACCGTCCGTCGAGAACCACGGTGGCGTGTTCGGTGCGGATACGCGTGGACTGATCGTCGTCGGGGTGTGCCACCCACACCAGTCCGGCGCCGACCACCAGCGGCGCAAGGAAATTGGCGATGACGCCGTCGGCGGTGTGCCATTCGCGGGTGGACAACACCCGCGATCCGGCGGTGATCCCGGCCGCGCGGGCGGCCGCGGCCGCCGACGCGAGCACCGTCTCGGTGTCGCGGTCGTCGAGGGCGGGCCCCCGGTGGACGGGTCCTGCCATGTGATCGCCGTGGATGCGCACCCGGCTGCCGTAGTCGCCTACCCCGGGCGGCAGTCCGGGAATCGGCAGCGCGAACGGATCGAGTGGCGCGACGATCAGTTCGTCGGCGTCGGGATACCGGTCGATGCGGGCGCGATCGGTGAAGACCGCGCGCGGGTCGTCGGCCGCGTCGTCGGACAGGTGCACATGCGCGCCTGCCCACCAGGCGCCGAGCAGGATGCCCGCGGTCTGCCAATGCTCGGGAAGGTCCACCACGATGTCATCCCCGGGGGCCACGCCGATCTCGTCGACGAGAAGGTTGGCGGTCTTGGCCGCCCAGTTTCCCAGTGTCGCCCAACTCAATTCGGTGCGTCCACCGGTGGCGTCATCGTAGAACGTCAACGCGGGACGGCTGTGGTCGGCGATCGAGCCGAAAATCGCGGCGGTGATGGTGGTCGTGTCGGTCATCGGTGCTCTCGGCTCAGTTCACACAGGTCGGGCCGTCGGTACCGGCGGTGATCGCCTTGTTGGTACCGGCTGCGTCGGCGGTGGGGGCGGTGGAGGCGGTGCCGACGTCGGACACCGAGCCCACTCCGCCGTAGGTGTTGGTGAGGTCGGCACGCAGTTCGTGGTCACCGAGTGAGGTGTCGACCTTCACCGGCAGTCCACCGAGGTCCTTGGCGAGCAGTAGGGCGCCGGCGTCGTCGGCGGCCTTCGCATAGACCGCCGAATCACGTTCGTCGGTGGGTGTGCTCGATACCGTTCCGGCCTGATAGCCCTTGCCGGTCAGGATGCCCGACACATTGGCGCCGAGGCCGTCGACGGTGCCGGCATTGTTCACGTCGACGGTGTACTCGCCGCGGCCGGTGTTGCGTGACGGATCGAGCAGGGAGTTGGTGAACGAGCGCACCTTGGCCGGGTCGACGGTGACGACGCTCTGCTGTCCGTCGTCGCTCCAGCCGTGATCATCGAGGACGGGGATCGTCGCGAACTTCACGCGACCACCGGAGAGGTCCTTGAGTTGTTCGGCGAAGGTCAGCACATCCCAGTCGTCGTCGATGATCACCGATCGAGAGACCGCGTTCTGCAGTTCGGCGAGCTTGGACGGATCGGCGAGGGTGCCCGCAGACAAGATCTTCTGGGTCAGCGACGCCATGTAGGCCTGCTGCCGGGTGATCCGGTCGAGATCGCCGCGCGGCAGATCGTGACGCTGACGCACGAAGCTCAGTGCCTGCGGTCCGTTGAGGGTCTGACGGCCGGCCCGGAACCGGGCACCGGAGAAGGGTTCGTTCACCGCGTCCTTGAGGCAGACGTCGACCCCGCCGACCGCCTTGGTGAGCAGCACGAATCCGAGCAGTCCGACCTCGGCGTAGTGGTCGACCTGGACGCCGGTCAGAGTGGCGACGGTGTCGATGAGTGCCTTGCGTCCGGCCTGGGTGCCCTCCTTCTCCGCCTGCGCCTCGGGGGTACCGGCCTCGACTGCGCGGCGCCGGACACCCTCACGGGTCGTGCCGTAGGCGGCGTTGATCTTGCTCATCCCGATCCCGGGGACATCGACGTAGGAGTCGCGCGGAATCGAGATGGCGGTCGCCGACGAACCGTCGTTGGGCACCCGGATCAGCAGGATGGTGTCGGTGTTGGTGGCCACGTCGTCACCGGAGCGCAACCAGCGCAGTTCCTCGGCCGAGAGCGGATTGCCCTTCGCGTCGGTGCGGGAGTCGGTGCCGACCAGCAGGATGTCGGTGGCACCGTCGTCGGGACCACCGAGCGCCAGACCGCCGAGGCGGGTGATGTCGGAGTCCAGCGAGTTGATGCTGTTCCAGGCGTACCCGGTGCACAGCAGGACCGTGACCGACAGCAGGGCGATCAGACCGCGGGCGGCCGCGCGGCCACCGCGGAAACCCGAGAGGCGAGCCCACCCGCGCGGCGGCGTGGGGGGCGGTGCGGCGGGTGAGTCGGTGTCGGGGTCGGCGGGCGGGGTCTCCGGGTCGATGAGAGTGGTCGGGCGGGTCGGCTGGTCGACGCCGGCGTGGGTAGTGGAGTTCTTGTGCAGCTTGGCCTTTCGGGGCCGGGGAGGTGCCTGATCCGCCCGGTCGGGCCGCGGGTGTGCCGGCTTCTTCCGTGGTCGGGTACCCGCGTCTCGACCGCCCGGACGGGCCTCGGTGGTGGCCGTCGGGTCGTCGCCGGCGGGCCGCGGCGGTCGTCGCTTGCGCGGGCGGGGCGACTCGGGGGTCGCCGTGCGGGTGTGGATCTCACCCGAGGTGCGCGCCGAACAGCTCGACAAGCTCGAACGTCTTCGCGCAGGCCGGGATTCGGTGGCGGT
>NZ_JBSFPC010000024.1:0-29957 GCF_053587995.1 Gordonia sp. NPDC003504
GAAGCTAAGCCCACCAGCGCCAATGGTACTGCACTCTGATCGGTGTGGGAGAGTAGGACACCGCCGAACTATCATTCCGGGATGCCCCGCAACACACACGTGTTGTGGGGCATCACCGCATTCCCCACCCCCCCCTTCCTCTTGTTGTTCGGGAAGGTTCCCGCGGCACTTCCACGGTGCCTGCGGCACCCCACCCCGAATCCCGCAACACCCCACACGCTCACGCTGCCTCACCGGCCGCGTGAACACACACGCACCACGCCGACGAACATCACCCGCGCCGGCGTCGACGATGCGGGGTCGGGTCCGCCGTGCGCGGGCCCAGGGCATAGATTGGCTTCCATGACTGACCGTGATCGCAATCGCGGCCGCCGCCCGCAACGTCAGGGTGGCTCCCCGCAACGCTCGGTGCCGTCGGATCGTCCGGCGGAGCCGGCGATTCCCGACGAGGTGAGCGCTTCGGATCTCGACTCCGAGACTCGGCGTGATCTGCTGACGCTCGACAAGTCGAATGCGGAGGCCGTTGCCCGTCACCTGGTGATGGTGGCCGACCTTCTCTACGAGGACCCGGCGCTTGCGCTCGAGCATGCGCGAGCGGCTCGTCGTCGTGCGACGCGGGTGGGTGTGGTGCGCGAAACCGCGGGCATCGCGGCGTACAACGCGGGCGAATGGCAGGAGGCGATCTCAGAGCTGCGGGCAGCTCGTCGGATCACCGGAAGCTCGTCGCTGCTGCCGCTGATCGCGGACGCGGAGCGAGGCCTGGGACGGCCGGAGCGTGCGATCGAGATCGCACGGAGTGACGAGGGACGCGCGCTGGCCGGAGACGAGGCGACCGAGTTGCGCATCGTCGAGGCCGGCGCCCGAACCGATATGGGCGAGCCCGAGAAGGCGTTGGTCACCTTGCAGTTGGAGGACCTTAGCCCGGGCCGTACCGGCACGGCAGCGGCGCGCGTCTTCTATGCGTACGCGTCGGCGCTCGAGGCCGCCGGACGGATCGACGATGCGATGACGTGGTTCATGAACGCATCTGCCGCCGACATCGACGACGCCACCGACGCCGAGTTCCGGCTGATGGAGTTGTCGGTGGGTGGGGAGCCCGCCGAGGCGGCACCCGACCAGACGGCTCTCGACAGCCCGGCGCTCGACGAACCGGTCCCTGACAGGGGTGACGAGTCGGCCCCTGACGAGTCCTCCGGTGATGGCGCGCCGTTGGCGGCAACCAAGGCCCCCGAGGCCGAGGAGGCCGAGGAGGCCGACGATGAAGTGGCTGCACCCGCAGTCCCCGAGATCGCAGTTCCCGAGGTCGCAGTTCCGGAGGTCACAGAGCCGGAGGTCGAGGCTCTGACCTCAGATCCGGTGCGGGTGTTGACCGATGTCTATGACGCACTGCTCCTCGACCTCGACGGCACCGTTTTCGCCGGGCACCGGCCGGTGGCCGGCGCCGTCGACACCCTCCGACAGGTCGATCGCACAACGATCTTCGTGACCAACAATGCGAGCCGTCGGCCCACGGAGGTCGCCGAGCACCTGGTGGGCATGGGATTCGACGCGACGCCCGATCAGGTGGTGACGAGTGCGCAGTCGGCGGCTCGCCTGCTGTCCGAACACCTCGAACCGGGCACTCGTGCCCTTGTCCTCGGCACGGACGGGTTGGCGCAGGAGGTCCGCGAAGTCGGCATCGCGGTGACACGCAGCGCGGACGACCGGCCATTGGCCGTGATCCAGGGATACTCACCGGACACGTCCTGGGCGACGCTCTCGGAAGCGGCGCTCGCGATTCGGGCAGGTGCGCTGTGGATCGCGACCAACGTCGACGCGACGCTGCCCTCCGAGCGGGGGTTGCTCGTCGGGAACGGTTCTCTGGTGGCTGCGGTCGCGAATGCGACCGGGCAGGAGCCGCTGGTCGCGGGCAAACCGGCGGCACCGCTGATGGCCGACGCAATCACACGCAGCGCGGCGGACAAGCCTCTGGTGATCGGCGATCGCCTGGACACCGACATCCAGGGTGCGCATTCGGTGGGTCTGGACAGTTTGCTGGTCCTCACGGGTGTGAGTACCCCGACCGATCTGCTCTCCGCGCCTCCGCAGCAACGACCGACCTACGTCGCCGCCGACCTGTCGGGCGTCCTCGACGCGGTCGACACCGTGCGCATCTCCGCCAAGGACGCCTGGCGCGTCGCCCGCGACGGCAACACGGTGTCGGTCTCACCGACCACCGACGCCCCGGACTTCGGCGCATTGCTGCCGGCTCTTGCTGCGCAGGTGTGGGAATGGGCCGACGCGGACGAGGTCGATCTCACCGAACTGGTCGTCACCGCGACGTCGGATGCAGTGCGCACGGTATTGGCCGAACTCGACCTCGCTCGCGAGGCGTAGATCGTGACCGCACCGCACGATGGCCCAGTCACCGGACCGAGGCCGGGCTCGCGGCACCTGATGCCCGGGGCCGCGGCGTCGCCCGGCCACGGCCCTGACGTCGACCCGGCTCTCGCCGACGTCGTCACCGAGCAGCTCCACGATCTGCTCGGCCAGGTCGACGACATCCGCGAGCAGACCGGTGACTCCTTCGACCTCGTCGCACTGGCCCGGCAGACGAAACTGCTCGAACAGGCTCATGAGGTGTTGACGTCGGCGTTGTCCGAGGTCGATCACCGGTGAGGTGTGACTGAGTGGCGGCACGGGCGCGTCTGGACGCCGAACTGGTTCGTCGTGGGTTGGCCCGCTCTCGTGAGCAGGCCCGTGACCTCGTCGAGCAACGAGTCGTCAAGGTCAACGGCACGATCGCGACCAAACCGTCGACGAATGTCGGCAGGGACACTCCCATCGTGCTGGTGGACGATTCCGCTCGCGACGATTGGGCCTCGCGCGGGGCGCACAAACTGCTCGGTGCACTCGAGGCGTTCGAACCTCAGGGGTTGTCCGTGACGGGTCGCCGGTGCCTCGACGCCGGTGCGTCGACCGGCGGCTTCACCGACGTCTTGCTACGGCGGGGTGCCCGCGAGGTCGTCGCCGTCGACGTCGGCTACGGACAACTGATCTGGCGTCTACAGAACGACGACCGGGTGGACATCCACGATCGGACCAACGTTCGTCACCTGTCCGCGGCGGACATCGGCGGTCCCGTCGACGTCGTCGTCGCCGACCTGTCGTTCATCTCGTTGTCGTTGGTGTTGCCGGCATTCGTGGCCTGCACCGCGCCTGGCGCCGATCTCGTGCCAATGGTCAAACCACAGTTCGAGGTGGGTAAGGATCGCGTGGGATCCGGTGGTGTGGTGCGCGATCCGGAACTACGCGTCGCGGCCGTTGCCAAGGTCGTCGCCGAGGCCCACCGACTCGGACTGACGCTGCGCGCGGTGACCGCGAGTCCGCTTCCGGGGCCGTCGGGCAACGTCGAGTACTTCCTCTGGTTGCGGCGAGGGGCGGAGGCGGAGTCGGGAAGCGACGTGTCAGACGGTCGGGATAGGGTCGGTAACCGTGTCGAATCGAACGCGGGTGAGGACACCGCGACCACCGGCGACGTCGACGGTGAGGCCGCGGTCGATGACGACCTCCTGCAGATGATTCGCCGGGCCGTCGAGGAGGGGCCGCGCTGATCGGCAAAGCCCATCGGCGCGTCCCAACTGCCAGACACCCCAATGCGTGAAACGAAGGGATACCAGGTGGTCAACGCTTCGGACGCCGGCCGGGAATTCCTGGTCGTCGCCCATACCGGCCGCGACGTCGTGACCGACACCATGATGTCGATCGCGCGGCACTGTGCCGCGGCCGGAGTGGCGCTGCGCGTGGTGGACCATGACACCCGGGTCGATCCGGATCCGGCGAGCGAGGCACGTGCCTACCCCCAGTCGGTGGCCGATGCGCACTCGATTCCCCGTCCCGAGCGCAATCCACTCGATCCCGACCGGCTGCGTGAGACCGGCGCCCGGGTCGAGGTGACCGTCGGTGACCTCGAATCGGCGCAGGGCTGTGAGATCGTGATCGTTCTGGGCGGCGACGGGACATTTCTTCGCGCCGCCGAATTGGCTCATCCGGCAGGTGTTCCGGTGCTCGGAATCAATCTCGGCCACATCGGATTCCTGGCGGAGGCCGAGGCCAACCGGGTTGATGCGGTCATGCAGCAACTCGTGTCCGGCGACTACCGGGTGGAACCCCGCATGACCCTCGACATCACCGTGATCGATCCCGCTAGTCCCGACGAACCACCGCAGAAGAGTTGGGCGCTCAACGAGGTCGCAATCCTCAACAACACCAGCACCGGGGTTCTCGAACTCGTCACCGAGGTCGACGGACGGCCGGTGTCGGCGTTCGGTGCCGACGGGGTCCTGGTGTCCACACCCACCGGTTCGACGGCATACGCCTTCTCGGCCGGGGGACCGGTCATGTGGCCGGATCTCGAGGCGATCCTGGTGGTGCCGAGCAACGCACACGCCCTGTTCGCCCGCCCGATGGTGACCAGCCCACGGTCACGGATCGCCGTCGAGGTGGACAAGAACGGGCGGTCGGCGGTGGCGCTGTGCGACGGTCGGCGTCGTCTGCCGGTTCCGGCCGGTGCCCGCGTCGAGGTGGTGCGCAGCGAGCGATCGGTGCCGTGGGTGCGGATCGACTCCGATCCGTTCGCCGACCGGCTGGTACGCAAGTTCGACCTGCCGGTCACCGGCTGGCGGGGAAGGCAGATCTAGATGCTCGAGGAACTGTCCATCGCCGGCCTCGGCGTGATCGACGAGGCCGCGGCGCAACTGTCACCCGGATTCACCGCACTCACCGGTGAGACCGGAGCGGGCAAGACCATGATCGTCACCAGCCTCCGGTTGCTGTCCGGGGCGCGCGCCGACGCCGGCCGCGTCCGATCCGGAAGTGAGCGGGCCACCGTCGAAGGACGATTCCGGGTCACCGGTACCGACGGTGAACCCTCGGCCGAGATCGCCGAACTCCTCGAGTCCTCGGGCGCCGAACTCGACGACGACGGGACCGTCATCGCGATCCGCACGGTCAACGCCGACGGCCGATCCCGCGCCCATCTCGGTGGCCGCTCGGTGCCGGTCGGTGTTCTCGGGAAGCTGGTGAACTCCGTGCTGACCGTGCACGGGCAGAACGATCAGCTCCGACTGCTGCGCCCGGACCGGCAGCGCGCCGCGCTGGACACCTTCGCCGGGGCCAAGGCCCACAAGGCGCTGGCCGCCTACCGCAGCGCACGCACCGAGTGGATCGACATCCTCGACGAACTCGACGAACTGCGCGCCAATTCCCGCGACCTCGCCCAGGAAGCGGATCGTCTGCGCTTCGGCATCGACGAGATCGGTGCTGTCGACCCGCAACCCGGCGAGGACACCGATCTCGCCGAGACGATCCGTCGGCTCACCGACCTCGAGTCGATCCGGTCGGCCGCATCCGGATCCCACGAGATCATCTCCGGGGAGTCCGGATCGGTGATCGAGGGTCTCGGGCAGGCGCGGTCGATGCTCGAGTCGGCCGCCGACGACGAACTGCGACGCCTGGCCGGGCGAGTTGCCGAGGCCCTCACCGTGGTCACCGACATCGGCGAGGAACTCACCGACTTTCTCTCCGCGCTGCCCACCGACGCCGACGCCCTCGACAAGCTGCTCACCCGGCAGAGTGAACTGAAGGCGCTGGTCCGCAAGTACGCGCCGGACATCGACGGTGTGATCGAGTGGCATCGGCAGGCGCAGAAACGACTCGAACAGATCGACGACCCGCAGGGCAGCATCGACGATCTCGAACAACGCGCGGCCCAGGCGCGCACCGTGGTCGCCGACGCCGCGGGCAAACTGCACACCATCCGCGTCAAGGCGGCCTCGACGATGGCGACCAAGGTGTCGAAGGAACTGGCCGGTCTCGCGATGGGAGACTCGGTGCTCTCGGTCGCCGTTGTCCCGGAACCCGCCGAGGCCGACGGTCGTCTGGCCATCGACGTCGACGGCAGTGTCGCGCAGGCCGGTGCCGACGGTGCCGACCGTGTCGAGTTCGCGCTCGTACCGCACAAGGGTGCGCAGCCACTACCGATCGCCACCTCGGCGTCGGGCGGCGAACTGTCGCGAGTGATGCTGGCTCTCGAGGTGGTGCTGGCCGAACCGACCTCGGGATCGGTCATGGTTTTCGACGAGGTCGACGCCGGCGTGGGTGGTCGTGCCGCGGTGGAGATCGGCCGTCGACTGGCTCGGCTCGCGAAGGCGCATCAGGTCATCGTCGTCACCCATCTTCCGCAGGTCGCCGCGTTCGCCGACAACCACCTCGTGATCGGCAAGAAATCGACAAAGGGGGCCGTCACGAGCACGGTGCGTGTGCTCGACCGCACCGACCGGATTGCCGAGCTCGCCAGAATGCTTGCGGGACTGGGGGAATCCGACACCGGAAAGGCACATGCGGAGGAACTTCTGTCTACCGCTGAGGCGGAAAGAGACTCTTGAGGTCAACGGTCCTGTTGATTCTCATGTGACAAAAGTTGTAGAAGTTACGGCGCGCCTCCCATCGAAGGCGGATGTCGCGGTCAATCATGGCGTGCATGAAGATGCCTGCACTGCTCGCGCGGACCACACAAGAACTGCCTGGCGTGATCGGTATCGCCAGAATCGACAAGAACACCAAGAAACTCATCGAACGGGTCGGGCCCGGGGACATCGCGATCCTCGACGAGGTCGACCTCGATCGCGTCACCGCCGACGCGCTCGTGCAGGCCAATGTCGTCGCCGTCGTCAATGCGTCGCCGTCGATCTCCGGTCGTTATCCCAATCTCGGCCCCGAGGTGCTCGTCGCGTCCGGGATCGTCCTGCTCGACGACGTGGGGCCCGAGGTGTTCAAGAAGGTCAAGGACGGCGCCAAACTGCGGGTGCACGACGATCGTCTGCTGGTCGGCGAGCGGCGCCTCGCCCGCGGCACCACGTTGGAGGAGCCCGACGTCGCCGATATGATGATCGACGCCAAGACCGGTCTCGTCGATCATCTGGAAGCCTTCTCCGGCAACACCATCGAGTTCATCCGCAGCGAGTCGCCGTTGCTGATCGACGGAGTCGGCGTTCCCGATGTGGATGTGTCCTTCGCCGGCAAGCATGTCGTGATCGTCGCCGACGGACCCGATCGGGGCACCGAACTGCGAGCGCTCAAACCGTTCATCAAGGAGTACTCGCCGATCCTGGTCGGTGTGGGCGCCGGCGCCGACACCCTCGTCAAGGCCGGATACAAGCCCGCCGTCGTGGTGGGTGACCCCGAGGACATGAAGGTCGCCACGCTCAAGAGCGGTGCCCAGGTGGTGCTGCCGGCCGACACCGACGGACATGCACCCGGCCTCGAACGGATCCAGGATCTCGGTATCGGCGCGACCACCTTCCCGGCGGCGGGGTCGGCCGCCGATCTGGCCCTGCTGCTGTCGGACTTCCACGGCGCCGATCTCATCGTGACCGCAGGCTACGGCGGTTCCCTCGACGACTTCTTCGACCGTTCGCGTCGCGAGAGCACGCCGTCGACCTTCCTCACCCGGCTGAAGGTCGGTCCGAAGCTGGTGGACGCCAAGGCCGTTGCCACTCTCTATCGCAGCCGCGTCTCCGGCGCGGCGATCGCCTGCGTCATCCTGGCCGCGCTCATCGCCGTCATCGCAGCGGTCATGCTGTCCAATGCCGGCCCGGAGGTCATCGATTGGGTTGTGGCCCAGTGGAATCACCTGGTGGAGTGGGCACGGGGAGTCTGGAACCGGTAGCCGATGATCTCGATGCGTCAGCACGCCATCTCCTTGGTGGCGGTGTTCATGGCCCTGGCACTGGGACTGTTCCTCGGCTCGGGCTTCGTCGGTGATCGCGTGAACTCTCTGACCGGGACCAGTCGCGACCGCATCGGCGATCTCGAACAGCAACGCGACTCGCTCAACGACCAGGTCAACTCCGCCAACAGCTTTGACGCGGCGATCGCCGCCCGGCTCATCGCCGGTCAATTGCGCGGACAGGATGTCCTGGTGGTGACCACGCCGAACGCGGCGGACTCCGACGTGACAGCGGTGAAGGAGTGCATCGCCACCGCCGGCGGCACCTTCGCCGGGCAGATCGGTATGACCGACACCCTCATCCGTGATGAGAAGGCCGAGCAGGTCCGCACCATCGTCGACCAGACGATCCCGGCCGGGACGACCCTGCGTGCCGAACTCACCGATACCGGCGGACGGGTGGGTGATCTGCTCGGCAGTCTCGTCACCCACCGCTCGGGTCAGCAGGCGGCGTCGGCGTCGGATCGGCAGACCGGTCTGCAGACGCTGCGCGACGGTGGATTCATCACCTTTGCCGACAACGCCATCCGGCCGGCCGATCTCGTGGTGTTCGTCACCGGCGACGGGCTCCCGGAGAACTCCGGCGCGCAGGGCCAACTCACCGCCCGCCTGGCCGCCGCGATGAGTGCCCGGGCTCAGGGTGGCACGCTCGTCGGCCGTACCGGGTCGGCCACCGGGGTGTCACCCATCGCGGTGGTGCGCTCGGATCCGGCGCTGCGCAACGCCGTCTCCACCGTCGACAACGTGGACCAACAGACCGGTCTGATCACCACGATCCTGGTGCTCGACGAGGAAAGTCAGGGGCACACCGGCTCCTATGGCACCGGTCCGGGTGCCACCGCGATCACCGTGGGCGCCCAGCCCGTCGACGCCCCGCCCGGAACCTGATCGCCCCATCCTCAGCGCATGGCGCCTCGGTCGCGACACACCGATCGTGGTGGGCGCGTCGGTGTGGTGGCGGGCGGATGCGTTCGGTGGTGTTACCCTGGAGTCCCGTAGGTGAGCAGGCTTTCATGACCTGATCCGGCCGACGGGAGAACCACTGTTGCGACCACTGCGCCATGTGCATTCGGGCACCAAACACATTTTTGTCACCGGCGGCGTCGCGTCGTCGCTTGGGAAGGGCCTGACCGCATCGAGTCTGGGTCAGTTGCTGACCGCTCGCGGTCTCCGGGTCACGATGCAGAAACTCGACCCCTACCTGAACGTCGATCCGGGGACGATGAACCCGTTCCAGCACGGTGAGGTGTTCGTCACCGAGGACGGCGCGGAAACCGATCTCGACGTCGGTCACTACGAGCGGTTCCTGGACCGCAACCTCTCCCAGTCGGCGAATGTGACCACCGGGCAGGTGTATTCGACCGTCATCGCCAAGGAACGGCGAGGCGAGTACCTCGGCGAGACGGTTCAGGTCATCCCGCACATCACCGACGAACTCAAGGCGCGGGTCCTCGCGATGCGTGAGCCCGGCGACGACGGTGAGGCGCCCGACGTGGTGATCACCGAGATCGGCGGCACCGTCGGCGACATCGAATCACTGCCGTTCATCGAGGCCGCCCGGCAGATCCGGCACGACGTCGGACGCGACAACGTGTTCTTCCTGCACGTGTCGCTGGTGCCCTATCTCGCACCGTCGGGCGAACTGAAGACCAAGCCCACCCAGCATTCGGTGGCCGCGCTGCGCAACGTCGGTATCCAGCCCGACGCACTCATCCTGCGCTGCGACCGTGACGTGCCCGAGGCGCTGAAGAAGAAGATCGCGCTGATGTGCGACGTGGACATCGAAGGTGTGATCTCGACCCCCGACGCACCGTCGATCTACGACATCCCCAAGGTGCTGCACAGTGAGCAGCTCGACGCGTACGTCGTGCGCAAACTGGGTCTGCCGTTCCGCGACGTCGACTGGACCGTGTGGGGCGAACTGCTCAACCGGGTCCACGATCCGCGTGAGACGGTGCGAATTGCCCTGGTGGGCAAGTACGTCGACCTCCCGGACGCCTACCTGTCGGTCACCGAGGCGATCCGTGCGGGGGGCTTCGCGTGGCGCGCCCGCACCGAGATCAAGTGGGTCCCCTCCGACGAATGCGCCACCCTCGCCGGTGCGCAGGCCGCCCTCGGCGACGTCGACGGCATCCTCATCCCCGGTGGCTTCGGCATCCGCGGCATCGAGGGCAAGGTCGGGGCGATCGCCTATGCGCGCCGTCGCGGCATCCCGCTGCTAGGGCTGTGCCTGGGACTGCAGTGCATCGTCATCGAGGCGGCCCGCTCGGTCGGTCTAGAGGGGGCGAGTTCGGATGAATTCGATCCCGACACCCCGCATCCGGTGATCTCGACGATGGCCGATCAGCACGAGGTGGTCTCGGGTGAGGCCGACCTCGGCGGCACCATGCGTCTGGGCGCCTACCCGGCGGTGCTGCTGCCGGGGACGCAGGTCGCCGAGGCCTACGGGGCCACCGAGGTGTCCGAACGTCACCGTCATCGCTACGAGGTCAACAACTCCTACCGCGACAAGATCGCCGAATCCGGGCTGGTGTTCTCCGGGACGTCGCCGGACGGGCATCTCGTCGAGTTCGTTGAGTATCCGCGTGAGGTGCACCCGTTCCTGGTGGCCACGCAGGCACATCCCGAACTCAAGAGTCGACCCACCCGCCCGCACCCGCTGTTCCGGTCGTTCATCGATGCGGCCCTGAAATACAAAGCAGCCGAACGGCTTCCGGTGGAGATCGGCGAGTACGAGTCGCCGGCGCACTCCGCTGACGTCGCCTCCGAGGGCGTGGCGGCCGCCACCGGCTCCCATGGAGGCGACAGCGCTTGACCGAGGACAACACCGTCGACGCGGGAACACACCAGTTCACCGTCCGCGACAGCCGCACCGTCTACGACGGCGCGATCCTGACCCTGCGGGTCGACGACGTGGTCATGCCCGGTGGTCGGGTCGCCGAGCGGGAGATCGTCGAACACTACGGTGCGGTGGCCGTCGTCGCCCGGGATGACTCCGGTCGTATCGCGATGGTCCGTCAGTATCGGCACCCGATCGGTCACCGGCTTCTCGAACTGCCCGCGGGTTTGCTCGATCAGGGTGCGCAGGAGTCCCCGCTGGTCGCCGCGCAACGTGAGCTGGCCGAGGAGGCCGACCTGGCCGCCGGCCGCTGGCGAGTGCTGGTCGACCTGGACCTGTCACCGGGTTTCACCGACGAGGCGCTGCGTCTGTACCTCGCGGAGGGACTCACCGTCCTCGAGGCCGCCGACCGCGCCGACGAGGAGGCCGACATGTCGGTGGAGTGGGTGGCCATCGACGACGCCGTCCGCGGTGTGTTCGCGGGGGAGATCGTCAACGCCACGAGTGTGGCGGGCATCCTGGCGGTGGCCGCCGCCGATCGCGAGGACATCGCACTGCGGGACACCGGCGCGCCGTGGCGGGACGAACCGACCGCGCTGCGCAGTCGGCGGAGCCGATAGGAAGCGCATCGAGGGGAGTGGACGAGTGACCGGTGGGGTCGGGATCGACGACACCGTGGCGCGTTACCTCGATCATCTGACCGTCGAACGTGGCGTCGCGGCCAACACCCTGGCGTCCTATGGTCGCGACCTCGGTCGCTACCGCCGCTATCTGAGTGACCGTGGCATCGTCGATCTGGGCGAGGTGCGCGAGCAGGACGTCCAGGAGTTCCTGGTCGCACTGCGGCGCGGTGACGCGCAGGCGCACGATCAGCCGCTGGCGGAAAGCTCGGTGGCGCGAACCCTGGTGGCCACCAGGGGATTTCACAAGTTCGCCGCGGCCGAAGGGCTGGTGGACGAGGACGTCGCCCACGGGGTACGACCACCGAGCCCGGCCCGCCGACTGCCCAAGGCGTTGTCGGTGACCGACGTGGTGGCAATCCTTGACGCCGCGGGTGCCGCCGATCACCCTCGAGCGCTGCGTGATCGCGCATTGCTGGAACTGCTCTACAGTTGCGGCGCCCGCATCTCCGAGGCGACCGCGCTGGACGTCGATGACATCGACACCGACACCCGTGCGGTGCGTCTGAGCGGCAAGGGCGGCAAGGAACGGATGGTGCCGGTCGGCGGTCCGGCGATCGACGCGCTCGATGCCTACCTGGTCCGCGGACGTCCCGCGCTGGTCAGTCGATCCCAGCCCGCGCTGTTCCTCAACGCACGCGGCGGCCGGCTCACCCGGCAGGGCGCGTGGCAGGTTCTTGCGGCCGCCGCCGAGCGCGCCGGGCTCGACACCGCGGTCTCGCCGCACACCCTGCGGCACAGCTTCGCCACCCATCTGCTCGATGGGGGTGCCGACGTCCGGGTGGTGCAGGAACTCCTCGGCCACGCGTCGGTGACCACCACGCAGGTGTACACGCTGGTGACGGTCAACACGATGCGTGAGGTGTACGCCACCGCCCACCCGCGGGCGCGGTGAACCGATGTCCGGTGCGGTGGGCGGACATCGACCCGCCGCTCCACCGGCGATGCTCCGCGAGTTCATTCCGACGACACACTAGGCTTTGGTCAGGTCGCGTGATCCGGCCAGGCAGACGAGAGAAAGGGGCGAGTCAGCGGTGAGCCTCTCCAGCCCCCGGCGATTCCACGCCCACTTCGAGGATCAATACAGTCTCGAGGTACCCACGGGCCCCGGCGCCGAGGAGCCGGAGCACCCCGTGCCCCCACCGGCCTCGGAACAGGAGATCGGACCGACCGGCCGCCCCTACCGTCCGGTGCCCGAGCCGGCCCCCCTCGAGAAGCATGGACCGGCCACCGTCATCGCGGTCTGCAATCAGAAGGGCGGGGTTGGCAAGACCACGTCGACCATCAACCTCGGTGCCGCGCTGGCCGAGTACGGTCGGCGGGTACTTCTCGTCGATCTGGACCCGCAGGGTGCGCTGTCGGCAGGTCTGGGAGTTCCACACCACGAACTCGAGGAGACCGTCTACAACCTGCTGGTTCCCCCGCACGCCCCGACCGACGAGGTGCTGATGCGGACGCGCGTGGACGGACTCGATCTACTGCCGAGCAACATCGACCTGTCGGCCGCGGAGATCCAGCTGGTCACCGAGGTCGGCCGGGAACAGGCACTCGCACGGGCACTACACCCGGTGCTCGACCGCTACGACATCGTCCTGATCGACTGCCAGCCATCGCTGGGTTTGCTCACCGTCAACGCGCTGGCCTGCGCCGACACCGTGCTCATCCCGATGGAATGCGAGTACTTCAGCCTTCGTGGGCTGGCGTTGCTCACCGACACCATCGAGAAGGTGCACGATCGTCTCAATGTGCGCCTCGACGTCGGCGGAATCCTGGTGACCATGTTCGATGCCCGGACGCTGCATTCCCGTGAGGTGATGGCGCGGGTGGTCGAGGTGTTCGGAGAGAAGGTCTACGACACCGTCATCGCGCGGACCGTCCGGTTCCCCGAAACCAGCGTCGCCGGTGAGCCGATCACCTCATGGGCGCCGAAATCCTCTGGTGCGCAAGCTTATCGAGCACTGGCACGAGAGGTCATCGCACGTAACGTCAAGCAGGCATGATCGAGCCGGTCGCGATGGTCGGCGCTGCGGCCGACGGGGGCGCCGATCCCGACGGTGCGGCGCCGGCGGTGGCAGAGGGGGAGGCCGCCGCTCCGGAAACCGGTTTCCGGGTCCGACTGCGCAATTTCGAGGGCCCCTTCGATCTGCTGCTGAATCTGATCAGTCAGCATCGTCTCGACGTCACCGAGGTGGCGTTGCACGAGGTGACCGACGACTTCATCGCCTACACCCGGCAATTGGGTCCCGAACTCGGGCTGGAACAGACCACTGAGTTCCTGGTCGTGGCGGCCACCCTGCTCGATCTCAAGGCCGCCCGCCTGTTGCCGTCCGGCGAGGTCGACGATCCCGAGGATCTCGCGCTGCTCGAGGCCCGCGACCTGCTGTTCGCGCGACTGCTGCAATACCGGGCCTACAAGCAGGTCGCCGCGCTGTTCGGTGAACTCGAGGCCGCCGCCCTGCAGCGGTACCCGCGTGCGGTGTCGTTGGAGGAGCGCTACGCCGACCTGCTGCCCGAGGTGACCCTCGGGGTGGATGCGGCCGGGTTCGCCGAGGTCGCCGCGGCGGCGTTGCGACCGCGTCCGGTACCCACCGTCGGCCTCGACCATCTGCACGACGTCCACTCGGTGTCGGTGCCCGCCCAGGCCACCCGCATGGCCGGATTGCTCGCCGGGGCAGCCGAATCGGGGCTGACGTTTCGGGAGCTGACCGCGGACTGCGGCAGCGGTCTGGAGGTGGTCGGCAGTTTCCTCGCCCTGCTCGAACTGTTCCGGGAACGCGCCATCACCTTCGATCAGCCCGAGGCGCTGGGTGATCTGCGGGTGATCTGGTCGGGTGAACGTGACCTGCACGACCTGAGTTTCGAGAGGGCGGAGGACTACGGATGACCGATGGTGATGTCGCGGGTGAGATCGGGCCGGGAATCGTCGAGCCCGAGGTTTCCGAGCACGAGGTTTCCGAGCCCGGGGCCGTCGAGGCCGGCCAGACCGAACTCGACGTCATCGAGGGTGAGGGCGAGGCCGCCCTTGACGACGACACCCTGCGTGCCGCGCTGGAAGCGTTGCTGCTGGTCATCGACACACCGGTGACCACCGACGAATTGGCCTCGGCGCTCGGCGCCTCATCCGCCCGGGTCCGCGAGCAACTGAACCGGATGTCCGCGGAGTTGACCGAGCGTCGCAGCGGGATCGATCTGCGTTTCGCCGGTGACGGTTGGCGGTTCTACACGCGCACCGATTTTGCCCCCTACGTCGAACGACTCCTGCTCGACGGGGCCCGATCCAAGCTCACGCGTGCGGCGTTGGAGACGCTCGCGGTGATCGCCTATCGGCAGCCCGTGTCGCGGGCCCGGGTCAGCGCCATCCGCGGGGTGAACGTCGACGGTGTGATCCGCACCTTGGTGGCCCGCGGCCTGATCAACGAGGTCGGCACCGATCCGCAGACGACGGCCACCACGTACGGCACCACCGAGTTGTTCCTCGAGCGACTCGGGTTGGCGTCGCTGTCGGAGCTGCCCGATCTGGCGCCGCTGCTGCCCGACGTCGACCTGATCGACGATCTCGACGAGGAACTCAACTCCGACCCCCGATTCGCCAAACTGGCGGGCAAGGCGTCAGACTCAGAGGGGGCCGTCGACGATGCGTCGTCCCCGGACCCCGTCGCAGATTCCCCCGACACTCAGGACTGAGAAATGGCAACCGCTGGCCGAGATGGCACACCGGGACCGCGTAAGCGCACCTCCAAGGGTGCGGCGGCCGGTCGATCCGCATCGTCGAAACGGCGTGGAGGCTCACCGCCGCATGGCGGCGATCAGCCACATACCAAGAAGAAGCATCGCAAGGGTGGGTCGCAGCCCGACGTGAAGGCCGGCCGGATCCGCCTCAACAATGCGCGTCCGGCACGTCATCAAGGGGGCGACTCCGATGAGCACGGCGCGACGTATGTCGCCGACGGCGTGCGGTTGCAGAAGGTCCTCGCGCAGGCCGGGGTGGCGTCGCGTCGCGGTGCCGAAGAGATGATCGCCGCCGGCCGGGTCGAGGTCGACGGGCAGATCGTCACCGAGCAGGGACTGCGCATCGATCCCGACACCGCGGTGATCCGGGTCGACGGCGCGCGTGTCATCATCGACGAGACCCGGCAGTACCTCGCGCTCAACAAGCCCAAGGGCTGGCAGTCCACGATGGCCGACGATCAGGGCCGCCCGTGCATAGGCGACATCGTGGCCGAGCGGGTGATGGCCGGACAGCGGCTCTTCCACGTCGGCCGGCTCGACGCCGACACCGAGGGACTGCTGCTCCTGACCAACGACGGCGAACTCGCCCACCGGCTCATGCACCCGTCCTTCGAGGTACCCAAGACCTATCTCGCCACCGTGCGTGGTGAGGTGCCGCGAAATCTTGCACGGACGCTGCGCGACGGGGTGGAACTCGACGACGGGCCGGTGTCGGTGGACGGGTTCGTGATCCTCGGTGTCCACGAAGGGCAGTCCCAGGTGCGAATCACCTTGCACGAGGGGCGCAATCGCATCGTTCGTCGCATGATGGAGGCCGTCGGATTCCCGGTCCAGGCGCTCGTGCGTACCCACATCGGCAACGTCGCGCTCGGCGAACAGCGACCGGGCAGCCTTCGGGTTCTCGGTCGCGACGAGGTCGGCGCACTCTACAAGGCGGTCGGTCTGTGAGCGGGGGAGTGATCGCGATCGACGGCCCGGCCGGAACCGGAAAGTCGACGGTGTCGAAGTTGTTGGCCGACAAGGTCGGTGGCCATTACCTCGACACCGGGGCGATGTACCGTGCGGCGACGCTTGCGGTGCTGCGGTCGGGAATCGATCCCGCCGACACCGCCGCGGTGCAGGCGCGGGTTGCCGACGCCGAGATCGCCCTGCGTCGTGATGAGGGCGGACGCTCGCGAGTGTTCCTCGACGGCGAGGACGTCAGCGGACCGATCCGCGGCGACGACGTCACCAATGCGGTGTCGGCGGTGTCGGCCATTCCCGCGGTCCGTACGAAACTCGTTGGACTGCAACGACGTCAGGCACAGACCGACCTCGTTGTCGTCGAAGGTCGCGACATCGGGACGGTGGTGTTCCCGGACGCGTTCGTCAAGTTCTTCCTCACCGCCACACCTGAGGCCCGGGCTCAGCGTCGTCATCGGCAGAACCTGTCCGCCGGGCGACCCAGCGACCATGACGAGGTGCTGGCGGCGGTCAACCGCCGCGATCATCTCGACTCCACCCGGGCGGTATCGCCGTTGCG
The DNA here is from genome assembly GCF_053587995.1 of Gordonia sp. NPDC003504. Lineage (NCBI taxonomy): Bacteria > Bacillati > Actinomycetota > Actinomycetes > Mycobacteriales > Gordoniaceae > Gordonia > Gordonia sp. NPDC003504. The sequence continues at coordinate 16,539 of NZ_JBSFPC010000024.1, forward strand.
TCCCGCCGACGACGCGATCCTGGTGGACACCAGTGACATGACCCTCGACCAGGTCCTCGACCGACTCGTCGACCTGGTCCGCGCACGAAAGGCGGTGGCGTCGTGAGTGACTCCATGACCCCCGGTGATCCGACCGCGGGTTCCGACATCACCGCGCTTCCCGGTGACGGCATCTGGTCGGACGAAACCGATTGGGATCTCGGTGATCTCGAGGGATTCGATCCGGAAACCGGTGAGGTGGAGCGGGTTCCCGAGGTTGCCATCGTCGGCCGGCCGAATGTGGGCAAGTCCACCCTGGTCAACCGGATCCTGGGGCGTCGCGAGGCCGTCGTCGAGGACATTCCCGGCGTCACCCGCGACCGCGTGTCCTATGGCGCGTCCTGGTCGGGTCGCCGGTTCACCGTCGTCGACACCGGCGGGTGGGAACCCGACGCCAAGGGATTGCAGCAGGCCGTCGCGGCTCAGGCCGAACGTGCCATGGGGACTGCCGATCTCATCGTCGTGGTGGTGGATGCGACGGTCGGTGCGACGTCCACCGACGAGGCCGTCGCCAAGGTGCTGCGTCGCTCCAAGACCCCGGTCATCCTGGTGGCCAACAAGGTCGACAGCGAGCGGCTGGAGGCCGAGACGGCGTCGTTGTGGTCACTCGGACTGGGTGAACCGTTCCCGGTATCGGCGGCGCACGGTCGCGGCGCCGGGGATCTACTCGATGTGATCCTGGCGAAGCTGCCCGAGACCCCGCGGGAGACCGGGCCTTCCTTTGGCGGTCCCCGTCGTGTGGCTCTGGTCGGTAAGCCCAACGTCGGAAAGAGTTCACTGCTCAACAAGCTCGCCGGACAGGATCGGTCGGTCGTCGACAACGTCGCCGGAACCACCGTCGATCCGGTCGATGAACTCATCGAACTCGATGGCCGGACATGGCAATTCGTCGATACCGCAGGTCTGCGCCGTAAGGTGCGCACGGCCAGCGGTCACGAGTACTACGCCTCGTTGCGCACCCGGGCGGCACTCGACGCCGCCGAGGTGGCGATCCTGCTGATCGATGCCTCCGAACCGATCACCGAACAGGACCTGCGCGTGCTGTCGATGGTGATCGACTCGGGCCGGGCACTGGTGATCGCGTTCAACAAGTGGGATCTCGTCGACGAGGACCGTCGATACCAACTCGACAAGGAGATCGACCGCGAACTGGCTCGCGTGCCGTGGGCCCGTCGGGTGAACATCTCGGCGATGACCGGCCGTGCCGTCCAGAAGCTGGTTCCGGCGCTCGAAGGGGCACTGGAGTCGTGGGACAAACGCATCTCCACCGGGCCGCTGAACACGTGGCTCAAGGAGGTCGTCGCGGCCAATCCGCCACCCCTGCGTGGCGGCCGTCAGCCGCGGATCATGTTCGCCACCCAGGCGGCCGTCCGTCCGCCGACGGTGGTCCTGTTCACCACCGGGTTCCTCGAAGCCGGATATCGACGATTCCTGGAGCGGCGACTCCGGGAGCAGTTCAACTTCGACGGATCGCCGGTGCGGATCAACGTCCGTGTGCGCGAGAAGCGGGAGCAGCGGCGCCGACGCTGATCGGCTGTCCCGGGGTTGATCCCGTTGTCGGGTGCCGCGAAAGTCGGCAACGGCGGGGTGCGATACTTGTGCCCGTGTTCATCATCTTGGGGATCATCGTGTTCGGAATGGCCATCGGTGGAATTGCTCAGCTGATCGTCGGCGGCAAGAACATGTGGAACATCGACTGGGGTGTCGCACTGGCCACGGGCCTGGTCGGTTCGTTCGTGGGTGGCTTCCTCGGCAGCCTCATCTTCGAGCAGGACTTCGACCTGCATCCCAGCGGCTTCATCGGTTCGCTGATCGGCGCGATCATCGTGACCTTCGCATGGTCGTGGTTCGAGAAGAAGCCGTCGAAGTCGTCCTAAATTCATCTCTGACCAGGCGATTGGCATCGGGACCAGCCGGTCGGCTAATGTCATCTAGGCCTCGTTCGCGGGGCAACGGGCTGTGGCGCAGTTTGGTAGCGCACTTGACTGGGGGTCAAGTGGTCGCAGGTTCAAATCCTGTCAGCCCGACGCAGGTCAGAGGCCGTTTCCGAATCCCGGAAACGGCCTCTTTCGCGTTCTGACCCCAACAGTTGACCCCAACGGGATTCACTGACCCAGTGCTGACCCCAAAGTGGCTATCGCCGCACGCGCGGAATCGTCGGTCGTGTGCCCATAGACGTCGCCCGTAATCGCCACCGACGAGTGGCCCAGGATGTCGGCCACCGCCTTGATGTTCACCCCGCCCTCGAGCAGCGCGACCGCCGCCGAATGACGCAGCGTATGCGCACCGACGTCCTCGAGCTTCGCTGCCTTCGCCGCGACCTCGACCACGCGCAGCATGTTCCGCGGGTCGACCATCGTCCCGAACTCCGTGGTGAAGACCATCCCGGTCTGCACCCACTGGTCACCAGCCGCCAGACGCTCGGTTTTCTGCTTCGTGCGATGTGTGCGCAACTCGGCCACCACGTTGGGCAGCAGCGGCACACGCCGCCTCGAGCGTGTCGTCTTCGGCTCGGTCAGCACCAACTCGCCGCCGACCCGCGACAGCGTGTGACGTACCGTCAGCTCGCCCTTGTCCAGGTCGACGTCCGACCACGCCAGACCCGCGACCTCTCCACGACGCAGGCCCGTCGTCGCCATCACCAACACCCCGAGGAAGTACCGCGACGACCGCGCCGCGTCGAGCAGACGCCGAACCTCATCGGTCGACAGGTGCCGAGCCTCCGCGCGGGTCACCTTCGGCCGACGCACCTTCGCTGCCGGATTCGTGCCGAGCAGGCCGTCGCGCACCGCAATGTCCAGAGCAGCCCGCAGCACCGTGTACACCTGACGGACCGTCGACTCCGATAGCCCGTCCTTGCGGAGATTCACCACCATCGCTTCGACATCGGACGGCTTCAGCTTGTCGAGCCGCTTGCGTCCGATAGGGGAGCCCTCGAGATGCGTCCTCGACATCGAGGAGTAGAGCGCCTTCGTGGTCGCTCGCCGGTCCGACGCCTCGAGCGCCGTCGTCCGCCACGTCTTCAGCCACTGGCCCAGCGTGAGTGCCGCATCCTTCGCTGGCTGCCCGTCCTCGATGCGGTCGACGACATCCTTCAGCTTCGACCGACACGCGGTCGCCGTCGCCGCATACACGCTCACCCGCTTGCGCGTCTCGGTCACGGGGTCGATGTAGGAGAGACGTCCTTCCCAGCGACCATCGGGCCGCTGACGCACCGTACCCTCGCCATTGCTTCTCTTGCTCATTTGCGTCGCCCTTCTTCGGCGGTGAGGAACCCGGCCTCGACCGCCTGCTTCTTGTACCGCTGCACCGTTGCGCGCGACTTCCCGAAGACCGCCATCAGTGCCTCTTCCTGGCCGTTCTTCGGCGCGTTTTTCCATGTGTCGGCGACCAACTCCAGGTCGACCATGTTGCGCGGTGACCGGTTGCGCCGCTTGGACAGTGCGCGTTCAGCCGCGCGCCGATTACTGGCCCCGAACTTCGTGTCCTCGCCCGGTCCGTGTCCGCGCATCCACTGGCCTGGTGCGTCCGGGTTGCGCCGATAGGCAACCGCCTGGACGACCGTCACCAGCAGGTCATCGAGACGGATGATGCGCATGTCCCGCGCCCTCACAGGAGCATCATCCTTGGCAGTAACAGAAACCTTGGTACACAACGGGATTCCATCTCTCACTCCGAACTCGAAGTGGAACGAGGGCTGCTCCGGACCGCCCGGATGTGAGTAGCTGAACACGGCCGGCACCCCACGATCGCCGCCGATGTCGACGATGTCCGCCCACGGGTCCCACTCAATCAGCCCGCCGTCGCCTGTCTCTCGCTGATGCACGTCTCAAACTTTCGGTCGCCTTAATGACACAAGAATCGATTGCTATGAGACATCACTAGGGGCAATCTGTCAATCACCGGCACACGCCGGGGGACCACAGACAGACAGGAGCGACCAGGTGGAACAAGTGCTCGTGCCCATCGAGGGCACGCAGGAGCAGCTCGGCGGCATCGGCCGCTCGACGGTCTACAAGCTCGTGAACGAGGGGAAGCTGCGCAAGGTCAACATTGGCCGGCGTGGGTTCATTACCGCTGACAGCATCCGCAGCTACGTCGACAGTCTCACCCACGAGATGGGGGAGTCCGCCTGATATGACCACAGAAAAGGAGAACGGCCCCGCGGGCGACGGGACCGTTCAGCAAGCATCCAGGGCGTGGAGCTACCGCGATTCTATCGCAGCCCACCGACGTCGCCGAGATGCCGCGCTGCGACTGCCGCCATTGCACTGCTCGAACTGCGGTGCCTGGTATCACGATCCGCTCGTGCACAACTGCATCCGGCCACGACTCAAGGTCAACGAGTGCCCGACCCACGGCATCTTCGTCGGCACCTGGTGCCCGTTCGCCCACGATTGCGGCTGCACCGACGTCGACGGCCAAGGGCACCACAACCACACGTGCTCAATACTGGGCCAACTCGCACCCCACCCGCGGCGGCGCCGATGAGCATCCCCTACGGGCAGGAATACGACGAGGACGGACACCCCGCCGACTCTCTCCTCAAGCAGATGTTCAACGGTTCGTGGCTCGACCGACAGACGTTCCCCGACCTCGAAGAGATCATCCCCGGTGTACTTGTCGAAGGCTTCACGATCCTCGTAGGACCACCCAAAGTCGGCAAGTCATGGCTCGTGGGCAACCTCAGCATCGCATGTGCGTCAGGAGGTGTGGCACTCGGTGCAATCCCGGTGAAGCCACGGCCCGTCCTCTACCTGGCCCTCGAGGACGGCCCGCGTCGACTGCAATCTCGGCTACGCGTACTCACCGAAGGTGATCCGATCCCCGCGCGACTCGACATGCTCTGCAACGTCGAACCGGGGATGGTGACCCGCACTATCGCCGAGTGGCTGGACCGCCACCACGATGAGGCTCCTGCGATTGTTCTCGACACCCTCGGCAAGGCTCGCCCCCAACGACGAGCGGGCGACGACCCTTACCTTGCGGACTACAAGGTCGGGACCACCCTCAAGCGACTCGTCGACGACGTTCCCGGTTCCGGCCTGCTCGTAGTCCACCATACGAACAAGGGCGATTCCGGTGACTTCGTGGATGCCGTGTCGGGCACGCAAGGCATTGCAGGTTCTGCAGACTCGGTGCTGGTGTTGCGTCGTCAGCGCAAGTCCAACGACGCGACGTTGGCAATCACCGGGCGTGATGTGACCGAACGCGAGATTGCACTTGTAACAGACGGCGGTCGGTGGAGCCTCGACGGATTCACCATCGAAGGCGCTGAGCACACCGTGGAGATTCGCCGCGAGCAGAACCAGCAGGGCGACCTGACGCTCGAAGTTCTGAGTTTCGTTCGCAACCAATCCAAGCCGGTCACTCCCAAGCAGGTTGCGGAGAAGTTCAGCATCGAACCTAAAACAGCGGGTACCTATCTCGGCAGGCTCGAGAAGCGTCAGCACCTCTTCCGACTCGGATACGGACGCTACTTCCATACCCCTGTTGAACCTGTTGAACCTGTTGAAGTTCCAACCGGAGAGCACGAGAGTTCAACAACTTCCACAGGTTCAACACCACTCTTCCCGGAGGATCAATGAACCACATCAATACCCAGATCACCGACGCAGCACAACGGTTGTACCGCGCTGGCGTATTCGGTAAGCCGACAGCCGCCACCGCGCTCGGCGCCAGTGACTACGCACGTGAGCACTGGTCGATGGAAGACGCCGACCACTACAGGCTCGGATACCCCGACTACCCCGACCGCCCGGCGATGGTCTACCTCGTCGAGGCCGCACGGCAGTTGTGCGCTCAGCGGCACGAGAACGCTGCCACGTGCCTAGAGCTCGCTCTGGCCGAGATCCGAAGGAAGGCCGAACGATGAGCCGAGAAGATGACCCGCGGTTCGCCTTCTGGTTCCGCATGAGCCAGGCCGAGCGCGACCTGCTCGACCAGTCCGCACGCGACAGCATCCTCGAGCTACCTCGCTACCCATTCTGGGACCACTCCCTCTGCACAGAACTACTCGCGTGGCAGCGCCTCGAGATTGACGTGCTCACCGCATACAACGAATGGCTCGAGCGACTCAAGGCACGAGCAGACCGACGAGGCCGAGTGTGGGACCGAGCAGAGTTCCTACGCCAAGCCCGACTGACCGAGGCCGGCGACTGATGCCCCGGCCTCGCACGACCACGTGGCGATCACCGACTTGGTACGCCCACCACGCCATCACCGAAAGGCGGCAACCCATGACCCCGTTCGCCCAACGCATCTCCGACAGCCCGGCCGACGAACTGAACCTGCGACCCGATGACACCGGCCTGACCGTCGGCCTCGGACTCGGCGTCACCCCGACCGGTGAGCCCGTGCCGCTAGTCAAGATCGCCTTCACCGACCCCGAGGCTGGCCCCTGCTGCCTGACCCTCGACACCCGCGAAGGCCACGAGGTACAGCTCCACTCGATCCTCACCCGGCTACTGACCGCGGTCAGCAATCCCGACAGCGACGACGGCCACGCGCTCGACGCCACGCTCAGGGATCTCGTGCGCCAGATCGGGAACCGGCCGTGAAGCCATGCTTGGTGTGCGGCGAACCCTCGGCCCGTTCTCGCTGCCCCGAACACCAAAACCACAAGTCCAGCGCCGGCCGACATGCCGTGCACCTCAACACCACCCGATGGAAGAAGCTGTCCCGCAAGCTCCGCCGTATGCAACCGTTCTGCTCCACCTGCGGTGCCCGAGAAGACCTCACCGTCGACCACATCGTGCCGCTCACCGAACGCCCCGACCTCGCCTACGACCTCGACAACCTCGACATCCTGTGCCGCTCCTGCAACTCCGCGAAGGACGCACACCTGGGGGGATGGGGCAAAAGCGCAGGTCAGCCGCCCGAAGGCAAGGCTCAGAGCGCGTTACACACCCCTGGGGGGTATCGGTGAAGGCCGGTCCCAAGGCGAAGGTCGACGACACACCGCTACCGTTCCGGCCCAGATCAACAGGATCGAAGCGTTTTTCGGCGTTCGCAGAAAAGTTCGTGAAGGTGCCGAAGGGCACGAACGCGAAGAAGGCTCTGCGGTTGCGGGATTGGCAGCTCGATCTGATCGGTTCGGTCGAGGATGCCGAGGTGATGCCGCGCACGGCTGGCTGGATGCTTCCGAGAGGGCAAGGAAAGAGCACGCTGGTCGCCGCGTACGGGCTCTATCGGTTCTTCACCGATGGTGAGGGTGCCGTGGTCTGTGTGGTGGCCGTCGATGAGCGCCAGGCCGGCATCGTCTTCAATATCGCTCGCCGCATGGTCGAGCTCGATGACGAACTGTCGGCCAGGGTGCAGGTCTTCAAGGAGAAACTGTATTGGCCGACGACCGACTCCTACTTCCATTGCCTGCCAGCGTCTCCGGCGTCCCTCGAAGGTCTCGACTACACGCTGGCGATCCTCGACGAGGCCGGCGTGGCGAACAGGGACGCCTACGAGGTGTTGAGCCTGGCACAGGGCAAGCGGGAACGATCGACGCTGATTGCCATCGGGACACCCGGACCGGACCCGAACAATCAGGTGCTCGCGGATCTGCGCAACTATGCCGCGGAGCATCCAGAGGACAAGAGTCTGGTGTGGCGCGAGTACTCAGCCGCGGGCTTCGAGGATCACCCTGTCGACTGCGCCCACTGCTGGGAGTTGGCCAATCCGGCGCTCGACGACTTCTTGCATCGGGATGCCCTGGTGGCCCTACTGCCGCCGAAGACACGCGAGGCCACGTTCCGGCGTGCCCGGTTGTGCCAGTTCTCGGTCGACACCGATGGCCAGTTCCTGCCGGCCGGCGTATGGGAGTCACTCAGTACCGGCCAGCCGGTGCCTGATGGTGCCGACGTCGTGGTCGCCCTGGACGGCAGCTTCTCCGACGACACCACAGCACTGCTGGTGGCCACGGTGAGCGCCGAGCCCCACGTCGACAAGATCCGTGTGTGGCAGAAACCGCCGAATGACGAGAACTACCGCGTGCCGGTCGCCGAGGTCGAGCAGACCATCCGGGAGGCGTGCAAGCGATGGCGGGTCGTCGAGATCATCGCGGACCCGTTCCGGTGGACCAGAACCTTGCAGATCCTCGAATCGGAGAACCTTCCGGTCGTCGAGTTCCCGCACTCACCGGCCCGACTGACCGCGGCCACCACTGACTTGTTCTCGGCGGCCATCAACGGCCGGCTGACCCATTCAGGCGATACGACCCTGGCCGAGCATGTCGCGGCCGCGGTGATCGTCGAGGATGCCCGCGGTATCCGACTGAGCAAGGCGAGCCGATCCCGGTCGGCCCGAAAGATTGACCTGGCCGCGTGTCTGGTCATGGCCCATAGTCGCGCTACCTGGCGCGCAACCCAAAAAAAACGAAGCAAGACAAGGAGTTTCAAATGAACGACGACCTACTCACCGCCCTGTTGCAGAAGATCGAAGAACCCTCGGCACGGTATGCCGAGCTCGACCGCTACTACACCGGCACACAACCGCTCGCGTTCTTGTCACCGGAGTCTCGTCGGGCACTCGGTGACAGGTTCGGACGGCTGGCGACGAACCTGCCTCGGCTGGCCGTCACGAGTCTCGCTGAGCGCCTGCGGGTTACCGGCTTCACCGGGGCCGACGTGTGGCCGGATTGGTTGCGTAACGATCTCGACCAAGACTCCGGGATCGCTCACCGGGAAGCCTTGTTACTCGGATCGAGCTACGTCATTGTGTGGGCAGACCAGTTCGGTCGACCGAAGGTGACCGTCGAATCGGCGAAACAGGTTGCGGTCCTCACCGATCCTGGTACTCGTCGGATCACTGCCGCTGTCAAACGGTGGGAGACAGCCAAGACCACCGAGGCCGTCGTGTACCTGCCGACCGAGATCATCCGGCTACGGGCCGAACAGACCGGCGCAACCACCGCAGGCTTCACCGTGGTCGAGACGCTGGCGAACCCGCTCGGAGTCGTGCCGGTTGTGCGGCTGAAAAACTCAGACCGACTGCTCGACGACGGTGTATCCGAAATCGACGACCTACGCCCGCTCGTCGACGCGCTGAACAAACTCTTGAGCGACATGCTGGTCACCTCCGAGTACGTCGGCCGGCCCCGCCGCTGGGCCACCGGCATCGAGCTGGAAGAAGAAGACGTTCTCGACGACGACGGCAACCCGACCGGCGAGACTGAAGCGGTCAATCCGATCCCCGAAGGTAACCGGGCGATGATCTCGGAGAATGACACCGCCAAGTTCGGTCAGCTTGAGGCCGCCAACCTCGACGGCTACGGCTCGGCTGTTGATGTGCTGCTCGGTCAGATCATGGCCGTCTCGGCGTTGCCGGCGCACTACATCGGGCAACTGGGGGACACCCCGGCCAGCGCCGATGCGTTGCGTGCCGCCGAGGCATCACTGACCGCGCGTGCAGAGGCCCGGCAGGCATCGTTCGGCCGGTCGTGGGAGGACGTGGCGCGTTTGGTGATCGGTGTCCGTGATGGTGTTGACCCGCAACTCGTCGACGTCCGGGTCACCTGGGCCGACGCCGCGACCCGCTCGATCGCCCAGGAAGCCGACGCGGTGGTCAAGCTCTACCAGGCCGGCCTGCTCCCAGCCTCCTACGCCCTGAAGCGACTCGGCTACTCCGACACCGAGGTCACCGAGATCGCGGCCGCCCGTCGCGGTGACGCCCTCAACTCGATGTCGGTCGACCTCGGAAAGCTGGTGTCGTGACCTACCGGGACACGCTGGTCCGTTTGGCCGAGGACTCCGAACGCCGCGTGCTGGCCGCATACCGGGCGTTCGTGTCGGGTGCCCTGACCCGTGACGAAGCGGTGCACGTGATCGCGTCGCTGGTCTCTGCCGCCAACGGCCAAGCTGTTGCGCTCGCGGACCTCGCGTTCGCCGCCGAAGTCATGGCGCAGTTGGGTGTGCAGTTCCCGGTTCCCACACAGGGGTGGGAACCGGGAACCAGCGACCTCGACCGGCTCACCAAGGCCGCGTCGACGGTCCTCGATGTTGCGGAAGCCTCCCCGGTATCGACGGCGATCGTGGCCCGACTCGGCCGTGCTGAACCACTCGAGACCGCCGCCCGCTCCTACAGCGACGCGATGATCCGCTCCGGCAAAACCCGAGGCTGGACACGGCAACTGTCGGCGAATGCCTGCCAGCTCTGCCGCTGGTGGTGGCGAGAGGGCCGCGTCTGGCCCGCAGAACACCCATTCCAACACCACAAGGGATGCGCCTGCATTCCGAAACCTGTTATCGCAGAAGGGATCAAAGAAACATGGACGACAGCACGAGCCAAGGGGATCAGGTGACCGAAGAATCAAGTACTACAGGAGTACTTGAAGACTCGGCAATAGAATCAAAAACTGCAGACTGCAGTTTATCGCCGGTTCAGGACGAACCCGACTCTGAGAGTGAGCCGGACTCACCCCCAGATGAGCCCGACAGCTTCGACCGCGCCTACGTCGAGAAACTGCGCCAGGAGAACGGCAAGTACCGTCAGCGTGCCCAGCGCGCCGACGAACTCGCCCACCGCCTGCACCGGGCGCTGGTCGAAGCCGATGGGCGCCTTCACGATCCGACCGATCTCGCGTTCGATGAAGCGCACCTCGAAGTCGGTGAAACCTGTCACAGGCCATCGGGGAACTACTCACCGCCAAGCCGCATCTCGCCGCCCGCAAGATCACCGGCGACATCGGCCAAGGCGCCACCGCTTCGGCGACGACGGTGGACCTGGCAGCGATCATGCGCGGACACGTGTAGTTCCCACAATGTGAGATACAGTCAAGGGGACTTTCCTGGTGAAAGTCCCCTTGATTCGTCCTGGTGGCGAAGGTGCCCAACCCCCTTCCGCACTTCCAGGAGACCATCGTGGCAACCCAGACCACCGCAACCTTCCCCACCCTGCAACAGACCGAGATCCAATCACTGCTGGTGCAGCCCCTCGAATCCGAGTCCGTGTTCCTCGCGTCCGGTCCGAAGATCATCGACACCAACGGCCCGATCCGCATCCCGCGCATCAGCTCCGGCCTGACCGTCGGGTTCGTCGCCGAAGGCGCCACCATTCCCGAATCCTCGGTCGGCCTCGACGAGGTGTCCATGCTCCCGAGCACCCTCAAGTCCCTCAAGGTGATCTCGCGCGTCACCGCTGAGGTGCTGCGGTCCTCGGCGCAGTCCCTCGACTCGATCCTCAAGCAGCGCTTGGTGACCGACACCGCGAAGGCGCTCGACGTCGCACTGTTCTCCGGCGCGGGCACCTCCAACACCATCAAGGGTCTGCTCAACCAGACCGGCGTCGCCACCGGCACCCTCGACGCCGACGACCCCGACAGCCTGCTCGACGGCATCGGCGTCGCCCGAGCCAACGAGGTCAAGCCCAACCGCTGGTTCCTGTCGCCGGCCGACTACCTGTCCATCCGCAAGGTGAAGGACACCGACGGCCGCTACATCCTGCAACCCGACATCACGATGGCCGGGCAGGAAGTCCTGTTCGGTGTGCCCGTCACCGTCACCGCTCAAATCCCCACCGGCAAGGCGGCACTCGCGGACATGAACCTCGTCGCCATCGCCCGCGACATGAGCCCGTCGATCACCGTCGACAGCTCCCGCTACTTCGACACCGACGAAGTAGCCCTGCGTGTCGTCGCCCGCTACGACCTCGCGCTGTTGCAGCCCAAGGCCGTCACCATCCTCACGGCCGCCTGATGGGCGCGCCGACCGGCGCCGACATCGCTGCATTCCTCGGCCAGGGCGACGACCTCACACTCGCCGCCCTGGCCGACCAGCACGTCACCATCGTGACCGCGATGGCCCGCGCCTACACCCGAGGACAAGGCTTCACCGATGGCGAGCCCGCCGACGACATCGCCGCGGTCATCACCACCGCGACTGCCCGCCTGGTCGCCAATCCCGAGCAGATCAACACCACTACCGGGTCCGTCGCCGTCAACGGCGGATTCACCGGCTGGACGCTGGCCGAACTGTTCGTCCTCAACAGGTACCGGAAAAAGGCACAATGATCTTCCACGACACCGTGATCCTGCAAACCACGATCGTCACCGGCACCGACGACTGGGGCAACGACATCATCGACTTCGTTGACCAGACCGTGCCCGCCGACGTGTGGCCGCTCGACACCGACCAGAAACTCGACCAAGGTCGTCTCGTCGTCGTGCAGCGCTACCAACTCGCCATGTCCCGCACCGCCACCTTCGACCCCGACGACACCACCATGCGCATCACCTGGCAAGGCCGACAGTTCGACGTCGAGGGCAGCATCGAGCAACACATGATCCGCGGCCGGCTGCACCACTACGAAGCCATCGGGAAACTGACGGGGTGACCCCAATTCTGACCCCAACCAGCTTCGAAAATCGCCGATGTACGCCGATGTCCCCTCACGTTCGCTCATGTCGAGAATCATTGCAGCGCAACGGAAGATGAGACGCCCAAGAACATGGGCGAACACCCTTTCGATGCCTGGGGGTCAAGTGGTCGCAGGTTCAAATCCTGTCAGCCCGACGTTCTGACCAGCACTTATGTGCTGGTCATCGTCGTTTGTGCCCACTACGTGCCCGTTGGTTCAGGCGCAACGCGCCCACGCGGTGAGTCTTTGACCTGGTGTGTCACACGTCGGCCATAAGACTGTCGGGTGTTCTCCCTCCCCGGTGACAATGTGAATTCCCCACGACGCCCCGACGGGACGTGAGGTCCTCGCCAGGATGGGTCGGCGCCTCGGCGCGTCGGTTTGGTCGCTGACTGGCCTCGCTGGCGTCGTTCTGGGTGTGCTCGGCGTGGGCGTTGTTGCCCTGTTGTCGAATCGGGACGGGGTGACCATCGCAATCGCGGCCGGGGTCGCGGGATTGCTCGTACTTCTCGTCGCCTGGTTCCGGGCCGAATACGACTAACTGAATACCCGGAATCGCCACGCGGCATTCGCACGACGCACGTTCGAGAGGGTGGGGTACGGGGAGACGCCCAACGGAATGGTCTTTCAGCCAACAGAGTGGATCTTCTTGGTGATGGCAGGAAACTTCGCGGGATCTGGAAGGTTGGAGGCATTAGGTCAGGTGTTGCCAGTTGTATTCAAACGTCGATGGGTCAGTAGCGGGCTCGATCAACGGCGGAGGGAAGTTCAGCTCAACCGGGAGAATCGAGTCCTGATGCGTGATCAGATGGGCCGTCACCGTTCCCCCAGCCACCATGGTGGTCGCGACTCAGGTCGGAGACAACGTCCCACACGCTGCGGTCGTCAGGGAAACCGTGAACGAGTACCACCGTGTCGTGCTCGACATTGCCTGTCGAGAATGAATCGCCCCGGGTTTGTCGGAGGCTCTCGAATCTGTGAAGGATGGAGAGTATGGCAGCACCACGGAAGTACAGCGTTGAGCTGAAGGAGCGG
>NZ_JBSFPC010000025.1:0-22040 GCF_053587995.1 Gordonia sp. NPDC003504
GGGACTCGACCGGCGGATAACAACCCTACCAGCGGATGGGTGCTCGACCGACCAACGCGAGAACTGCTGCGAGGCAATGACTGACCTACGATCCTTGGCCCACCGATAGACACCAGACCAACCAGCCCGCACCCGGCTCCGGCCGGGACCGCATCGGTACTTTGACAATTCCACAGAGAACCAGAAATGCCGGCGATAGGTGTCGCCACGCTCGACGGCCATCTCCTCGGTGGTGCGCAGCGCAACGACACCTCATTCCTCCGTGGTCGCGACGTCATACGACGGGCGCACACTAGGATCGGCTCCATGGAGATCCGTCGGCTGCGCCTGCTGCGTGAGTTCGCCGACCGTGGATCCATCGGGGCGGTGGCCGAGGCGATGCACATGACGCCGTCGGCGGTGTCCCAGCAGCTCAAGGTGCTTGCGGGGGAGGCGGGTGTGGAACTCCTCGAACCCGACGGACGGCGCATCCGCCTCACCCCTGCCGGGCAGGCGCTGGTGTTGCGGGCCGATGAGGTCATCGCCGCCGTCGACCGCGCCCAGGAGGAGATGGCCTCCTACGGTTCCGGACACTCCATGGTGCGACTCGCGATGTTCCCCTCCGGTGCATCCCTGCTGCTTCCGGCGGTGCTCAACAAGGCCGCCGAGTCCGGGATAGATGTCACCGCATTTCATCTCGACGTCGGATATCCCGAAGCCCCACCGGCCCTGGCCGATTTCGACATCGTCGTCACGCATCGCGACGAGCGGATGCCTGCGGTGACCGACCCTCGGGTTCATGTCACCGAGCTGATGCGGGAGCCACTCGACGTGATCGTATCCGGCAGTTCCGATTTGGCGCACCGAGGCACCATTGATGTGACCGACCTCGCCGACCGCGACTGGATCAGCGTCGAAGGCGGTTTTCCCGTTGACGATGTCCTGCTGTCGATTTCGGCCCTCACCGGTGTCGCACCGCGAGTGACTCAACGGATGCTCGACTTCACCACGATCGAGGCTCTCGTCGCCGCCGATCACGGCATCGCCCTGATGCCGCGATTCGCCGCTCGCCACCCCGGCGTCGTCCCGCTCGAACTCAAAGGGGTGCGCGCCGCGCGGGTCTACGAATCGCTGACGCGACCGCGCCCGCGAAAAGCGGTCTCCGCCATAGAGAATCACCTTCGGGAGGCGGTCACCGTTCTCCCGGACAGGAGTCTCCACGAGGCAGGGCCGCCGCGGCGACCGACAAAGAAGATGACCAAACGGAAGGCGACGGAGAGTGACGACTGAACGCATCGTGGTGATCGGCGCCGATGCCGCCGGCATGAGTGCCGCACACCAGGCGCTCCGCAGCGCCGCAACGGCCGGCCGTGACATCGAGGTGATCGCGCTCGAACGAACCCAGGACACCTCGTACTCGGCGTGCGGAATACCGTATCTTGTTGCCGGACTGGTGGATTCCGAAGACGAACTGAGTGCACGCAGCCCCGAGCAGCATCGCGCCATGGGTGTGGACCTACGGATGGGTGTCACCGCCGAGCGGATCGACCTGTCTGTGCGACAGGTCGACGTCTCGATCAGTGATGCCCTCACCGGCGAAGGCCACTCGGACAGCGTCGGGTTCGACACCCTCGTGCTGGCAACCGGAGCACAACCCATCATCCCCGACTGGGCGCGCGACGCCGACGGCGAGCTCCTCCCCGGCGTGCAGGCCGCCAAGACACTCGATGATGCACGCTACTGGCTCGATCTCCTCGGCCCGTCGGCTGCCGGCGAAGGCCGTCGTGGCCTCGTCGTCGGTGGCGGCTACATCGGAATCGAGATGGCCGAAGCGCTCCTCGAACGTGGCTGTGCCACAACGCTGATCACGCGTAGCGTCGTCATGAGCTCATTGGATCCGGAGATGAGTGATCGCATCGCGGACACCCTCCGAGAGGCGGGTGTCGAAGTCGTCACCGGTGACATCATCGCATCCGCCGAGCTGCTGACCGACGGCACCAAACGCCTCACCACCCGAGGCGGGAGGACGCTCGACGCCGACGTGGTGATGCTGGGATTGGGCGTCCGCCCGGCCACCGCCCTCGGCGTCGAGGCCGGATTGCCGGTCGGGGAGTTCGGCGGCTACCGCACCGACGATCACCAATACCTCGGCCACGGTGTCTGGGCGGCCGGTGACTGCTGCGAGGTCACCGACCGGATGACGGGACGGCCGGCATTCCTGCCGTTGGGTACGCACGCCAACAAGCAGGGACGGGTGTGCGGATACAACATCGTCGGCGGCAATGAACGTTTCGCCGGTGCCCTCGGTACCGCGATCACCCGATTCCGGGCCGGGGGCGGCTACCTCGAGATCGCCCGCACCGGACTGTCCACCCGTCACGCCGCGGCCGCCGGATTCGATCCGGTATCGCTGATCACCGACTCGTCGACGGCCAGCGGATACATGAACGAGAGCTCACCGATCGCGATCGACATCGTCGCCGACCGCCACACCCGACGCCTCCTCGGGGGTCAGATCGTCGGCGGGCAGGCCTCGGGCAAACGCATCGACACCATCGCGGCCGCACTCTGGGGCGCGATGAGCGTCGACGACCTCGCCGAGATGGACCTCGCCTACGCACCGCCGTTCGCGACCGTATGGGAAGCGGTCCAATTGGCTGCGCGTCGGCTCGCCGAACGATTGTGAGACGTCGGCGCACACGTCCCTCACGGCCCGGTGCGGGGTTGTGCCGAACGAGAAACTAGGATATCCAACTAAATGGGATGCCCGAGCGGGAGTCCATGCGCACCAGGAGGCTGTTCATGACGGAAGCGAATCAGGAGTCGTCGAACCTGCAGGCGGCGCCACCCTCGGTCCTCACCGAGCGTCGTGGCCAGGTGGGGATCATCACCCTGAACCGGCCGAAATCGATCAATGCGCTCGACCATGAAATGGACCTGGCGGTCGAGGCGACGCTTAGGGACTGGGAGACCGACGATGCGGTCACCGCCGTGGTCATCCGCGGCGCGGGGGAGCGCGGCCTGTGTGCCGGTGGGGACATCATCGCGATCCACCGCGACGGCGCTGTCCTCAGCGACGGTCAGCACACCGACCACGACGCCGCCGACAGCCCGTCAGGGCGCTTCTGGCACGACGAATACCGGCTCAACCACCTCATCGCCGACTACCCCAAGCCCTACATCGCACTGATGGACGGCATCGTGATGGGCGGCGGCGTGGGCATCTCCGCCCACGGCAACACCCGCGTCGTCACCGACCGCACCCGCCTCGCGATGCCCGAGGTCGGCATCGGATTCGTCCCCGACGTCGGCGGCACCCATCTGCTCGCCCGAGTGCCCGATCACCTCGGCACCTACCTCGCGCTCACCGCCGCCCCGGTCAACGGCGCTGAAGCCATCGCTCTCGGCCTGGCCGACCACTACATTCCCGCCGACCGCCTCGACGAGTTCGTCGCGGCGCTCGCCGACCGGGCGGTGGCCGATGTGCTCGCCGAGTACACGGTGACGCCACCGGAGGCCCCGCTCCTGGAGCAGCGCGCATGGATCGCCGGCGCCTTCGCCGCCGATTCCGTCGGCGAGATCGTGGGCAACTGCCGCGCCGTCGGAACCGAGTTCGCCACCGCGACCGCCGATCGGATCGCCGGCAAGAGTCCACTCGCACTCGCGGTCACCCTCGCCTCGCTGCGTGACGCCGAAACCACGTCCACGCTGGCCGAGTCGCTGCGCCGCGAGTATCGCGTGTCGTTGCGTTCGCTGCTGCACAAGGATCTCGCCGAAGGCATCCGCGCCCAGGTCGTCGACAAGGATCGCAATCCGAGCTGGCAACCGGCCGATCAGGTCACCGACGCCCTCGTCGCCGATTTCCTGCGGCCACTTCCCGATGACCTGGAACTGACCTTCGACACCGCCGACGCCTGACGGCACCCTCCGGCCCACCGGACCGGTCACCCGACCCGATCACCCGACCCGATCACCCGAGGAACCACCCATGACCCAGAACCCGGAACCCCAGACCATTCTCGTCGAGCGCCGCGACCGCGTCGGCATCATCACCCTCAACCGACCCAAGGCGCTCAACGCGCTCAACACCGAATTGATGACCGAAGTGGTCGCCGCCGCAACTGCTTTCGACAAGGATCCGGACGTCGGGGCCGTCGTCATCACCGGATCGACGAAGGCATTCGCGGCGGGTGCCGACATCAAGGAGATGTTGTCGAAGACCTACTCCGACGTGGTGAGCGAGTCGTTCTTCGGCGCCTGGGACGATCTGTCGCGGCTGCGCACCCCGATCATCGCGGCCGTCACCGGATACGCCCTCGGCGGTGGCTGCGAACTGGCGATGTTGTGCGACACGATCATTGCCGGTGAGAACGCGGTCTTCGGGCAACCGGAGATCAATCTCGGCGTCATTCCCGGTATCGGTGGCTCGCAGCGCCTGACCCGCGCCGTCGGCAAGGCCAAGGCGATGGATATGGTCCTCACCGGCCGGCAGATGAAGGTTGACGAGGCCGAACGCCTCGGTCTGGTCAGCCGCGTCGTCCCCACCGAGGAGGCGCTCGAGGTCGCCCTGGAGGTCGCCGCGACCATCGCCGCCAAGTCGGCCATCGCCACTGCACTGGCCAAGGACGCGGTCAACCGTGCCTTCGAGTCCGGCCTCACCGAGGGAGTTCGCGCCGAGCGGGCATTGTTCTACTCGACGTTCGCCACCGACGACCAGACCGAGGGGATGGCGGCGTTCGTCGAAAAGCGCGATCCGAAATTCACGCATCGATGATCCGCACCGTCATACACCTCGGGTGAATCGGCCACGAACTGCGACGATGCGCTTCACGCGGACGGTATCGCATCGTAGGGTCGACGAGTGATCTCGACTGATGGCGCAGTGAGCGACCAAGGGGTGGCCCCCCAGCGTGCAGGACTCGTGCTGACCGCGTTGATCCTCGTCGCCGGTGTCGCCAACATCAATCTGGCCGTGGCCAATGTGGCGCTGCCCGACATCGGCAAGGCCCTCGACGCGAGTTCAACGCAACTCAACCTGATCGCGGTCGGCTACTCGCTGGGCCTCGCGGCGTCGGTGTTGTACTTCGGTGTTCTCGGTGACCGGTTCGGCCGGAAGCGACTCCTGGTCTACGGCATGCTGCTGACTCTCCCGGCGTCGCTGATCGCCGGTTTCGCCGGCGATCCCAACGTCTTGTTCGGTGCCCGTGTTCTCGGCGGTATCTCCGCCGGTCTGGCCTATCCGACGACGCTGGCGATCATCACCGCGTTGTGGACCGGTGCCCGGCGCACCAAGGCCATTGCCGCCTGGTCGGCGCTCGGAGGGGCGATCTCGGCCACCGGGCCGGTCCTGTCCGGAGCATTGCTGGAGAAGTTCGATTGGCATTCGGTCTTCCTGGTCACGCTTCCGCTGGCGGTGGTGGCGCTGGTCTCCGCATGGTTCCTGGTCCCGAGCGACGGCGGTGATCAGGCGGTCACCGTGGACAATTTCGGCGGGGTTCTCTCGATCCTGTTCGTCGGCGCCACCGTCCTGGCGATCAACTTCGCGCCGATGGACGACATGATGACCGCGGTGTGGATTCTCACGACCGTCGCAGCGGTCTCGGCATTGTTCTTCGTGTGGCGACAGTTGCGAATCAAGGTGCCGCTTTACGATTTCCGCATCGCCAAGCGGCGGACATTCTGGGTCGCCGCGGTCGGCGGCATCGTGGTTTTCGGCACCCTGATGGGTGCGATGTACGTCGGCCAGCAGTACCTGCAGAACGTCCTCGGATACTCGACGCTGGCGGCGGGTGCGCTCGCCCTGCCCGCGGCTGCGGCGATGATCGTCGTCGCGCCGCAGTCGGCCAAGCTCGTCGAATCCATCGGATCGCGTTTCACCCTGCTCATCGGATACGCCTTCATCATCTGCGGACTGGTCATCGCGTTGACGCTCTGGGGTGATACCGCACCGGTGTGGTCGGTGATTGCGGCTTACGTCCTGATCGGTGCGGGGGTCGGCTTCGCGGGGACACCGGCCTCCCACTCGCTGACCGGTTCGGTGCCGGTGTCGCGTGCGGGTATGGCCTCGAGTACCTCGGATCTGCAACGTGACCTCGGTGGCGCGATCATGCAGTCCATTCTGGGCGCGATCCTGACCGCTGGATACGCGAAGGCGCTGACCGAGAGCATTCAGGGATCACCCCATGCCGACGAGGTGAGCGCGCAGACGCAGACCGCACTCACCAAATCCTTTGCCAGTGCCGCCGATCTCGCACAACGGTATCCGCAGTACTCCGAACAGATCATCTCCGCCGCCCGTGACGCATTCGTCGATGGTGACACCCGCGCATTGGCCGCCGCGATCGGCATCGTCGGACTCGGTGCGCTGTTGGTGTTTCTCTTCTACCCCGACTCTGTCGGGGAGCGTGAGGCGATGCGCCGCTACGCCTCCGAACGGGATACGGTGTCCGAGGAGGCCTGAGCGGTCCTCAGGAGATCAGGTCCAGGGCTGCGCGCACCATGGCATCGGCGTCGATCCCGTGGATCCGATAGACGTCCTCAAGTGAACCCGACTGACCGAAATGGCTGACGCCCAACGCAATCGAGGCGACACGATTGATCGTGGGGAGGAATGCCAAGGTGTGCGGATGGCCGTCGAGCACCGTCACCATCGGTGTCGCGCGGTCGGCCGGGAAAACCTGATCGAGAATCCACGTCGGCGCGTCACCCTGCCCGCGTCGTGACTGGAATGCCTCGAAAACCTTCCCCGGACTGGTAATCACCACGACATCGCAGGCGATGTCCATCTGCGCCAGTCGATCGGCGGCGGCCAGGGCATCGGTGACCAGGGCGCCGACGGCAACGAGGGTGACAGCAGGATTCTTGTTGTGTCGCAATGTGTATCCACCGGCAACCACCTGACGTCGACGGCGTTCGCGGGCTGACGGGTCGGTCGGCACGTCGGCAAGCGCCTGCTGTACCGGCCGGGTGGACAACCGCAGATATGCCGAACGCCCGTCCGGGCGACCCAGGTGCGCAAGGCAATCGAGCAGGGTCCATTCGACGTCGACGGCGAAGGCCGGTTCATAGCTGACACATCCGGGTTGCTCCAGGCCGATCGACGGGGTCTTGATCGATTGGTGTGCACCACCTTCGGGCGCCAGCGTGACCCCCGCCGGGGTGCCGACCAGGATCGACTGGCCGCCCGCGTAGATGCCGTACGACCACGGTTCCAGTGCCCGTTCGACGAACGGGTCGTACAGCACGCCGATGGGGAGCAGCGGCTCACCCCACCGGCTCCAGGTGGCGCCGAGTTCGCCGATCAGCCCGACGAGGTTGGTTTCGGCGATGCCGAGTTCCATGTGCCGGCCGGTGGGACGTTCTCGCCAATGCATCAGGGTCTCGCGGTCGTCGTCGAACCAGTCGCGACGCTCGGTGGGTGACCACACCCCGACCTTGTTCAGCCAGCCGGCGAGGTTGGTCGACGAACTCACGTCGGGACTGACGGTGATCACCCGCTTCGCCACGTCGGGGGCCTGCCGGTTCAGGTCCAACAGCGTGCGCCCCAGAGCCGCCTGGGTTGTCGACACCGCCGGCGGGGTGCGGCCGATGTCGGCGGGCACTGTGAATGTTGGGAGCTGCCGGATCGGTTCTCGGCGCAGTTGTGCGGCGGTCGCCGCGCAGAGCCGGCCCGCGGCGGAATCCTCGGCGAACCGATGCCACGGCTGAGCCGGATCCTCACCCATCCGTGCTCCCAACTCGTCGAACTGTTCGACGGTCAGCAGCGACGAATGATTCTGCGGATGTCCCTGGGTGGGTAGGCCGTATCCCTTCACCGTGTAGGCGATGACGACAGTGGGGCGGCTGTCGTCGATCGCGTCGAACGCTGCGCGTAACGCCGACAGGTCATGTCCGCCGAGGTTGCGGATCGCCGCGTGGACTGTCGCGTCATCGAGATCGGCGATCAGCGTCGCGATCGCGGGCGCACCAGGTCCGTCACCGGGCAGCCTGGAGCGCAATTCGCCCACGTCACAACGCAATAGACGTTGATACTCCGGGTTGGACATCTCGGTGATCCGCGTCCGCATCGCGTCCCCGCCGGGACGATCGAAGAGCTTCTCGAGCAGTCGGCCCCATCGCACCGTGATCACCTGCCAGCCGGCGGCGGCGAACATCGCCTCCAGACGTGGGACAGCGATGTTGGGGACGACACGGTCCAGGGACTGCCGGTTCATGTCGACGATCCACACGATCTCACCGAGTTCGGCCACCGACGAATCGAGGATCGCCTCCCACACCGCGCCTTCGTCGAGTTCGGCGTCACCGACCAGGGAATACTGCCGGCCCGTTCCGCCGGTGCCGAAGGCGGTCGTCACATATCGGCGGGCGATGGCACCCCAGATGGGTGCGGTGGCACCGATACCGACCGATCCGGTCGAATAGTCCACGGTGTCCGGGTCTTTGGTGCGGCTCGGGTAGCTCTGCAGGCCACCGAACTCCCGCAGCCGGGTGAGGTGCTCGGCGTCGAGATCACCGAGTAGGTAGTTGATGGCGTGCAGCACCGGTGCGGCATGCGGTTTCACCGACACGCGATCGCCGGAGCGGAGTTGCTCGAACCACAATTCGGTCATGATCGACACCATCGAGGCGCACGACGCCTGATGGCCACCCACCTTGAGCCCAGACGGGTTGGGCCGAATCCGGTTGGCGTGATGGACGATGGCCGTCGAGGTCCACAGCACGCGTGCCGCGATCTCCTCGAGGACGTCGTCGCGCTCGCGGGTGACGTCGGTGTCCGGCGCCGAACTGGTGGTCATCGCCTGTACCTCCTGGTGATGCAGAATGATCCACAGTCTGGCGCCGGCCGTCCCCTTTGTGCCAGAGTTTCGAGGGGGTTTGTGCAAAATGCCAACCCGGATGATGTCGGCGGTGAGGTGAGGTGATCAGAGTGCCCAAGGCATTCCGGTTCGACGGCACCGATCGGGGCATCCTGCGGGCGCTGATCCGGGCGCCGCGCGCGACGACGAGCGCGCTCGCCGAATTGACCGGCCTCTCACGCAACACCGTCCAGGCACGGATGGCGCGCTGGGACGAGGCCGAGGCGCTGCGGGGATTCGATCGGCGCATCGACCCCGAATTCCTCGGATACCCGATCAGCGCCTACGTCTTCACCGAGGTGACGCAGCGCCAACTCGCGCAGGTGTCCACCGCGCTCGTCCGGATCCCCGAGGTGATCGAGGTGCACGGACTGACCGGCGACACCGATCTGCTCATCCAGGTGGTGGCGCGCGACGCCGACGACCTGTATCGGGTGGCCGGGGTCATCCTCGGCATCGACGGCGTGCAACGCAGCAGCACCGCGCTGCGGATGCGTACCCTCATCGATTTCCGCGTCGACCAGCTACTTGACTGATCACGGCGACGGGAGTCGCGGCACGCAACCCACGCCGAATCAGTGTCCCCGAATCAGCGTCCCCCGGATCAGCCGACCTCGAACGCCGGACTGATCCCCACGAACGACTTCAGTTGACCAGCAGCAGATTTTGCGTCACCAAAGTACCGGATGCGGTGACGGCCCGTGGTGCCCTGCGGGATTCGCCAGAGGATGGTGACCGCCGATGCGGTGTCCTGCCCGGCCGGCCGGGCCCAGTGCAGTTCGCTGTTCCAGTCGTTGTCGTCCTCGGCGGTCACCCAGCGGCCGCCATCGAAGCGTTCGATGACGTAGTACCCGTCGGTGGGACGGCTTCCGTCGGCGCGGGTGCGATGCACCTTATTGCGCGGGTGGGCTCCCGAGAAGGTCACCGACACCGTTTGTCCCGCAGTATATGTCGCCTTCGGTGGGGAGGTGACCGCACCGAAGGTCGCGCCGCGAACGGGAGTGTCGGCGGGCACACCACCGAGCAGATCGGGTTGCAGTCCACTGGTGTCGGCCGGACGCGGACCGGAGCCGAGGGTGCGACCGGCGGCCATCGCGCGGGCGAGTCGGTCGAATTCCTGCATGTAGGCGCACAAAGTGAAGCGGCCGAAGAGGGTTTCCCCGCCCTCGTATTGCTGGGAGAGGTACTCCTCCGGGGTGGTCACATACTGGCTGTAGCCATTCGAATATCCCTGCAACAGCACATTTTCCAGGGGCACGCGCAGGGCGTCGGCGACGATCCGGCGGATGCGCAGGCCGGCCACGATGGTGAACTCGGCCGGCCCGGCGGCCAGCACGAGGTCGCCGATGCGGATCAGCTGGATCGGCAGGGTCTCCTGTATCCAGGGTCGCGGCGGCAGATAGCCGAGCGGGAAGAGGTCGAACTTGGGTGCCTGGATCTGCTGCGCCCACTCCGGTGGCGTGACATTCGTGTCGATGCCGAGTGCCCGCGCGAACGGCAACACCATGCCCTCGTGCAGGAAGCCCAACTGACTACGGGTGTTGTCCTCGGTGCTGGTCGCCGCGGCCCCGGCACCCATGATCGCCGGCGACGTTCGGGCCGCACGCCCGTCGGGGGTGTAGTGACCGTCGATGTGCACATCGGCCATGTTGATGAATCGGTAGGCGTAATCGATTCCACCGCTGAGGGTTCGGGCCGAACTGAGGGCGCGCTGTCCGGCCTGGAACTGCCGTTCGCCGATGATCGCGCAGTTGGCTCGCCGGTCATCGGTCGGTCCACCCGGATTCATCTTGCGCAGCCACAGGTTCGGCGTCATGTCACCGGCGTTGGTCTGAGGGAAGGACGCCACCACACCGGGGGTGCGGCTCTCGGCCAGATAGGAGGCGTACCCCTTGTTGTCGGTGGAGATCAGGGTATTGGCATCGGTCAGCGACGTGCCATGCGTGGCGAACCAGGTGATCTCACCGATGACATTGCCGCCCTGACGAAGTCGCAGTCCGGTCACCTGTGGGTCGATGTGTTCGGGAAAGTGGTTCTTGTCCGGTGCCGGGTTGTTGGTGAACGCATCCAACGAGCGGTTGGCGCTGGCGTTGTGCAGTTCGCTGTGCCCGATCTCGAGGGTGCCCGGCGCCAGCGACCGGTGTGCGGCGACGATGGCGTCGACGATCCCGTCGATCTCGGCGCGATACGAGTTCTCCCGATGGCCCAGCGCGGCAAGGACATACGCGTAATCCCAGGCGGTCCCGCCACACGAGTTGTGGTTGTGGGTGGCGTTGAGGTTGACGTTCTCGTCGGTGTAGGTGGAGCCGAACCGCTTGCGCAGTTCCCTCATCACGCCCACGCGGTGGGATTCGAAGATGAGGGCAAGGTCGGCGTTGACGAACACCACCCGTTTGCCGGTCGCCGCGTCGGCGATGATGTAGGCGCGAGCCCACACCCGTTGCAGCAGACCGGTTGCCACCTGTTCGAGGTCGGAGTAGCCCATCATGCCCTGACCGGCGATGGCGCCGGTGACATCACCCCGGCCGGCACCGACGAGATACCCGCCGCCCGTCGGTGCGGCTTGCGCGCCACCGGTACCGGTGGTGGTGGCGGCCAGCCCGATGGCACTCGCGCCGGCGGCCGCGGCACCGCCGAGGAATCCGCGCCGGGTGACGCCGGGTCGGTCCCGGTCGGGGCGGTCCCGCTCGGTGTGCGAGAACTGGTCGGTCATACTGTTTCCCCCTGTGGTGACGTGCCGGTCGCCTCGACCGGGTCGTACTCGGATACCGCGAGTGCGGCGAAGGTACCGGACAGCAGATCGATGTGGCGCCGCGCGGCGTCACCGTCGCGGTCGGTGAGCCAGGACAACGTCAGCCCGTCGAGAGTGGACGTCACAATGTGTGCCAGGTCGGTGACGGGCAGCGTCCACCGCATCGACATGGTGTCGGCGATGAAGGACAAGGCCTCGGCGACGGTGGCCCGGTAGGTCTGCCACTGGCGATGTGCGGCCGGCGGATCGTGCCGCATCGCGTGCGCCGCCACCTCGAGCAGGGCCAGTTCGCGGTCCGGGTTGCGTTCCAGCAGACGCAGGTAGGCGTCCATCGCCGCGGCCAGGACCTCCCGGAGGTCGCGATCGGGTCCGGACATTTCGACGCTGAGCAACGCGCCGCGGCGTTCGGTGGTGGTGATCTCCTCGATCACCGCACTGATCAGCGCGTCGCGGGAGGAGAAGATGTAGAACAGCGAGCCCTGCGGCATCCCCGCCTCACCGACGATGGCGCGGGTCGTCGCCGCGGCCAGACCGTCGCGCGCGATCACCCGGATCGCGGCGTCGATCAGTTCGGCACGGCGCTGGTCGAACGTCATCCGACGCATTCGAATCCCCCCGATTCAGGCCTTCCGCGTCTCCGCCGCAGGCCGGTGTCCGTCAGAGTTGACCGAGCGGTCAACTGATCGTTCGGTCAACTATGCATCAGGGGCCGCGGTTTGTCCCGGCAAACGGCGAAGTCTCCCCGGCCATGCCGAATCGTGCGGCGTACGCCCGGGTCGCCGCCACCCTCCGGATCCCGCAACGGCCGTTGGGCACCAACGGGCGTACGGTCGTGGGGTCGGACCACGTGTGGTTCGATCACCTCAACCCCGTTCGCCGGCCCACGATACGGAGTCTCATGAACCTGCGTCTGAAGAACCTGCCCGACGCACCGTACGGTAGCCAGTCGCCGTGCCCGATCCGCCTCATGACGCCGGTGCCCGCCCCATGAGGGTCGCGCTGCTGGCCACCTGCTTCAACGACACGATGTGGCCGGGCACGCCGCGTGCCACGGTTCTGCTCCTCGAGCGGCTCGGGGTGAGTGTCGAATTCCCCGTCGAGCAGACCTGCTGCGGGCAGATGTTCACCAACACCGGCTACGCCGACGAGGCCATCCCCGGTGTTCGGCAGTTCGCAGATGTCTTCGGGGATTACGACGCGGTGGTGGCGCCGTCGGCGTCGTGTATCGGGTCGGTGCGCCACCAGCACCCCGATCTCGCGAAACGCTCGCGCGATCCGGCCCTGATCTCGGCGGTCGCCGCCTACACGCCGAAGGTCTACGAACTCAGCGAGTTCCTCGTCGACGTCCTCGGCGTCACCGACGTCGGCGCCTACTTTCCGCACCGGGTCACCTACCACCCGACATGTCATTCGCTGCGAATGCTGCGGGTCGGCGACAAGCCGCTACAACTGCTCCGGGCGGTCGGGGGCATCGATCTGGTGGAACTGCCTGCGGCCGAGCAGTGTTGCGGCTTCGGTGGCACGTTCGCGATGAAGAATGCCGACACCTCGGTGGCGATGGGATCGGACAAGTCCGCGCACGTCAAGGAGACCCATGCCGAAGTGCTCGTCGCCGGGGACAATTCGTGTCTCGCCCACATCGGCGGGCTGCTCAACCGGGAACGCGCGGGTATCCGCATGATGCATCTCGCCGAGGTGCTCGCCTCGACCGATCGGGAGCCGGCATGAGTACGACCACCCCGGATACCCGCCCGGCACAGCATCCGCACGTCGGGGTGACCCGCACGTTCGTCGGGATGCCGAAGTTCCCGGCGGCGGCGCGTAACGAACTCGCCAACACCACGCAGCGTCGGAATCTGGCCCACGCCACCGGGATCATCCGCGAGAAGCGGGCCGGCGTCGTCGGCGAACTCGACAATTGGGAACAGTTGCGGCTGGCCGCCGAGGCGATCAAGAACCGTGCGCTGCGCAACCTCGACTCCTACCTGGTCGAATTCGAGGAGAAGGCCACCGCCGCGGGCGCCGTCGTGCACTGGGCGCGTGACGCCGAGGAGGCCAACCGCATCATCGTCGACCTGGTGCGCGACACCGGCGCCGACGAGGTGGTCAAGGTCAAGTCCATGGCGACCCAGGAGATCGAACTCAACGAGGCCCTCGCCGACGCCGGAATCGATGCGTGGGAAACCGATCTCGCCGAACTCATCGTGCAACTCGGCGACGACTGGCCCAGTCACATTCTGGTGCCGGCCATCCACCGCAACCGCAGTGAGGTGCGCGAGATCTTCCTGCGCCGGATGAAGGAGGTCGGGCGGCCGGCCCCGGACGACCTCACCGATGACCCCAGGCGTCTGGCGGAGGCGGCGCGCCTGCATCTGCGGGAGAAGTTCCTGCGCGCCAAGGTCGGGATCAGCGGCGCGAACTTCGCGGTCGCCGACACCGGCAGCCTCGTCGTCGTCGAATCCGAGGGCAACGGCCGGATGTGCCTGACCCTGCCGGAGACGCTGATCTCCGTGGTGGGTATCGAGAAGATCCTGCCGACCTGGGCCGATCTCGAGGTCTTCCTCCAGGTGCTGCCGCGTTCGAGTACCGGTGAACGGGAGAATCCCTACACCTCCATCTGGACCGGTGTCACCCCCGGCGACGGACCGCAGAACGTGCACATCGTGTTGCTCGACAATCACCGCACCGACGTCCTGGCCGATGAGGTGGGGCGAGATGCGTTGCGCTGCATCCGATGTTCGGCATGTCTCAACGTCTGCCCGGTGTATGAGCGGGCGGGTGGACACGCCTACGGGTCGGTGTACCCGGGGCCGATCGGGGCGATCCTCACCCCGCAACTGCGTGGCACCTCGTCGAAGGTCGATCAGTCGCTGCCGTTCGCGTCGAGCCTGTGCGGTGCCTGTTTCGACGTCTGTCCGGTCCGCATCGACATCCCGGACATCCTGGTGCACTTACGCACCCGGGTCGTCGACGAGAAGCGTGGCGGACTGCCGAGTGCAGAGGCCGCCGCGATGAAGGCGATGGCGTGGACCTTCGCCGATCACCGGCGACTCGAAGCGGCTCAGAAGGCGGCGACGACGAGTCACCGGTTCTTCGGCAGGCGCACCTCGATCGGCGCGCTGCCCTGGCCGTTGTCGGGCTGGAGTTCGGCCCGCGACGTACCCGTCCCGCCCGCCGAATCCTTCCGGGACTGGTGGAAAGCGAACCGTAGCAACACAACCGATGAGGCCAACGGAACCGGCGACACCGGCGGGGCGGGGCGTAAATGAGTGCGCGCGAGGACATCCTGGGCCGGGTGCGGCGCGCGATCGCCGACGTCGACGACCAGCAGCGGCGCGACGAGATCGACTGGGGCTACGGCGCGGCGGTGTCCACGGGCGATCTCGATTCCGTCGAACGGTTCGCCGAGCGGGTCGCCGACTATCGGGCTGTCGTCGAGCGGGTACCCGCAGATGCGTTGTCGGACACGGTGGCTCGTGCGCTGGACGGGGTGGGTGGATCGGTCCTGGCCGATCCCGATCTGCGCGAGCGGCTGGCCCTCGACATCGCGTGGCGCGACGACGACGAGCTCTCGCCGGCCGAGCTGGATCGAATCGGGGCGGTGGTGACCACCGCCGCCGTCGGTATCGCCAACACCGGCACCATCGTCCTCGATCACGGTGCGGGCCAGGGACGGCGAGCGGTATCGCTGGTGCCCGACGTGCATGTGTGCATCGTCGATGCCGCACAGATCGTCACCGACGTACCCGAGGCGGTCGCCCGCCTGATCGCCGACGGCGCTGCCGGTCGGCCGCAGACCTGGATCAGCGGACCGAGCGCGACCAGTGACATCGAGTTGGACCGGGTCGAGGGTGTGCACGGCCCGCGGACCCTGCATGTGGTCATCATCGGTTGAGCGAGGCCGCCGCACTGATCCGACATTTGGGCTCCGACGCGGGGGCCGTGAGACGAATTGCGCTGTTAGTCTCATCACATTTATCTTGCCCCAAGTGCGGGTTGCGCGGCTGTTATGCCCATTGACCTGCGTAGATGTCCGGAATTGTGCGATGTGGCCGCAGCTTGCCGAGTCATCTGCTCCTCGATAGGTTTCGCGGCGTCACGTCGCGACCGTGCGACGGTCGGGGCGAAGCAGGGCGGGAACCATATGTCGATCACTCGACGCTCGGTCATCGGGCTCATTCTGGCGGTCATCGTCGCGGTGGTGGGGGCGACACTGGCGAGCGGTCCGGCTCGCGCCGCCGACCTCGATCGCTATCTCGACCTCCCGCTGACCAATCGGTTCGCCGACAAGTCCGCCGGTGGCGTCAACCCCGCATTGCCCACCGACATCGCGACCCTGAACTCGCTTGTCGACCAAGCGCATTCATCAAGCATCGACCCGAAGCGATACGCCGCGTTGCTCTTTCAGTGGCGGCTCGTGCAGGCCACGTCGACCGCCGGTATCGACCTGGCCGCATGGGATCCGCAGAAGGGCTTTCACGCCATGCGCGGCAATATGATCAAGTCCTACCGGCTGTATGAGGACCTCCAGATCGCGCACAAGAATCTGCAGTGGTCGGGGATGGCCGGCCTTGTCGGCGCCGACTTCGGTGGTGGCATCGCCGACGTGGTGCTGCTCGGTGATGTCTACGGAATCTCGCAGCTGCAACCGCTGGCCGCCCAGATCATCGAGGCGACAACCGATGTCGCGGGACCGGGCTTTCTGGGGATCTTCCCGAAGGGGCTGCAGACGCTGGCCTACTCCGCCGACAAGATCACCCCCGCCGACCTCGACTGGTTCGCCAAGCGGATCCTTGTCATGCAGAAGGCGATCTTCAGTGACCTGATGCCGCTGCACATGGCCTACGTGCGCACCGGCATCGCCGGCATCGAGGAGCTGCACCGGGCCGGTCTGCTCGACGACTCCGTTCTCGCCGCGTGGCGCGACATCGACTCGGGCGACGCATCCCGCATCGCGCAGGGCAACGCGACGCTGCTCCGTCGGGAACAGTTCAACGTCGTCGGCTGGCAGTTCGACAACGTCCGCAACTACCGCAAGGCCGACGGCGTCGGCGCCGCCCTGACGTACGCGATGACGCTCGCCGGATCGCCGTCCATCGCGGGCGTGCCGGCGCTGCGGAACTTCATCCCGTTCACCTACACCGCCGAGCTCGCCGACGGGCGCACCCTGAGCGTGCAGACGCCGATCGCCAACTGGGACTGGTCGGTGTTTGACCTGCGGTGGAAGTACGTGACCACCGAACTGCTGCCCCGCTACCAGAACATGGTGACCAACCACTGGTCCGAGCTGGTCGCGACCATGAAGGTGCCCTACGAGACGCAGTTCGAATCGCATCGGCCGATCTGGAACCTGCACAAGATCCTCGGTGACGCGGCGGCGCACACGGTCGTCACGGTTCGCTGAGCCGATTGGAATCCCGATGGCGATGGCCGACGTCGGCGACTACGGGCGAACTGTCGCTCCGTGGAGTCCGCCCAGCTGACACTTCGTCGCTTGCCGGTCGGCGGCGGGCACAGCACAGTGTCGCCATGACTGCTTCACCCACCGACACCGTCGACGACACGGCCGCCCTCGGCTACGGCACCAAGGTCCTCGCGGTCGAGCCCGGCGGCAACGAACCGATCCCGCTCGAGGCCCGCCACGGTAAGCCGCGCGGCCTGTTCTGGACGTGGACCGCCCCGAACCTGGAGTTCGCGACGATCTTCGTCGGTGTCATCTCCGTCGCCTACTTCGGGTTGTCGTTCTGGCAGGCGGTCGCGGCGATCGTGATCGGCAATCTGCTCAGTGCCGTCGCCCACTTCCTGCTGTCGGCCGAGGGGCCGCTGCACGGGGTGCCGCAGATGGTGTTGGGCCGCTTGAGTTTCGGTCACAACGGCAACATCCTCCCGGCCACCTTCATGGCCGTCATGTGCGGCGTCGGGTGGTTCGCCACCAACAGTGTCAGCGGCGCGTTCGCCCTGTCGACACTGTTCGGCCTGACCCCGCTGGTCGGCCTCATCGTCATCGTGGTGGCGCAGACCGCGTTCGCGTTCTTCGGCCACAACCTGGTGCAGCGTTTCGAACGCCTCGCCGCCCCGGTGCTGGCGGTGATCTTCCTGATCGGTGCGGTCATCATCTTCAGCAAGTCGCACCTGTCGGCACCGGCGGCCGACGGCGGATTCTCGATCGCCGGTTTCTTCCTGACGATGGGCGCCGCATTCGGCTACACCGCCGGCTGGACGCCGTACGCCGCCGACTACACCCGGTACCTGCCGCCCACCGTGTCCAAGGCCCAGACCGGACTGTTCGCGTCGGCGGGTCTGTTCCTGTCGTGCACCGTTCTCATGGTGGTGGGCGCGGCGTCGATGACCATCGGCGCACCGACCTCGGACAACCCGACCGAGGCCTACACCTCCCACTTCCCCGGCGCCATCGCGAATCTGACGCTTCTGGCCATCGCGGTCGGTGCCGTTGCGGCCAACGCCATCAACGTCTACTCCGGTGCGATGGCCTTCGTGACGATGGGCTTCAAGCTGCCGATGAACGCGCAGCGTGCCCTGGTGTCGGTGTTCTTCGGCATCGTCGGCTTCCTGGTCGCCTGGTGGGCGCTGGCGGACGCGGCCGCATCGTATGAGGCGTTCCTGCTGCTCGTCGCGTACTGGATCGGACCGTGGCTCGGTGTGGTGTTCGCCGACCGTTTCCTGCGGCGTGACCCGCCACCGTTGGCGCTGCTGTACGACCGCAAGTACACGAACTGGGGAGGCGTCGCCGCCTTCGTCATCGCCCTCGTCGTCTCGGTGCTGCTGTTCTGCAACCAGGAACGCTTCGTCGGCTACGTCGTCCGCGCGGTCCCCGAACTCGGAGACATCGGCGCATTCGTCGGATTCGTGATCGCATTCGTGGGGTATGTGATCCTGGCCCGGTCTCGCGTCGAGGCCTCGCAGCGGCAGTACACCTGACCGCGGCATCCGAGCCCGGGGCCTCCTCGATGACCGGCATGCTCCTCGGGGAGGCCCCGTTCCATGGGGTGGGTTCTGGGTGGGCCCGGCGACCTCAGGGTCGGACGCTCTCGGCCTGAAAGGTGCTGATGGCCAACAACATCGATCCGTAGATCGCCGGAGCGGTCGGATCGAAGCCGAGGAGCCCACGAATGCGATCCAGTCGTTGGTACAAGCTCTGCCTGCCGATGTGAAGTTCCTCCGCGGAGCGGGTGGCGCTGCATCCGTGCCGGAGGTGGACGTCGAGTGTGGTCACCAGTTGCGCCGAGGTCGCCGCATCGTGAGTGGTCAGCGGCGCGATGAGACCGAGGAGTTCGTCCCGCAGGGGTGTTGTCGGCAATGACCGGGCCGTCGACTCGACGAGGAGTTCACGACCGGCCACCACACCGTGGATTCGTCGGAGATCACCTGCCATGTCCAGTCTTTCCGAACACGTGTGCAGTGCGTCGGAGAGCGTCGAGGCCGGTCCGGAACCGGATCCGGTGCCGTGGACGGGATGCCCGTCGCCGACCACCGCTTCGAATCGGACGGCCTGGGAGCCGCCCTCGATCAATGCCTCGCGTACCTGTGTGACGGGATCGGTGGTGTCGGCCGATGCGGCGACGAGTGCGTAGGTGGTGGCGTCCACGGTGGCGTGGATCAGCCCACCCAGGTGCGACGCCGCGCGGGTGAGAGCCGCGTCGGCCATCCGTGAATCGGGGGAGTGCGCCGCGACGGGTACCAGGACCGTTGTGTCCGACACCGCCAATCCGGAACCATGCAGGCGTGCAAGCAGATCCGCGCGACGCAGCGGATGGCGTCCGACGAGGTCGGTGATCAGTCGGGCGCCCAGCGATGATCTGTTGGCGCCGGATCGGGTGAGGACCGCGGCCAACGGTCCCGCGCCGGTGCGCAACAGCAGGTCGATACTCGCCGCGGACGATGCGGCCGGGTCGGTGCCCGCGTACAGACGACCGATCTCGCGGCCGCGCACCAGGATTGGCGTCGAGGCGACCGCCGTGTCGACGGCCCGCCAGGCCGCGCGATCATCGTCGACGCCGTGAGTGGAGATGAGCGCTCCGCCGGAGCCCACCAGCACGATCGGGCAGCGTGCTGCGGCGGCGATGTGATCGATCATCGCGGCGGTGGCGCCGGGGGCGGTGAGGTCGTCGTGCAGCAGTGCGTCGAGTTCGCTGCGTAGCCGGAGGTCGGTCACCTCGTCGGACACGATCGCGGTGTTGGCGGTCCGGCAGACCTCGATGAAAGGCACCACGCGGCGCAGTTCCACGATGGGCAGGTGCGCGGCCGACCCTTCCCGGATCATCTCCTCGGGGATCGCGTCGAAGGTGCGGCCGATCTCGAACGCGAGGCCCGCGACCCCGCGGTCGGCGAGGTCGCGGACATAGTGTCGACGGGTGCCGGCGTCGAGCCCGGCGAGGCCCAGGCCGGTGGTCAGCAGGAGCTCACCACCGGCCAGCAGGGGCCCGATCTCGAAGATCTCGCTCGAGTGCACCCAGGTGACCGCTGTGTCGAGGCGATCGTGCGCCGTGAGAACCCGCGGGTCCGCGCGGTCGAGATGCCGGTCGATGACCTGACGCAGGGTCGGTGGCGTGATGGATGTTGCGGGCATGGGAGGACGATATGCACTCCCGCGGGCGTTCGCGACCGGACGAATTGTCGGTTGAGGTCGGTGGCTGTCGGCGGCAGTCTCGAGGTCATGTCCACCTCCGCCCCGACCGTCGCCGCGGGACTCGATCCGGCGACTCTCCTCGACGTGGCCTTTCGGCAGGCGCGAGCCGGCCTCGCGGAGGGTGGTATCCCGATCGGGGCCGCCCTGTTCTCCGCCGACGGCACCCTGCTCGGTGAGGGGCGCAACCGTCGCGTCCAGCATGATGATCCGTCGGTGCACGGCGAGACCGACGCCTTCCGGGCGGCCGGACGTCAGCGTGACTATTCGTCGACGATCATGGTCACCACCCTCGCGCCGTGCTGGTATTGCAGCGGACTGATCCGGCAGTTCGGCATCGGGACGGTGGTGATCGGCGAGAACCGGACCTTCGCCGGTGGCGAGGCGTGGCTGGCCGACCTCGGGGTCGATGTCGTCGTCGTCGACGACGATCGGTGCGTGTCGATGATGACCGACTTCATCGCCGCGAATCCGGCGCTCTGGAACG
This sequence comes from Gordonia sp. NPDC003504, assembly GCF_053587995.1. Lineage (NCBI taxonomy): Bacteria > Bacillati > Actinomycetota > Actinomycetes > Mycobacteriales > Gordoniaceae > Gordonia > Gordonia sp. NPDC003504. The sequence goes on from NZ_JBSFPC010000025.1 coordinate 20,718, forward strand.
AGGACATCGGAGTGGCCGATGACCGGGATGACGACGGAGACGAACGATGACCGCCGCACCGGATACGTCCTCGTCGATCACGTCTGTGGACAGTCCGATCCTGACGGTGGATCTGTCTGTGTGGCGATCCGGTGGGGCGGCCGCGCAGCAGGTGTGTGCCGCCGTCGACGAGTCGTTGCAGAAGGCCGGGTTCCTGTTGGTGACCGGGCACGGTGTCGACCCGGCGCTACCGCGCGAACTACGCAGCGCCGCACGCGAGTTCTTCGCGTTGCCGGCAGATATCAAGCAGCAGTACGCCGTTGGTGTCGGCGGCCGGGGCTGGATCGGTCCGGGACTCGAGGCCAACGGGTACTCGGAGGGCACCGAGACGCCACCGGATCTGAAGGAGACCTACAACTCGGGAGCGCAGACGCGGGTCGGGATTCCGGAGATCGACGACTTCTGGTTCGCCCCGGACGTGTGGCCGCAGGAAGCTCCTGGACTGCGAGAACTGTTCACCGCGTGGACAACCCAGATGAAGGCGCTGTCGGACGACCTGCTGGCCTTGATGGCCTCGGCCCTGGGGATGGACGGTGACGAGAATCCGTTCGCGGGCCTGGCGGCCAATGCCACCTGGACGTCGAACATCAATCACTATCCGCCGATGACGGATGTGGGTGAACCCGAACCGGGACAGTTCCGCATCGGACCACACACCGATTTCGGTACGGTCACCGTCTTGGATCGGGAGCCTGGCGCCGGTGGTCTGCAGGTGTTCAGCGACGAGAGTGGTTGGGCCGACGCACCTTACAATCCCGATGCGTTGACCATCAACATCGGTGATCTGCTCGAGTACTGGTCGGGCGGCCGTTGGCCGGCCGGTCGGCACCGCGTACTGCCGCCACAGCCCGACGCACCCGAAGAAGATCTCGTGTCGCTGATCTTCTTCTACGAACTCGACCACGACGCCGTCGTCACCCCGCTCGGGGAGCCTATCGGCCATGACTCGGGCCGTCCACCGGTGGCTGCCGGCGAGTTCATCAAGGAGCGGTTGGACGCCATCACCTTCGGCTGAGCGGATCATCCGCCGACGTGTCGTGTGCTGCGCACCATTCCGGCAGGAAGGCCGTCGAGCAGGTGACACGTCGTTGCGGGCGTTCATATTTCACTGTGGAGTTGTCAAAGAACGGATGCGGTCCCGGCCGGAGCCGGGTGCGGGTTGGTTGGTCTGGTGTCTATCGGTGGGCCAAGGATCGTAGGTCAGTCATTGCTTCGCAGCAGTTCTCGCGTTGGTCGGTCGAGCACCCATCCGCTGGTAGGGTTGTTATCCGCCGGTCGAGTCCT
>NZ_JBSFPC010000026.1:0-21116 GCF_053587995.1 Gordonia sp. NPDC003504
CCGAGCGTTGCTGCGAGCTCGGCGACGAGGCGGTGGGCCTTGCCGATGGACGGTTTCCATCTGGCCACACCTGTGCTGCGCCGTCTCGGCCGGGCCGCACGACGAGGCGCTCCCGACACCTTTGACGTCGACGGATTCCTCAGCCTGCTCCGACGCATCCGGACGCCCGGACATGATGTCTACGCACCGGATTTCGACCACACCACCGCCGAGCCCATTGCCGCCTCGCTGATCATCGGCGGCACTGCCCGCGTCGTGGTCGTCGAAGGCAATTACCTCGCCGCTGATGGCGAATGGTCGCCGGTACGAACACTTCTCGATCGCCTGTGGTTTGTCGATGCCCCCGATGCTGTGCGCCACACGCGACTACTTGCCCGTCACGTCGCGGCCGGCAAGACCGACTCCGATGCGCGATCCTGGATCGCTGAGGTCGACGATGTCAACGCCGCACTCGTGCGCGCCACCCGATCTCGCTGCGACGCCGAGGTCACCGGCGAGTGACCTCAGCCGATCTCGATCAGCAGGTCTCCGGGCGCGACGCTGGTGACCGGTCCGATGACGACGCGGGTGACCTTGCCGCCGACCGGGGCGGTGATGGTGGCCTCCATCTTCATCGCCTCGATGGTGCCGATCGCCGCACCCGGCTTCACCTCGTCGCCCACCGACACCGACACCGACACCACACCGGCGAACGGTGCGCCCACCGACCCGGGATTGGACCGATCGGCCTTCTCGGCGGCCTCGACGGCGGAATCCACCGCGCGGTCGCGGACCGCGACCGGCCGCAGCTGCCCGTTGAGGACGCACATCACGGTGCGCATGCCCTTCTCGTCGGCGTCGCTGATGGCCTCGAGGCCGATCAGCAGTTCCACACCCGGTTCGAGTTCGACGCGATGTTCCTCGCCGTAGCGCAGACCGTAGAAGAACTGATTCGCCGACAACCGTGACGTGTCGCCGTAGGCCTCGGTGTGTTCGGTGAACTCGCGGGTCGGGCCGGGGAACAGCAGGCGGTTCAACGTCTCCTGCCGTCCACGTCCCGGCTCGTCGAGTGCGGCCGAATCCTCCGTCGACAACTCGACCACCTGGGGCGCCGGAGGCCGGCCCTCGAGTGCCCTGCTGCGCAACGGTTCCGGCCAGCCGCCGGGCGGATCGCCGAGTTCGCCACGCAGGAACCCGATCACCGAATCCGGGATGTCGTGGCCGGCGGGATCGTCGGCGAAGTCCTGCGGGTCGATGCCCTGGCCCACCATCGACAGGGCGAGGTCACCGACGACCTTCGACGACGGTGTCACCTTGACCAGCCGGCCGAGCATCGCGTCGGCGGAGGCGTACGCGTCCTCGACGGCCTCGAACCGGTTGCCCAGGCCGAGCGCGATGGCCTGCTGGCGCAGATTCGACAGCTGGCCACCCGGGATTTCGTGGGCGTACACGCGTCCGGTCGGTCCGGGGATGCCGGATTCGAACGGCGCGTACACCTTTCGGATCGCCTCCCAGTACGGTTCGAGATCGCACACGGCAGCCAGATCCAGGCCGGTGTCGCGTTCGGTGTGTGCGAACGTCGCCACGATCGCCGACAGCGGCGGCTGACTCGTTGTCCCGGCCAACGCCGCCGACGCACCGTCGACCGCATCCGCACCGGCCTGCACCGCCGCCAGATACGTCGCCAACTGACCACCGGGGGTGTCGTGAGTGTGCACATGGATCGGCAGGTCGAATTCCGAACGCAGTGCCGTGATCAGTTTCGTCGCGGCCGGTGCACGCAACAGACCGGCCATGTCCTTGATGGCCAGCACGTGCGCACCCGCCTCGACGATCTGCTCCGCCAGACGCAGGTAATAGTCGAGGGTGTAGAGATCCTCGGCCGGATTCGCCAGGTCACCGGTGTAGCTCATCGCCACCTCGGCCACCGCCGTACCGGTCTCCCGGACCGCCTCGATTGCCGGCCGCATCTGCTCGATGTTGTTGAGCGCGTCGAAGATCCGGAAGATGTCAACACCGACCGCGGTGGCCTCCGACACGAAGGCGGTGGTCACCTTCGTCGGATACGGGGTATAGCCGACGGTGTTCGCGCCGCGCAGCAACATCTGCAGACAGATGTTGGGCATGGCTTCACGCAGCTGTGCGAGTCGGTCCCACGGGTCCTCCTTGAGGAACCGTAGCGCCACGTCGTAGGTCGCCCCACCCCAGCACTCCACCGACAGCAACTGCGGCGTCAACGCCGCCACATACGGCGCGACCGCCATCAGCCCCGAGGTACGCACCCGGGTCGCGAGCAGCGACTGATGCGCATCACGGAAGGTGGTGTCGGTCACCGCAACTCCCGGCTGCTCACGCAGTGCGCGCGCAAAGCCCTCCGGGCCCAGTTCGGTCAGCCGCTGCTTGGATCCGGGCTGCGGATGGGCCAGCACGGCCTTATCGACGGTGGGCAGTTTGTCGCGCGGATACACCGTCGACGGCCGCTCCCCGTGCGGCTTGTTGACCGTCACATCCGCCAGATACTCCAGGATGCGGGTGCCGCGGTCGGCGGATCCGCCGGTGGTCAGCAACCACGGCCGCTCGTCGATGAAGGAGGTGGTGACCCGTCCGGCACGGAAGTCCGGATCATCCAGAACCGCCTGCAGGAACGGGATGTTGGTCGCGACGCCGCGAATCCGGAACTCCGCCAAGGCGCGTCGGGCGCGACGTGCCGCGGTCGCGAAATCCCTTCCCCGACAAGTCAGTTTGACCAGCATCGAGTCGAAATGACCACTCACCTCACCGCCGAGGTTGGCGCCGCCGTCCAGTCGGATACCGGCGCCACCGGGGGTGCGATACGCGGTGATCCGGCCCACGTCGGGGCGGAATCCGGCGGCCGGGTCCTCGGTGGTGATGCGGCACTGCATCGCCGCGCCGTGGACGGCGATGGTCTCCTGGGTCAGCCCGAGGTCGGCGAGCGACTCCCCCGAGGCCACCCGCAGCTGCGCCCCCACCAGATCCACATCGGTGATCTCCTCGGTCACCGTGTGCTCCACCTGAATCCGCGGATTCATCTCGATGAAGACGTGCCTGCCCTGTTCATCGACGAGGAACTCGACGGTGCCGGCACAGGAGTAGCCGATCTGGCGGGCGAAGGCGACCGCGTCGGCGCAGATCCGATCCCGAAGCGCGGGATCGAGATTCGGCGCCGGCGCCAACTCCACCACCTTCTGATGGCGGCGCTGCAGGCTGCAGTCACGCTCGTAGAGGTGAATCACGTTGCCGTGGGTGTCGGCGAGGATCTGCACCTCGATGTGGCGCGGATTGATCACCGCCTGCTCGAGAAACACCGTCGCATCACCGAAGGCGGCATCGGCCTCACGCGAGGCGGCCTCGATCGATTCCCGCAGTTGCGCCGGGTCGTCCACACGGCGCATCCCGCGCCCACCGCCACCGGCGACGGCCTTGACGAACACCGGGAACTGCATGTCCTGCGACGCCGCGATCAAGTTCTCGACGTCCGAGGACGGCTCCGACGACGCCAGCACCGGCAGTCCGGCGGCCTTGGCCGCGGCGATGGCCTGGGCCTTGTTGCCGGTCAGGTCGAGCACGTCGGCACTCGGACCCACGAAGGTGATCCCTGCCGCCGCGCACGCACGCGCCAGACCGGGGTTCTCCGAGAGGAACCCGTAGCCCGGGTAGACCGCGTCCGCACCGCATCGCTGGGCCGCGGCGACGACCTCCTCGACGGACAGATATGCGCGCACCGGATGTCCGGGCACGCCGATCTGATAGGACTCGTCGGCCTTCAATCGATGCAGCGAGTTGCGATCCTCATACGGAAAGATCGCGACCGTGCGAGCGCCGAGTTCATAGGCGGCGCGAAACGCACGGATCGCGATCTCGCCGCGGTTGGCCACCAACACCTTGTCGAACATGTTGCCTTTCCGTTCCTGCAGGCCCCGAAATGTCAGATGCTCCCAGGTGAGCGTAACCCGGGAGCATCTGACATCGGACCGGCTGTCTTATGACGTGGGATGACTGGTGGGAATACCACGCATTCCGCCGCGGAATCCCCGAATTGTCGGATGACTGGACATCAGGCGGTCAGGACCCGCTGCGCCGGGCCGTCATACGAACTCAACGGACGGATGAGCGCATTGGCCGCCGTCTGTTCGATGATGTGCGCCGTCCATCCGGTGATCCGGCTCATGACGAAAATCGGTGTGAACGAACCGATGTCGAATCCCATCAGGTAGTACGCGGGCCCGGTCGGGAAGTCGAGATTGGGTTTGATCCCGGTCCGTTCGGTCATCACCGCCTCGAGTTCGCCGTAGATCTCCAACCATCGGGTGTCGTTCTTGTGGTTCGATATGTCGACGAGCGCCTCCTTCATGGTCGGCACCCGCGAGTCGCCATTCTTGTACACGCGATGTCCGAAGCCCATGACTTTCTCTTTTCGAGACAGCTTGGCCTCCATCCATTCCCTCGCCCGCTCGGGACGATCGATCTCGATCATGTCGTACATGACCGCCTCGTTCGCCCCACCGTGCAACGACCCCTTCAACGCTCCGATCGCCGCGGTGATCGCGCTGTAGATGTCGGACTGCGTCGAGGTGACGACGCGTGCGGCGAACGTCGATGCATTGAAGCTGTGTTCGGCGTAGAGGACCATCGACTTCTCGAATGCCCGGACAATCACCGGGTCGGGCACCTCTCCGAAACACATATTCAGGAAGTTCTCCGAGTATCCGAGCCCGTGATGCGGGGCGATCGGCTCCAGCCCGCGTCGCCGCCGCATGTCGGCGGCGACGATCGTCGGCAGGACGGCGAACATCCGCAGCGCCTTGTCGTAGTTCGACGACGCACTCGGATTGTCCTCGTCCGGATCCTCGGTGCCGAGGAAGCTGATCGCGGTGCGCACCACGTCCATCGGGTGGCAGTTCTCTGGAATCCGCGCCAGGACCGCCTGCGTCGAACGGTCCAGACGACGACTGGCACGCTCGACCTGAGTGAACGCCGCCAGCTCACGATCGTTCGGCAGTTCCCCATGCCACAGCAGGTAGGCCACCTGCTCGAACGAGCAGTGGGCCGCCAGGTCCTGCACGGCGTAGCCACGGTAGGTCAGTGAGTTGGTCTCCGGTACCACCTTGGAGATCGCGGTGGTGTCGACGACGACGCCGGCCAGGCCCTTGTAGATCTTTGGGGCTTCGGACTGTGCCGCCGTGCTCTCGGGTGTCGCGGTGGTCATTGCTGTACACCTTTCGGGTGTGTGGTGGTGGCCGGCCCGCCCGCCGCAGAAAGCGGCTCACTCGCTCCGCTCCCGGCGCCGATGCTGAAGTTGAACAGGTCGGAATCGAAATCGTTGTAATCGGCGTACCGCAGCAGTTCGTAGAGTCGACTGCGGTGCTGCATCCCGTCGAGAAGCCCTGATTGCGTTCCGGCGGAGTCGATCTCCCGCAGTCCACGTTCGACGGCACCCATCGCGATGCGCAGCGTCGTCACCGGGTAGATGACGGCGTTGTAGCCGACGTCGCGTAGCTGGTCGGCGGTCACGAGCTCGGACTTGCCGAACTCGGTCATGTTCGCCAGCAGCGGGACATCGACGGCTGCGCGGAACTTCTCGAATTCACCGATGTCGCGCAGGGCTTCGGTGAAAATCAGGTCGGCGCCGGCGTCGGCGTAGGCCTTGGCCCGTTCGATGGCCGACTCGATGCCCTCGATGCCTGCCGCGTCGGTGCGCGCGCAGATGACGAAGTTCTCATCGCGACGCGCGGACACCGCGGCACGCAGACGCTTGAGCATCTCGGCCGTCGGCACCACATCCTTGCCGTCGAGATGTCCGCACCGTTTGGGGTTGACCTGATCCTCGAGGTGACATCCGGCCAGGCCGGCGTCCTCGAGCGCGGCGATCGTGCGCGCCGCGCTCATCGGTTCCCCGAAACCGGTGTCGGCATCGATGAGGGTCGGCAGGTCGGTGGCGTGCGCGATCACCGATCCGCGGGCGGTGACCTCGCTCAGCGTGGTCAGGCCGATGTCGGGCAGCCCGAGGTCCGCCGACAGCACCGCACCCGAGACGTAGACGCCCTCGAATCCGATGTCCGCGATCAGCTTGGCGACCAGCGGGGAGAAGGCTCCCGGCCAGCGCAGGAGCTCTCCCGAGGCGAGCCCGGCGCGCAGTGCGCGGCGCTTGTCGGCGTCGGAGACGGCCGACGAGAAGAGTCCGGAAACCCCTGATGCTGAGCCCATCAGAAGATCCCCGTCCCGATCGTCGGCGCCTTGTCCAACACCAGCGGCGCCACGGTCACATTGAGCGCGCCGAGCTCACCCGGCCCGAGATCGCCGAGCCCGGCAGCAGCCACCAGGAATCGCTGCTGCTCGTCCGCATCGACTACCCCCTCGGCCATCGCCGCGAATTTCGCCTCGTACTGAGGTCGCGCGAACGGCCGAGCGCCGAGCGGATGGGCGTCGGCGACCGCGAGTTCATCGGTGATGACCTCACCGTTGGTCAGGGTGATCACGGCCTTGGCACCGAATGCCTTCTCGGCCGGATCGGTGGAGTGGTACCGACGGGTCCACTCCGGGTCTTCGACCGTGGAGATCTTGTTCCACAGTGCGATCGTGTCGGGACGGTTCGCCCGCTCGGGTGCGTAGGAGGCCTCGTGATGCCAGACGCCGTCCTGGAGTGCGACCGCGAAGATGTAGGGCACGGAGTGATCGAGCGTCTCTCGGCTGGCCTTCGGATCGAACTTCTGCGGATCCCCGGAACCGGTGCCGATGACGACGTGGGTGTGGTGGCTGGTGTGCAGCACGATCGATTCGATGTCGTCGAGATTTGCGATGCGGTCCCGCATGCGGCGAGCGAGGTCGATCGGCGCCTGGCTCTGGTACTCGGCGGAGTGTTCCTTGGTGTAGCTGTCGAGGATGGCGCGCTTGGCCTCACCCGGTCCGGGGAGCGGGATCTGGTAGGTCTTCTCCGGACCACCCAGCATCCAGGCGATGACGCCGTCCTCGCCCTCCCAGATCGGGGCGGGCGCACCCTCGCCGCGCATGGCGCGGTCGACGGCCTCGATGGCGATCTTTCCGGCGTGGGCCGGGGCGTAGGCCTTCCAGCTCGAGATCAGACCCTTCCGCGACTGGCGGGTGGCCGTGGTCAGGTGCAGGGCCTGCCCGATGGCCTGGTAGATGGTCTCCTCGTCGAGCTTCAGCATCGTGCCGAGGCCGGCGGCGACCGACGGCCCCAGGTGGGCGACGTGGTCGATCTTGTGCTCGTGCAAGCACATTCCGCGCACCAGGTCGATCTGGATCTCGTAGGCGGTGGCGAGACCGCGGATCAGGTCGGCACCCGAGGCGCCGACCTGCTGCGCCACGGCGACGAGTGCGGGGATGTTGTCACCGGGGTGGGAGTACTCGGCAGCGAGGAAGGTGTCGTGGAAATCGAGCTCGCGCACGGCGACCCCGTTGGCCCACGCCGCCCACTCGGGCGAGTAACGGCCCTCGACACCGAAGACCGCGGCACCGGGCCTTCCTTCTGCCGGCGGGTGTGCGAGCGCCTGCGCCCGGGCGGAGGTGACCGGACGGCGGATCACCGACGCCGCGCTGACCGCGGCGTTGTCGATGACGCGGTTGATGATCATCTCCGCGGTGTCGGCGGGCACCTCGACGGGGTCGATGGCCACCTTGGCGATCTTGGTGGCAAGGTGCTCGGACTGCGGGAAGTCATCAGAGCTGCGGTGTGTCCGTACGTCGTGAATGATCATATTCGCACCGTACGCAGCATCGGCGACCAGTGGAAAGACCTGGCAAATGCGTATTTCTGCGGAAGTTTCCAGACAATCTTGCAAACTTTGTGGACGGCTCGCCGTCTATGCTGGGCGCCATGGTGAAGACGTCGTCGAGTTCGGCGGGCCGGATGTTCGTGGGCCCGAGACTGCGGCGGCTGCGCGATGAGCAGGGCCTGTCGCAGGCCGCGCTCGCACGTCGGATCGAGAAGTCGACGAGCTATGTCAACCAGCTCGAGAACGATCAGCGCCCGATCACCGTCCCGGTCCTGCTCGCGCTGACCCGGGAGTTCGATCTCGACGCCGACTACTTTGCCGGTGACAACGATGCGCGACTCATCGGCGACCTCGCCGACGTCATGACCGCCCATGCGGAGTCCGGGGAGGTGAGCCGCGCCGAGATCGCCGAACTCGCCGGACGCATGCCCGCCATGGGACGGACTCTCGTCGCCCTCCACCGGCAACTCACGTCGGCGACCGCCGAATTGGAAACCTACCGGGCGCAACTCTCCGACCCGGCCGCGGCGGCGGGTTCGACTCCCTTCGAGGAGGTGCGTGACTTCTTCTACGACCGCAAGAACCACATCGACGTCCTCGACCGGGCGGCAGAGCAACTCTTCGCCGACGAGAAACTCTCCATCGGCGGGCTCGATCTGCAACTGGCGGATCTCTTGCGTCGTCGCCACGACATCCGTGTGACCATCACCCATGAACCCGATCCCGTTGCGGCCGTGGCAGTTCCGAAACGGACGTTCGATCCGGCCAACGGTGTGATCGGCCTGGCCGGTCGTCTGAGCGCGGGACAGCGCGCGTTTCAGCTCGCCACCCAGCTGGCACTGCTGGAACAGGAGGCCACCATCGATGTGCTGGTTGCACAGGCCCAGAACCTCAGCGCTGCAACACTTCCCGTCGCACGCATCGGACTGGCCAACTACTTCGCGGGTGCTCTACTGCTCCCGTATGAGCGGTTCCGTGCCACGGCGGAGAACACGCGCTACGACATCGAGTTGCTCAGCCTGACGTTCGAGGTCGGATTCGAGACGGTGTGCCATCGGTTGTCGACCCTGCAACGTCCCGGAAGTCGAGGTGTGCCGTTCATCTTCGTGCGCACCGACAAGGCGGGAAACATCTCGAAGCGGCAGTCGGCCAACGCTTTTCACTTCTCACGCGTGGGTGGCAGCTGCCCGCTGTGGGGAGTTCACGATGCGTTCGCCACGCCCGGGCGAATCGTCACCCAGGTGTCCCAGATGCCAGACGGTCGGTCCTACTTCTGGCTCGCCCGCACCACCACCGAACAGCGCGGCCATCTCGCACCACACACCAGTTTCGCCGTGGGCCTCGGATGCGACCTCGCCCACGCCGACCGGCTCGTCTATTCGACCGGTGTCGATCTCGCCGATGAGCGCACCGTCGTACCGATCGGGGCCGGCTGCAAGGTGTGCGAGCGTCCGGCGTGCACTCAACGCGCGTTCCCCCAGCTCGGCCGGGGCATTCACATCGATCCGACTCGCAGCGACTCGATTCCGTATCGTCCCGCGTGACCCAACCCTCACCTGCCACAGGGGATGGGTGGGGCGCCTGAGAATTCCTCCCCCACCGGTCGATTCATCCCCCGACACTTCCCCACCGACGATCATGAACCCGGGGACGAACCACTCGTTCCCTACGTCGGCATTCCTCCCCCACTTTTCGCCCTGACCGATCGTTCGTTCGACGACGTGAGATAGCGTGTCCCACGGAGGTTGATGCCGGTGTCAGCGACAGATCGCACTATGTGTTCGAGCGGGCCGGGGGGTACGAGCGGTGCGGTAAACCCCACCGATGGCCATCACGACAACCACCTCCCGCAGATTCACCCGCGCGCGGCCGTCACCGTTCTCTGCACCGCAGGCATCGTCGTCGCCCTGATGCAGACGATCATCGTGCCGCTGATTCCGGCGCTGCCCACTCTCCTGCACGCCGAACCCGGTGACACGACATGGGCGCTGACCATCACACTGCTCGCGGGCGCGGTCATCACGCCGATCGGTGGTCGCCTCGGTGACATGTACGGCAAACGGCGCATGCTGCTGGCGTCGATGGCCTGCGTGGCCGCGGGTTCGGTCGTGTGCGCGCTGTCGCCGTCGCTGCTCCCGTTCCTCATCGGACGCGGGATGCAGGGCCTCGGCTTCGGAACGATCGCGCTCGGGATCAGCGTGATGCGCGACATCGTCCCGCCGCTGCGGCTCGGCTCGTCGGTGGGCACAATGAGCGCCTCCCTCGGAATCGGCGGAGCCCTCGGCCTCCCGGTCGCCGCCCTGCTCGCCCAGCATGTGGGATGGCATGCCCTGTTCTGGATGTGCGCCGTCGCCGCCGGACTCAGTGCTCTGGGCATGGTGGCGACCATCCCCGCCGACCGTGGCCATAGTGGCGGACGATTCGACATCCTGGGAGCGCTCGGCCTCGCCGTGCTGCTGACGTGTCTGCTGCTGCCGCTGTCCAAGGGCGCGTCATGGGGTTGGGGTTCGCCGCTGACGATCGGCGCCCTCGTGGCATTCGTGGTGATCGGCTCGCTGTGGTGGCGTTGGGGGCGGCGCTTGCCCAACGCACTCATCGACACGCGGATCGCTGTCGAACGCCCGGTACTGCTCACCAACATCGCGTCGGTGGCCACCGGCTTCGCCTTCTATTCGATGCAGCTGATGCCCATTCAGGTGCTGATGGCACCGACCACCGGACCCTTGGGACTCGGCTACCAGATGGTCACCGCGTCGTTGATCCTCGCGCCGAGCGGGATCCTGATGTTCGTGTTCTCCCATGTCAGCGCCTGGCTGACCGCGCACGTCGGTCCGCGGATCTCACTGTCGCTCGGCGCGACGGTCATCGGGGTGGGTTATGTCGTGTTCATCGTCGTCCTGGCCGCCGGCTGGGATATCACCTGGTGGCTGATGCTGATGATCGCCTGTCTGATCGGCGCCGGCCTCGGGATCGCCTACGCCGCGATGCCCGCCCTGATCATGCGGGCCGTGCCGATCACCCAGACCGGCGAGGCCAACGGCGTCAACGCACTGATGCGCGTCGTCGGCACCTCCACGTCGGCGGCCGTGGTCGGCATGATCCTCACCTGGTCGATCGTCACGGTGGACGGCCCCGACGGGACGGTCGCGTCGGTCCCCGACACCTCCGGGTACCTGGCGGCGTCGATCATCTCGCTGTGCGCCTGCGCGGTGGCCGCGGGTCTGGCACTGGCCATCCCGCAGGGACGCCGCCTCGACGAGGAACGCGTCTAGCTCACACACCCGCGGAGTCAGCGAGCACGCTCGCGCGTGGCGCAATCTGACCGTAACGCGATGGTCGTAGCGTGAGCCCGTGTCCCCGCAGACCCTCATCGAGAACACGCACGTGATCACCGTCGACCCCGAACGGCGCGAGTTGTCCGGCGCGTCGGTCCTCATCGACTCCACCACGATCACGGCCGTGTCCACCGGGCCGATCACCGACGTCGACGACGATGTGGTCCGCATCGACGGCCGCGGCTGCGTGCTCACACCGGGTCTGGTCAACACCCACCATCACCTCTATCAGTGGATCACGCGGGGACTGGCCGCCGATCACACGTTGTTCCAGTGGCTCACCACGCTCTATCCCATCTGGGCGGGGATCGATGAGAAGGCCGTGAACGTCGCCGCGCTCGGCGGACTCGCCCAACTCGCCCTATCCGGATGCACCACCACCACCGACCATCACTACGTCTTTCCGCGCGAGGGTGGCGATCTGCTCGGCGCGGAGATCGCCGCCGCCGAGACCCTCGGCATCCGTTTCCATCCGACCCGCGGCTCGATGGACCTGTCGGAGAAGGACGGCGGCCTGCCCCCGGACACCGTCGTGCAGACCATCGACGAGATCCTTACGGCGAGCACCGATGCCGTGAGCCGCTGGCACGACCCGGCCCCCGACTCGATGCTGCGGATCGCGCTCGCCCCGTGCTCCCCGTTCTCGGTGACCACCGATCTGCTGCGCGAATCGGCTTCCCTGGCACGCGAACTCGGCGTCCGGATGCACACCCACCTCGCCGAATCCCTCGACGAGAACACCTACTGCGACGAGCACTTCGGTTCCACCCCGCTGCAGTACATGGAATCCGTCGGCTGGGTGGGCGACGACGTGTGGTTCGCCCACGGCATCGAATTCGACGACGCGGAAATCGGTCGCCTCGCCGCCACGTCGACCGGCGTTGCGCACTGCCCCACCTCGAATGCGCGTCTGGGCAACCGGATCTGCCGCACCCGCGATCTCGTCGACGCCGGCGTACCCGTGGGCCTCGGCGTCGACGGCGCCGCCTCCAACGAGTCGGCGCGCCTGCTCGAAGAAGCCCACCAGTCGGTCCTGATGGCCCGCGCCAGGGGCGGTCCGACGGCGCTGACCACCCGCACCGCCATCGACCTGGCCACCATCGGCGGTGCCCGAGTCCTGGGGCGTGACAACGAGATCGGGTCGATCGAGGTCGGCAAGCTCGCCGACCTGGTGCTGTGGGATCTGTCCGGACTCGGCCACGCCGATATCGACGACCCGGTCGCCGCCCTGGTTCTCGGTGCGATCCCGCCGATCGTGGGCACCTGGATCCAGGGCCGACGCATCGTCGCCGACGGTGAACTCACGACCGCCGACGTGGACACCATCGCGAAGGACTGCGCCACCGAACATCGTCGACTGCTCGACAAGGCCGGATAGGTCGCACACGGCATGGATCTCAACACCATCAGCGCCTACCGCTACGCACGCACCCGAGACGATCTCATCCTCGCCCCGGGCGAACGCATCGTCGCCGGGGGCACCTGGTTCTTCTCCGAACCGCAGATCGACGCCTCCGGTGTCGTCGACATCAGCCGCATCGGCTGGCCCGAGGTCGAAGATCTTCCCGACGGCGGTCTGCGGATCGCGGCGACCTGCCCCATCGCCACACTCACCCACCTGGAGCCACGGCCCGGGTGGCATGCGCATCCGCTCTTCTCCCAGTGCGCGAACGCCTTGTTGGCGTCGTTCAAGATCTGGAACGTTGCCACCGTCGGCGGCAACATCTGCCGGTCGTTCGCCGCCGCGTCGATGGTGTCGCTGGCCGTCGCACTCGACGGTGTGGCACTGATCTGGAAACCAGACGGCACCGAGCGTGCCGTGCCGGTCGCCACCCTCGTCACCGGCAACGGCACCAACACACTCGAGTCGGGAGAAGTATTGCGTGCCATCGATATCCCCGGCCATGCGCTGCGCGGGTTCACCGGATTCCGCAAGATCGCCCTGGCCGAACTGGGTCGCTCCGCGGCCGTGGTCACCGGGCGCCTCGATGACGACGGAACCGCGGTGTTCGGTATCACCGCCGCGACGGGGTGGCCGACGGTGCTGCGCTATCCCATACTTCCCGATGCGGCCACTCTGCGCGCCGACATCGACTCCGCCGATGGCTATTACACCGATCCGCTCGGCTCTGCGGATTGGCGCCGCGGGGTGAGCGGGACGCTCGCCGAGCAGATCCGGGCCGAACTGAGCGACCGCACGCAGCCCACGACCGGCGGACGGTGAGATCCATGCACTTCGAGATCAACGGTGAATCTGCCGACGCCACACCACGACCCGGCCAATGCCTCCGGACGTTCCTGCGCGACGCCGCCCACTTCGAGGTGAAGAAGGGCTGCGACGCCGGCGACTGCGGGGCCTGCTCGGTGCTGGTCGACGGGACGCCGGTGCATTCGTGTATCTATCCCGCCCAGCGCATCGAGGGCGCGTCGGTGACGACCGTGTCCGGACTCGGCAAGCCGGGCGACCTGCATCCGATGCAGGAAGCCTTCGTCGACAACTTCGGTTTCCAGTGCGGATTCTGCACTGCCGGAATGATCGTCACCGCCTCGACGCTGAAAGCCGATGATCTCGACGATCTCCCGCGGCGGATGAAGGGAAACCTGTGCCGCTGCACGGGTTATCGGGCGATTCGTTCGGCGATTCACGAAGGCGTGACCGGCGAGCACGCCCCCAGTTCGGTGGCCGCCCGCCCGGCCGGCACCGGTGTCGGCTCCTCGGTGAATCCCCTTGCCGCCGAACGCGTCGTCACCGGCACCGAACCGTACACCTTCGACGTCGAGGTGCCGGGGATGCAGTACCTGCGGGTGCTCACCTCACCGCACGCGCATGCCCGGATCACCTCGATCGAGGTTACCGACGCGGCCGCCGTCGACGGCGTGAATCTGATCCTCACCCACGAGAACGTCTCCACCCGACGGTTTTCCACTGCCCGGCACGACCTTCGCGAGGACGATCCGGACGACACCCTGGTCCTCGATCCCGTTGTCCGGTTCGTCGGCCAACGGGTGGCGGCCGTCGTCGCCGACACCGCGACGGCCGCCGAGGAGGCATGCCGCCGGATCACCGTGACCTACGAACCCCTGCCCGCGGTGTTCGATCCGTCCGACGCCCGCCGGCCGGGTGCCCCGCTCATCCACCCGGACCGCACCCCGGCGGACCGGGTGGCGCACGCCGACCGCAACGTGATCGCCACATTCCATGACGGTTTCGGCGGTGATGTGGATGCCGCACTGCACAGTTCGCCGGTCACCGTCGGCGGAACCTGGCGGACGTCACGAGTGAGCCACGCCCAGCTCGAGACGCACGGCAGCATCGGATGGCTCGACGACGACGGCCGCCTCGTCCTGCGGACCAGTACCCAGGTCCCCTTCCTGGTGCGTGACGAACTCGCCCTGCTCCTCGATCTCCCACCGGAACGGATCCGCGTCGTCGCCGCCCGTGTCGGCGGCGGATTCGGCGGGAAACAGGAGTTGCTCACCGAGGATCTCGTCGCGATCGCGGTGCTGCGGACCGGCCGTCCGGTCGGCTACGAGATGACCCGCACCGACGAGATGACCCGCACCACCTACCGTCATCCCTTCGAGGTGTCTGTGGATCTCGGCGCCGATGACGCCGGGCGGCTGACCGCCATGAAGGTCGACGTGCTCTCCGACACCGGCGCCTACGGCAACCACGCGATCGGGGTGATGTTCCACGCCTGCGCCGAATCGGTCTCGGTGTACACCTGCCCGGTCAAACGGGTGGATGCCGAAGTCGTCTACACCAACAACCCGCCGTCGGGGGCCTTCCGTGGCTATGGCCTCGGGCAGGTCATCTTCGCGATCGAGAGTGCGATGGACGAGCTCGCGCTGCGGCTCGGTGTCGACCCGTTCGAGCTGCGCCGGATCAACGCTGTGGCACAAGGTGATCCGCTGTTGATCGCACACCCGGAACCCGAGAAGGATCTGGTCTACGGCAGCTACGGACTCGACCAGTGCCTCGATCTCGCCCAAGCGGCGTTGACGAAGGGCAACGGAGTCACCGCACCGGCCGGAGAGTCGTGGCGGATCGGCGAGGGCATGGCCCTCGCGGCGATCGCGACGATGGCCCCACGCGGACATCACTCCGATGTCACCGTCGCCGTCGACGCCGGCGGGACCTATCACGTCGGGGTCGGCACGGCGGAGTTCGGCAACGGCACCACCACCGTGCACGCCCAGATCACCGCGACGACAATGTCGACGACGGTGGATCGCGTCGACCTCCATCACGGCGACACCGATGCCGCCGGCTACGACACCGGGGCCTTCGCCTCCGCGGGGACCACCGTCGCGGGCAAGGCGGTGTACGGCGCCGCGCTGGAACTCCGAGAAGTGTTGCTGCGCACCGCGTCCGCGTTGTGCTCGGTCACACCCGACGAGGTCCGGCTGACCGCCGACGGCGCGCTCGTCGGGGAGCGGATGGTCACCTTCACCGAACTCATCGGCGCCGTCGACGCCGATCACCGCATCGAACGCCCTGGCGGGCCTCGCGCCGTGGCGACCGGCGCCGAACACGGCGAACTGCGATCCATCGCCTTCAACGTGCAGGCATTCCGCGTGGCCGTCGACACCGACACCGGATCGGTGGTCATCATGCAGTCCGTCCACGCCGCCGACGCGGGCACCGTGATGAACCCCGAACAGTGCCTCGGACAGGTGGAGGGTGGCGTCGCGCAGGCGATCGGCTCGAGCCTGTACGAGGAGATCATGCTCGACGGCAAGGGCGCGGTACTGACGCCGGTATTGCGTACCTACCGCGTGCCGCAGATGGCCGACATCCCCGATACCGAGGTGTTCTTCGCCGACACCTCCGACGACCTCGGCCCGTTCGGCGCCAAGTCGATGAGCGAATCGCCGTACAACCCGGTGGCGCCGGCGCTGGCCAATGCGATCCGACGGGCCATCGGTGTGCGACCACACGAGACACCGATGTCGCGGGATCGGATCTGGCGGCTCCTGCGGTGACGAATCCGGCTCACACACCCGCCACGGTTTTTCGGCTCACCGAACTTTTGGTTTCGCCTTATTTGATGATCAGCCGCGGCTGTGTCAGATTGAGCGGGTGAATCAGGTGGACACGCGCACCTCCGAGGCACCGGATACCGCGGCGGCCCGACGACGGATCCGGCTGCGTCGATACCGGTCGCTCCGTCAGATCGCACTCTTCGGCCCGGCCTTCGTCGCCGCCGTCGCCTACGTGGACCCCGGCAACGTCGCCGCCAACATCACCGCGGGCGCCCGCTATGGATTCCTGCTCGTCTGGGTGCTGGTGATCGCCAACGTCATCGCCATGCTCATCCAGTACCAGTCGGCCAAGCTCGGCATCGTCACCGGCAAAAGCCTCCCCGGACTGCTCGGTGAACGGCTCGGTAAACGCCGACGCCTCGCCTACTGGGCCCAGGCGGAGATCGTCGCCATCGCCACCGACCTCGCCGAGGTCCTCGGCGGCGCGATCGCCCTGCAGTTGCTCTTCGATCTGCCCCTCCTGATCGGCGGCATCATCGTCGGCGTCGTCTCCACGGTGGTGTTGTTGCTGCAGAACCCGCGCCAGCAACGGGTCTTCGAGACCGTCATCCTGTCGATGCTGGCCATCATCGTGGTCGGCTTCCTGGCTGGTCTCGTGGTGAACCCGCCGCCGGTGTCCGACGTCGTCGGCGGTCTCGTTCCCCGCCTGCAGGGTCCCGAAACCGTGCTGCTGGCCGCCTCGATGCTCGGCGCGACGGTGATGCCGCACGCCATCTACGTGCACTCGTCACTGGTGATCGACCGGCACGGCGTCGCCAAGACCCCGGCCCGACGGCGGCTGCTGGTGCGTGCCACCCGATGGGATGTGGTGACCGCCCTGATCATCGCCGGCGCGGTGAACATCTCCCTGCTGCTGCTCGCGGCCCAGAATCTGCGCGGCAAGGAGGGCACCGACACCATCGAGGGCGCCTACCACGCGGTGGCCGATTCGATGGGACCGCACATGGCGACCATCTTCGCGATCGGGCTGCTGGCCAGCGGACTGGCCGCCACCTCGGTCGGATCGTCGGCGGGTGCGGCCATCATGGCCGGCCTGTTGCACAGACGTATCCCGCTGGTGATCCGGCGGCTGGCCACCCTGGTTCCCGCCCTGGCGGTGCTCGCCCTCGGCGTCGATCCCACCTGGGCACTGGTGATGAGCCAGGTGGTCCTGAGTTTCGGCATCCCCTTCGCGATCATCCCGCTCGGACGACTCACCGCCGACCGGTCACTGATGGGTGAGTTCGCCGACGGGTGGCCACTGCGCATCGTCGCGGCCCTGTCGTCGGTGATGATCGTCGTCCTCAACATCGCCCTCATCGTGCTGGTGTTGACCGGGACCTGAGCGGAATGGGGCCACCGCCGGCGGCACGGCCCCCGCGACCGTTCACCACCGCGACCATTGGCCACCGCGACCACTGAATCTGGTGCTTGCCGCAGTGGTTGCGCGACCGGGTGTTCGGGGTTGAGACCAACAGATACCGGCCTCGACGACGCCCGGCGTCGAGGCCGGTATCGGCGGCGCGTCTAGGCCAGCAACCCCTTGGCCACGTGGGTCACCTGGATCTCGTTGCTGCCCGCGTAGATCATCAGCGACTTGGCGTCGCGCGCAAGCTGTTCCACGCGATACTCGGCCATGTAGCCGTTGCCGCCGAACAGCTGCACGGCCTCCATCGCCACATCGGTGGCGGCCTTGGACGAATACAGCTTCATCGCCGACGCCTCGGCCAGGCTCGGCGGCTTGCCCGCCTTGGTGCGCTCGATCGCACTGAAGAGCATGTTCTGCACGTTGATCCGGGCCACCTCCATCTCGGCGAGCTTGAGCTGGATGAGCTGGAATCTCCCGATCTCCTGACCCCACAGCGTGCGGGTCTTCGCGTAATCGATGCTCACGCGTAGACATTCGTTGATGATGCCCATCGCCAACGCCGCGATGCCGATGCGCTCGGCGGTGAAACCGGCCTTTGCCCCTTCTGCGCCACGCGAATCCGAGCCGGTGTCCTCGGTCTCGCCGAGCAGCCGGTCACGACCGAGGCGCACATTGTCGAAGAACAACTCACCGGTCGGCGAGCTCACCATGCCCATCTTCTTGAACGGTTTGCCCTGGGTCAGCCCCTCCATACCCTTGTCGAGGACGAAGGAGAGCACCTTGCGCTCCCGCATCGGGGTGTCCGAGCCGTCGTCGAGTTTGGCGAAGACGACGATCGTGTCGGCGTAGGGACCGTTGGTGATGAAGGTCTTCTGCCCGTTGAGCACGTACTCGTCCCCGTCGCGACGCACCGTGGTCTTCATGCCGCCGAGGGCATCCGAGCCCGAGTCGGGTTCGGTGATCGCCCACGCACCCACCTTCTCCATCGTCACCAATTCGGGCAGCCAGCGCTTCTTCTGTGCGAGGGTGCCCTTGCCGCGGATGGTCGAGGCCGTCAGCCCCATGCTGACGCCCATGGAACCGACGAGCCCGAGGCAGACACCGGCCAGTTCGATGTTGACGATCATGAACATCGAGCCGGCCATGGCACCTCCGCCGCCACCGCCGGACGGCTTCTCCCCGGCGGCCTCGGCGGCCAGCTCCTTTTCCAGCGCATCCTTGGCCGTCGCGTCGACACCGAAGGTGGACAACAACTTTCGAGTGATGTCATAGGGCGGCAGCACCCCCGTCTCGAGCTCGTCGATGTGCGGACGGATCTCCTTGTCGATGAACGCGCGCAAGGCGTCGCGCACCATCAGATCTTCCTCTGACCATTCGAACATCGACACACCTCACAAGTAGGGAGCACCAGTGGAACACGTTTCAGCTCCCAACTGTGTCAGCCGCCACTGTCACCGTCAAGGAACAGATCGGAGATTTCATCTCTTTGCTGAGGGATGCGCCGATCCGGACAATGCGGCCACCTCCGCACGGGACTATCGAGACATCCCGGACACCCGTCTTGACCTGCACTCTTCCGGGTGATGTGCTCATCTGCGACGGCGCACGGAACCCGGTGAGAATCCGGGACGGTGGCGCCACTGTGAGCCCGACGTATCGCCCACGCGATACGTCACCGGCAAGTCAGACACGTCGCCGTCACCGAGTTGCACACCATCGACGGGGCGCATCACCCCAGGAGGTTCCGATGACTTCACACGTCGCACAGCCGAGCGCCGGCGTCCAGGTCTCACCCGAGGCGCTGTCCGCCGGGCGTGTCGCCCTGATCCTCGGCATCACCGTCCTGCTGGCCTTGCTGGCCTACTACTTCATCGGCATCGACGAGGGGATGACCTCCGTGTTCGGCAAGACGATGGTCGTCCACGAGTGGGTGCACGACGCCCGCCACTTCCTCGGCTTCCCCTGCCACTGAGCCGGCTGAACGATGTTGGAACTCCGCGTCATCGGGCGCGGAGCCCTGGCCGGTCTGATCGCCGGCATTCTGGGCTTCGTCTTCGCCCGCATCTTTGCCGAACCCGTCATCAACACGGCGATCGACTACGAGTCGGGGCGAGACGAGGTCCTCGATGCCCTCAACCAGGCGGCGGGCCGGGCCACCGAGGCCGAGGGCTCGGAGATCTTCAGTCGATCCATCCAGTCGACGGTGGGCATCGCCACCGGGATCATCGGCTTCTCCGTCGCGATGGGCGCCCTGATCGCGGTCGCCTACCTGGTCCTGATGGGACGAACGGGTCTCCGCGCGCAGTACCTTTCCTGGCTGATCGCCGGCTTCGGATTCCTCGGCATCTACCTGCTCCCGTTCGTCAAGTACCCGGCCAACCCGCCGGCCATCGGACACGACTTCACCATCGCGACCCGCGGACAGTTGTACCTGGCGATGGTGACGATCTCGTTGATCCTCCTCGGACTCGCGGTGTACGTCGCGCACATGTTGCACTCCCGGATCGGCACCTACCGAGCCGTGTTGGTCGCGGGCGCCGGCTTCCTGGTCCTGTTCGGTATCGCACTGGCCGCGATGCCCTCGCTCGGCGACCTGCAGGCGAACGTCGACCACGCCGGCGAATTCGGCTTCGCGCGGGCGTCCACGGAAACGCCGCAGCCGATCACCAACATCCTCGACAAGCCACTCACCATCGACGGGAAGACCTACGCGCCCGGCCAGATCGCCTACCCCGGCTTCGACGCGGACGTGTTGTGGAAGTTCCGCTGGTACTCACTGCTCAATCAGGCGTTGATCTGGCTGGTGATCGGAATGGTGTTCGGCGCGTTGATGAACCGGATGATGCCGTCGGATGACGCGCGGCCGAGTGAGGACCGGCGCGATACGCTCGTCACACGGTGACCCACCTGGACGAACTCGGCCCCTTCTTCGGCGTTGCGCGGCACGCCGCGTCCGACCATGCCATCACTCCGTGGACGCCGATGTCGGACCTGCTCGCCGACCCCGGCATCCTCACCGATCGCGTCGCGCGCGTCCGCGGCGCGCTCGCTGCCGGCGGCCCGGTCGAGGAAAGGGTCGCCGCATCGGTGACACATCTGGGTCTCGTCGCGCGCATCATCGCCCCCGCCATCGCCGTCGAGGCCCTGGGTGATCCACCGATCTCGTTGCGCCCGGACGACATCTGGTGGCAGGACGAACTGGGTGGTCCCTACCCGCTCTCGGTGACCGCGGCGGAACCGGGCACCGACAGCGGCGACTCGGTCGTCGAGGCGCTGACCCACCTCGTCGGTGACACCTTCGGGGTCAGTGCCCGAACCCTGTGGGGCAATGTCGCCTCCGCGGCGAACAGCGCCGCGCAGCTCATCGCCGCGGCCCGGCCCGACCTGCAGGAAGCCGCTCGGGATGCCGCCGACCGACACCTCGCCGACGGCCGGGTCGAGGGCGGTGCGTTGCGCTCCGGTCCGACATTTCGCCGACGCAGTTGTTGCCTGATCTATCAGGTCAGCGGTGACCGCCGATCCGTCTGCGGCGATTGCGTGCTGACCTGACCGGCGAGTCCCCGGTACAACGACGCCGCCCGGCACCATCGCTGGTGCCGGGATGGCCGCATGTTCGGCGGCGTGCAAGGAGCCCGGCAGGCGGGTGGCGTCGAC
>NZ_JBSFPC010000027.1:0-16965 GCF_053587995.1 Gordonia sp. NPDC003504
AGCACACTCGCGTGGTGATCGACGAGGTTGCGGATCACCACGATGGCGTGCAGCGCACTCTTTGCGTCCTCGTGGGTGAGGCCGCCGGTGGTGAAGTCGAGTTCCGCCAACAAGTCGATGGTGATGTCAAGTTCCCCCGATGTC
This sequence comes from Gordonia sp. NPDC003504, assembly GCF_053587995.1. Lineage (NCBI taxonomy): Bacteria > Bacillati > Actinomycetota > Actinomycetes > Mycobacteriales > Gordoniaceae > Gordonia > Gordonia sp. NPDC003504. The sequence goes on from NZ_JBSFPC010000027.1 coordinate 145, forward strand.
ATGTCTACCACAGTAGGCCTCGTTGGCGGTCGGCGCAAGGGTCGGTTTCGTGAATCCTGTTGCTGTGCATAACGTTTGGTCTGTGGATAACTTGTTGTCGGCGGGATTTTCTTGTCGGTGGGGTGTGGTATGGGGCGGCGCGTTTCGTGGGAGGTGTTGTGGTGGTGGGGGTTCCAGCGTCATGTCACCTGGTCTCGACTCGACCCTCCGTTTCGACGGAGCTCAACGCGGCAGCTAGCGCTCCGGGTCGGCTCGACCGGCGGGATAAACGCGGCTCGACCGGCGGGATGGGGACGCCTCGACCGGCGGATTGGGGTCGGCTCGACCGGCGGGATGGGGACGCCTCGACCGGCGGGATGGGGACGCCTCGACCGGCGGGATGAGGTCGGCGCGATCGGCGGGATGAGGTCGACGAGAACGAGATTGGATTGTTGTCAACGTAATTCGGAGCGTTGTCAGCGCAACCGAAAGCACTGTCAGTGATGAGGAGAGCCGTCACCGGCAAGATGCGTAGCCCTCTGGCTTTGTCGGTGGGCGGGTGCACTATGGACGTATGCGTAGTCGACATCTCAGCACCGTCATCGCCGCGAGCCCGCAGCGGGTGTACGAGTTCGCCGCCGAACCCGACAACCTGCCGCGGTGGGCTGCGGGCCTTGCCACCTCGACGGTGACCAGGAGCGGTGACGACCTCTTCGTCGAGTCGCCGATGGGCACGGTGACGGTTCGCTTTGTCCGACACAATGATCTCGGGGTCCTCGATCACGACGTGATCCTGCCGAGCGGGGCCACGGTGACCAATCCCATTCGGGTGCTTGCTCATCCCGATGGTGCCGAAGTGGTCTTCACTCTTCGCCAGCGCGAGATGTCGGACGCAGAGTTTGAGCGGGACGCCGAGATGGTCAACGCCGACCTGGCGATGCTCAAATCGATACTGGAACAAGGTGACTGACCAGATCGAGGCAGGTGCTCAGCCGCGCGTCAGCACGAGGCCGGCGGCGAGAACCGCCACCGATGTGGTGTGCAGAACGGCGCGAAGGGTGTTCCAACGCACCCACGGCACGATGTAATCCGACCACACCTGCTGCGCCGCAACAGGTTCGATCGTTCCCACATCCGCCAGCCGGTCGTTCAGCGGAACATTGGCCATACCGGTGACGAGAAACGCGACGATGTAGAGTACGGCGGCGGCAAGCACCCACCAGCGCAGATCGTCGCGCCAGGTCAGGACGGTCCCGGCAATCGCAAACACCAGTCCTCCGATGAAGATCGCCAGGAAGATCGGATTGACGATCACCACATTGATCCGTTGCATCGCGGCGATGGCCGTGCTCGGGCCGGTGCGGTCGAGGGCCGGCATCACCGCGTAGGAGAAGGCGGCGAAGAGGCCCGCGACGAGCCCACCGGTCACCAGGGTCAGTATCAGGGTGATCGCTCGAAGGATGGTCACGAGATCAACTTCACTACGAAGCGATGAGCGTTTCCATTATCCGAAGGATTGATTCCATTATCGATCGTCTCGAGCAAGCGCTATCGTCGGGCAATGGATGCTCTCGGTCTGCTGTTGAACGGCCCCCGTGCCGTCGATCCGATGATCCTGCGAATGGTGATGACCGGCGACTGGGCCGTGCGCATCACCGATCGTGCCCCGTTGACCGTCGTCGCGGTCACCCGCGGCGACGCGGTGCTGAGCTACGACGACGGCACGACGTCACCACTGAACGTCGGCGACGTCGCGCTCATCCGCGGCACCGAACCGTACACGATTGGCGCCACAGCGAACTGCCCGCCGATCGCGATCATCGATGAGAGCGGGCACTGCCTGGATCCCACGGGACGCCACAGCGTGGCCGAGCAGATGAGTTTCGGCGTTCGGTCCTGGGGTAATACGGACGCCGTCCGGGACACCGACACCGTGATGCTGGTGGGCACGTACCAGACCGGCACCGTCGGACGACACCTGCTCGACTCACTGAACCGGATCACCGTCGTCGCGAGCCACGACGACCCGTTGGTCGCGATGACCGAGTCCGAAGCCGTCGTGGACGCACCCGGGCAGGAGGCGGTCCTCAGCAGACTGCTCGACCTCCTGCTGATCACGGCGCTGCGCCGCGCACTCGCCGCCGGACACGGTCCGGCCTGGGTACGGGCCCATTCCGATCGCCTCGTCGGGCAGTCGCTTCGACTGCTGCACAACAACATCGATCATCCGTGGACGGTCGCCTCACTCGCCGAACAGGTCGGAATATCCCGGGCTGTGATGGCCCGCCGCTTCACCGAGCTGGTGGGCGCACCTCCGATGACGTACCTGGCGACGTGGCGGCTCTCGGTGGCGGCAGACATGCTCGACGACACCGACGCGACCCTGGACGTGATCGCCCGGCGAGTCGGCTACGGAAGCGCTTTCGCCCTGAGTACAGCGTTCAAACGCCGGTACGGCGTGAGCCCGGCAGTCCATCGACGACGGGCCACCGACCGAACCGCACACACCACGGAACAATCCGGACCCCAGTCCGGTTAAAGGTGTCATGACCAAGAAGATCGGTTTTCTCTCCTTCGGACACTGGGCCGCCTCGCCCGGGTCACAGACGACCTCCGGCGCCGACACCCTACTGCAATCCATCGACCTAGCCGTGGCCGCCGAAGAGCTCGGCGCCGACGGTGCCTACTTCCGTGTTCACCACTTCGCACACCAGCTCGCCTCGCCGTTTCCCCTGCTCGCCGCGATCGGCGCGAAGACCAGCAGCATCGAGATCGGCACCGGCGTCATCGACATGCGCTACGAGAACCCCATGTACATGGCCGAGGACGCGGGCGCGGCGGACCTCATCGCCGGAGGGCGCCTGCAACTCGGCGTCAGCCGGGGGTCCCCGGAGCAGGTCATCGAGGGCTACAAGTACTTCGGATACATTCCGCCGGAAGGGGTCTCCGACGCCGACATGGCCCGCCAGCACACCGACGTCTTCCTCAAGCTGATCGACGGCGCGCGGTTTGCCGAACCCAACCCGTCCCCGATGTTCCCGAATCCCCCGGGCCTGCTCGGCATTGAGCCGCAGTCGCCGGGACTGCGGGAGCGGATCTGGTGGGGTGCCGGAACCCGGGCCACCGCCGAATGGACCGCCGAACAGGGCATGAATCTGATGAGTTCGACGCTGCTCACCGAGGACACCGGCATCCCGTTCCACAAGCTGCAGGCCGAGCAAATCCAACGGTTCCGCGACAAGTGGGCCGAGGCCGGACATGAGCGCGAACCCCGAGTATCGGTGAGCCGCAGCATCTTTGCGCTCACCAACGAGATGGACCGCGCCTACTTCGGTCGCGACCGCCACAGTTCGGATCAGGTCGGCCACATCGACGGCGGACTCGCCCGATTCGGACGCAGCTATGCCGACGAACCCGACAAACTCATCGAACAACTCCGAGAAGACGAGGCCATCGCCGCCGCGGACACCCTGCTGCTGACGGTGCCCAACCAGCTCGGCGTCGAATACAACGCGCACGTCATCGAGTCGATCCTCACGGAGGTGGCGCCCGCACTCGGCTGGCGCTGAGGCGTGCGGCGGGGTGGCCTCGATACGGCCCTCGTTCCTCGGGCCACTCGGCCGGCGGGGCGTGGGTCTCCGGTGTGACGGTTCCGGCGTGACGCTGCGGAGGTGACCTCGATACGGCCCTCGTTCCTCGGGCCTACTCGCCAGCGGGGGGACGGTCGGCCCTGCCGGAGGGAAGCGGGCCTACTCGGCCAGCGGGGGGAAGCGGGCCTACTCGGCCAGCGGGGGGACGGTCGGCCCTGCCGGAGGGAAGCGGGCCTACTCGGCCAGCGGGGAAGGTCGGCCCTGCCGGAGGGAAGCGGGCCTACTCGGCCGGCGGGGGGAAGGTCGGCCCTGCCGGAGGGAAGCGGGCCTACTCGGCCGGCGGGGGGAAGGTCGGCCCTGCCGGAGGGAGGTGCCTACTCGGCCGGCGGGAGGCGGGCCACCCAGCCAGTGAAGACCTACTCGGCCCAGCGGCGGCGGGCCACGCGGACAGCGGGGGCGGCCTCGCCGGCGGAGAGCGGAGGGAGACCCACTCAAGACGGACCATGTAGCAGATCTACATCGTTCATCCAGTTAAATTCGCTTGTCCTTCATCGATATGGGCTCGACGATGGCTGCATGACCACACGCGATCGCCTGCTCGGACTCACCGTCGTCGTCCTGTGGGGTCTGAACTTCATCGCGATTCGCGTCGGCCTCGATCACTTTCCGCCGTTCTTCTTCGCCGCCCTGCGGTTCGCGGTGATGGCGGTGCCGGTGATCGCGTTCGTCCGCTTCCCGAAGGTGCAGATGCGCTGGTTCCTGCTCTACGCCGTCGGATTCGGCTTCGGGCAGTTCGCCTTCCTGTTCCTAGCGATGGATCTCGGTATGCCGACCGGCCTCGCCTCCCTCGTCCTGCAGACCTCCGCGCCGTTCACAGTGCTCCTGGGCGTGGTGTTCCTGCGTGAACGTCTGGTGCCCGCCCAGGTTCTCGGCATCGCCGTCGCCGTGGCGGGCATCGTCCTCATCGGCGCCGACCGCGCCGGACACTCCGCGATCGGACTCGGCATCGTGGCACCCATGGTGCTGACCGTGCTGGCCGGACTGTCCTGGGCGTTCGGCAACATCGGCAGTCGCCTATCCCAGCCGGACGACGCACTTCGCATGACGCTGTGGATGTCGGTGGTCCCGCCCCTCCCCTTCCTGCTGATGAGCCTGGCGACCGAGGGCCCCGCGGCCGATCTCGCGTCGCTCACCTCGCTGAGCACGTCATCGGGACTACTCGCCCTGGTCGGGCTGGCGTACGTGGTGCTGCTCGGCACCATCGCCGGATCCGGTCTGTGGACGATGCTGATGAAACGCTACGAGGCCAGCCGCGTCGCGCCGCTGTCACTGCTGGTGCCGGTCGTCGGGATCAGCGCGTCCTGGCTGTTACTCGACGAGGTCCCGTCGCGGGTCGAACTCGGCGGCGCCGCACTCGTCATCGCCGGCTGCGCCGCCGGGGTGATCGCGTCGCCGCGCTCGCGGCCGAAGCCCGCCAGAACTCAAGAGCACGAGCTTGTCTCGTCAGCCTGACGTGAGCTCGACGATCTCGGCTGCCACATTGCGCCGCGCATCGGCCTCCCACAGCCGCCGCGCCGTCGCGGTGACATACAGATGATCGTGAGACAGCAAGTCCCGCAACAACTGTGCACGCCTGCTGCGGAACAGGTCGTCGGGGACCGCCTGATACTCGTCCCGCACCGCATCGACGTACTCGCGGTACCGCGCCGGATCGGCACCCAGAATCCACAGATCCGCATCCGACAACACCCCACCATTGCGGTCGTCGGATGACGGGTCGTGGGTCCGGGTCAACTCGACGAGGCGGACCACCTCGGTGACGTCCGGGTCGTCGGCACCGAGAAGATCGGCGGCCAGGCGCGCCGACGCCCCCTCGTTGTCCTCGCCGAACACCTCGTACACCGCGTCGTGAAACCAGGTGGCCAGCACCACCGGGCGAACGTCGAACTCCTCACCTGCTTCCGCCAAAACATCGAGCGCGCTCAGCATTTCGTCGCGATGCCGGGCATCGTGGTGTCGACGGTGTGGTTCGTTCCAGCGTGCGTCGAGGTCGGCGACGAGCCCGACCGGCATGTCCACCTGCATGGCCTCACGGTACCCGCGGCTTGCCCTGCCGGTCATTCCGGCGACGTACGCCACTCAGCTCAGCGCGGCCGCGATCGTCTCGTGGATGCGGGACACCGCCTGCCGCGCCGACGGACTGTACCCGGTCATGTTGGCGAAACCGTGGATGAGTCCGCCGTCCCGTTCCAGGGACACCGAAACCCCGGCTGCGACAAGCGCATCCGCGTACGCGATGCCCTCATCACGCAACGGGTCGAAGCCGGCCACCACCACGTGGGCGGGCGGGAGGCCGCTGAGATCGGTGGCCAACAGCGGCGAGAGCCGCGGGTCGGTGCGGTCGGCGTCGGCCGGAACGTAGTTCTCGTCGAACCAGTCGATCCGCGCCTTGGTGAGCAGGTACCCCGTTGCGAACTCCTCCCGGGAGCCACCCTCCCGGGTGTGGTCGGTGATCGGGTAGAGCAGCACCTGCAGTCGGGGCGTCACATCCTCACCCCGCACCTGCTGAGACACCACCGCCGCGAGGTTGCCGCCCGCGCTGTCACCGGCGACGACGAGGCGGTCGGCGGGCACACCCCACTCCGCGGCCTTTGCCACCGCGAAACGCCAGGCGACCAACGCGTCGTCGACCGCCGCCGGGAACGGATGCTCGGGCGCCAGGCGGTAGTCGACGGAGAGCACGTCGGCGCCGGTGTCGATCGCGAGCCGTCGGCAGTACCCGTCGTGCGTGGCCGGGGAACCGAGGACGAATCCACCGCCGTGGAAGAACACGATCAACCCGGTGGTGGTGACCTCGGCGCGGTAGCGGGTCGCGGGAATCGGCCCGTCCGGCGAGTCGATGGCGAGGTCCTCGACGACCGCGAGTGCCGGTGTCTTCTCGCCGCCGACCCCGGCGTTCACGACGAGGTTCCTACGGGCGTGTTCCGGGGTGACCCCACCGAGATCACCACCCGGGATGAGGCCCATGACGACCGCGGTGGCGAGCATATCCGGGGCGATGTGCTCGCCGTCGGCGTTGACCGGGCAGAACCGCGCGAGGGTTCCCGGCACCACCGCAGGAATGTGGCCGATGCGGCTCAGAGCCGCGCGGACCGGTCGTAACGGAAGCGAAAGTGTCGATGTCGTGGCCCTGCTCACACCCCGCGACACTACTCGCCGGTTCCGTCACGGCACCGCGCGCATCGCTGTGCCAGACTCGTCCACATGCCCGACCGCGACACCCCGTCATCGTCCGCGACGCGCGTCCCGCTGCGCACCTCGGTGGCCCTGGCCGCCGCCGCATCCGCTCGATGGGCGTCCCGCACCGCAGGCCGCGGAAAGGGCTCAATGATCGGCGGCTTGGTCGCCGAGAAGATCGACCCGAAGATCATGTCGCGCCTCGCGGCCGGCAAGCGGACTGCGCTGATCACCGGCACCAACGGCAAATCGACGACCACCCGGATGACCGCCGCGGCCCTCGCCGAACTCGGTGAGGTGGCCACCCAGGCCGACGGCGCCAACATGGATGCCGGGATCATCGCGACACTGAGCCTGCAACGCTCGGCGCCGGTATGCGCACTCGAGGTCGACGAACTCCACGTCCCACACGTCAGCGACGCCACCGACCCCGAGGTGCTGGTGATGCTGAACCTGTCCCGCGATCAGCTCGACCGCGTCGGCGAGATCAACATGATCGAACGTCGGCTGCGCGCCGGGATTGCCAAACACCCCGCCATGACCGTCGTCGCCAACTGCGACGACGTCCTGGTGACCTCGGCGGCGTTCGACGCACCCAAGGTCGTCTGGGTGGCCGCGGGTGCGAGTTGGGTGGGTGACTCGGTGAGCTGCCCGCGGACCGGAGAGCCGATCATTCGCGGCACGGATGGTGACTGGCGTTCCACCGGCGACGAGAACTTCCGTCGCCCGTCACCGGACTGGTGGTTCGACGACGAGAACCTGTACGGCCCGGACGGATTCACCTCACCGATGTCGCTGCTGGTACCCGGGCGCGCCAACCGAGGCAACGCTGCGCAGGCGGTGGCCGCCGCCGTCGTCATGGGCGCCGACCCGGCCAAGGCCGTCGCCGCGGTGCAGACCGTCGGCGAGGTCGCCGGGCGTTACGGCATCCATCAGGTCGGCAATCATTCGGTGCGCACGTTACTGGCGAAGAATCCCGCGGGTTGGCAGGAGGCGCTGTCGATGATCGATCAGGACGCCGACGGTCTGGTCATCGCGGTCAACGGGCAGGTCCCCGACGGGGAGGATCTGTCGTGGTTGTGGGATGTGCGATTCGAGGCGTTCGAAACCATGCAGGTCGTGGCCTCCGGTGAGCGGGCCGCCGATCTGTCGGTGCGACTGCTTTACGCCGGCGCCGAACACACCACGATCGACGACCCCATGGCCGCCATCGCATCCTGCCCGCCCGGGCGGGTCGAGGTGCTCGCCAACTACACCGCGTTCCGCGACCTGAACACCGCCATCGAACGCGCCGAGCGTGCCCGGAAGGCAGAACAGTGAGCGAATCGACCCTGCGGATCGGCCTCGTCCTGCCCGACGTGATGGGCACCTACGGCGACGGCGGCAACGCACTGATCCTGCGTCAACGCGCCCGGATGCGCGGGATCGACGCCGAGGTCATCCAGATCACCCTCGACGACGAGGTGCCCGATTCGCTGGACGTGTACACCCTCGGTGGTGCCGAGGACTACGCGCAGCGCTTGGCGACGCGGCACCTCACGCGATTCCCCGGACTGCAGCGGGCCGCGGCCGCGGGACGGCCGGTGCTGGCGATCTGCGCGGCCATCCAGGTGCTCGGACATTGGTATGAGACCTCGGCCGGTGAACGCGTCGACGGCATCTCAGTGTTCGATCTGACGACGTCACCGCAGGCGACACGGAGCATCGGCGAACTGGTCACCGAACCCGTCCTCGAGGGTTTGACCCAGCCGTTGAGCGGTTTCGAAAACCATCGGGGCGGAAGCACGTTGGGTTCGGACTCGTCACCGCTGGGGCGGGTGAGGCACGGCGTCGGCAACGGGGTCGGCGACGGCACCGAGGGTGTGGTCAGCGGATCGGTCATCGGTACATACATGCACGGACCGTCGCTGGCACGTAACCCCGAATTAGCCGATCTTCTCCTGGCCCGGGCCATGGGGACCGATACGCTTGCGCCGCTTGACCTCCCAGAGGTTGACCGGCTGCGCACCGAGCGTCTCGCCGCCGGCCGGCGGGGCTGAATCGGCACGCGACCACCAGTACATCCGGCGAAACCTGGGGCATCGGTCCGCGCCGCAGATCGCGCAATCTGTTCCGGCACGGTAATGCTCATGTGCTGACTTCGGATGACTACATCGACAACGGTGATCTGCGCGCCCGACCATTACGACACCCTACGCTCTGCGCCGATCACCGAACGGCGGTATGCACGCTATGTCCCCTTTTCGGGTGAGCTCAGCCCGCGCGCCGATCGTCGTCGGCGACGACCCGAACCGGGTGGCGTCGCGATCCCGTGACCTCGGGTGCGGTGTTCTCGGGTGCAGTGGTCGTGGGAACAGTGGCCATGGGAACAGCGGGCGCCAGGCGCAGTGCGGGGCGCCGCGCGGCCGCCTCGTCCCGAGCGATCGGTCTGCGCGTCTTGCGGAACTTCGCGCACCCGGCGAATCCGCAATGTCCGCAGTCCGATCCGGCTCGGTAGTGCTCGTGCATGGCGCGGGGATGTCCGCAGCGGCAGACGTCGTCGTCATTTCTCATCGGCGGTCCCTGTCGTCGTCTCATCGCATCGGGGGTATTCGATGTCCGCCTTCGACGATGCCCACCGACACTGGCCCGATCCTGGCATCCACCGGTGGGCCGGCTGTCAACGCCGCAGCGTGGGCAGTCCCGCGGTCCGGGCGGCGTCGACGATCACCTCGCGGAGCATCGCCGGCGTGAGGCGACCCGTGAAGGTGTTGTGCTGGCTGACGTGATAGCTGCCGACGACGGTCAGGTGATCGTCGCCGGCGGTGATGACCGTGCGGGCGCCGTGACCGAACTTCGGTCGTGGCCGGGCCACCTCCCAGCCGAGGTCGGCGAAGGTTCGCAATCCCACCTGCCAGCCGAATCCCCCGAGCACCAGCACCGACCGCAGCGTCGGTCGCAGCAAGGCGAGTTCGGCGGCCAGCCACCGCGAACAGCGATCACGTTCGGCCGGTGTGGGTTGATTCTGCGGTGGCGCGCAATGCACCGGCGCGGTCATCCGTACCCCGAACAGTTCCATGCCGTCGTCGGCGGAGATCGCGTCCGGACGGCTTGCCAGCCCGACGTCGTAGAGCGCGCGGAACAGGACGTCGCCGCTCTGATCGCCGGTGAACATCCGGCCGGTGCGATTGGCACCGTGGGCGGCCGGCGCCAAACCCAGGATCAGCATCGCGGCGTCGGCCGGTCCGAACCCGGGAACCGCTCTGCCCCAATAGGTCTGGTCGGCGAACGCCGCACGCTTCTCGCGCGCGACCCGTTCCCGCCACGCCACCAGCCGTCGACAGGCCCGGCACTCGACGATCGCGGCATCGAGGTCGGCGATGTCGGTGAAGGTGCGGCGTCGGCCCATCGGGATCTGCTCAGTCCAGCACCCGGCATCGGTCCCGGGTGCGGTCGACGGCGAACCAGCCGCGTTCGAATTGTTGCCACCGCTGCAGAAACGGTCGGGACTCCTCGCCGTCGCGGGCGACGGCCCGTTCGAGCCGTTCGGCGGCGGGCGCACCGTCGAGCCACAGCGAGTAGGTGAGGCGGTCGGCGATGCGTCGCCGCGCCGCGGAAACCCCCTCGATCACCAGCAACGGTTCCCAGCGATACCAGATCCGGCTGCCGATCTCGGGGACGCCGTCCACCCACACGCGCGGCCGGTACCGATAGTCGCGTCGGCGGATAAAGGCATGCACCACATCGGTTTCCAGCTCCGGCCACCACGCCACCGGATTGTCCCAGGTGGCGAAGTCATCGGTGCGGACCAGCACCACACCGGTACCGCGGGCTCGTAGCTTGGCGACCAGCGCGTCGGCGACCGTCGACTTGCCCGCACCCGACGGACCGTCGATCGCAACGATGCCGGAGATCATCTCGGCGGCGAGATCGTCGAGGCGGGCGTCGAGTTCGTCGGGCAGTGGCGGTCCGGCGGTACCGGTTTGACCGGATGCAGCGGCGGTCGCGGACACGGGCGGTCTCAGGCGAGCGCCCGGCGGCCCGACAGGGCGCGACCGAGGGTGAGTTCGTCGGCGAATTCCAGGTCGCCACCCATCGGGAGCCCGGACGCCAGTCGGGTGACGCTGAGCCCTGGGAAATCCTTGAGCATGCGCAGCAGATAGGTGGCGGTGGCCTCGCCCTCGGTGTTGGGGTCGGTGGCCACGATCACCTCGGTCACGTCATTGCCGTCGGGGGTGTTGGCCAGTCGACGCAACAGTTCACGGATGCGGAGTTGATCCGGGCCGATCCCGGACAGCGGGTCGAGGGCGCCACCGAGCACGTGATAGCGCCCGTGGAACTCCTTGGTCCGCTCGATGGCGTGCACGTCCTTGGGTTCCTCGACGACGCAGATCGTCGTCGCATCCCGTCGGGCGTCCGAGCAGATCCGGCACAGCGTGTTGGCCGACACGTTGCCGCATTCGGCGCAGAAGGTGACGTCGTCGCGGACGTGGCCGAGCGCCGAGATCAGCCGATCGATCTCCTTCTTCTCGCCGGCGAGCAGCGCAAAGGCGATGCGCTGGGCTCCCTTGGGCCCGAGGCCCGGCTGTTTGGCCAGCTCATCGATCAGATCCTGGATCGGCCCCTCGTACACGTCCGCCCTCAGCCGAGTCCGGGCAGTCCGCCGCCGAGTCCGCCGGCCAGGGGCCCCATCTTCTCGCCCGCGAGTTCCTCGCGCTTGCGCGCCAGATCGGCCAGGGCGCCGAGCAGGAGATCCTGCAGTGTCTCGACGTCGTCGGGATCGACGACCTTGGGGTCGATGGTCACCGCGGTGACCTCACCCGTCCCGTTTCCAGTGACGCTGACCAGTCCGTTGCCTGCGGTTCCGGTCACCTCGGTCGCGGCGATCTCGTTCTGCGCCTCGAGGAGCTTGGCCTGCATCTGCTGGGCCTGCTGCAGCAGACCCGCCATCGGGTTCTCGCCGCCGGCACCACCGCCGCCGAAGAGGGCACTCGGGTCGAAAGGTTGATTCACGGGCTCCAGAGTAGTCGCCGTGCTGCGGGGGGTCCGTGGGCGCGCCGGGTCAGCGCAGCAGACGCGCGACGTGATCGACGATCTCGTCGACGGTGTCGTCGCCGACCGGGGTGATCTCGAAGGACAGGTCACTGTCGCCGAAGAGGCGTCCCGCGCGCTGGGTCAGCACGAACTCCAGCCGGTTGTCGTCGACGCGTCGCCAGTCGACGATCGCGTCGTAGATCGGTGCGGAGGCGCCGGTGGAGATGCAGTACCGATCATTCGCGCGGTCGCTGCCCACCAGATCGCGCTGGATCTGGAAACAGGCCATCGACTCGTCGTCGATGAACACCACCGCCTCGCAGCCGAGGTCGGGGTGGCGTTCGTAGGAGGCCCGGATCGTCACAGAACGCAGGGTAGCGGGGAGGGAGGTTACTGCCCGTCGAGTGGGCGCTGTTTCCCGTCGAGTGGGCGCTGTTTCCCGTCGAGTGGGCGCTGTTTCCCGTCGAGTGGGCGCTGTTTCCCGTCGAGTGGGCGCCGCATCCCGTCGAGTGGGCGTTCAGGCCTCCACCCGCGCATGGCGATATGCACACTTGATCTGATTCGACGCACACTCGACGCAGATCAGCGCTCACTCGACGGGAAGTAGCGCCCACTCGACGACGTCAGCGCACGCTCCGGCGGGAGGTGAAGCACCGGTGCTCCCCGCTGATCGGGTCGGTGAACGCCAACGAGTACGCCACCAGACGCAGCGGTTGCGCGAAGTCACCGTGATCGGGCCGCGCGGCGAGGTCGGCGTCCACCTCCGGATAGAGCGGATCGCCGACGATCGGCACGCCGAGCGAGGCCATGTGCAGCCGGAGTTGGTGGGTGCGGCCCGTGTGCGGGACGAGGCGATAGACCGAGCCGTGGACGGATCGTTCGACCTCGGTGATGTCGCTGATCGCGTTGACCGGGCCGTCGACGACGCGTGCGCGCAGGTCCCCGGCCGTCTTCTCGATGCGATCGCGCACCGTCCGCGTCCCGGACCAGTCGGCCGGCGGGGCCAGAGCGCGGTACTCCTTGTCGACGCGGCGCGTGGCGAACAGGTCCTGATAGGCGGCCCGCACTTCGGGGCGAAGGGTGAACAGCAAGACGCCCGCGGTGAGGCGGTCGAGACGATGCGCCGGGGCCACGAGGTCCGTGCCGAGTTCTCGTCGCAACCGGACCAGCGCCGTCTGCGTCACATGCCGCCCCCGGGGCATCGTCGCCAGGAAGTGGGGTTTGTCGACGACGACGATGTCGTCGTCGCGGTGGAGGATCGGCAGGTCGAACGGGATCGGCACCTCGTCGGGCAGGTCCCGGTAGAGGTAGATCGAGCTGTTCATGGTCGCCGGCGCGGACAGGTGGACCGGCACGCCCTCCGCGTCGACGATCTCGCCTCGCTCGGCGCGCGCCTGCAGTGCCTCGTCGGACATATCCGCCAGCGACGGGGTGGTCCGAAGGCAATCGCGGATCGTCGACTCCGGCCCGGAACGCAGCACCACGCGGGTGGCGTCGACCCCGTCGCGGGGCGGCAACGGCGACGGCCGTGACCGACCCCGACGACGCGGGCGTTCAGGGATTACTTCTCCAGCCGGGTCTTGAGATTGGCCAACAGGGCGGCCTGGATCTTGGCGAGGCCCTTGGGTGCGAAGGTCTTCTCGAAGAAACCACCGATGCCGCCGGCATTGCTGTTCCACGTGGTCGTGGTGGTGACGGTGCTGCCCGCTCCGGCGGCAGCGACCTTGTACGTCGTCACCATCGTCGAGTTCTCGTCGCGTTCGGTGATGGTGTCCGGGGAGACGGCCACGGTGGCCTTCACGTCGCGCTGACGTTTAGAGGTGGCCTGCAGAATCCAGTGCACGACGGTGCCGTCGCCGTTGCCTCCGCTGATCACCGAGTAGTCGCGGTACTGCTCGGGCAGGATCGCCGGGCGGACCTCGTTGTAGTCGGCGAGCGCGCCGATCACGGCGTCCGGGGTAGCGGCGATCTCGGTCGACTGGCTTGCAGAAATCTGACCCACGGGCCGGGCTCCTTCGTCAGGTATTGATTGGCGGGCATGAGGCTCAGGTCCTAGGCTAGCCAAGTGAGCTCTGCAGACTTGGAGATGGGGGCAGCGGCATTCGAGGAGGGCGTGGCAACCCTCCTGAACAGTTATCGCGCCATCCCCCCGCAGGCCACCGTCCGACTCGCGAAGAAAACCTCGAATCTGTTCCGGGCGCGAGCGAAGAATCCACACCCCGGCCTGGATGTGTCCGGTCTGGACCGGGTCATCTCCGTCGACGCCGAGGCCAAAACCGCCGACGTCGCGGGCATGTGTACCTACGAGAACCTCGTCGCCGCCACGCTGCCCTACGGCCTGGCGCCGAAAGTCGTTCCGCAGTTGAAGACCATCACGCTGGGCGGCGCGGTCACCGGATTGGGGATCGAGAGCACCTCCTTTCGCAACGGCCTTCCGCATGAATCGGTGCTGGAGATCGACATCCTCACCGGCGACGGCGAAATCGTCACCGCCACACCCACCAACAGCTACGCCGACCTCTTTTTCGGATTCCCGAATTCGTATGGCACGCTGGGATATTCGGTACGTCTGAAGATCGAACTGGAGACAGTGCAACCCTTCGTCGCACTCCGGCATGTGCGATTCACCGATCTCGCCGAACTGCAACGCACCATGGACGTCATCGTCGGCGACCGCACTTACGACGGCGAACGCGTGGATTACCTGGACGGCACCGTGTTCACCGCCGACGAGGCGTATCTGACACTCGGGCGCCAGACCGACGAGCCGGGCCCGGTCAGTGACTACACCGGCATGGACATCTACTACCGGTCGATCCAGCATGCGCCGCAGATGACACCCAAACGCGACCGGTTAACGATCCACGACTACCTGTGGCGCTGGGACACCGACTGGTTCTGGTGTTCCCGCGCCTTCGGTGCCCAGAATCCGCGCGTGCGTCGAGTGTGGCCGAAACGCTTGTTGCGCAGCAGTTTCTACTGGAAGCTGATCGGCTACGACCATCGGTTCAACATCGCCGACCGGATCAACGCCCGTAAGGGCCTACCCGCGAACGAGCGGGTGGTGCAGGACATCGAGGTGCCGATCGAGAACACCACCGCCTACCTCGAATGGTTCCTGGAGAACATCCCCATCGAGCCGATCTGGTTGTGCCCGTTGCGTCTACGGGATGATGCCGGCACGAAGGGCGGACCGACGGATACACCCGACGTACAGGGTGAGCACACTCGACGTGATGCGTCCCGCCCGTGGCCGTTGTATCCGCTGGAGCCGCACCGAACATATGTCAACGTCGGTTTCTGGTCGGCGGTGCCGGTGACGCCGGGTGATCCCGGATACGCCAACAAACTGATCGAACGAGAGGTGGCCGAACTCGATGGCCACAAGTCCCTGTATTCGGAATCCTTCTACAGTCCAGAGGAATTCGATGAGCTCTACGGGGGCGAACACTATCGGTTGCTCAAGAAGCGGTACGACCCCAAGGGCCGACTGCTGGACCTCTATGCGAAAGCGGTGAAACGGCAATGACGACCTACAAGGACAGCGCGTCGACCAACGGCGTCATCACGAAAACCGATGCCACACAAGGCAAACTCAATCTCGCCCAGGTCTTCGAATCCATCATGGGCGGCAGCCTCAACATACGGATCACCGCCTACGACGGCAGTTCGGCCGGACCTAAGGACGCCGAGTTCGGCCTCAACCTGAAAACACCGCGGGGAACCACCTATCTCGTCACCGCCCCCGGCGATCTCGGACTCGCACGGGCATATGTCGCAGGCGATCTCGAGTTGATCGGTGCACATCCCGGCGATCCGTACGGAGCACTGCAGGCACTTGCGTCGGACCTGGAGTTCAAGCGGCCGTCGCCGCTGACGCTCGCACAGATCGCCCGATCCCTCGGTATCGAACACTTCAAGCCCATCGCCCCACCCCCGCAGGAGGCCCTGCCGCGGTGGCGACGCTTCGCAGAAGGCCTACGGCACAGCAAGGCTCGCGACGCCGAGGTCATCCACTATCACTACGACGTCTCCAACACCTTCTACGAGTGGGTCCTCGGACCGTCGATGACCTACACCTGCGCTGTCTACCCGGACCACGATGCATCGCTGGAAACAGCGCAGGACAACAAGTATCGACTGATCTTCGACAAGCTCCGCCTCAAGGCCGGTGACCGCCTCCTCGACATCGGTTGCGGCTGGGGCGGAATGGTGCGGTACGCCGCCCGTCGCGGCGTCAAGGTGCTCGGCGTGACCCTCTCGGCCGAGCAGGCCGAGTGGGCGCAGCGGGCGATCATCGACGAGGGTCTGTCCGATCTGGCCGAGGTACGTCACAGCGATTACCGCGATGTGCCCGAGGCCGAGTTCGATGCGGTTTCGTCGATCGGCCTCACCGAACACATCGGCGTCGGCAACTATCCGGCGTACTTCTCGTTCATGCGCGACAAGCTCCGCGTCGGCGGAATGTTGTTGAACCACTGCATCACCCGTCCGGACAACGGGAAGAACATGCGAGCCGGTTCGTTCATCGACCGCTACGTCTTCCCCGACGGCGAACTCACCGGTTCCGGCAAGATCATCTCCAAGCTCCAGGACATCGGTGGCGTCGAGGTGATCCACGAGGAGAACTTGCGTTATCACTACGCGATGACCCTGCGCGACTGGAACCGCAACCTCGTCGAGCATTGGGATGAGGCGGTGGCCGAGGTCGGCGAGGGTACTGCCCGCCTGTGGGGTCTCTACATGGCAGGCTGCCGCATCGGCTTCGAGCGGGACATCGTGCAACTGCATCACGTCCTCGGCGTCAAACTCGACGCCGACGGCCGTCAGGACCTTCCGCTGCGCCCGTGGTGGAACGCGTAGTCACGCAGTCGCTTGGCCCCAGTCGGTCGAGTAGCCCCACTGGTCGCGGTACCGCACCGCGAACGTTCGGTGACGTTGCGTGGGGCGGGGGGTCGTCCCCCCCCCCCTCGTGGTGAGCGCGCGGACACCCCGTGAGAGC
>NZ_JBSFPC010000028.1:0-12385 GCF_053587995.1 Gordonia sp. NPDC003504
GTGGACTTCCCCAACACCATCCTCATCCTCACCTCGAACCTCGGTTCCGGTGGCAACGAGGAGCAGGTGATGGCGGCGGTGCGCGCGGCCTTCATCCGTCCGGACGGTCGGCGGGTTCGGCCCGGTGGGTCGGGTCGGGCCGTCCGGTCGCCTCCGGTGCGGGTCGGCGGGGTGACTCACCGGCGCGGCGTGGGCGGGCGGCCGTCGCGTCTGCCGAGGCCGTCCGCGAGCGTCGGGGACGAGCCGCGTCACCGCGTGGGGCGGCGTCGGGCCGTCGACGGACGTCGTCGGGGCGGGAGTCCACGTGTGGGCGGTCCTTTTCGTTCGCGGTGACCACAGTCGGCATCGGCTGAGACGCATGCGCACTGTCGTTACTCGAGTGTCTGACGGTTCTGGTGTGGTTTGCCTTCGCCGAGACTACTGAAGATGACCGCGAAGTCGACGGTGCAACGCCGATGCGTCGTGAGAGGTGTGACCCCGGGCGAGGTGCGGACCCCAGCGGTGGCCGCCGGTGGCCGCTGCGGGCAGACTGTCCGCGTGCACGATGACGCCGACGCCGCGACACCAATGGGAACGCCGCAGGGAACATCACCGGGCGCGATCTGGATTCTCGGGGCCGCCGGGCAACTCGGTACCGCGTTGCGCACTCGTGCACCCGAGGGTGTCGAGATCCGCACCCTGACCTCGGCCGACATCGACCTGGCCGACCCGGACTCGGTGGCCTCGGTGCTCGCGACGCTGCGGGCCGGCGACGCCGTGCTGAACACGGCCGCCTACACCGCCGTCGATGCGGCCGAATCCGACGCCGACGCGGCGTGGGCGGTCAATGCGGTGGCACCCGGCCTGCTCGCGGACGCTATCGCAGCGGCGAACGCGTGGCTGATCCACGTGTCCACCGACTACGTGTTCGGCGACGCGGTGGCCGGCACCGCCGCACCAGGGGCCGTGCAGCGCCCGATGCGCACCACACCGTACGAACCCGGCGACGACGCGGACTCGCTGCCACCGGCCACCGTCTACGGCGCGAGCAAACTCGCCGGTGAACGCGCCGCCCTGGCCGCCGACCCGACCGCGACGATCGTCCGCACCGCCTGGGTGTACACCGGCGGTCCCGAGAGCCCCGATTTCGTCGGGACGATGCGCCGACTCGAGCGGTCCCGCGACACGATCACCGTCGTCGACGACCAGAAAGGGTCGCCCACCTATGCCGTCGACCTCGCCGACGGGTTGTGGGAACTCGTTGCCGGCGGTCCCCGGCCGCCGGTGGCCGGGAAGATCCTTCATGCCACCAACACCGGTGCGGCCACCTGGTACGACGTCGCGCGGGAGGTGTTCACCCTGGTGGGTGCCGACCCGGACCGGGTGCGGCCCTGCAGCACCGACGACTTCCCACGCCCGGCGCCCCGGCCCGCGTATTCGGTGCTGTCCGCCCGGGCGTGGGAACGCGCGGGTCTGACAGCGCTGCGCGAGTGGTCCGCGGCGGTGAGCGCCGCGGTGAGCTCTACCACAGGTTCCGGGTAACCCGCGCAGCCGGTGTGACGTGCCGCGGCCGCCCGCTACGCTGACCCGGTGACGTCGAAGCTGGCCGTGGTGACCGTGACCTATTGGTCCGGTGATCACCTGCACGCCTTTCTCAAGAGCCTCACCCATGCGACGTCCACGCTGCCGCCGGTGATCATCGCCGACAACGGATCGGGCGACGGGGCACCCGAGGCCGCCGAACGCGAACACGCCAACGTCACCCTGATCCACACCGGCGGCAACATCGGCTACGGCGGGGCGATCAACCGGGCAGTGGCCGCGATCGACGACGACGTCGAGTTCATCGTCATCGCCAACCCCGACGTGGAATGGTCGCCGGGGGCGATCGACGAACTCGTCGCGGCGGCCGCGCGCTGGCCACGGGCGGGTTCGCTCGGGCCGCTGATCCGCGACCCGGATGGCTCGGTCTACCCGTCGGCCCGCCGCGTTCCCGACCTGGTGTCGGGCACCGGACACGCCCTGCTGGGCGGGATCTGGAAGTCCAATCCGTGGACCGCCGCCTACCGGGCCGACGACATCGAACCCGGCGAGCGTCCCGTCGGCTGGCTCTCCGGATCGTGTTTGTTGGTGCGGCGCAACGCTTTTGATGCGATCTCCGGATTCGATGAGCGCTACTTCATGTACATGGAGGACGTCGATCTCGGTGACCGGCTGGGCCGAGCCGGGTGGCTCAACGTCTACGTCCCCGGCGCCGAGGTCGTCCACGCCAAGGGGCACAGCGCCGACAAACGCCCCGAGACGATGCTGCCCGCGCACCATCGCAGCGCCTACCGTTTTCAGGCCGACCGCCACCCCGGCGTGTGGCGTGCGCCGCTCCGCTGGGGGCTGCGTGCGGGCCTGGCCGTCCGATCGGCGCTCGCCGTGCGGGCGGCACGCTCCGACTCCACCCGTGTTCAATCCCGTGCCGACCAACCCCCTGCGGAGAGGAAATCCCCATGACGTATTTCGCGGTCAACAACCCGACGCCGGTGCCGGGTGCGGTACCCGATGTCGACATGTCCGACGTCCAGGCGGTCATCCTGGTGGGCGGCAAGGGCACGCGGTTGCGTCCGTTGACGCTCTCGGCGCCCAAACCGATGCTGCCGGTGGCCGGTCTGCCGTTCCTGACACACATGCTCTCCCGCATCCGGGCCGCCGGTATCCGCGACGTCATCCTGGGGACCTCGTTCAAGGCGGCGACCTTCTCCGAGTACTACGGGGACGGATCGAAACTGGACCTGCAGATCCGCTACGTCACCGAGGAGGAACCGCTCGGTACCGGCGGTGGCATCCGTAACGTCCTCGACGAGCTCACCGCGTCGACCATCGTGGTGTTCAACGGTGATGTCCTCGGCGGCACCGACATCCGCCATGTCGTGGCCACCCATCGTGAGGCGCAGGCCGACGTCACCCTGCATCTGGTGCGGGTGTCCGACCCCCGTGCCTTCGGCTCGGTCCCCACCGACGACACCGGGCGGGTCACGGCGTTCCTGGAGAAGACCCAGGACCCGCCGACCGACCAGATCAACGCCGGAACCTACGTGTTCAGCCGCTCGGTGATCGAGGAGATCCCCGCCGGTCGCGAGGTCTCGGTGGAACGCGAGGTGTTTCCGTCGCTGCTGGCCGAGGGCCGCCACATCCACGCCTACGTCGATAACAGCTACTGGCGTGACATGGGCACCCCGGAGGACTTCGTGCGCGGATCGGCCGACCTCGTCCGCGGCATCGCCCCGTCGCCGGCACTCGGCGATCGTCACGGTGAATCGCTGGTGCACGAGGGGGCCGGCATCGCCCCGGGAGCACTCCTGATCGGCGGGAGCGTCGTGGGCCGCGGGGCGGAGATCGGGCCGCGGGCACGTCTGGACGGCGCGGTGATCTTCGACGGTGCGGTCATCGAAGCCGGCGCGGTCGTCGAACGCAGCATCGTCGGGTTCGGCGCACGGATCGGGCCGCGGGCCCTGGTGCGGGACACGGTGATCGGTGACGGCGCCGACGTCGGCGCCCGCTGTGAACTGCTCCGCGGTGCGCGGGTCTGGCCCGGGGTGCAACTGCCCGACGGTGGGGTCCGCTTCTCGACCGACGTCTGAGCGGTCGGTTTCCCGAGATCCCGATGGTCCGGGACCGGGCGTCGTCCTCAGCGGGCCTTGGCTGCGGCCAGCACGCCCGGACCGAGCGGGATCACCACCGGCAGGAGGCGGTCGTCGTCGGCGACCAGCAGGGCGGCCTCGCGGGCGGCGCTGGTCATCGGATCGGTGCGGGCCGGGTCTGCGACCGCCCCGCCGGCGGCGGCGTCGTGGATCACCAGGGCCCCGCCCGGGCGCAGCATCCGGATCGACTCGTTGACGAAACGCGGCAGGTCGAGGCGCGGTCCGTCGATGAAGACCAGGTCGTAGGAGTTGTCGGACAGGCGGGGCAACACCTCACGCGGTGTGCCGTTGATCAGTCGGGTACGTCCGGGTGCTATGTCGCCGCCGGCAAACGATGCGCGTGCCGCACGGTGATGTTCGAGTTCCGGATCGATGGTGGTGAGCACGCCGTCGGCGGCCATCCCGGCCAACAGCCACAGGCCGCTCACCCCGGTCCCGGTGCCGATCTCGGCGACGGCGCGTGCGTCGACGAGACGCGCCAGCATCGCCAGGAGTGCTCCGACCGCCGGACTGACCGGTTCGGTGCCGAGTTCGGCCGCACGAAGACGGGCCGCGGCGAGGGCGTCGTCCTCGACGATGGCCGACTCGGCGTAGTCGATGAGTGCCATCCGCGGGTCGCTCGGCTGTGTACCGGTCATTCTCCCCAGGTTAGACACGCCCCGCCCGACCGACGCCGGGGCACGCCCGAATGTGGGGGACTTACGGGTGGGACCATCCGAAAGTCCGTCCGCTCCGACTTCCTCAGTGAACACTCAGCCGCATCATACGACGACCACACTGCGGTAGGAGAGGCTGAGATCACCGCGCCGGACGCTGCGGGAATAAGGTGGGCGTCGCAACGGTTCGGCATGGTGAATATCACCCACGAGTGCCACTGGTGTTGCGAGAAGGGGACCGGCCACACACGATGACCACATTCCAGGCGACCGACCATGAGGACTCCTCGGCCGCGGCCGTCGACACCGAATCCGCGGGAATAGCCTTGGGCGGGTCCACGGGATCGGATGCCGGTGTGCCCGGTGGAACCGCGGGATTCGATGCCACCGGAAATGACATGTTCATGCCGTCATGGGATGAACTGGTCCGCGAGCACGCCGATCGCGTGTACCGGCTGGCCTACCGGCTGTCGGGAAACCAGCACGACGCCGAGGACCTCACCCAGGAGACCTTCATCCGGGTGTTCCGCTCGTTGTCGAACTATCGCCCCGGCACGTTCGAGGGCTGGTTGCACCGCATCACCACCAACCTGTTCCTGGACATGGTCCGGCGTCGCAGCAAGATCCGCATGGAAGCCCTGCCCGAGGAGTACGACCGGGTACCCGCCGACACGCCCGATCCGCAGCAGGTCTACGCCGATGCATACCTCGACGCGGATCTGCAGGCGGCACTCGATTCGCTGAGCCCCGAGTTCCGGGCCGCGGTGGTCCTGTGTGACATCGAAGGCCTGTCCTATGAGGAGATCGCCGCCACCCTGGGCGTCAAACTGGGGACGGTGCGCAGTCGAATCCACCGCGGCAGACAGACGATTCGTGATCACCTCCTCGCCAACGGTCACGTCGATCGGCGGTCGGTCGCCGTCGGCAATCCGGGTCATTGACCCGTGTCGGGATTGCCGGATCGGGAACCCCGGGCTCTCCTGAATCGTTGGCGAATTCGGTAGGCTGGGTGACCGCCAGGCCCTTCGGGGGCGCGGTACCACGCAGACCTGACAGCAACAGACCTGACGGGAAGGGGTGAAAGAGGGCGATGATGGACGGCCAGCGACGGCAACCCGGCCCGGGTGAACGGCCCGGCGGCGATGGATCCGGAACCGGACAGCCCGACCTTCCCGCGAATCTGCGTCGTCGGCGGTCCTGGGGGCCGTCCGCGTGGGCCCCGGCGTCGTCGTCGTTCGCTCCCGTGCGTCGTCCGGCCGCACCCCGAGAGCGCCGTTTCGCTCCCACTCAGCACCTCGCACCCGAGGCCGTCGCGGCATTCGTCGACGGTGAGCTCGGGATGACCGCCCAGATGCGGGCGACCCACCATTTGGCGATGTGCCACGAATGCGTCGCCGCCGTCGACGCACAGGCCGCCGCCCGCACCCGGTTGCGGTCGTCGGGGACCATGGCGATCCCGTCGGGCCTGCTCGGACAACTGAGCCAGATCCCGACCCGGGAGTTCGACATGAGCGCCGAGGGCGCCCCCGCACTCGACGAGCGCCGCCCCGGCCGGCCGGATGCGGCCCACAATCCCGGGGCGCACAAACCCTCGACCGGACACCGTGCCGGGCCGCCGATGTCACCGTCCGGCGAGGCGGTGTCGGTTCCCGCGCCGCCGATGACCCGTGGTCGAATCCAGCGTTGGCGGAGCCGCTGACACGTGGCCTCTGATCAACACGGTCCGGGTGAGGACACCCGGACGGGCGCCCCTGCCGGTGACCATTCCGACAGTTTCTCCGTCGACGAGGCGCCTGCGTCGCCGAGCAGTCCCGGACATCGGGCCGACTCCGCGAGAGAGGCCTCCGAGCGCTCCGCGGCAGCGGCATCCGGGCCGGCGGCATCCGGGCCCAGTCCGTGGTCGGAGCCGAACTCCGCCGATGCGAGTGGGCCTCGCCCCGCCGCTGCGACGCAGCCGCCGCGCCACGCCCCGGTGTCACCGGCCACTGCCGCGATCTTCGGCCGCCCGAACGGGGTCGCGGGATCGTTCGCGGCCGGCCGGGAGCGCGAACAGCGCCCACAGCCGCAGGTCGCCGCACCCGATCCGGTGCTGGCCGAGGCCTTCGGCCGACCGGACGGCAGCGCCGAGACGCTCCAACGTGACCCACTCGCCTCCTTCGGGGAGCCCGCCGAGCCGGAGTCGCCGCCGGACCCGTGGCGCAATCCCGACAGTCCCGTCGTCCTCGACGGACCTGCGGTTGCCGCAGCCACCTCGCCGGTGCCGACCGTGGCCGGCCCCACACTGGGCCTCCGCGACGTTCTGTTCGGGCGCCGCGTGGCGTGGCATGCACTCGCCACGCTTGCGGTGATCGCCCTGCTCATCGGCGTCGTCGGTGGCCTGATGGGCCGCTTCACCGCCGAGGTCGCCGCACCGCTGAACAGCGACACCGTCGAATTGTCCACCGGCGACGACGGCGGCCAGGCCCCGCGATCGGATGTCGCCGCGGTCGCGCAGTCGGTGGAGAAGTCGGTGGTCGCCATCGACGTGCGACTCAGCGACGGCTCGGCGACCGGTTCGGGCTTCGTGATCGACCGGGAGGGTTACATCCTCACGAACAATCACGTGGTGTCACTGGCCGCGTCGGATCGCAACGCGAAGCTCGAGGTGGTGTTCTTCGACCGCAATCGGGTCCCCGCCCGCATCGCCGGCCGGGATCCCCGCACCGATCTCGCGGTCCTCAAGGTGGACAACGTCGCGAACCTGACCGTCGCGCAGCTCGGGAACTCCGATGACCTGCAGATCGGTGAGGGCGTCGTCGCCTTCGGTTCGCCGCTGGGACTGGATCGCACGGTCACCACCGGCATCGTGAGCGCATTGCACCGCGCGGTGCCGTTGCGTCCGGATGCCGAATCCGACACCGACGCGGTGATCGACGCCATCCAGACCGACGCCGCGATCAACCCGGGCAACTCGGGTGGCCCGTTGGTGAACATGCGCTCCCAGGTGGTCGGGATCAACACCGCGATCCGTTCCGGCAGTGGCGGTTCGGTGGGACTCGGTTTCGCGATTCCCATCGACGACGCCGTCCCGATCGCGCAGGCACTGATCCGCGACGGCAAGGTGAACCACCCGCAGATCGGGGTCAATGCGAGTTCGGTACGCAACGATCGCGTCCTGGGCGCGGAGGTCCGCAACGTCGTCGCCGGCGGTCCCGCCGACCGCGCCGGGGTCCGCGAGAACGACGTCATCGTGTCGTTCAACGGTCGGTCCATCGAGAGCGCCGATGAATTGACGGTCGCGGTGCGAACGGCGAAGATCGGTGAACCGGTGAAGTTCACCTACTGGCGAGACGGGCGCACGTTCGACGGCACCATCACGCCCGGCAGCGACTGACAGCTCGCGGGATCGGAGAAGCGTCATGTTCGACAGCGTGGGCTGGGGAGAGATCTTCATCCTCATCGCGGCTGCGCTGGTGATCCTCGGCCCGGAACGGCTGCCCGGCGCCATCAGCTGGACGATGCAGTCGGTCCGCAAGGCGCGCGACTACGCGACCGGCGCCACCGACAGCCTCAAGAACGAACTCGGCACCGACTTCGACGACCTGCGCAAGCCCCTCGCCGATCTGAACGAACTGCGCGGGATGACACCCCGATCACTGGTCACCAAACACCTCTTGAACGGCGACGAGTCGGTGTTCTCCACATTCGACAGCGTCGGGTCGACCCTGCGTTCGGCGACCGAACCGCCCACCATCAAGCCGGTGTCCAAGGCGATGCCGGCGGGGCCGGAACCCGTCACGCCGACTGCGCCCTCATTGGACAAGGGCACCCCGGTATCGGATTCGGGTCATACGACGGCACGAGGCAATCGCAGCGTCACCGATTGGGACGCAACCTGATTCGTCGGCCGAGAGGATCTTCGGGCGAGGGCGATCAGGCGTGACGGGTGGTGTCGATCCCGAGACTCATCCCGGCCAGGCCCCGACGACGGACCGCCAGCTTGTCGGCGATGGCCCGCAGGGCCGAACCCGACGTCGACTCGGGAGCCGAGAGCACCACCGGGGCGCCGGTGTCGCCGCCTTCACGCAGGGCGGTCTCGAGCGGGATCTGTCCGAGTAGTTGCACTTCTGCGCCCACCATGCGGGTGAGCCGGTCGGCGACCGTTTGCCCGCCGCCGGAGCCGAAGGGCTCGATCCGGGTGCCGTCGGGCAACTCCATCCAGGACATGTTCTCGACGACGCCGAGGATCTTCTGGCGGGTCTGCAGTGCGATCGCACCGGCCCGTTCGGCGACCTCGGCGGCCGCCTGCTGCGGGGTGGTGACCACCAGGATCTCCGCGCCCGGGATGAGTTGCGCGATCGAGATCGCGACGTCGCCGGTGCCCGGCGGCAGATCGAGCAGGAGCACGTCGAGGTCGCCCCAGTAGACGTCGGCGAGGAACTGCTGCAGCGCCCGGTGCAGCATCGGTCCACGCCAGGTGACCGGGGTGTTGTCGTTGGTGAACTGGCCGATCGAGATGAACTTCACGTCGTGGCTGATCGGCGGCATGATCATCTTCTCGACCTGGGTCGGTTTGGCGTCGCTGCCGAGCATCCGGGGCACCGAATGGCCGTAGATGTCCGCGTCGAGCACGCCGACCGACAATCCCCGCTCGGCGAGTGCACACGCCAGGTTCACCGTCACCGACGACTTACCCACCCCGCCCTTGCCGGAGGCGACCGCGTAGACCCGGGTCAGCGAGCCGGGCTGGGCGAACGGGATCACCGGTTCGGCGGAGTCGCCGCGGAGCTTCTTGCGGAGTTCGGACCGTTGTTCGTCGTCCATCACATCGAGATCGACGCGGACCGCGCCGACTCCCGGCACGTCGGCGACGGCGGTCTCGACGCGTCCGCTGATCTCGGTACGCATCGGGCAGCCGGAGGTGGTGAGGTACACCGTGATGTCGACGCTGGCATCGTCGTTGACCGTCACCGACTTGACCATGCCCAGGTCGGTGAGCGGTTTGCCGATCTCCGGATCGCGGACCTTCGACAGGGCCGCACGGATCGCGGATTCGGTGGGGGACACTCCAGTAGTCATCCCAGCCAGCTTAACCAGTGGTGGCGACGACGGGCCCGGAGCCCTGCGGGCGGAGCCCCTGTGTCACCGTGCCGGGGTGGTGCGCGGCGTCGGGGCCTGCGTGGTTCGCGGGGCAGGCTGTCCCGGGATGGTGATCCCGGGCGGCAGGCACAGCATGCCGAGGCACTGCTGGGTCGGCGTGGTGGTATTCGGTGCCGACGGGGACGACGGCCCGCTCGGTGATCCCGGTGACGGCCGTGACGCCGAACTCGAACTCGACGACGAGGACGAGGAGGCGGGCCGACGCATCTCGGGAATGGGGTTGGTCGGCATGACGCCGGTCGCGTATGCCGCAGCCCAGGCCAGGACGTTCTCGGCGTACTCGACCGAGTGGTTGTAGCGCATCACCGCGGCCACCTTGTGGCCGTCGGCCATGATGTCGGTGACGCCGGAACACAGGTAGCGGCCCGCGGAGTAGGTGGCGTCGAAGACGTTGTTCGGATCGGCCTTGCCGTCGCCGTTGGCGTCACTGCCCCAGGCGGCCCAGGTGCTCGGGATGAACTGCATGGGGCCCATCGCACGGTCATGGCTCGCGTCGCCGTCGACCCGGCCGCCGTCGGTGTCGCGGATGACCTGATTGCCGGCGAGCGAACCGTCGAGGACCGGTCCGGCGATCGGGTTGATCGTCGTGCCGTACTGGTCAACCGAACCGTTGCTCGCATGATTGGACTCGATGCGTCCGATGCCGGCGAGGAGGAACCACGGCAGTTTGCAGGCGCCGCTCTCGGATGCCACGCGGTTGGCGGCGAGTTTGTAGGCCTGCAGGACGACGCCGGGGATTCCGAGCGGACCGGACGGGAGGTCGGCGGCGATACGGAACTGCGGGGCCACCGACGGGGCGGCGGTCTGCGCGGCGGGGGGAGCGAAACCCAGCAGGGCCACCGGCTGACCCGCGGCCACCGCGGCGACCTCGACGGGCGCCTCGGGCGCGGCTGCCACCGGGATCGCACCGTCGTGTGCGCTGGAGGTGGCGGCTCCGAGGATCATCGCACCGACCAGCGCGGCGCCGACGCCGACCGAGGCGGTGCGGCGGGTGACGACGGTACGGCCTCGCGGTCCTCGGCGTAGCCGTAGGGGCCGTGGTGTCATCATCGCCGTCCACCCCGGGAGGAGGTCGCAGCGTGGGTCGGCACACCCGGTGGCGTTGCCCGTTGCGGTTTCGGCGCAATCCCCGATCTCGTCGGCAGCCCTGTCACGTCGTTCACTCCGTTGTCACTTCACGCACTATCGCCCCCCGAGGAGCACCAACTCGCGCGGCGGCCGACCACCGATCGAGAAATCGGCGACGAATCATCAACCCGCCCTGCACTGTGGTCCACCATACATTTGGGTCGGGTGTCCCAGTCGGCGAACCCCGGAATCGGGCCTCGAGACGAACATCGGCGACGGTCGATGCCGCGTTACCGCCGGTCGGTCACCGCTCAGCGCCGATGCTCGCGCGCGGGATTCGTCGGTTTCGTCGGTGTCCGCCGGCTCGGATGTGTTGCCGACCGGGCCTCGGTATCGGGATCGGTATGCCGACGCGGACCGTCGGCGGGCGTGTCGAGGTCGCGGGCGGCGAGCCGATCGACGAGGTCATCGAGCAGGTCGTCGAGCTCTTTGCGCAGGTAGTCACGGGTGACGGTGTCGCCGACGGCCAGCCGGACGGCGGCGAGCTCACGCGCGAGGAACTCGGTGTCGGCCTTGGTCTGTGCGGCCCGTGTGCGGTCCTCGTCGAGGGCGATCTTGTCGCGGTTCTCCTGGCGGTTCTGCGCGAGCAGGATCAGCGGCGCCGCGTAGGCGGCCTGGGTGGAGAACGCCAGATTCAGCAGGATGAACGGGTACGGATCCCATCGCAACGACACCGCGAACAGGTTGATGAGGACCCACACGATGACGATGACGGTCTGGATGGCCAGGTATCTGCCGGTGCCGAGGAAGCGTGCGATGCGCTCGCTGTAGACGCCGACGATGTCGGAATCGAGGTTGAAGCGTGGTCGGCGATTCTCGCGGGGCGTGTCGAGGCGCCGTCCCCGCGGTTCACTCATGAGGACACCTCATCGCTGAACTCGTCGTCGGCCGGCTCGGTCTCACGCCAGTCGCGGGGCAGCAGTTCGTCGAGCAGGTCGTCGACGCTGACGGCACCGAGCAGGTGGCCCTGATCGTCGACCACGGGCCCGCAGACCAGGTTGTAGGTCGCGAAGTAGCGGGTGACGGTCTCCAACGAATCCTCGGGTTGCAGATGGGCCAGATCGGTGTCGAGGATGCCGCCGACGATGTTGGCCGGCGGCTCCCGCAGCAGCGCCTGCACGTGCACACAGCCGAGATACTTGCCGGTGGGGGTGGAGGTGGGCGGGCGGACCACGAAGACGATGCTGGCCGCCGCCGGGTTGATGTCGGGGTCACGGACCCGGGCCAGGGCCTCGGCGACGGTCGTCGCCGCGGTCACGATGATCGGTTCGGAGGTCATCAGGCCGCCCGCGGTGTCCGGGGAGTGCGTCAGCAGACGCCGGACCGGCTCGGATTCCTCTGGGTCCATCCGGGTCAGGAACGCCTCCGCCTCGGCGTCGGACATCTCGCCGAGCAGGTCGGCGGCGTCGTCGGGGTCCATCGCCTCGAGAACGTCGGCGGCCCGCTCGATCTCCAGGTGCGAGAGCAGATCGGTCTGGTCGTCGGGTGGGAGTTCCTGCAGCACATCGGCGAGGCGCTCGTCGTCGAGTGCGGTGGCGATCTCGTCACGCCGCTTCGCGGGCAGTTCGCGCAGGGCGTTGGCGACGTCGGCGGCGCGCATGCCCTCGAACTGCAGCAGCGCCTGCGCGACGCCCTGGCCGGGCAGGTCCAGGGTGCTCTGGGTCAGGCCCTGCACGCTCGACCACTCCACCACGTGGGTCTGCATGCGTCGGCGTAGGCGGCCGCCGGCGCGGGCTCCGGCCCGGGGGAGCACCCCGGCGCCGGGGCGGGGGGGGGGGGTCCCGAGGGGGAGGC
>NZ_JBSFPC010000029.1:0-3442 GCF_053587995.1 Gordonia sp. NPDC003504
TTTTTGGGGGCACACGGGGGCGGAGCCCCTGTGCGATGTGCTATTTCAGAAGTACATAGTGGATGCGAAACAATCTTTTGAGTTAAAGAAATGTTGTTGTAAGTCCTCGGCCGATTAGTACCAGTCACCTACACCTGTTACCAGGCTTCCAGTTCTGGCCTATCAACCCCATGGTCTGTAGGGGGCCTTAACCACTCAAGGTGGTGAGAAACCTCATCTTGGAACAGGCTTCCCGCTTAGATGCTTTCAGCGGTTATCCCTTCCGAACGTAGCCAACCAGCAATGCTCCTGGCGGAACAACTGGCACACCAGAGGTTCGTCCGTCCCGGTCCTCTCGTACTAGGGACAGGTTTCCTCAAGTTTCTAACGCGCGCGGCGGATAGAGACCGAACTGTCTCACGACGTTCTAAACCCAGCTCGCGTGCCGCTTTAATGGGCGAACAGCCCAACCCTTGGGACCTACTCCAGCCCCAGGATGCGACGAGCCGACATCGAGGTGCCAAACCATCCCGTCGATATGGACTCTTGGGGAAGATCAGCCTGTTATCCCCGGGGTACCTTTTATCCGTTGAGCGACACCACTTCCACACGTTGGTGCCGGATCACTAGTCCCGACTTTCGTCCCTGCTCGACATGTACGTCTCACAGTCAAGCTCCCTTGTGCACTTACACTCACCACCTGATTGCCAACCAGGCTGAGGGAACCTTTGGGCGCCTCCGTTACATTTTGGGAGGCAACCGCCCCAGTTAAACTACCCACCAGGCACTGTCCCTGAACCCGATCAGGGTCCGAGGTTAGAAGTCCAATACGATCAGAGTGGTATTTCAACAACGACTCCACAACCACTGGCGTGGCCGCTTCACAGTCTCCCACCTATCCTACACAAACCGAACCGAACACCAATACCAAGCTATAGTGAAGGTCCCGGGGTCTTTTCGTCCTGCCGCGCGTAACGAGCATCTTTACTCGTACTGCAATTTCGCCGAGTCTGTGGTTGAGACAGCAGAGAAGTCGTTACGCCATTCGTGCAGGTCGGAACTTACCCGACAAGGAATTTCGCTACCTTAGGATGGTTATAGTTACCACCGCCGTTTACTGGGGCTTAAATTCTCAGCTTCACCACCGAAGTGATTAACCGGTCCTCTTAACCTTCCAGCACCGGGCAGGCGTCAGTCCGTATACATCGTCTTACGACTTCGCACGGACCTGTGTTTTTAGTAAACAGTCGCTTCTCTCTGGTCTCTGCGACCCACACCAGCTCAGTACGCAAGGTACGTCACCAGGATGGGTCCCCCTTCTCCCGAAGTTACGGGGGCATTTTGCCGAGTTCCTTAACCACAGTTCTCTCGATCGCCTTAGTATTCTCTACCTGACCACCTGTGTCGGTTTGGGGTACGGGCCGTGTACCAACTCACTAGAGGCTTTTCTCGGCAGCATAGGATCATGGAATTCACCACAACGGTTACGCATCACCTCTCAGACACATGAAACACGGATTTACCAATGCCTCGTCCTACAGGCTTACACCAGGACAACCACTGCCTGGCCCCACTACCTTCCTGCGTCACCCCATCGCTTGCCTACTACCACAGAAGGTCCCGTGCATCAGCCAACTCGAGACCCGAAGGTCTTCTCGTGACATCTGGACGGTTAGTACCTGTGATTCAGCATGGGCGCGGATACACGGGTACGGGAATATCAACCCGTTGTCCATCGACTACGCCTGTCGGCCTCGCCTTAGGTCCCGACTCACCCTGGGCGGATTAACCTGGCCCAGGAACCCTTGGTCATTCGGCGGCAGAGTTTCTCACTCTGCTTTCGCTACTCATGCCTGCATTCTCACTCCCACACCCTCCACACCTAACTCACGTCGGCGCTTCCACGGATGCAGGACGCTCCCCTACCCACCCCACCCACTACACGCCGCCCCGTAAGGCGACGCGGATGTTGATGGTGGAGTGCCGCGGCTTCGGCGGTGTACTTGAGCCCCGCTACATTGTCGGCGCAGGATCACTTGACCAGTGAGCTATTACGCACTCTTTCAAGGGTGGCTGCTTCTAAGCCAACCTCCTGGTTGTCTTCGCGACCCCACATCCTTTTCCACTTAGTACACGCTTAGGGGCCTTAGCCGGCGATCTGGGCTGTTTCCCTCTCGACTACGAACCTTATCGCCCGCAGTCTCACTGCAGTGCTCTCACTTACCGGCATTCGGAGTTTGGCTGACGTCAGTAACCTAGTAGGGCCCATCGGCCATCCAGTAGCTCTACCTCCGGCAAGAAACACACCACGCTGCACCTAAATGCATTTCGGGGAGAACCAGCTATCACGAAGTTTGATTGGCCTTTCACCCCTACCCACAACTCATCCCCTCCATTTTCAACTGAAGTGGGTTCGGGCCTCCACGCGGTCTTACCCGCGCTTCACCCTGGCCATGGGTAGATCACTTCGCTTCGGGTCTAGACCCGGCGACTCACACGCCCTATTCAGACTCGCTTTCGCTACGGCTACCCCACACGGGTTAACCTCGCCACCGAGCACTAACTCGCAGGCTCATTCTTCAAAAGGCACGCCATCACCCACCACAGACTGAACTGTGCACAGGCTTTGACGGATTGTCAGCGTCCGGTTTCAGGTACTATTTCACTCCCCTCCCGGGGTACTTTTCACCTTTCCCTCACGGTACTAGTCCGCTATCGGTCACCAGGAAGTATTCAGGCTTACCGGGTGGTCCCGGCAGATTCACAGCAGATTCCACGAGCCCGCTGCTACTTGGGAAAATCCTTCACGCAAGACCATGTGCTTTCAGCTACCGGACTCTCACCGACTACGGCAGACCATTCCAGGCCACTTCACCTAACACACGATTTTCTCACTCACGCCCCGACAAGTAGATCGGAGAAGAAGAACCCCACAACCCCACACACACAACCCCTACCCGGTCTCACATGCGCATGGTTTAGCCATCCTCCGCTTTCGCTCGCCACTACTCACGGAATCACAATTGTTTTCTCTTCCTATGGGTACTGAGATGTTTCACTTCCCCACGTTCCCCCCACACAGCCTATACATTCAGCTGGTGGTAACACGACATCACTCGTGCTGGGTTTCCCCATTCGGACACCCTCGGATCACAGCTCGTTTGACAACTCCCCGAGGACTATCGCGGCCTACCACGTCCTTCATCGGCTCCTGGTACCAAGGCATCCACCGAACGCCCTAAACACTTACAACAACACTCACACCCACACAGAACCACCACACCCCACAAGGGCCGGCACTTCTGCACCAATGTGACCATCATCAAAGAGACAAAAATCTTCAAAAACAAAAACTCGAACAAAACACGCACAACCTGAAACAAATCAGAATCATGTATGCATTGCAAAAATAAAGATGCTCGCATCCACTATGCACTTCTCAAACAACACACACCCACAACCG
>NZ_JBSFPC010000030.1:0-3978 GCF_053587995.1 Gordonia sp. NPDC003504
TTCGTCGACGAACTGGGCGTGGTCGGCGCCTGCCTTCCGTCGTCGGTCGGTGGTTTCGACGGCGGCCCCGAGGAACTGATGGTGGTCACCGAGGCCGACCTCCTCGACATTTCAGCCATGGGCACGGCTCGCACCCGGAGCGCACAGTGATGCCAGTCACCCGATCAGACGAGTCGGCCTCGTCTGAAATCCGACGGGTGCGATCCGACGATGGGAGCCCCCCGTGCCCACCCGCACCCGACTGCTGGTCGCCTACCTCGCCACCCCCGGCGGCGCCGACGCCCTGTCGCTCGGCATCGATCTCGCACGCGCACTGCACGGCGAACTCGACATCGCCATGGTCCTCCCACCGATGGGTCCCATCGAGCAGGTGGCCGCACCCGGCAACGCCGACTACACCCGGTTCGTCGATGACCGGGCGGCGGCATGGTTGGCCGAGGCCACCGCCACCATCCCCGACGACATCGTCGCCGAAGCCCGAATCGCCCTGTACGACAACGTCGCCGAGGGCCTGATCACCGAGGCGCAGCAGACCGAATGCGCGGCCATCGTGGTCGGCGGATCCGGCGGCGGGATCGTCGGGCGCCACTCCCTGGGGTCGGTGGTCAACGATCTTCTGCACTCGTCTCCGCTACCGGTCGTCCTCACGCCGCGCGGAGCCGCCTCGAACGCGCCGCACACCCTGCGCCGCATCACCTGCGCGATCGGTCGCCGACCGGGAAGCACCGCCCTGTTCACCGCCGGCCTCGACCTGTGCGAACGCACCGGACTTCCGTTGCGCCTGGTGTCGCTGGTGACCGGCGACGACGATGCGCTGCCGTGGCGTCGTGACGACACCGACCCCGCCGTCCGGGCCGCCGCCGCCGACCTCCTCGACGGCCTCGTCGATGAGGCGCGCGGCCGCCTCGGCGCCGACCATCAGATCGCCTCCGCGGTAGTCGCCGCGAAAACGACGGAGACCGCCGTCACCTCCCTCGACTGGGATGACGGCGACATCGTGCTCGTCGGCTCCAGCCGACTCGCCCAGCCGTTGCGTCTGTTCCTGGGTACCACCGCGGCCAAGATGCTTCGCGCGCTGTCGGTCCCGATGATCGTCGTGCCCACGAGCACGTGAGCGCCGACGACAACTCCTCCTCAGCAACCGGGCACTCCCCGCAACCCGGTCCGCCCGCCCTCGACACCCCGACCTCGACCTCGACACCCCGCCCTCGACCCGGAGCGCACACATGACGTCACAACCCACACCGCCGAACGCACCCACCGGGGTGACGACGCCCATCGGCGAGATCCCCGTCGACAAGGGCCTCGCCGCCGGCAAGGT
This sequence comes from Gordonia sp. NPDC003504, assembly GCF_053587995.1. Classification (NCBI taxonomy): domain Bacteria; kingdom Bacillati; phylum Actinomycetota; class Actinomycetes; order Mycobacteriales; family Gordoniaceae; genus Gordonia; species Gordonia sp. NPDC003504. The sequence goes on from NZ_JBSFPC010000030.1 coordinate 1,322, forward strand.
CGGCGTGCTCTCCGGCGCAATCCTCGGGATATCCACCGTCGCACCGGGTTACACCCTGACCGCGAGCATCGGACTGATCGTGGCGGCCGTCGGGCTCAAGATGCCCGCGATCTTCATCGCCGGGTTCATCCCGATGTTCCTCACCGCCTACGCCTACCGCGAACTCAATTCCGACACCCCCGACTGCGGGGCATCGTTCACCTGGTCGACGAAGGCCTTCGGGCCGTACGTCGGGTGGATGTGCGGTTGGGGCATGGTGGTCGCGACCATCATCGTGCTGTCGAACCTCGCCGCGATCGGTGTGCAGTTTTTCTACCTGATCATCGCCCAGATCGCCGACCGCCCGTCGATCGCCGACATCGGTACCAACAAGCTGGTCAACATCGTGACCACACTCGTGCTGCTCGCCGTGGCCACGTGGATTTCCATGCGGGGCATCTCGACCAGTGAACGCATTCAATATGTTCTCGTCGGCTTCCAGCTCATCGTTCTGTTCGCCTTTGCAATCATCGCCCTGGTGAAGGTCGCGGCCGGCGATGCACCCGCGGGCCTGTCGTTTGACATCGACTGGTTCAACCCGTTCACCGGGCTGACGATCTCCGCCTTCGCGGTCGGACTCACGGGGTCGATCTTCGCGTTCTGGGGCTGGGATACGTGTCTGACGCTCGGCGAGGAATGCAAGGACCCCAAGCGCACGCCGGGCCGTGCGGGATTGCTGTGTGTGCTGTCGATCCTGTTGACCTATCTCCTGGTCGCCGTCGCCGTGATGATGTACGCCGGGGTGGGTGCCGAGGGGCTCGGACTGGGCAACGAGGCCAACGCCGAGAACGTCTTCGGCGCGCTGGCCACACCTGTTCTCGGGCGGTGGGGCGGTCTGATGTTGTTCGCGGCCATCCTGGTGTCATCGCTGGCGAGTTTGCAGACGACGTTCTTGCCGGTGGCGCGGACGATGCTCGCGATGGGCTCCTACGGCGCGTTCCCGAAGAAGGTGGCCGAGATCCATCCCCGGTTCCTGTCACCGTCGTTCGCCGCACTGGTCGCGGGCATCGTGACGGCCATCTTCTACACCGTGGTGACGATCCTGTCCGAACGCACCCTGATCGACACGATCGCCGCCCTGGGCATCATGATCTGCTGGTACTACGGCATCACGGCCTTCGCGTGCGTGTGGTACTTCCGGCATGAACTGTTCACCTCGGTACACAACGTGATCTACCGATTTCTGTGCCCGTTCCTCGGCGGCCTCGCGTTGATCATCGTCTTCCTGATCTCCGTGGGCGAAAGCATGAACCCCGACAACGGCAGTGGCGCTTCGATATTCGGTATCGGCCTGGTCTTCTACATCGGGTTCGGCCTGTTGATCGTCGGGGTGTTCGTGATGCTCTACCTCCGGGCACGGCATCCGGCCTTCTTCCGTGGCGAGACCCTTCCGCGGTCCACGCCCGCGTCGACGGTGCCCTCATCGGTGTCGTGACTCACCGCCGGCGAGCGTGCCGATGTCCGGATGGACAGGCCTCGTCAGTGAGAACATCGTTGGGGACACACATCGACAGATCGCCGACATATCGCCGAGGGAGCCGACATGCCCACGCCACGTACGCTGCTTGCCGCCTATCTACCGACACCGGGTGGTGAAGACGCTCTCGGGCTCGGCGTGCAGTTGGCGAGGTCCTTTCATGCAGACCTCGACGTCTGCATGGTGCTGCCGCCCACACCCGATGGTGCCGACGTCGAAACGTCGGCGCACCTCGATTCGCAGGCAGCGGAATGGTTGTCCGACGCTGCCGCCCGCGTCCCCGACGATGTGGTCGCCGAGGCTCACATCGCCTTCCACGACCACGCCGCCGAAGGCCTCGTCGTCGAATCCCATCGCACCGGGTCCGCGGCCATCATCGTCGGCGGCTCGGGCGGCGGCATTCGAGGCCGCAACTCCCTGGGATCGGTCGTCAACGATCTGATGCACGTCTCCACCACCCCGGTCGTCGTCGCACCACTCGGCGCCCGCGAATCCGCCTCGCCCATCACCCGCATCACGGCCGCCGTCGGTCGTCGTAGCGGCGCCACCCCACTGCTGCGCGCGGTGATCGACGGTTGCGAACGCACCGGATTACCGCTGCGGCTCATCTCGTTGCTGACGCCCGACGGTACGGGCGGCCAGGCGGGAGACCTCGAGACCGCGGAAAAGGCTGCCGCCGAACATCTCGCCGAACTCGTCGAGACCGCGAAACAGGCGTTGGGTGCCGACTACGACATCACCTCGGCGGTCGTCACCGGCGATGATGTCGAGGACGCCGCCGGCAAGGTCGGCTGGCACGGCGGCGACATCGTCTTCGTCGGATCCAGTCGCCTCGCCCAACCGCTGCAGCTCTTTCTCGGCGCGACCGCCGCGAAGATGCTCCGCACGCTCGAAACCGTCCCGATGGTCGTCGTGCCGAAAGACGCCTGACGCGCGGTCGGTTCTCATCGACGCGGTGCCCGCACGCCGGCGCGGTCGTAGCAATGCGAGCGCGATTGTGGGGGCGCCGCGCGAGCGTGGACGGTCCGCGTGAAGCTCATCGTGGCGCGTGTGTGTTCACGCGGCCGGTGAGGCAGCGTGAGCGTGTGGGGTGTTGCGGGATTCGGGGTGGGGTGCCGCAGGCACCGTGGAAGTGCCGCGG
>NZ_JBSFPC010000031.1:0-2143 GCF_053587995.1 Gordonia sp. NPDC003504
CCCGGTCGTGGCGGGGCCACCCTGGAGGAGATCGCATTCTCCGCGGGTGTCGAGATCGATTCCACCCGGGTGGCCCTGGTGATGATGGAACTCGGGGGACTGATCAGCACCGACGGCAGTATCTGGTCAATTCGCAGATCAGGCAGTCATTAGCATCTGTCCGTCCATCGGGCGGCCGACAGTGTTTTGTGCACGAACAGCTCCGAACTCGAGTACGCTGCTAAAGCTATCCCTCGCTCGCCGCCCTGTACTAGATGCCTCGTCGGTCTTCGACGCTGTGGTAACGCATTTGCAGGGCTGTGGGCTACACGTAGGTACGGACTCCGAATAGGTGAGAGTGGTATGTCTTCAGGTGTGGTGGAGCAGGTTCCGGAAAAGCTGCGAGATGTCTTCGTATCTGAGCTTCGTCACGGCAAGTACAGTTTGCTCCTCGGGGCGGGAGCGAGCGCTGATTCGACAGACGGCCATGGAACCAAACTACCGCTAGGCGGACAGCTAGTAAACGAAATTAATGCGGTAGCTGGGACACGGCAGACAAGCCTAACAGAGGCCTACGAGGTAGGTTTTGATCGCGATCCTGCAGGTATTACCAAACTGTTCGTCGATCGATTCACCAATTGTGTTCCCGCTGAATGGGTCTACAGGGTTCGGGATTGCCTCTGGACGCGCATCTGGACCCTCAACGTAGACGACGTTATGGAACAGGTGTACGCAAAGCCTGCTGTGCAAGGGCAGCTTCTTGGAATGTCGTATTCCTGGCAAGACGAGGTGCGGGATGACTTCGGGCTACAGATTGTGCATTTGCACGGAAAAGTATTTCGCAACTCGCCACTCAATCTCGTATTCTCCATTCCTCAATATATCGACTCGATTGAAAACAAGAGAAACTGGTATCCAGTATTCTTTAATTCATGGATGGGCTCACCCTTCATTACTATCGGCGCAAGTCTTTTTTCGGAATATGACCTCGCGAGGGCGATTCGAACAAAACAGCCGACATCTCGGACGCCCTCGGTATACATTTCAAAATCTATTCCAGAAGATATGTGGGAGCAGCTCGAACTTCGGAATCTTGTTGGGGTCGAGATTAGTGCAGGCGATGCTGTTGCAGAGTTCTCGCATATCACTGGCGAATCACGAAGCGGCGTGTACTTTCAATGGGAGTCGATCGCAGCCCAGAGATCTGACGTGGCGCGATTCGCTTCACAATTTGATCTCCTTAGCGAGTCGGATAGCTACGTGCCTCCCGGGCATGACTTCTTCCTTGGTTTTGAACCGATATGGGACGACGCGGTGCGCGGCAGAATTGCGCCTTTGGGTTGGTATGCAGACATCGAGCGGAGCATCGAAGAAGACCTAATGTCGCACGACTGGGTAGGAAGAATCCATGTCGCACTGGGGCCGAGGTTCTCAGGAAAAAGCTGCGCTGCATTGGAGATCTCGGCTCGCCTAACCAGAAAGGGGTACACCGTATTTCGGTTCAGGGGCGAGAGAACAATTGACGTTAAGGCGACGCTGGCGGTCCTTGGCGGGCGTGGACCCGCTCTGCTGTTATACGACGGGCTGGCTGACTTTGCAGAAGATGCCCGAAAACTCTTAGAGGCCGCTGAGCAGCTGAGCCTCTCACTTGTAATTCTAGCGTTTGAGCGTTCCTCTAGGCGGAGGGTAATCCTTGAGGAGGTGGATGGACGTTTCGTAAGGCTCTACGACAAGCATTCGATTCCCGGACTAGAGAAGCTAAGTCGGAGCGATGCACGCATATTGGCTAAACACGTCAAGAGTGCTGGCCGGTATGCTCGAATGCAAGGTAGAAAGACAGACGAGCTTTCGACCGAATTTGTTGGAAGAAACATCTTCGACGCGATGAGTCAATTGGAGTTCGGCCCAGGGTACCGCGATCGCATTCGTCCTCAGTTCGATCGGCTAAATGATCCCCGCGCTCAGATGGTTGTGTTTGTTACCGCGTATGTAAACAGTTTCGGATACGAGATGCCCAGTTTTCTTGCGCAAGCCTCGGGGATGTCATCAAAGGAATACCGTAAGATTTCGGATCTCCTGACGTTCTTGTGGGTGGGTTACGGCCAGGGCAGTTCGGGGCAGGCGCCGCCGCGGGTGAGTTCGGCCATCGCTATCAGCGCTTCTG
>NZ_JBSFPC010000032.1:0-1355 GCF_053587995.1 Gordonia sp. NPDC003504
GGATCTCCTGACGTTCTTGTGGGTGGGTTACGGCCAGGGCAGTTCGGGGCAGGCGCCGCCGCGGGTGAGTTCGGCCATCGCTATCAGCGCTTCTGGCGTGTGGAATCCGTAGGCCCGCTTGGTCAGTGCGCGTAGATGGGTGTTGGTGGCCTCAGTGCGCGCGTTGGTCAGGTTGTGACGCAACGCGTTCCGGATACGAGCATTGTAACGCTCCAACGTTCTTCCCAGAACTGCGATTTCCGGGACGTCACTGTCTCGGGCCCATGCCTGTGCCCCAGTCAGCAACACGAACCGCCTTCCTTCGGTGGCGCGGATCGCATCGCGCAGTTGCTCTTTGAGCATGTACGCCTCGTACAGCTCGCGGTTGTCCTCACGGAGCTGCTCGACGATGCCACGCTGCTCGGGTGACTGATCGGTATGGGTCTTGCGGACCGCCCACATCGCACCCTTACCGCCGCCATGGGCGGCGACGGTACGGCGCCGCACCTTGTCGACCATGTCGCCAGCCCACTGGATCAGGTGGAACAGATCCAGACATGGAATGGCGTGCGGGGCGTGGGCGGTCACCGCCGACCAGATCCACTCCGCACCGTCGGCAGACACCTTGGCGATCCGGGCGGCACGTTCGGGACCCAACTCGTCGAAGAACGCGGCCAGTGTGGCACTGTCGCGGCCCTCCCGAGCCCACACGACCAGGCCGGTGTCGTGGTTGATCACCACCGTCAGATAGCGGTGACCTTTGCGGTAGGCGATCTCATCGATACCGATGTTGACCAGCCCATCGAGCCGATCGACGCCCGCGAAATGCTCATCCACGACCCGTTCAACGATGCCGGAGACACTGCGCCACGCGACCCGGAGGAACTCGGTGACCGCCGAGATCGGCATGTGCGCGGCCAGCCATGCCGCCATGTCATCAAAAGCACGCGTGTGTCGGGCCCGTGGCCGCGCCCAGGGCACCGCCTCGGTAATCACCCCGTGCACAGTGCACCGCACCCGCCGCAGCGACGCCTGCAACAGACACCGGCGGCCGGCCACATCCAGATGCCGCCATCGCCGCACATCGCTGACCTGGTCATAGCCCGGGCATCGCCGGCCACACTCGCCGCACCGGGACCGATCACGCGCATACGCGCGGACACCGACCACGACGACTCCGTCAGGATCGGCGGTCGTCTCCTCCACCGCGACACCCTCGACAACCGCAGGGATCGACAACACCTTCTGCACTACACTGGACATGCGCAACGCCGGAACTCCTCAGGTTTAGTCTTCGCAAACCAAACCTTAAGCAGGACAACGGCGTTGCGCCCTCACGCCACGCCGAACCCACCCACAACTACGTCACAAGAGCC
>NZ_JBSFPC010000033.1:0-1253 GCF_053587995.1 Gordonia sp. NPDC003504
TCGACGGGTGGGACGTGGCCGATCTCGCCGTGCAAACGGCGGTGATTGAACCAATCGATGTACTCGGCGACGGCGATCTCGACCTCGCCGACACCACCCCAGCCACCCCGAGGACGCATCACTGGGTTGCGGATGCATTCGGCCTTGAACAGCGAGTTGAACGCCTCGGCCATCGCATTGTCATACGAATCACCCTTAGAGCCAACAGAAGTCACCGCATCGGCTTCGGCGAGGCGTTCGGTGTAACGGATGGCTCGATACTGGGCGCCGCGGTCGGAGTGGTGAATCAGCCCGGCCACGTCCTGGCCGGCACGCGACCGCGCCCACAACCCCATATCCAGGGCGTCGAGCGCGAGGTCGGTGCGCATGGTGGTCGAGACCTGCCAGCCCACGACCATCCTCGAGAAGACATCAAGGATGAACGCGGCATACACCCACCCCGAGTGGGTGCGGATATAGGTCAGGTCCGCTACCCACAGCGCGTTGGGCGCCGCCGCGGTGAACTGCCGTTCCACACGATCTGCCGGTCGCGGAGTTTCGGCCCCCTCGCTGCACGTGGTCCTGCGCGTCTTCACTCTCGTTATCCCCTGCAGCCCATCAGCTTTCATCAACCGTTCGACAGTGCAGCGGGCCACGCGGACACCCTTTCTGTGTAGTTCGGCATGGACTTTGCGGGCACCGTAGACGCCGAGATTATCGGCATGCACAGTGCGGATCTCGCCGAGGACCTCGCGGTCACGGACCACCCGTGGCGCCTCGACTCGTCGAGAACTCAGATGGGCTCGCACCGTGGACGGAGCGATCTGGGCGGCCGTATCTCTCAGGGCCGCGCAGATCGGATCGACTCCATGTTCGCCACGATGAGTGGCGACGAACTCCACGATCAGCGCTGCGGGCGGTCGATCTCCGCCGCAAAGAAAGCCGATGCCTGCTTCAAGATGGTGTTCGCCCGCCGCAGCTCACGGTTCTCCCGTTCCAGCTGCGCGATCCGTTCAGCCTCGCTGGTCGTGGTACCCGGTCGAACGCCGCCATCGATCTCGGCCTGCTTGACCCAGGTCCGCAGCGCCTCCGGGTGCACACCGAGTTGATCCCCGATCCGTTTGAGCGCTCCCGGCCGCGTGACCGGGTCCTTGCGGGCCTCCACCGCCATCCGCGTCGCCCGCTCCTTCAGCTCAACGCTGTACTTCCGTGGTGCTGCCATACTCTCCATCCTTCACAGATTCGAGAGCCTCCGACAAACCCGGGGCGATTCA
>NZ_JBSFPC010000034.1:0-1171 GCF_053587995.1 Gordonia sp. NPDC003504
TCAGGTTTAGTCTTCGCAAACCAAACCTTAAGCAGGACAACGGCGTTGCGCCCTCACGCCACGCCGAACCCACCCACAACTACGTCACAAGAGCCAAGATTTCCCGATCGAAGGAGTTTCTTGACCTAGTGGCAATCGAGGGCGGGCGACTGGTCACGCGATACCGGTCGGCGACCATTTCATCGGTTAGAGCGTCTGTGTCCGAGGCTAGTATTATCGAAGCGATGGTCTCCCTGATGGAGAAGCTTGCACCTTATGTGAACAAATCGACACGTCGGTCGAGGAACTATGAGTATCGGATTCTTCGCGCTGTGATGCGAGCGAGAATGCTCAGGGGACTTATTCACAAGCGTCATCTGGAATCCATATACGCTGGGGTTGAAGACTTGTATTCGGGCGAGGCGGCTTTCTGGGAACAGAGGTCGATTGCGGCCCAGCTCAATGCGCTGTATATCCCTGCGACGTCCTTCGCCGCGAAGGCGGTCGACTTGGCCCCAAAGGAGATTCATCGGCGTACGACCCTGGGAAGACTGCTGATTCTTCGGAGTTATATGGATGTGGAGCCAGGCAGTCCCGAGTCTTGGGACCTGTATAGCCAGGGTAAGGATCAGCTCATCTACGCCGAGAGTCTATCGCCGCGTCGTGGAATCGTGCTTCTGAATCGGTTTCGGCAGACTCTTCTACTGTATCGGGAGCTGGTCAAGAATGGAGCGCTGGAAGACGACTATCTCGCGCTGGAAGAGGATTTATCTACGGTGAATCAAGAGTGCATGGATGATGTGAGCCTGCGCCACACGGAGGAACAGAATGTTGTCCATGAAATGCATGGTCTATTCCTTCAGCTCAAAATACTGAGAAACGGGGAGTTCTCTGATAAAGATATGGAACTGGTTTTAAGGAAGCAACTTCCTCCGATATCAGAGAACGAATCTGTCGACGAGATTCCCCGCGCAGTCTATAATTAGATACGAAATCGGTGGGTATTATTTGGAATCTGGCTAGATGGGCATGTCAGGGAATTGTGTCGTCTGGTAGCGCAAACAATCTTCCTGGCGCGCAATCGTCTGGTCGCGGCACTGTCGGCGGCGGTGCTGGTGGTCGAGGCGGGTGCGCGGTCCGGGGCGGTGAGCACCGCGGCGTGGGCCTGCAAGCTCGGACGTCCACTGGGCGC